>LSKF01000134.1 GCA_001556995.1 Erythrobacteraceae bacterium CCH12-C2
AGTTTACATGGGCAGTTAAGGTATCGGTATTAACATAATGTATGTTATCAAACTGAAGGATTTGCAATTATAAACAAGGGGTTGAGCGGTGATTGGCGCGCTCAAGCTGCCATTTGCGGCAAAACTTCGCCCTTCTGGCCGCGCCCAGATCATGCCATCCGCACGCCTGAAACACAAGGTTGCCAGAGATCCGTAGATCGCTGTGGCGAGCGTAAGCCAAGTTCGAACAATCACGCAGGCAGCCCGGTCCTTGCCTCCTGCGCCACGCTTAGCTATATATCTGGCTAAGGAGTTGCCCCATGGCCCAGTTCTCGGTTCACGATGCCAAAACCAACCTG
>LSKF01000135.1 GCA_001556995.1 Erythrobacteraceae bacterium CCH12-C2
TCGGGCGGCGATATCAACGCCCGCTATGGCGTCGATCATGGCTTCAGCTTCTACACCCATAATTCTGATCAGCGCGCGCCCTACCACGTCAAAGTGATCTCGGCCGCGACGCATGAGGCGCCCTATGTCCTCGACGGCCTCACCAGCCACGGCACCGATCTGAAAATCGTCGAGCATTACACCGACACTGGCGGGGCGACCGATCATGTCTTCGCCCTGTGCGCGATGCTGGGATTTCGCTTCTGCCCGCGCCTGCGCGACTTTCCAGACCGGCGCCTCGCGCCGATCGCGCCGGTTAAGGCCTATCCGGCCATCGCCCCGCTAATGGGCAAGCGTATCCGCACCGACATCATCGCTGAACAATGGGATGACGTGCTGCGCCTCGTCGGCTCGATCAAGGCCGGCCATGTCGCGCCATCGGTCATGCTGCGAAAGCTCGCCGCGTACGAACGGCAGAACCAACTCGACGTCGCGCTACAGGAAATCGGCAAGATCGAGCGAACCCTGTTCATGCTGGACTGGCTGGAAAATCCCGATCTGCGCCAGCGATGCCATGCTGGTCTCAACAACAGCGAACAACGCCATGCCCTGACGCAGGCAATCTACACCTTCCGCCAAGGCCGGATCATCGACCGCAGCCATGAGGCGCAACAATATCGGGCATCCGGCCTCAATCTAGTCATCGCCGCGATCGTCTACTGGAACACGATCTACATGGATGCTGCCGCCCAGCATCTACGATCAACCTCGGTCGCGGTGCCTGATTATCTGCTCGCCCATACGTCCCCCGTGGGTTGGGAGCATATTGCCTTCTCCGGCGATTTCCTCTGGGATCGCGCAGCCGCTTCCGCTGGCCGCAAGGCCCTCAATCTCCCGCCGGATAGCCGCGTCGCATAAGCGTTCGCTGATTGTTCGCCCTTAGCGTTGTTTAGCGTACCATCCACGCTATGCCCTCA
>LSKF01000136.1 GCA_001556995.1 Erythrobacteraceae bacterium CCH12-C2
GTCGGCAGCGTGGCCAATGAAAGTCTTTGGCAAGGCATAGCGGGGTCATTGACAGGTCTTGACCATGCCATTGTCAACGCCGGTATCGGCGCAGGCGGACCGATTGCGTCGGTTTCGCTCGCCGACTGGCGGCGGGTGATGGCGGTCAACCTCGATGGCGCGTTCCTGACGCTTGCGGCATCGCTGCGAGCCATGGAGCATGGTGGTGGGAGCGTCGTTGTCGTGTCGTCGACCACCGGTATCAAGCCCGTTGCCGGGATCGGCCCATATGGTGTGGCCAAGGCCGGGGTCGCGCACATGGCCCGGATCGCGGCGCTGGAGAACGCGGCAAAAGGCATCCGCGTCAACGCGATAGCCCCCGGCGGGGTCGATACGGCGATCTGGGATGGCGGGGAAGATTTCCAGCGATCGGTCGCCGCGATCGGTCGGGAGGCGACGCTGAAGGCCATGGCCAAAACAACGCCGCTGGGCCGTTTCGCCACGTCTGAGGAGATGGCGGATTCGATCCTCTACCTGCTCAGCGACGCCGCTTCCAACATTACCGGGCACGTGATGGTTTCAGACGGCGGATATACGCTTTGAAATAGCGTCATTTTTCGGCCCGAATCCAACTGGGCCGAAAATGTTTCACGTGGAACATTGGCAGAACATCACCAGGTGAAGCGCTGCTCCGCCAGGGTGCCGCTGTCATTGCCCTTCAAGGTCATGGTCATGGCCTTGGCTGTCCAGTCGATTTCGACCAGCCCGTAATTCTCAACCGAGAAGAACTTCGAAACCCGCGCCGGATCAGGCTCGCGCGCGGTGCTCGCGTCGTTGTTGTTGCCGAAAGCGAGGTTCAATGAGGAGCTGGTCAGCTCCCACATGGTCTCCCCCTTGTGCTCGGCCTTGTAGATGCCCGCCGCATGGCGGTCGCCCGAGAGCATCACCAGCCCGCTTGGCGCGCGGCGCGACAGGGTATCCAGCAGGCGGGTGCGTTCCAGCGGGAAATTGGTCCAGCCTTCGAACTGGTGCGCCTGGGTGATGACCTGCGTGGACGACACGACAATCCGCACCTCGGCGGGCTTGGCCAGCTCAGCCTCCAGCCACGCCCATTGGTCCTCGCCGAGCACGGTCTTGCCGGGAGCGTCATCGGGCAGATAGCCACCCAGCGGCGGACGATCCTTGGACCACGCGGCGCGCTTGAGGTCTGAGCGGAAGAAGCGGGTGTCGAGCAGAATGACCTGCACCCGCTTGCCCACCGGCCCGGTGATGGTGCTGTCATAGACGCCGGGGCGGGCGCGCACTTCGGCAGTTGAGCCCCAGAAGGTTTCGAACAATTCCTCGGCCCAGCGCCGCATCGGGAAGCTGCCACCGGCGTCATTGAGGCCGAAATCATGATCGTCCCAAGTCGCCATCATCGGAAACTTGGCGCGGAAGCCGGCGAATTCGGTGTGCGAGGCCTGCAGGGCATAGGATGCGCGCAAGCTTTCAAGCCCGGCGTCGCCGTCCCACGCATTGTCACCATAAACATTGTCGCCGATCATCAGGAACAGCTGCGGGTTCTGGCCTGCAATCTGCGCCCACATGTGCTGCGGCGCGCTCTGGTGGTTGCAGCTGCCAAATGCGATACGGCTCAGCGTGGTCGCAGGCGATAGCGCCGGGTTCGGCCCCGCCTCGGGCATGGTCACGGTCTTGCGCAGCTGCTCGTAATAGGGGGCGAGCAGCTGATCGGGGGTGAGGCTGACCGCCTTGGGCACATCGCCTGAACCGCCATGATTATCCGCCAGCAGCGGCGCTGCGGCGAGCCCGGCGGCGGCAAGGGTGGTGGCGGCAAGCAGCGTGAGACGCATCGGAAGGCTCCTGAGGAAAGTCGGAAATGTCGGTTTACTGGCCACCTGCGATGACAGAACTGTGGCAGGGCGAAAAGACTGTCTCAGAGCGTCGGGAGTTGGCTGAAATCGGTCAGCGCCGCATCGCGCCACCCGCGCCAGACATTGCGGGCCTGCACCGTCTCGGCGACATCATGGACCCGCAGCAGGTGGACGCCTGCCTCCATCCCCTTCACCGCCAGCGCAAGCGACCCGGCCAGCCGCCGGTCAGCAGGCTCCTCAGCGGAGAGCGCCCCGATCATGCGCTTGCGGCTGACCCCCAGCAGCAGCGGACTGCCGAGCGCATGGAACAGCGGCAAGGCGTTCATGAGCGCAAGGTTCTCGCCGAGTGACTTACCGAAGCCAATGCCGGGATCGAGGATGATGCGCTCCTCGGCAATGCCTGCCGCAATTGCCCGGGCGCGGGCAAATTTGAGGAAGTCGAACACCTCGGACACGACATCCGCATAGCCTGCGCCCTTGTGCAGATCCTCGCCTGCCCCTGGGGCATGCATCAGCACCACTGGGCAGCCCGCCTCCGCAATCACATCGATGCTGCGCGGGTCGTAGCGCAAGGCCGAAACGTCATTCGCCATCTGCGCCCCCGCCGCCAGCGCCGCTGCCAGCACTCCGGCGCGGCGGGTATCGACGCTGATCGCAGCGCCCATGCTGGCGCAATATTCGACCGCAGGGACAACCCGGCGGATTTCCTCATCCTCGAACGTCGCCGCTGCGCCCGGACGGGTGCTTTCCCCGCCGATGTCGATAATTGCGGCGCCTGCCTCAAGCATGGCCGCCGCATGGGCGCGGCCTGCCTCGGCGGTGTCGTGCTGGCCTCCATCGGAGAAACTGTCGGGCGTGACATTGAGAATGCCCATGATCTGCGGCTGGTCGAGCCGGATCGTTCGCGCGCCCAATTGCAGCGGCGGGTGCACCTTGGCGAGGTTCGCCCATTGCGCCGCCGCGTCTGCCGCAAGAGCGCTGGGGAGACTGGCGAGCGCCCCCTCGATCACGGCAGGCGTGCCGATGGTCCGGTCGATCACCGCGCCATCCTGCCGCACCACCAGCGCGAATTCGCGGGCATAGGCCATCGAGCCACCGAGCCGCACTGCATCGCCATCGACCGCCTGCGGGCCGGACACCAGCGTCAACGGGTGGAGATAGACCGCTTCGGTCACGCGCGATCAGTCTTCGGCGGCGATAAGGTAAAGCTGCCGTGCGGCGTCGACCGGCAAGACGTCTCCGCCCGTCTCATAGTGCCAGAACGACCAGCCATTGCACGACGGCGCGCCTTGCAGGTCCTTGCCGAGGCTATGGATCGACCCGGTCTTGCCCCCGCATTCCAGCGAGCCATCGGTGCGCACCGTGGCGATCCAGCGGCGCTTCTTGTCGAACACTTGGCAGCCGGGTGGGATCAGCCCCGCCTCCACCACCGCACCGAAAGCTACCTTGGGCGCAGTGCGGGCCGACTGCATCGTGGTGAGCGCGCTTTCATCGAGCGGCAATTCCTTCGCGATCCGCTTTTCGGCGACCGCGCGGTAGAAATCCTCGCGCTCACAGCCGATCCACTGCCGCCCCAGCCGCTTGGCGACCGCGCCGGTCGTCCCGGTGCCGAAGAAGGGATCGAGCACGACATCGCCCTTCTCGGTTGTCGCCAGCAGCACGCGGTAGAGTAGCGCTTCGGGCTTTTGGGTGGGATGCGCTTTCTTGCCGTTTTCCTTCAGCCGCTCACCCCCAGAACAGATCGGCAGCACCCAGTCAGAGCGCATCTGAAGTTCGTCGTTCAAAGTCTTCATTGCGCGGTAATTGAAGTGATAGCGCGCCTTTTCCCCCATGCTCGCCCAGATCAGGGTTTCGTGCGCATTGGTGAAGCGGGTGCCGCGGAAATTTGGCATGGGGTTGGTCTTGCGCCAGACGATGTCGTTGAGGATCCAGAACCCCAGATCCTGCAGGATCGCACCGACGCGGAAGATGTTGTGATAGCTACCGATCACCCACAGCCCGCCATCGGGCTTCAAGACCCGGCGCGCTTCGGTCAGCCATTCGCGGGTAAATTTGTCATAGGCCGCCATGCTGTCGAACTGGTCCCAGTGATCGGTCACGGCATCGACATGGCTGCCATCAGGGCGATTGAGATCGCCGCCCAATTGCAGGTTATAGGGCGGATCGGCGAAAACGAGGTCGACGCTGGCTGTGGGCAGCGAGCGCATCGCCGCGATGCAGTCCCCAGGCAGAATGCGGCCCACGGGCAAATCGAGCGCGCGCGCAGTTTTCAACGCTTTTTCAGCGCTTTTTGGCTGCAACTTCGCCTTTTCTATCACGCTCACTGAGTTGGCCCTGCCTGTTGTGCCTGCGACTTATCCACAGGCATGAGTCCTTGAGGAGTCCGCGTCAAGCGCCTAATTTTGCGCTTCTTAAGGTTAATGACGCGTAAAGACCCACTAGCCTTGGCGGAACGAAGCAAGACCGGCACAAGATGTTGAGTCCGGCGCGCGGGGCAGGACTCCAGATAGAGCGGTGTGGCGGGGAAGACTCACCTCCCCATCATCCGTCATCCCAGCGAAAGCTGGGACCTATAGCGGCACGCACTGCACCTTGAAGCCCTGGGTCCCAGCTTTCGCTGGGATGACGAGAGAGGGATCGGAGCTCAGAGCAGCGTCAGCTGCGCCACGGGGGCGAAGCTGCGGCGGTGGAGCGGGGTCGGGCCGTGGCGGCGCAGCGCTTCGAGGTGCTCCGCCGTGCCATAGCCCTTGTTGCGCTCCCAGCCATAGTGCGGATGCGCGGCGGCGGCTTCCAGCATCAGCCGGTCGCGCCATTCCTTGGCGATGATTGAGGCGGCGGAGATCGCCGGTTCGATCCCGTCCCCGCCGACGATCGCCCGCGCGGGCCAGCACCACCCTGAGCAGCGGCCCTGCGGAGTGATATTGCCGTCGATCAGGACAGTCCCGACCGGAGCCTCCAAAGCGGCCGTCAACCGTGCGACCGCACGGGTCATCGCCTCCATCGTGGCGATGAAGATGTTGAGCCGGTCAATCTCCTCCGGCTCGACCACCGCCACCGCCCAGCAACAGGTCTTGCGAACCGCTTCGTCGAGACCTGCGCGCCGCTTGGCCGAAAGCCGCTTGGAATCGTCGAGCCCGATGGGTATCGCATCCCCAAGCACAACCGCAGCCGCCACCACCGGCCCGGCCAGCGGCCCTCGCCCCGCCTCGTCGACCCCAATCACGAGGCCATCACTTGTTTTTGTGAAACCCGGAGATACCCCCAGCATGTTCCGTTCTGCCCGACTGATCGCCAGCTTGTCCCTCGCGGCGCTTGCTCTGGCAAGCTGCGCAAATGCCGAAACCGGGGAAACCGCCCAGTCCGACAAGATCGTCGCCACCACCGGACCCGTGGCCCCGTTCCGCGCCGCGGAGGCCGGGACCTTCGAGGAACCCTGGGCGATTGCCTTTGCCCCGGGCACCCAGATGCTGTTCGTCACCGAGAAGGCGGGCGCGCTCAAGGTGCTCGACGCCGCCAGCGGCAAGACCGGCACAGTCTCCGGAACGCCCGAGGTCGCCTATGGCGGTCAAGGCGGGCTCGGCGATGTCGCCTTCCTTCCTGCCGAGGCCGGAAAGCCGCTGAATGGTCGCACGATCTACCTGAGCTGGGCCGAGGCCGGAGAAGGTGACACCCGCGGCGCGGTTGTTGGCAGGGGCAAGCTCGCCTGCACCGCGGTCGATTCCTGCGCGGTCGAAGGCATGTCGGTGATCTGGCGCCAGACCCCCAAGGTGACCGGCAAGGGCCACTATTCGCACCGCATCGCCTTTTCGCCCGACGGCAAGTATCTCTTCATCGCCAGCGGCGAGCGTCAGAAGATGCAGCCCTCGCAGGAGACCGGCAACACGCTCGGCAAGATCGTCCGCCTCAATCTCGACGGCACCCCGGCCGCGGGCAACCCGATTGCGGACAAGGGCGGCGTCAATGCCGAAATCTGGTCCTGGGGGCATCGCAACATTCTGGGGATCGACTGGGACGCGCAAGGCCGCCTGTGGGAGGTCGAGCACGGCCCGGCAGGCGGGGATGAACTCAACCTCGTCAAGTCCGGCGCCAATTACGGCTGGCCAGTTCGCTCCAACGGCGATCACTACAACGGCGACCCGATCCCCGATCACGCCGCCGATGATGGCTTTGCACAGCCCGCGCTGAGCTGGAACCCGGTGATCGCGCCGGGCGACATGCTGATCTACACCGGCGATATGTTCGCGGATTGGAAGGGCAAGGTGCTGATACCGGGGCTGGGCAGCCAGGCGCTGGTCGCGGTGAGCATCGATGGCGAAAGTGCGCGCGAGACCAACCGCTGGGGCTTCGAGAAGAGCCTGCGCAGCATCGCGCAAGGCCCCGACGGCGCGATCTGGATCGCCGAGGACGGCAACGGCGCCAAGCTGTTCAAGCTGACCCCGCGCTGATGGCCGCTACCCCCCGCGCGGTTGAGGCCGCGACCCTGATCCCGCTTGAAGCGGTCGAGCCGGCCATGATCGAGGCCGTACTCGATCGTGCCTTTGGCGCGGACCGTCACGCCCGCACCGCCTACCGCATCCGCGAAGGAATGGATTGGCTCCCCGGTCTCAGCCTTGCCGCGTTGGATGAAGACGGCCTGCTGGTCGCCACCATCCAGTGCTGGCCGATTGGGCTCCAGACCAAGCAAGGGCAGGTGCCGCTGGTGATGGTCGGGCCGGTTGCGGTGGTGCCCGAACGCCAGGGCGAGGGCTTTGGCGTCGGGCTGATGAGTGCGATGATCGCGGAGGACGCGCGGCTTGCGGCGGGCGGGGGGCGCGCCCTTCCGCAGGTTTTGATCGGCGATCCCGAATATTACGGCCGCTGGGGATTTTCCGCCGCGCTCACCGGCGGTTGGCGCTGCCCCGGGCCCTATGAGCCCCGCCGCCTGCTCGCCCGCGGCACCGCGCTCGCCGCCATGCCCGCTGAGGGGATGCTGGGGCCTTGGGACGGATAGGGGCCACTCCCCTCTTCACCTCGCCGCCCGCATCTGCCATCCCCATTCAGCCATGCCCTACGAACCCCCGCCTTACCTTGCCAGCCTGACGCTCGCCGAGATCGCCGAGCTGGTGGCGGCGCGCAAGCTGCCGCCGGTCGAAGGCTGGGCCCCGCAGCAGATCGGCGAAAGCCACATGCGCATCGCCGCCGATGGCACCTGGTTCCACGAAGGCGGGGTGATCCGGCGCGAGGCGATGGTGCGCGCCTTTGCCGGGCTGCTGACCCGCGATGCGGCAGGGCACCACTGGCTGGTCACCCCCTTCGAGAAACTCGCCATCGAGGTCGAGGACGCGGCCTTCATCGCGGTGGATTGCGTGCGGGCGGAGGATGCGCTGGCATTTCGGCTGAATACCGATGACCTGGTGATCGCGGGACCAAACCACCCCTTGCGCGCGGTTGGATCGCCCGAAAACCCCGCGCTCTATCTCCACGTCCGGCGCGGGTGCGAAGCGCGGCTCAACCGTTCGACCTGGGCGCAGCTTGCAGAGATCGCGCTGGCCGAGGGGGCCGAGGCGAATGGCTGGCAGGTCACCAGTCGGGGCGCGACCTTCGCGCTGCTGCCGTGAGCATCATCGAACCCCTTACCCGCGCCTTTGCGCAGGGGCACGCGCAGCCCATCCCCGACCTCTTGAGCGATGCCGCCTTCGCCACCGACGGCCGCGCTACCCCCGCCGCCGTGCTGATCGCCATCACCGATGTGCTGCATGATCCTCAGGTGATCCTGACCCAGCGCCCCCGCGCGATGCGCGATCATCCTGGGCAGGTCGCCTTTCCCGGCGGCAAGATCGATCCGGGCGAGGACGCCATCACCGCCGCCTTGCGCGAGGCTGAGGAGGAGCTCGCCCTGCCCCGCGCCGCCGTGCGGGTGATCGGCACCACCGATACCTATCACACCGGCACCGGCTTCATCGTCACCCCGGTGGTCGGCGTCGTGCCGACGGGGCTGGAGCTGACGCCCAACCCGTGCGAGGTCGAGGCATGGTTCACCGCCCCGCTCGGTCTGCTGCTCGATCCGGCCAGCTGGACCACCAATGAGGTGTTCTGGCGCGGAGCCACGCGGCGGTATCTCGAGCTCGAATGGCAGGGCTTTCGCATCTGGGGCGTGACCGCCGCGATCATCGCCAACCTGTCGCGGCGGATCGAATTCGCGCAGCTTCGTCCGCAACTCCGTTCGGCCTGAGCTTGTCGAAGGCCTGCACTTTCTTCTAGCGATGTCGCCGAAGCGAAGGACAACCCTTCGACAGGCTCAGGGTGAACGGTGTTTCCTTGACAGAATTACGCAATCTTGCCGATGCCGATTGGACCGGCCGCGCCGGCCTCACCGCGCTGACAGCGGCGCTGGGGGCCGAGAATATCCGCTGGGTCGGCGGGGCGGTGCGCGACGGGCTGCTTGGCGTGGCGGTCCACGATGTCGATTGCGCCACGCTGCTGATGCCCGCCGTGGTGATCGACCGCTGCGGCAAGGCTGGCATTCGCACCGTGCCCACCGGGATCGAGCATGGCACCATCACCGCGATCCTCAAGGACGGCCCGGTCGAGGTCACCACTCTGCGCCGCGATGTCGCCACCGATGGCAGGCGCGCCACCATCGCTTTTGCCAAGGACTGGCCCGAGGACGCCGCTCGGCGCGATTTCACCATCAACGCGCTCTACGCTCATCCCGAAACGCTGGCGATCGCGGACTATTTCGGCGGGCTAGCCGATCTCGAGGCACGCCGGGTGCGGTTCATCGGTGATGCGCGCGCGCGGATTGCCGAGGATCACCTCAGGATCCTGCGCTATTACCGCTTCCAGGCGCGCTTCGGCGCGGCGCTTGATGATGAGGCGGAAGCTGCGTGCGCCGAACTTGCGCACACCCTGAAAGGCCTCAGCCGCGAGCGGGTTGCGGCGGAATTGCTGGCGCTGCTCGCCCTGCCCGATCCGCACCCCACGCTGGAACGGATGCGGGCGCATGGCGTGCTGGGCGTGATCCTGCCCGAAGCCTGCGCGCCGCAGCTTGTGGTTCTGGCCCGCGTGATCGAAGCCGAACACGCGCAGGGGTTCGCCCCCGATCCGGTCAGACGGCTAGCGGCACTGCTGCCCCCGTCAGCCAGTGTCGCCGAGACCGTTGCGGCCCGGCTGCGCCTTTCCAAGGCGCAGCGCACCCGCCTCGTCGCGGCTGCCGAGCGCAACGCGGGCGATGCCGCAAACCCGCAGGCGCTTGCCTATCGCCTCACGCCGCCCACTGCGATTGACCGCTTGCTGCTGCTCGGCGCAGATGCCCGATCTTTGCGCAATTGGGCGGTGCCGGTCTTCCCGCTCAAGGGCGGAGCCATTGTCGCGCGCGGGATCACTGCCGGGCCTGTCGTCGCCCGTATACTTCAAGCGGTTGAGCAGCGTTGGGTGGCGGAAGGCTTCCCCGATGCCACACGGACCGCGCAATTGCTCGACGAGGAACTCGCCCGCTAACCGCCAAAACGGCGAACCGAGCCGAAACCGGGGCGGGTGCCTCTCGCAGAATTGTAACACCGCAGTCACGCAGCCTAGGAACCTTCAGCGGGGTCCGTGCATTAATTGCATTCACGCACCTTTGGCACACGGCCCCATGCGCCGTCCTCTCGCCATCGCCTCCTGGCCCTGAGCGGTCATGCGTGTCCCGCCGACGTTGCTCCCATGGCAACGTCTTGACGAAGTGTACAAATGGAGAAAACACCGATGAAATCCATGAAGCTGGTCATGATGGCCGCCCTTCTTGCAAGCACCCCGGCGGTGACCTTTGCCCAGGATGTGGGCGCGACAGTTTATGGCAATGACGGCAAGGCGATCGGCACGGTCGAAGCCAATGCCAATGGGATCGTGACGATCAACACCGGCAAGCACAAGGCGCCGATCCCGGCCGATCTTATTGGCGCTGGCGACGTTGGCCCCAGCATCAATGCGACCAAGGATCAGATTGACGCGATGATGGATGAGCAGGTGGCTCAGGCCAATGCCGCGCGCGATGCGGCGCTGGTGGCGGGCGCGGCGGTGATTTCGGCCAATGGCAATCCGGCGGGCACCTTGGCGAGCGTCGATCTGGCGGCGGATGCGATCATCCTTGAAAGCCCGGAAGGCCCGGTGGCGCTCAAGAAGGAGCACTTCGCGGTCGACCCCAACGGCAAGCTGATGGCGCTGTTCACCCGCGAACAGATCGCCAGCGCTGCGGCGAGCGCGAGCGGCGGCTCGACTGATGGCGCATCGGAGTAATCGGATTATTCGCCGGGGGCTGCGGATGCATCATGCGTCCGCAGCCCTTTGCTTGTCAGGCTCAATCGAAGCGGTTGTTCTTCGGGAACCCCTGCGGCGGCATCCGCCCCGCTGCGCCGCGCGCGACCTTCCACATGCGGATTTCGGTCTCGGTGCGGGTGCGCTCGCCCGAACCGCCCATCTGCCAGCTGAGGCCGTCCGCCAGTACGAAGGTGGTGGCATCAGACAGCCCGCCATCGCGGAAGCGCTGGAGCTGCACCCCCTGCCCCCGCGCCATAACCGGCAGCTCCTCAAGGTTGAACACCACCAGCTTGCGGTTGTCCCCCACGCAGGCGACGTGATCATGCTCGGGCGCGATGGGGCGAATCACCGCGAGCCGCGCGCCATCCTTGAGGTTGACCACCTGCCGCCCCTTGCGGGTTTCAGCCAGCAGCTCGTTCATTTCCGCCACAAACCCCTTGCCGTGGCTGGAGGCGAGCAGCAGCTTGCCGCCGGGCTTGTGGACCATCATCGCAGCGACACTGGCCTCGCTTTCGAGGTCGATCATGGTCCGCACCGGCTCGCCAAACCCGCGCGCACCGGGCAGCTTGTCGCAGCCCAGCGTGAAGAACCGCCCGTCGGATGCGGCGAGCAGCAGCTTGTCGGTGGTCTGGGCATGGCAGATGAAGGCGAGGCCATCGCCCTCCTTGTACTTGAACTCCTGATCGAGCGGCACATGCCCGCTCGCCGCGCGGATCCAGCCCTTCTGGCTGAGGATCACGGTCACGGGGGCCTTCTCAATCATCGCGTCCATGCTGAATTCAACCGCGGGGGCAGCTTCGGCAATCAGCGTACGGCGGCGGCCGAGCGGAGTATCCTCGGCATAGTCCTTACGAAGATTGCGCAGGTCGCGCTTCAGCCGGGTGCGCTGTTTGGCGGGGCTTTCGAGCAGGGCCTTGAGGTCGGCCTCCTCGGCCAGCAGCGCGTCCTGCTCCTTGCGCAGCTCCATTTCCTCCAGCTTGCGCAGGGACCTGAGCCGCATGTTGAGGATCGCCTCGGCCTGCCGGTCGGTCAGCTCGAATTCGGCCATCATCACCGGCTTGGGCTCGTCCTCGGTGCGGATGATTTCGATCACCCGGTCGAGGTTCAAGAACGCGATGATGTAGCCGCGCACCAGCTCCAGCCGCGATGCGATCTTGTCGAGCCGGTGCTGCGCGCGGCGCTGGAGGATGTCGATCTGGGCGCGGGTCCAGCTTTCGAGCAGCTCCTTCAGCCCCATCACCATTGGCGTGCGCCCGAAGCCCGGCTGGGCATCGAGCACGTTCAAATTAAGGCTGAAGCGGGTCTCCAGATCGGTGAGCTTGTAGAGGCTCTCCTTCAGCAATTCCGGGTCGACATTGCGGCTCTTGGGGGTGAGCACGATGCGGATCGCGGTATCGCTTTCATCGCGCACATCCTCAAGGATCGGCAGCTTGCGATCCCCGATCAGCGCGGCGATCTGTTCGATCAGCTTGCCCTTGGGCACCTGATAGGGGATCTCGCTGATCACGAGTTGCCACTGCCCTCCGCCGAGCCGCTCGATCCCTGCCGCGATGTCATCGGCATCCTTGGCTTCGGGCGCATGGAACCGCCCGCGCAGGCGGAACGAGCCTCGCCCGGTGCGATAGGCCTCGGCGATGGCGGCGGGGCTGTCGACCACCTGGCCCCCGGTCGCAAAATCGGGACCGTGGAACAGCTCCATCAGCCGCGCATGTTCCACGTGGGGATTATCGATCAGCTCCAGCGTCGCATCGATAATTTCCGCGACATTGTGGCTCGGGATCGAGGTCGCCATGCCCACCGCAATCCCGCTCGCGCCATTAGCGAGGAGGTTGGGAAACAGGCCGGGAAAGATCTCGGGCTCAACCTCCTCGCCGTTATAGGTGGGGATGAAATCGACGGTGCCTTCATCCAGCCCCGCCATCAGTTCGAGCGCGGTCTTGGTCAGCCGCGCTTCGGTGTAGCGGTAGGCGGCAGCGTTATCGCCATCGACATTGCCGAAGTTGCCCTGCCCCTCAACCAGCGGATAACGCAGGGCAAAATCCTGCGCGAGGCGCACCATCGCGTCATAGACCGAGGCATCGCCATGCGGGTGATACTTGCCGATCACATCGCCGACGACGCGGGCCGATTTCTTGAAGGCGGATGCGGGATCGAGCTTCAACTGCCGCATCGCCCACAGCAGGCGGCGGTGGACCGGCTTCAACCCGTCGCGCAGATCGGGCAGCGAGCGGGCGGTGATGGTGGAAAGCGCATAGACCAGATAGCGTTCCGACAGCGCGGCATCGAAGGGCGCATCGACGATCGCGTCAAAGGGATCGGAATCAGCGGGAAGATCGGTCTCAGCCATGCGCCCCGTCTAGCAATACGGCGGCGGTGCCGGGAGAGGGGTTTCCACAGGGTTGACGCAGGTTACATGCGCCTCAGGTCATTGCTCTCAGAAGGCACGCTGACCGTCAGCCCGTCCATCGCCGCGGTCAGTTCGATCTGGCACGACAAGCGAGAGGTTCGGCGCGCCCCGGCGGCGAAGTCGAGCATGTCTTCCTCTTCCTCAGCGGCGGGGGGCAGGCGGTCGAACCACTCGCTTGCGACGATGACGTGGCAGGTCGAGCAAGCCATCTGCCCCTCGCAGGTGCCCTCCAAAGGCAGGCCTGCCGCTTGGCCCACCCGCAGCAGGCTATCGCCCGGTTCAGCCGTTGCTGCGACGGGTTTGCCGTGGGGGTCGATGAAGGTGATGGTGATGCTCACAGGCCCTGTTCCCTTGCAGCAGCACGCAGCGCGACGGCGGCGGTTTCGATGTCTTCGGGCCGCGTATAGCGCCCAAATCCGAGGCGGATAGAGGACTTTGCCTGCGCGTCTGAAAGCCCCAGCGCCTTCAGCACGTGGCTGGGCCGACCCGAGCCGCTGGCGCAAGCAGAGCCTGCGGAGAACATGATCTGGCGGCAGTCTGACATCAGCCGAGCGACGTCCAATCCGTCCTTTCGGATGTTGAGATTGCCGTGCCAGCGGTCGATGGCGCTGCCGTTCAGCTCCCAATCGGCAAATGCCGCGCGACCCAAGTTCCATAAATGTTCCACGTGAAACATTTGCTCGCTCATGCCTTCCTCGGCCACCTGCGCCGCTGCGCCGAAGCCTGCGCAAAGGGCGGGTGAGAGGGTGCCTGACCGCAGGCCGGCCTCCTGCCCGCCACCATAGAGCAACGGGGTGGGCATGACCCCGCTACGCACCCACAATGCCCCGATGCCCTTGGGCCCGTGGCACTTGTGCGCAGAGATCGCGATGAAATCCGCCGCGACCTCGACCGGCACCCGGCCATAGGCCTGCACCGCATCGACCAGCACCTTGGCCCCCACGCCCCGCGCAATCTCGACCACCGAGGCGAGCGGGTTCCTCACCCCGATCTCGTTATTGACCGCCATGACCGCGACAAGACCTGTCGATGACGTGACATGATCGGCCAATGCTTCGACATCGGCCCGGCCATCAGGCAGCACCGGCAGCACCGTGAAGCGCCGCCCCTGCGCTTCGACCGCGCGCTGGCAATCGAGCACGGCGGCATGTTCCGTGGCGAAGGTGATGACGTCGCCCGGGGTGCCGAGAATGGCGGTATTGATCGCCTCGGTCGCGCCGCTGGTGAAGATCACCTGACCGCCCTCAGGCAAGAGCGCCCCCACCCGCTCACGCGCGGTTTCCACCGCAGCGGCGGCCATGCGGCCCATGCGGTGGGGGGAGTGGGGATTGCCAAAGGTGTCGCTCTCCGGCCCGCCAAGCCAGCGCAGCATCGCCTCGCGCGCTTCGGGCGCAAGCGGGGTGGTGGCTTGGTAGTCGAGGTAGATCATCAATCACCCCTCTCGTCTTCCCGGGCTTGACCCGGGATCCCGCTGCCTGTGCGCTGCGGTTTAAGTAAGCGGGGCCCCGGATCAAGTCCGGGGAGACGATGGGGGTTCAACATAGCGAGGCCCAAGCCTGCGCAAACCGCTCCAAGTCCTCCGCCGTCGTCGACCACCCCATGCTCACCCGGATCGCGCGCGCCGCGATATCATCGGGCACCCCGAAAGCATCAAGCACCCGGCTTTTCTTGAGTGTGCCCGAAGAACACGCGCTCCCCGCCGAGACCGCAAAGCCCATCGCGTCGAGGCGGATCAGCAGGGCCTGCGCGCTCATGGTGGGGTGGGCGAGCGCGAAGATGTAATCGACATGCTCGCCGATCGTGAGGCGCTGGCCGGCAACCCGCTCGGCAAACGCCGCGCGCTGCTCTGGCGAGGCCGCCCACCCGCCCGCCTCCAGCGCTGCCGCCATGCCGAGAGCGCCAGGGAGGTTTTCGGTGCCCTGGCGATAGCCGCGTTCGTGCCCGCCGATGGGTTCGAGCAGATTGAAATCGCGCACCAGCAACGCGCCAACCCCGATGGGACCGCCGAATTTGTGCGCCGATACCACCAGCATATCCGCATCGGGCAGCGTCAGCTTGCCTGCGCTCTGGGCGCAGTCCGACAACAGGAGCGCTCCGGTATCGGCAAGACGCGCGGCCGTGTCGCTGACCGGATTAATCGTCCCGGTTTCGGAATTCACGTGCTGCACGGCGAGTAAGGTGTTGGCATCGAAGAGGTCTTCGCCTGTGAACACCGCAGCATCCGGCGCCGCCCGAAACACCGCGTCATGCTCGACCGCGCTGATAATCCGCCGATCAACCTTCGCCCGGTTCAGCGCAATCCACAGCGCCTCGCTCGCGCCGCTGGTGAAAATCAGCTCGCCGCTCCACCCCAACGCCCGCTTGATCCGCTCGCGCGCATCCTCCAGCGCGGCCCGCGCCTTGCGCCCTTCCGCGTGGGGCGAGGACGGATTGGCCCACAGCCGAAACCCCTCCTCCATCGCCGCCTTCGCCTCAGGGCGCAGCGGCGAGGTGGCGGCGTGATCGAGATAGACCCGGTCGGGAATGGTTCAGTCCTCGTAAAAAATTGCGATTTGCGCGAGGGTGCCTATATAGGCTCCTCGATTTACAGCGCCACCCGGCGCGGCTCCTCGCTCATAAGGTTACCCGATGCCCTCAGTCATCTTCCCCGGCCCGGAAGGCCGTCTTGAAGGTCGTTTCTCGCCCCCACCGCGCCCGCGTGCGCCCGTGGCGATGATCCTGCACCCGCACCCGGAAGGCGGCGGAACGATGAACGACCGGATCGTGCAGCGGCTCTACAAGACCTTTGCCGATCGCGGGTTTGCGACGCTGCGCTTCAACTTCCGCGGTGTGGGGCGTTCGCAGGGGAGCTTTGACAGCGGCATCGGCGAACTTTCCGACGCGGCAAGTGCGCTCGATTGGGTGCAGTCGATCCACCCCGAAGCGCAGAGCACCTGGATCGCGGGATACTCCTTCGGCGCCCTGATCGGGATGCAGCTCCTGATGCGCCGCCCCGAAGTGCGCGGCTTCATCTCGGTCGCGCCGCCCGCCAACATGTATGATTTCAGCTTCCTCGCCCCCTGCCCCGCCTCGGGCATCTTCGTGCAGGGCGCGGCCGATACCGTGGTGCAGCCGGGCGCGGTGCAGAAGCTGGTCGACAAGCTTCGCACCCAAAAGCACATCACCATCCACCACGAAGAAATCCCGCGCGCCAACCACTTCTTCGAGAACGAACTCGAAGAGCTGATGGCCTCAGTCGACAATTACCTGGATTTCCGCCTCAGCCCGGATTGTCCGATCAAGTAATTGTGAGTGGCGATTCAGGACTGGACAACGTCTTGAATCGCAACTCGAAACTTCTTCGCCCCCACCAAAAATCATAGTATTCCGGTTCCTGAGCGGAGCCGGAGGGTTTTGCTTGCGACATGCGCTCCGGCCACCGCTCCCACGATGATGGAGAGAGGAGCCCCCGAAATGACCTACGCCTCCCATACCCGCCGTCCCAACCCAGCCGCCTTGGCTGGTGCGCTCGGCATCCCGGCCGCTTTTGGCGCTCTGCTGGTTGTCGGCCTTGCCGTGACCGTCGTCACCCGCGACGTCCCGCCCCCGCTCAAGGGCTTCACGATCAAGCCGATCCCGGTCCCGCCGCCCCCGCCCCAGCCCCAGCCCGATCCGGTGGAGCAGACCACCACCAAGCAACGAGCCAGCACCACCAGCACAACCACCCGCCCCGAGGTGATCCCGTTCGATTTCGGCAACACGCCGATCGATACCCTGCCCGGCCTTGGCGAATCGACCGGACCGGTCGTGGGCCCGGTTGACTTCGGTATCCCCGAGCCGACTCCAAGCGCGTCACCCTTTGATCCGGTGGATGCCCGCCCGAAGAACAATCCGGCGCGGTGGGTGATCGATAGCGACTATCGTTCGAACTGGTTACGGCAGGGCCTGTCGGGCAATGCCCGCTTCACTCTGTCGATCAGCGCCAGCGGCAAGGTGACCGGCTGCACCATCACCCGTTCGACCGGGCATGATGTGCTCGATATGGCAACCTGCGACCTGCTGACGAAACGCGCGCGTTTTGATGCCGCACGCGACGGGACGGGCAAGCCGGTGGCGGGCAGCTTCACCGGCTCAATCTCTTGGAAAATCCCCGAGTGACATCAATCGGGCGGTCGGCGGGGCCTATCCCTCCCCGGCCGCCTTCAGCTGCGTGATTGGCGCTTCGCCAGTGCGGGTGGGGATGGTCCAGATTAGCACGTTGAGCACCGCGATTACCGCGAGCAGCAGCATCAGCGCGGGCTGCTTGAGCTGACCGGTGCGCCGCCACAGCACGAACGCGCCTGCCGCCAGCAAAACCGCGGCGAGCATCACGATGGAGAGCACGATATCGGTCATCAGCGCTCTCTAGCGTGGGCCTCTTGCCTTGCGCAATTGACTTGGCATGGGCGCGCCGCCAAACCCTCATGCCATGAGAGAGACCTTCGCTGATGTCACCCGCCGCCAGACCCTCGCTGGGCTCGGCGGCGTTTCCGCCCTCGCCCTGCTGCCCGCCTGCGCGCGTTCGCAGGCCGCGCCCGCTTCGGCGGCGTCGCTGTCGGGGCTTGATCCTGACGCCGCGCTCGACCGGATTGCCTACCGGATGCTGGCGCATGAACCGGGCCGCGCGACCGGGCTGGGGGTGGATACCGGGGAATATTCCGCCTGGCGCTCGACCTTCGGCACCCCGGGCGAAGGGGGGCGCGAGGAATACGCCGCCGAGCTCAAATCACTCGTTGCCGAAGCGCGCGCTTTTCCCAAGCAGGGCCTGACCAGCGATCAGCAGATCGGCTTCGAAGTGGTCGAAGCGGCGTTTGCCAAGGCGCTCGAAGGCATGGCTATGCCCTATGGCGATGTCGCGGTGGGCAGCTGGCGCAACGCGCCCTATGTCGTGATCCAGAACGTCGGCGGCTATATTGATCTGCCGCGCTTCTTCGGCTCGACCCAGCCGCTGAAGACGCCTGCGGATTTCGGCCCCTATCTCGACCGCTTGGGCGAAGTGCCCGCGATCCTCGATGGCGAGCTGGACCGCATCCGCGCCGCCCGCGCGATGGGCGTGGTGCCGCCCGCCTTTCTGCTCGACAAGGCGATCGCGCAGATGGAAGCGAGCCTCAAGAGCGCCAAGGACAGCTATGCCGGGCCGATCAGCGCTTCGGGCATTGCCGGGGCGGACAGCCGCGCCGGGATGGCCGAACGCATCACCGCCGGCGGGATCGTCCCCGCGCTCGAACGCCAGATGGCCGAATTGAAGGCGCAGCGCGCCGCCGCCAAGGACGCCGCCGGCATGTGGGCGCAGCCGATGGGCGAGGCGTATTACAGCTGGGCGGTCAGCGCCTCGACCACCACCGCGATGACGCCCGATGAAATCCACCGTCAGGGCTTGGCCGAGCTCGAAGAAATCCACGGCAAGATGGACCCGATCCTCAGGGAAATCGGCTACACCACCGGCAGCGTTGGCGAACGGATGCGGGCGCTCGGGGAAGATCCGCGCTACAAGTTCGCTGAGGGCGATCCGGGCCGCAAGGAGATTTTCGACTTCATCAATGACCGCGTGGCGTGGATCAAGTCGCAGATGCCGCGCGCCTTCAACCGGCTGGTTGATCCGCCGCTCGAAATCCGCCGCCTGCCGCTGACCGAAGAGCCCGGCGCGCCGGGGGCCTATGGCGGGGCGGGCAGCAAGGACGGCAGCATTCCAGGGCGGTTCTGGATCAACCTCAGAACCACCGATCTGCACCGCAAATATGACCTTGCCGACCTGACCTTCCACGAGAGCATTCCCGGCCACGTGTGGGAGGGCGAGTTCTCCAACCGCCTGCCGCTGATCCGCTCGATCCTCGCCTTCAATGCCTTTTCCGAAGGCTGGGCGCTGTATGGCGAGCAGCTGGCCGATGAGCTTGGCGCCTATGACGAATTCAAGGTCGGGCGGCTCGGCTACTTGCAATCGCTCGCCTTTCGCGCCTGCCGCTTGGTGGTGGACACCGGCCTCCATTCCAAGCGCTGGACCCGCGAGCAGGGCCGCCAGTTCTTTGTCGAGCGCAATGGCTCCAAGGTTCAGGAGGTCGCCAGCGAGGTTGATCGCTATTGCAGCTGGCCAGGCCAAGCCTGCGGCTACAAGATCGGCCACAGCGAAATCGTCCGCCAGCGCACGCGCGCGCAGGCGGAGCTGGGCGGACGCTATGATTTCAAGGCGTTCAACACCGCCGTGGTGCTGGGCGGCAATGCGCCGCTCTCGGTGGTGGCGAATACCGTCAGTCGCTATATTGCAAGTGCGAAGGCCTGACCCCATGTTGCAATCCTGATCGGGCAGGAGGGCGCGCATGGAGACTTTGGGACAAGACCTTGAAACCATGCGCCGGGTGCCGCTCGCGCCCGAGCATGTCGACGCCATCTGCGCCATCGGCGGGGAGAAGGCCTACCCTGCGGGCAGCATCGTGATGGACATCGGCGAGCCGATGGACCGCTTCGTCTACATCCTCGAAGGCGAAATCGAAGTGGTAAACCCCTATACCGGCGAGCGCCTGCTGCCCTCGGCGCTCGGGCCGACGCAGTTCATGGGCGAGATCGCCTTCCTCAATCGCGGCACCAATTACCTCAAGATGCGCGCGAGTATGGACACCCGCGTGATCGAGGCCCCGCGTGAAGCGATGCTGGAGCTGATGAGCCGGGTGCCCGAGCTCTCCGACCACCTCATTACCGTTTTCGCTGCGCGCCGCCGCAAGCAGTTCGAGCTCGGCAATGCCGCGGTCAAGGTGATCGGGGCAGACCGCGATCCGGCGGTGCAGGCGGTCGAGCGTTTCCTGTCGCGCAACCGCATCCCGTTCAAGAGCGTCGATCTTGATGCGACCGACGAGCAGTCCGTGCAGGTTTGCGCCCTGATCGGCCACGAACCGGCCGTGATGCTGGGCAATGGAACGCGGCTCGCCGAACCCACCCCGCGCAAGGTCGCGCAGTATCTCGGCATGGATCTCGATATCTGTTCGCGGCGGACCTACGATCTCGTGATCGTCGGCGGGGGCCCTGCGGGCGTGGCGGCGGCGGTCTATGCCGGTTCCGAGGGGATCGAGGCGCTGGTGGTCGAAGACACCGCCGTGGGCGGGCAGGCGGGCACGTCCTCTCGGATCGAGAACTACATGGGTTTCCCCACGGGGATCAGCGGCACCGACCTCACCTGGCGCGGACAGGTGCAGGCGATGAAGTTCGGCACACGCTTCGTGATGCCGCGCCGGGTCGAGGCGATGAGCCGGCGCGCGGACGGGGCCTATTGCCTGACCCTCGACGACGATGACGAACTTTGCGCCCGCGCGGTGCTGGTAGCGACGGGGGTGCAATACCGCCGCCTGCCGCTCGATCATCTCGAGGAGCTGGAAGGCGCCGGGATATTCTACTCAGCGACCGAGATGGAGGCGCGCTTCTGTTCCAAGACCGAGGCGGTGGTGATCGGCGGCGGCAATTCGGCGGGGCAGGCGGCGATGTTCCTCAGCCGCGCCGCTTCGCACGTCCACCTCGTGGTGCGATCGGGCAGCCTCGCAGCCTCGATGTCGAGCTACCTCTCGCAGCGTCTTGAGGCCGATCCGCGTGTCACGATCCATTATCATTCCGAAGTCACCGCCTTGCACGGCGAGACATGGCTTGAAGGCCTCACGCTCAAAACAAGGGACAGCGAGCGGCGGATCGACACCCGCGCGCTGTTCATCATGATCGGCGCTGCGCCCAACACCGGCTGGCTCTCGGGCCTCGCCGCGACCGATGCCAAGGGCTTTGTGTTGACCGGAACCGCCGCAGGGCAAGGCGATGACTACGCCACCACCGCCCCCGGCATCTTCGCGGTCGGAGACGTGCGCGCCGGATCGGTCAAGCGGGTGGCGAGCGCGGTGGGTGAAGGCTCGGTGGTGGTCAGCCGCATCTGGCAATATCTTGAGGATACGCGCCCGCCGCAGGGCTGATCCGCTTCAGCTCTTGCTGAACAGCTTGCCCGCCATGCCCATGATGTCATCGAGCGGGTTGCCGTCCTTGTCGGCGTCCAGCATCCCAGCGAAGTGGGCGAGCGAGCCCTCGCCCCCAATCGCGGCGACCACCTGATTGAGGATGTCGGGGCTGAGACCGGTCTTCTCGGCGGCCAGCTGGACCGTGTCGCCCTCGAGCACATGGGTCTTGCCGAGCGCGGCGATCGCCTGTTCGGCCATCGCCGGATCGATGCCGATTTTGGCCGCAAGATTGACCACATCATCCGGCGCGCCGCCGATGTTTTTCAGGATGCCGTCGAGAATGCTCATTTTGTCCCCCCTGCGAGTCGCTAGGCCACGAGTGTGACGCGGCCGCGTGGCATTTCAAAGTAAAAGGCCCCGCTCCGGTCTAACGCCGGGCGGGGCCCCTCTCCCGAACTGGTGATGCGATCAGGCGGCGATCGGCGCAGGCGCGGCGTTCTTGACGCCCTCGTCCACATGCGCCTCGAACTGGGCGAAGTTGTCGATGAACAGCTGCACCAGCTTCTTGGCCGTCGCGTCATATTCGGCCGTGTCGGCCCAGGTGCTGCGCGGATCGAGGATCGTCTGGTCGATCCCGGCCTCGGCCAGCACCGGCACATGCACCGGCACTTCGAAGCCGAAATTGGGGTCGCGGCGGAACTCGACATCGTCCATCTTGCCGTCGAGCACGGCGTTGAGCAGCGCGCGGGTGGCCTTGATCGGCATGCGGTGGCCGGTGCCATACTTGCCGCCGGTCCAGCCGGTGTTGACCAGCCAGCATTCCGCACCGCCCTTGCCGATGCGCTCCTTGAGGAGATTGCCGTAGACACTCGGGTGGCGCGGCATGAAGGCGGCGCCGAAGCAGGTGCTGAACGTGGCTTCCGGTTCGGTCACACCGATCTCGGTGCCCGCGACCTTGGCGGTGTAGCCGCTGAGGAAGTAGTACATCGCCTGATCCGCCGTCAGCCGCGCGATCGGGGGCAGCACGCCGAAGGCATCGGCGGTGAGCATGATCACGTTCGACGGTGCCGGGCCGAGGTTCTTTGCCGAAGTGTTCGGGATGAACTCGATCGGATAGGCGCCGCGGGTGTTCTCGGTCTTGCTGCCGTCGGTGAAGTCGAGCTCGCGGGTCTCCTCGTCCATCGTCACGTTTTCGAGGATCGTGCCGAACATCTTCGTCGTGGCGTAGATCTCGGGCTCGCCTTCCGCCGAGAGATTGATCATTTTGGCATAGCAGCCGCCTTCGAAGTTGAAGACCGCGGTGTCCGACCAACCGTGCTCGTCATCGCCGATCAGGGTGCGGCTGGCGTCGGCCGACAGCGTGGTCTTGCCCGTGCCCGAGAGGCCGAAGAAGATCGCGCTCTTGCCATCAGCGCCGATATTGGCCGAGCAGTGCATCGGCATCACGCCCTGCGCGGGGAGGAGATAGTTCAAGAGGCCGAACACGCCCTTCTTCATCTCGCCCGAATATTCGGTGTTGCCGATCAGGATCAGCTTCTCGGTGAAGCTCACCGCGATCACCGTGTCGCTGCGGCAGCCGTGGCGTTCCGGATCGGCCTTGAAGCTCGGCAGGTTGATGATGGTGTATTCGGGGACGAAGCCCGCCAGTTCATCAGCAGTCGGGCGCACCAGCAGGGTGCGGATGAACAGGTTGTGCCAGGCGAGCTGGTTGATGACGCGCACGTTGACCCGGTATTCGGGCTGCGAGCCGCCGAACAGGTCGGCGACGTAGATTTCGTCCTGGCCTTCGAGTTCCTTGAGGAAATCGGCCTTAAGCGCGGCAAAGTGCTCTTCGCTCATCGGCTGGTTGATCGGGCCCCAGTTGATCGTGCTCTCGGTCTCGGCATCGCGGACAATGTACTTGTCCTTCACGCTGCGCCCTGTGAAGCGGCCGGTATCGACCAACAGCGCACCGTGCTTGGTCAACCTGCCCTCGCCCTTCTTGAGCGCGTGCTCGACCAGCGCCGAGGTGCCGAGATTGGCGTGGATGCGCGCGCCGGTGTGCAGGTTCTGGGCGGCCAAGGGGTAAGCGAGCAAGGTCAAGTTACGTCTCCTGTGCCAAATGGCAGAGTGAAGCTCTAGCATCACCGCGAGCCGGTTGATTTCCGCGAATCCGCAAGGCCGAGCAGGGCCTGACTAGCAGCCGTGCATACCTATGCAACAAGAAGCCGCGCGCGGCTCCACAACCAGCGTGCGGACGTCGCCCGACCGGGCGCGATTTGCGACCAGTGCCGCGCCCCAGCAACTTTCGAAACAGCCCGATTGATCCGCACAAATGGCGGACCGTGGCGATTGTCTCGCGCCGGTGATGGCGCTACCGGTTTCTCTATGCCATGGCGGCGGCAGCGAGGATCGTGACCATGTCCGACATCACCAGTGACCCGGCAGGGACCGCCGAAAGCCCGCCCAGCGCGCAGCCTGCGGCGGTGCAGATTGCGCTGGTGGATGATGATCGCAACATCCTCACCACCGTTTCGATCGCGCTGCAGGCCGAAGGCTTTGCCACCCGGCTCTATTCCGATGGCGAAACCGCTCTGAAAGCGCTGCTGGACAACCCGCCCGACTTGGCCGTGTTCGACATCAAGATGCCCAAGATGGACGGGATGGAACTGCTACGGCGGCTGCGCGAACATTCGGCGCTCCCGGTGATCTTCCTCACAAGCAAGGATGACGAAAGCGACGAGGAAGCGGGGCTCGAACAGGGCGCGGATGACTACATCGCCAAGCCCTTCAGCCTGCGCCTGCTGATCGCCCGCATCCGCGCGATCCTGCGCCGCGCTGAAACGGGAGCGGTGAGCGATCTGACCGCCGGCCAAAGCGAACCTGCGCAAGCCAGCATCACCCGCGGGCGGCTGTTCATGGACCCGGCGCGCCACCACGTCACCTGGAACGGCCAGAGCGTCAGCCTCACCGTCACCGAGTTCCTGATCCTGGAAGCGCTCGCGATCCGTCCGGGTGTGATCAAGAGCCGCAATCAGCTGATGGATGCGGCCTATCCCGACGATGTCTTCGTCGATGACCGCACGGTCGACAGCCACATCAAGCGGATGCGGCGCAAGTTCAAGGTGGTCGACACCAGCTTTGACGCGATCGATACGCTCTACGGCGCGGGCTACAGCTTCACCGATGGCTAAAACAGGGCCCGCCGCGTCCGGGGGAGAGCAATTGACCGCGACAGGGCGTTTCGCGCTCACGGCGCGCATTCTGGTGGTGAATATTCTGCCGCTGCTGATCATGGGCGGCGGGCTGTTCTATCTCGATGGTTACCGCACGCAGCTGATCAACGAACGCTTCAAGCTCGCCCGGATCGAGGCCCAGATCACCGCCGAAGCGCTCGCCGGGGCCACCCGCGAGCGGCAGGAGGCCTTGCTGGTGCAGATCGGCAAGGAACAGCGGATGCGCCTCAGAATGTTCGATGCCGAGGGCAAGCTCACGGCTGACAGCTTCGCCCTGGCCGCGCCTGCGTTCCGGTTCAACGACATCAACGACGATGATTGGGAGCAGCGTTTTGCCCGTTGGCTTGACCGGACGGTCGATACCATTGTCAGTGCCGAGGCGGTGCAGGACTATGTCGAACCCGAAGCGCAGCAAGCCGACGCCTGGCCCGAACTGGCCCGCGCGCGCGAACTCGGCCTGTCGCAGGTGCGCCTCTATGATTGGCGCGACGGCACGCCGGTGATTACCGCCGCCGCACCGGTCGGCCTGCAAGGCGCGACCCTGCTGACGGTGCGCAACGCGGTCGATATCACCGAAAGCGTGCGGTCGGCGCGCACCACCTTGTTCGTCGCCATGCTGGTGGTGATGGCCGCCTCGGCCGCGCTTTCGCTGTTTCTTGCGCGCACCATCGTCACGCCGCTGCGCTTGCTGGCCACGGCCGCCGTGCGGGTACGGCAGGGGCGTGAGCGCGAAGTCGAGGTGCCGCGCCTCCCCCAACGTAGCGACGAGATCGGCCTGCTCGCCCGCGCGGTGTCGGATATGACCGGGGCGCTTCGCCAGCGCATCGACGCGGTCGACAGCTTCGCCGCCGATGTTGCGCATGAGATCAAGAACCCCCTCGCCAGCTTGCGCAGCGCGATCGAGGCGCACCCCCGAGTCGAGGACCCGGCCTTGCGCAAAGAACTGATCGAGATCGCCATCCATGATGTGCGCCGGATCGACCGCCTCGTCACCGAAATCTCCGAAGCCAGCCGGATCGATGCCGAAATGAGCCGCGCGACGCTGGAGACCATCGACCTTACCGACATGGTGCGGGCAATCATCGGCGGGCGCGAACACCGGGCCGAGAACGAGGGCCGCGCGATTGCGCTCACCACCCGGGGCTATGCCGCTTTGGTGCGCGGCGTGGGCGCGCGGTTGGAGCGCGTGGTCGAGAACCTGCTCGACAATGCGGTCTCCTTCTCCCCGCCCGACGCACCAATCGAGGTAAGCATCGATCACGATGGCAACTGGGTCAGCCTCAGCGTCAGTGACCACGGCCCCGGCATTCCCGCCGAATCGCGCGAGAAGGTGTTCGAACGCTTCCACTCGGTGCGTCCTGATGAAGAAGACTTCGGCCATCATTCAGGGCTGGGCCTCGCCATCGGGCGCGCCATTGCCGAGGCACATGATGGCACGCTCACCGCACATGACCGCGCTGATGGCGCGCCGGGGGCGTGCCTCAAGCTGCGACTGCCAGCCGCGAAATGACCAACGGTGCCCCGATCGTACTACAGGCCAGCGCCGTCGCGATTGAGGGCCGCGCGCTGCTGCTTTTCGGGCCGCCGGGCGCAGGCAAATCAAGCCTGGCGCTGGCGCTGATCGAGCGCGGGGCGGGGCTGATCGGGGATGATGCTGTCACGCTGACACCCGATGGCGGGCGGTTGGTCGCCAGCCCGCCCCCCAACATTGCCGGGCTGATCGAAGTGCGCGGGGTCGGCCTCGTTCGCCTGCCCACCGCCGCACCCACCCCGGTCGCGCTGGCGTTGGAGCTGGGCGCTGGCCCTGTCGAACGCCTGCCCGGTGCCCTGCCCCGGCGCGATATCGCCGGTATTGCGGTGCCGGTGCTGGCCTTCGATCCGGGCACGATAGCCCCGGCGGCACGCGCGCACTGGGCGCTGCGACAACACGGGCTGGCATCCGATCAGGCTTCCCTTTGCCGCACCGACAGGCAAAATGGGCCGCATGACTGATACTGCCTCCCCTGACCCCGCCCCAAAGCAGCGGCTGCTACTGGTCACCGGCCTTTCGGGCGCAGGCAAGTCCACCGCGCTCGCGGTGCTGGAGGACCTCGGTTGGGAGACCATCGACAATGTCCCCGTCCGCCTGCTCAAACGCCTCGTCACCATGCCGGATGAAGCGCGCGGGCCGCTCGCCATCGGCTTCGATTCGCGCACCCGCGGCTTTGTCCCGGCCGATATCATCGCACTGGTGAAGGACCTCAGCCAGCGCCCCGATCTCGCGCTCACCTTCCTGTTCCTCGATTGCGCCGGGCACGAGCTCGAACGCCGCTTCAACGAAACCCGGCGCCGCCACCCGATGGCGGCTGGGCATCCGGTCAAGGAAGGCATCGCCGCCGAACGCGAACTGTTCGAACCGCTGCGCCGCTGGGCCGAGGTGATGATCGATACCACCGCGATGACCAGCAATGATCTGCAGGGCAAGATCCGCCAGCTCTTCGCCCCGGCCGATCCGGCCGCCGCGATGACCCTCACGCTGTCGAGTTTCGGCTTTGCCCGCGGGATGCCGCCGCTGGCTGATCTGGTGTTTGACATGCGCTTTCTCGACAATCCGCACTGGGTGCCAGACCTGCGTCCGCTGACCGGACAGGACGCTGCCGTTGGCGCTCATATCGAGCGAGACCCGGCCTTCAGCGATGCTTTCGCCCGCATCCGCGACCTTTTGCTGGTGCTGCTGCCGCGCTATCAGGCGCAGGGCAAACCCTATGTCCACGTCGCTTTCGGCTGTACCGGCGGGAGACACCGCTCGGTCTACACCGCCGAGCGCATGGCAGAAAGCTTGCAAGCCGCGGGATTTTCGCCCACGGTTCAGCATCGCAATCTGGGATCGCGCACGGCTGATGCCATCGAAGGTAACCGTATTTAGCATTCGGACGAATTTGTCTTTCGCAATGCAGCCGCGCATTGTCCAAATTGATGGAAACACCTAAGCTCGCGATGCGGGCGGGCAGTTAACGGACCCTTTTTCACACATGATCGGTTTGATCCTCGTTACCCACGGTCGTCTCGCAGACCAGTTTGTCGAGGCCATGGAACACGTTGTCGGCCCGCAAGAGGGCATCGCGACCGTGTGCATCGGCCCCCATGACGACATGGAGCAGCGCCGCACCGACATCGCTGAGGCGATTGTCACGGTCGATAAGGGCGCAGGCGTGATCATCCTCACCGACCTGTTTGGCGGCACGCCGTCGAACCTGGCGATTTCGCTGCTTGATGCAGGCCATGTCGAGGTGATCGCGGGGATCAACCTGCCGATGCTGATCCGGCTTGCGGGTGCGCGCAAGGTGATGGACGTGACTGCTGCTGTCCACGCCGCGCAGACCGCGGGGCGCAATTATATCACCATCGCCAGCGAATTGCTGGGGCAGGAAACCGCCCCCGCTCCTGCCCGGGCCAAGGCCTGACGGAGAGCGCCGCCATGGGGGAGGCAAGGCAGAGCGTCACTATCGTCAACCGGCGCGGCCTGCACGCGCGGGCGAGTGCGAAATTTGTGGGCGCGGTCGCGGGTCTGCCGCAAGGCGTGACCGTGACCGTCAGCAAACCGCCGCACAGTGCCGCCGGGGGCTCGATCCTCGGGCTGATGATGCTCGGCGCGGCGAAGGGCGATGTGGTCGAAGTGGTGGTGGCGGGCGAGAATGCCGAGGCGGTGCTGGCCGATCTGGTCGCGCTGGTCGCGGGCGGCTTCGGCGAGGATTGACGCCGGGCTGCCTTGCCGCCAGCGGTTCCACCCATGCACAAGCACATCACCGGTTTTTCCAACCCGACGGTCAAGTATCTGCGCAGCTTGCGCGACAAGAAGCACCGCAAGCGCAGCGGGCAGTTTCTGGTCGAGGGGCTGCGGTTGCTCGAAGATGCGCGCAGTGTCGGGCGGGTGCCGCAGACGCTGGTGATGGCCGAGGGCCGCGCGCCGCATGAACTTCTGGCCCGGCTTGAGGCTGAGGTCGCGGCGGCGGGCGGCGAGGTGATCACCACCACGCCCGACATCCTCTCCAAGATCACCGGCAAGGAGAACGCCCAGAGCGTGGCGGGGGTGTTCGACGAATGGGATACGGGCCTCGCGGCGCTCGACCGGACGAGCGCGCCGATCTGGCTGGTGGCACAGGCCCTGCGCGATCCCGGCAATCTCGGCACGATGCTGCGCACCTGCGACGCGGTGGGCGCGGGCGGGCTCATCCTGATCGACGATTGCGCCGATCCGTTCAGCGCCGAGGGCGTGCGGGCGAGCATGGGGGCAGTGTTCACCGTGGGCCTCGCACAGGCGCGGTGGGAGGATTTCCTGCCATGGCTGCGACAGGGAGAGGGCCAGCTGGTCGCGGCGAGCTTGCGCGATGCCGTGCCCTATCGCGGCGCGGCCTATGCTGCGCCGTGCTTTATCCTCGTGGGCAACGAGTCGCAGGGCCTGCCGGAGGAGTACGAAGCAGCCTGCGACCTCAGGGTAACGATGCCGATGCGGGGCCGGGCGGATTCGCTTAACGCGGCGGTGGCGGGCGCGGTGCTGGCTTATGAGGTGCTGGCCACCTTTGAGAAGTAACTACTCCGCAGCATCCTTGCGGCTTTCCAGTGCGGGCAGTTCATCCTCTACAGCATCACCATCGGCCGCATTGTAGCGGGGCGCGCTCTCCACCAGCGGCACATCCTCGATCGCGCGCTTGCCGATCTCGACACCCTTTTCTGCGAGGCGCCGCCCTGAGGACAGCACATTGCGCTCAAAGCTGCCGACGAACTTGTTGTAATTATTGACCGCGCTTTCGAGCCCGCCGCCAACGCGCTTGAGATGCTCCGCGGCGGTGGCGAGGCGGTCGTAGAGTTCCGCCCCCATCCGGCCAATTTCGGCGGCCTCGCTCGCCATCTTGTCCTGCCGCCACACCTGCGCGACCGTGCGGGCGATCGCGACGAGGTTGGTCGGGGTCGCCAGCAGGACCTTGTTGCGGAAGGCGAAGTCCCACAATTCGGGATCATGTTCGAGCGCGGCGGCGACGAAGTGCTCGCCGGGGACGAACATCACCACATAATCGGGCGCGTCGTCGAACTGGCTCTGGTAGCTCTTGGACCCCAGCGTCTGCACATGATTGCGCATCGACTTGGCGTGGAGGTCAAGATGCCGCTTGCGCTCGCCCTCGTCATCGGCTTCGAAGGCGGCCTGATAGGCATTGAGCGACACTTTCGCGTCGATCACCAGCTTCTTCTGCCCCGGCACATTGACGATCGCATCGGGCCGCAAGCGCCCCTCGGCGGTGTCCATCGACTGTTCGAGGTGGAAATCGGTATGTTCGGCCAGCCCGCACTGTTCGAGCACGTTCTGGAGCGCCCGCTCCCCCCAGCGCCCGCGCGCCTTGGGGGCGTTGGTCAATGAATTGCCGAGCCGTTGCGCCTCGCGCCGGACCTGTTCCTGGCCTTCGCGCATCGACTGGATCAGACCCGCGAGCTGCCCGAAGGCATCGGTGCGCTTGGCCTCCAGCTCGGTGACCTGCCGCTCGTAACTCGCCAGCTTATCGCCGACGGGCGACAGCAGCGCCTTGATCTTGGCCTCGCCCGCTTCCTCGGACTGGCGGAAGCGCGCTTCGGCCCGTTCCAGAAACGCCTTCTGCGCCTGTTCGAGCACCCGGCTGCCGGCGTTCTCGAACTCCTTGCGCAAGGCCTCCTGCGCTTGCAGCAGGCCCTGCTTCTGCTCGGCAAAGGCCTTCTCGCGCTCAGCCGCAGCGCTTTCGAGCGCCGCCAGCCGCTCGGCCAGCGCCGCGCGCTCGGCCTGCACACCGTCGAGCCGCGCCAGCAGGCCATCAGCCTGCGCAGCGCGCTCCTTCAGCCCTGCCACTTCGATCCGCGCTTCGCCCAGTTCGGCGATCGCACGGGCAAACTTCGCCTCCCCCTCAGCCCCTGCCGCCTCAGCTGCCGCCAGCCGCGCGCGCAGGTCCGCCAGCGGGCGCGAGGCGAGGAACCAGCCGAGCGCGGCTCCAAGCGCGGCACCGAGAAGCAGGGCGAGAAGCGGGAGAATTGCGGGGTCCATATTGCCTCGCTATCCCAAGTCGTCGGCGAATTTCTTCGCCGACGACAGGGTGTTGGTACCCTAGACGCGCCAACTTACGTCAGCAATTGCATCTTCTTCCGTCGCGAAACCGCAAGGGGAAGATGCAACGATCCTGCCATTGGACTCGATGATGAGCCAATGAACGAAATCGTCCAGCCAACACAGTGAGTACAGCCGTGACATGGCTGATCTCCTGTGTTTGGGGCAAAAGCGACTGCTAGGTTGTTATGGAAACCATGTTGTGTTCCACGCGCTACTCCGAGGAGGGCAACGCTTCACACAAAAATCATAGCTGCTTCCAAACAAGGCAGTTAAGCAGCGAGGCGAATCCTCGCGTCCCGAGCGCCCGATAGCGGGATATCCAAATCCTACAGGAACAAACCCGAAACTCAAGGGGCTCAGGGAAATTTTTCCACTACGCTGCCCGGCGAATTTTCTCGAGCTTCTTCAGCACCATCGCGCGCTTCAGACGCGAGAGGTGGTCGATGAAGAGGATGCCTTCCAAGTGGTCCATCTCGTGCTGCAGGCAGGTCGCGAGCAGGCCTTCGAGGTGTTCTTCATGGGTGTTCCCATCCAGATCCTGATAGCGCACGCGGCAGGTCGCCGGGCGGTCAACGTCGGCATAAATCTCGGGGACCGAGAGGCACCCTTCCTGATAGGTCGACAGTTCATCAGCCGGATCGAGGATCACCGGGTTGATGAAGACGCGCGGTTCTTTCTTGATCGCGGGGTGGGTGTGCTTGTGGCCATTGTGTGAGCACTCGACCGGCGGCGCGTCCGGGTCTTCGGGCTGGAGGTCGATCACCAGCACCCGCTTGGGCACGCCGACCTGGATCGCGGCGAGGCCGATGCCGGGGGCATCGTACATCGTCTCGAACATGTCTTCGACGAGCGTGCGCAGATCGTCGCCAAACTCATGCGGTTCGACCGGGGTCGAGATGGTCTTCAGCCGGGGGTCCGGCACTTCAAGGATTTCGCGGATAGCCATGCGGCGCAAAATAGGGTGGCCCCGCGCCTTGCGCAAGCGCGATGCTCCGATCAGGGTGATCGGATCATCCCACCGGTCGCCGCGCGCGCAGCGCCTGCGCCAGGGTGCCCTCGTCCAGATAGTCAAGCTCGCCGCCCACTGGTAGGCCGTGGGCCAGCTGCGTGACCCGTAACGGGAAGGCCTCAAGCCGCTCGGCGAGGTAATGCGCGGTGGTCTGGCCTTCCAATGTGGCGTTCATGGCGAGCACCACTTCGTCGATCCCGCCCTCTCCCACGCGGGCGAGCAGCGCTGCGATGTTGAGGTCGTCCGGCCCCACCCCGTCAAGCGCAGACAGCCGCCCGCCGAGCACGTGGAACCGCCCGGGGAAGAGCCGCGCGCGGTCTAGCGCCCAGACGTCGGAGACTTCCTCCACCACGCACAGCGCGCGCGCATCGCGGCGCGGGTCGGTGCAGATGCCGCAGGGGTTGGCGGTGTCGACATTGCCGCAGGTGTCGCACTCGACCAGCGTCTCGGCAACGCCGTGCAGCGCTTCGAGCAGCGCGGGCAACGCAGACTCGCGGTGCTTCACCAGCCACAGCACCGCCCGCCGCGCCGAACGCGGCCCCAGGCCCGGCAGGCGGGCGAGCGCGGAACTGAGGGCTTCGATTTCCTGTGAGGCCAAGGCGCGGGTCTCTCTTTCCGTTCGCCCTGAGCTTGTCGAAGGGCCGTTCTTCTCTTTATGGGCCTTGCTAGAAGAAAGTGCAGGGCTTCGACAAGCTCAGCCCGAACGGGATTTGGACAGTTGCGCATCATCTTCATGGGAACGCCGGGTTTCGCGGTTCCGGCGCTGCGCGCTTTGCACGCGGCGGGGCACGAGATTGTTTGCGTCTACACCCAGCCGCCGCGACCGGCGGGACGGGGGAAGAAACTGATGCCCTCACCAATGCAGATTGCGGCCGAAGGATTGGGGCTGCCGGTGCGTTCGCCCGTATCCTTGCGCAATGCCGAGGCGCAGGCCGATTTCGCCGCCTTGCACGCCGATGTCGCGGTGGTGGCGGCCTATGGCCTGATCCTGCCGCAGCCGGTGCTCGATGCGCCCGCGCATGGCTGCCTCAATATCCACGCTAGCCTGCTGCCGCGCTGGCGCGGAGCGGCGCCGATCCATCGTGCGGTGATGGCGGGCGATACCGAGACAGGCGTCACAATTATGCAGATGGAGGCGGGGCTCGATACCGGGCCGATGCTGCACAAGGTCGCCGTGCCGGTGGGGCGCAAGACGACGGGCGCGCTGTTCACGGAGCTGGGCGAAGTGGGCGCTGCGGCGATGGTGGACGTGCTGGCGAACCTCACATCTTTCCCGCCCGAGGTGCAGGACGATGCTGCGGCGATCTACGCCCCCAAGATCGACAAGGCCGAAGCCAAAATCGATTGGTCCGCCGCCGCCGAGACGATCGAGCGCGGCGTGCGCGGGCTGGCGCCCTTCCCCGGCGCATGGTTCGAATTGGAGGGGGAACGGGTGAAGCTGCTGCTCGCCGAGGTGGTCGATGCCAGCGGCGCGAGTTCAAATGTTCCGGGCACAGTGCTGGACGACGACTTCACCATCGCTTGCGGGAGCGGCGCGATCCGGCCCTTCCTGCTCCAGCGCGCGGGCAAGCCGGTGCTGGAGCGCGCGGAGTTCTTGCGCGGGCGGGCAGTGGCGGCAGGGACGGTGCTTTCGTGAAAACCAACCCTTCTTCGTCACCCCAGCGAAAGCTGGGGCCCAGAGCGGCAAGCACTGCGCGTGCAGCCCTAGGTGCCAGCTCTCGCTGGCATGACGGAAATTGCAGATGACCCGCTTCGCCCTCACCCTCGAATTCGATGGCACGCCCTTCTTCGGCCTGCAGCGCCAGTCCCATGGGCCGAGCGTGCAGCAGTCCATCGAGGACGCGCTGCACCGGATCACCGGAGAACAGGCTGTGCTCCACTCTGCCGGGCGCACCGATGCCGGGGTCCATGCCCTCGCGATGCGCTCGCACGTGGACATCGAAAAGCCCTTCGATCCCTTCCGGCTGATGGAGGCCCTGAACGCGCACCTCAGGCCCGATCCGATCGCGGTGACCGCCTGCGAAGTCGTACCCGATGATTGGCACGCCCGCTTTTCCTGCACGGGGAGGCGTTACCTTTACCGTATCATCAACCGCCGCGCGCCCCTGACCCTGCAGCGCGACCGCGCGTGGCATGTCGCCCAGCCGCTTGATGCAGAGGCGATGCACCGGGCAGCGCAGGCACTGGTGGGGAGGCATGATTTCACCACCTTTCGCTCGGTCCATTGTCAGGCCGCCGATCCGGTCAAGTCCTTGGACCTGCTCGATGTCGAACAGCACGGCGAGGAAATCCACATCCACGCCGCCGCGCGCAGCTTCCTCCATCATCAGGTGCGCTCGATGGTCGGGTGCCTGAAGCTGGTCGGCGCAGGCACTTGGCCCGAGGCGCGGATCGCCGAGGCGCTGGCGGCGCGGGATCGCAATGCTTTAGGGCTTAATGCCCCCCCGCATGGGCTGTATTTTGTTGAGGCGGTTTATCCGTGACACCGGCCCACCCCTAGCCCCTCCCGCAAGCGGGAGGGGGGCTGGGTCGCGCTAACCTACCCCCTCCCGCCCGCGGGAGGGGAGCGAGACTTGGTCGCGAAGCGACCTAGTCGCAGCGGGGTGGGCACGCGCCGCCCGTTGCCAGACTCAAGCGGAATGCCTAGGCGCTGAACCAACAACGGGAGACGATGACATGACCACCACCGGAAAACAGCTCTTCACCACCCTCACCGCCGATGGCGCGCTGACGCTGGAGGTGGCGGAGAGCACCTTCCCCCCCCCCACCGGCAATCAGGTGCTGGTCAAGATGGAGGCCGCGCCGATCAACCCCAGTGACCTCGCGATCCTCACCAGCGCGGCGGATTTCGAGAACGCCGCCTACTCCCCCGGCAAGGTCGTCGCGCAGATGCCCGAGCCGTTCCTGTCGGGCCAGAAGGGCCGCCACGGCCAGCGGCTTCCGGCGGGCAACGAAGGCGCAGGCACGGTGATCGCCACTGGTGACAGCGACATGGCGAAGGCGCTGATGGGCCAGCGGGTCGCTTGCGTCCCAGGCAATGCCTTCAGCCAATATGCGATTGCCGATGCGATGATGTGCCTGCCGCTGGGCGACCATTCGTCCGAAGTCGGCGCATCGAGCTTCGTCAACCCCATGACCGCGCTGGGCTTTGTCGAGACCGCCAAGATGGAAGGTCACTCGGCGATCATCCACCTCGCCGCCGCCTCGAACCTCGGCCAGATGCTCAACCGCATCTGCATCGAAGACGGGATGAAGCTCGTCAACATCGTGCGCAAGCCCGAGCATGTCGCCATGCTCAAGGCGCAGGGCGCAACCTATGTGGTCGATAGCTCCGCCCCCACCTACATGGCCGATCTGCGCGCTGCGATTGCCGAGACCGGCGCTTACCTCGGCTTCGATCCGATCGGCGGCGGGCAAGCCTCGGACAGCGTGCTCAAGGCGATGGAACAGGTCGCGTCGAGCCAGATGGGCGAGTTTTCGCGCTATGGCTCGAACCAGCAGAAGAAGATGTACATCTACGGCCGCCTCGATCTGTCGAACACGATCCTGACGCCGTCCTATGGCCTCCAATGGAGCATCGCCGGGTGGCTGCTGACGCCCTTCCTCGCCCGCGCCGGGATGGAAACCGTGGTGCGGATGCGCACCCACGTGCAGCAGAACCTCACCACCACCTTCGCCTCGCATTACAAGGCCAAGGTGACGCTGGAGGGGATGCTGGAGCGCGAGGCGCTGCTCGATTACCGCCAAATGAAGACCGGCGAGAAGTATCTGGTCACGCCCTGGGGATAAATTACAACCGCGGGGGATGGGTGTGCGACGCAAGCAATAGCGCGCACCCCTCGATATTACCAAGCCGCCGTTTGGCACCAACGACGCGTTGCGTTAGTGGTGTCAAACGGTCGGTCAGCCGCGAGTCTGACTGGAAGCCGCTTCTAAAGACGCGCTTCAAGAACCATATTGAACGGGCCTTCGGTCGCCCTTCTTACCCTGCCGAACCCAGCCCCCGTCAGAACTTCTGTCAGCTTGGCCTCTCCGGCTTGCGCACCGAGCGCCTCGCCGACCTCCTGCGCCAGCGAAGTTGGCACGCAGACCATGGTCGAAGCATTGTAATAAAGGCGGCTGACAGGATTTCCGATATTCTCTTGCGGGCTGTTTCCGGCAATCGGCTCAACGATCATCCACGTACCATCAGCCTTGAGAGCCTGCTTCATGTGCGCAGCACAGCCACGGGGATCGCCCATGTCGTGAAGACAATCAAACATGGTGATCAGATCGAAGTCGTGCTCGGCTATCTCTTTCGCGGAGGCTGTTTCGAATCTTACCCTGCCGGACAGGCCGTGGGAATGCGCGTGAGCATTGGCCTGCTCGATTGAAGGTTGATGAAAGTCATAGCCGATGAACTGGCTGTTCGGGAAAGCCTCCGCCATTAGCAAAGTCGAAAAGCCGACGCCGCAACCGACATCGGCAACCTTCGCACCGACCTCCAGCCGCGGAATCATCCCTTCAAGCGCGGGAAGCCAAGCTTGCACGATCCCGTTCACGTAGCCGGGACGGAAGAAGGCGCCGACTGCGCAGAACAAGCAACCCGCACTGTCCCCCCATGCAACGCCCTCACCAGTGCGGAAGCCCGCTTCGACCTTGGGCTCACCTTCAATCATCGCTGCCGCAAGATCGAACGCGCCTTCCATGTAGAGCGGACTATCGGCAATCGCGAAGACCATCGCCTGTTCGGGCGAAAGGTTGAATTTTGCGGTAGTGGGATCGAACAAGATATACCCATTGGTAGCCTGTGCCAGCCCCCATTCGCGGACATAGCGCTCTGCTAGCCCCAAGCGCGCGGCAAGCTCGGTCGACGTCGCTGGCCCATCGGCATGGAGTGAGGCGAATAGACCCAATCGCATACCAATCCGCACGGTAGGCACGCTGAATGCACCGCCCAGATCTGCGAGCATTTTTCCGACGAGCAGGTTCAAGGTATCTGGGTTGATTTCGGTCATAATTAGGCTCCAGCCGACACCGCAAAATAGCGACTGTCAGAAAAATTCGGATGAATATTAGGAGCGACCGATTTTTTTAACGACCAGCTTTAGTTCTGACTAGATTTGCAATATTGTCAAGTCATGCAACTGATGTTGGTATTTTCTTTTTGAGGTTCCCGTCGCAGGTAGTAGGTTTTGGCCAAAATTGCGCCAATCCCGCCATCACCCTCCATCAAACGCCGCCTGCACGCTGCGCGCATCGGTAATCCCATTCGCCACCAGCACCAGCAGCAGCACCCGCGCCTTGGCTGGGCCGAGTGCGCGTGCCGCCACCAGCCCCAGCGCGTCGTCGTCGACCTCGACATTACGGTCGACAATGCCTTCATCGACGCGGGTTGAGCGCACCACCGGCACGCCTGATGCCGCCGCCTCGGCCAGCGCCGCGATCACGCTCGCCGGCGCATTGCCCTGCCCCATCCCGGCTAGCACCATCCCCTTGCACCCGATCCCGAGCAGCGCCTTGACCGGCTGTTCGTCCATCCCCGCGCCCGCTGTCAGGATGGCCACGCGGGGCAGCGCAGCAGGCCAAGTGTAACGCGCGCCCTCCCCCGCTCGGTGCGGCGGGCCGAACCAGTCGAGGCTCGCGGGCGTGACCCGCGCCAAAGGCCCGCGCGGGAAGCTTTTGAAGGCGTCGATGCTCGATGTCGCGGCCTTGCGGGCATCGCGCGCGGCGAGCACTGCGTCGCCCATGACCAGCATCACCCCGCGCCCCGCCGCCGCTGGATCGCTCACCACCCGAACCGCATTGGCGAAATTGCGCATCCCATCTGCCCCCACCGCGTCCGCCGGCCGCATCGCGCCGACCAGCACGATGGGCTTGGTGGTGGCCAATGTCAGGTCAAGCAGGAAGGCCGTTTCCTCGGCGGTGTCGGTGCCATGGGTGATAATGACCCCGTTGATCGCAGGATCGTCCATCGCCCCGAGACAAGCCGCGTGAAGCGCCTGCCATTCGGTCCAGCCAATATCCTGCGAACCTATGCGGGCGATGTCGTGCGGGACCAGCTCTGCTGGCAACCCAAGCGCCTCCAGATTTCCGATCAGCGCCGATAAGGCAAGCCCGCCTGGACGATAGGCCGCCCCAACTGCGCTCGCCCCCGCCCCGGCAATCGTGCCGCCAGTGCCAAGAACGAGGATGCGAGGAACCGTCATGCCCACCGTCCTACCCAGCGTGTCACCCAAGCGCCACTGGGCAATTGCATTTGCCGCACGGCGCGGTAAAGAGCACGCCACCATGCGCCGTGGGGCGGTTAGCTCAGTTGGTAGAGCATCTCGTTTACACCGAGAGGGTCAGCGGTTCGAGCCCGTTACCGCCCACCATGCAGACGGTCGCCAAGCGGGCCCTATGCCGCTTTCCTGTGCACTTGAAGGCGAATGGCGAACGGGCAAAGGTCCGGCGACAGCAAGCGCGATTGCAGCGTCGGCCACGGCAGCGCTCATTCCTGATAATTTGGCAAGCGGCAGGGAGGAGAAACGCGCGGGAACTCGGGCCACCTTTGCTCCTTGCCGCCGATCGGTTTCGCTCAGCCCATTCCTGTTTGCTCTGTCCCGCTTACCAGCCCTTGCGCTCGAGCATGGGCTTCATGATCCGCTCCAGCCCGGCCGCAAGCAGCGCAAGCCCGGCGCGGCGGCTGGCGGGGTAATGCCCTGCCAGATCCTTCATCACCCGGTAAACATGGGCACGAGGGGGGGGACAACAGCGCCCCTAACGCGAGGCTGCGACCGCCGCCAATGCTGGCTTCATGAAGCCGATGTCGGGAGATGCGAAGCGGCCGATATTGGGCGCGACCGATGGCAACTCCGATGGCGCAACCCCGAACCACAGGCCCAGCGTCGAGGAAAGCTCGTCAACCGAGGTGGTCGGCAGCAGACGCCCCTGACCGACCTGATCGGCGCTGGTCAAGGAAACCTGCGGCGCGCGGCCATAGAAGCGCCCGCCGCGCACGCCGCCGCCGACGATAAAGTGATGCGCGCCCCAGCCGTGATCGGAGCCATCGCCGTTGGACGAGAGCGTGCGCCCGAAATCCGAGGCGGTGAAGGTGGTGACATTGTCTGCCACGCCCAGCTCCACCGTCGCCCGGTAAAAGGCATCGATCGCGAAGTCGACTTGGCCGAGCAGACCGTCATGCGTGCCGATCAGGCCATCGTGGTTGTCGAAACCGCCCAGCGAGACGAGGAACACCTGCCGTGTCACCCCTAATCGCCCGCGCGCTGCAATCAGTTGAGCGACCACGCGGAGCTGGTCGGCGAGGCGGTTGCCGGTGCCGAAGCTGGTGTTGAGGGTCGAACTGCGCAGCGCATCATTGACGAAGGCGCCATACTGGATCGAGCGATCATTGAAGCGCGCATAATCGGCCGCCAGCACATTGCCCGAACCGCTGCGCAAAACGGTGCTGAGCGCCTGAGAGGCCACTGCCGAATTGAACAGCCGGCCGGTCTGGAGCGGGTTGTACAGCGTCGCCCCGGCGGGCGACACCTGATAGGGCACTGCGGTTTGGCCGCTCAGAAACACCGCGTTGCCGGTAGCATTGATCGCGGTGAACATGGCATTGGTGTTCGACGTCAGCGCCAGATCGGCCATGCGCCCGCCCCAGCCGGTCCGCGAGCCTTCAGGCTGTGAACTCTGCCAGGTTGATTGCTGGTCATTGTGCGAAAACAGCTTGGCCGGGCGCGGCACGTTGCCTGCGTCGTATTGCGCCCGGGTCAGCGGAACAATCAGCGGACCGACATTCAGCAGCGGGGCCATCGCCTTTTGGTCGAACAGGGTCTTCAGGCGCGGCATGGTCGGCGCCAGCGCGTAGGTGATGTCGTCGGTCAAGCGCTGGTCGGTCGGGGTGGCAAGCGCGGTGTTCGCCAGCGCACTGCGCGCCAGCGCACTGCGCGCCAGCGCAATGCCGGAGGCTGCTTCCGAACCGGCGGTGCCCCGGATGGCGGCATAGCGCGCGTAATTCGCCGCATCGACGGGGATCAACGTGTTGGCGTAATCATTGCCGCCATAAAGGAACACGCAGACCAGCGCCTTGTATCCTCCGGCATTGCTGAAGGCTGCCGCCTCGGCCAGTCCCGCCAGATCCAGCGCATAGGAAGCAGCGCCGCCCATCATCACCAGTTGTGCCGAGCGCTTCAGAAACGCGCGCCGCTCGATTTCGATGCTCTTGCCGATGAACATTTGCGCCTCCCCCTGGGGCTTATTTCTGAACCAGATAATCGGTCGATGCGAGGATCAGTGTGACCCCGATCTGCACCCGCCGCAGCCGGTCGGCGTTGGTTGAGCTTGCGGTCACCGCGACATCCTCCATCGCGCTGCGGACGGTGTCGCGCACGCTCTGGCTGAGTTGGCGGCCGGTCAGTAGCAGGTCGAGCCGGTCAAGCAGGGCAGCACTGTCCTGCGCAATTGCCGTCTCAGCCGAAAAATCGAGCAAGACATCGGCAACGGGCGCCCGCCCGCCGGTTATCGCGCGTTCTAGGAAATTGACGTAGCCGGCCACCGAGGTCTCGTTGACCAGCTGGAATTCGGGCGCAAGCAGGCCGCGGTTGGCGATTTCGGTGTTGGCAGGGAAGTACCCGGGGCGGAAAAAATTGAACACCGATGGCGAGCGCAGCGGGCTTTGCCCGAGTGAGGTTGCCGGATCGCTGAGATCGCCGACCTGCCAGTTGCCGCTGTTCGACCGCGCCCCAAAGGTCCGCGCCAATTGCACAAAGCGCAGCACCGGCTCGCGCAGCTTGCCGAAATTGGGGTTGGTCACGTTGGCCGGATCGAGCGCCTCGTTGTCCGTGAGGATCGCCTTGAACACGGCGCGAAGATCGCCGCGCTGACCCTGCCCGTTATTGGCAAAGATCGCCGCAACCCGGCCAACATAGGCCGGGGAGGGATTGCTCGTCACCAGCCGCTGGATCATCTGCTTGGCAAAGAACGGCGCTACGTTGGGATGGTTGAAGAGGCGGTCAAGCGCGAGCCGCAGACTTTCGGCCGCGCCAGTCCCGGCCGGAATGGTGAGGCCGAGGAAGGTCTTGGCTTCGGTCGCATGGAACCCGGTGGTTCGTGCCGGAACCCAGCGAGTCGGATCAGCGGTCATGGGACGGCGGACATAATCGGGATCGGGAATCCGACCTGTTCCGACCACCTCGTTCGTGAAGGCCAGGCCAGCCTGATCAAAATCATAGCCGGTGAAGACCCTCGCCAGCCCCGTGACGTCTTCGCTGGTGTAGGATTCGACCGGATTGCCGTTCACCAACCGGTTGGTGCCATCGGGATTGAGCTCGAACAGGCCAATGGTGAACAGCTGCATCACCTCGCGGGCGTAATTCTCGTCCGGCACCCGGCCGCGGCCATCGGCGGCGCGGTTGCCACGGGTGTTGAGAAATACGCCCATCGCCGGGTTCAGGGTAATGTCCTGCAACAGATCGCGAAAACTGCCGAAAGCGTTGCGATTGAGGACATCCCAATACTCGCCAATCGCCGGGCCGCGCCACGTCACGCTAATCCCTGACAGCGACACCACGAAGAATTCCGACAGCGCCAAGGCAATCCGCTTGCGCACCGGATTGTCGCCCGAAAGCAGCTGGGACCAGATCATGTAATCGCCGGTGATCGTACTGTTATAGTAGCGGTTGGCATCAACCCGGTCATAGCCGCGATCGGCCAGGAAGGTGCGGGCATTCTGGCTGTTCGGGACCGAAAACTGGCGATCGAGCCATGGACCAAACCCTTCGCTGCGCACTTCAGCGATCGCCGCAGTTGACGCAGACAGCGAGGCTTGCAGCAGAAACCGCGCCGCTTCGGCATCGGTCTGCGGCCTGCGCACTGTCGCTACCGGCGTGCCCGTGCCTGCGGTGCTGCCGCCCCCGCTGCTGCTTGTCCCCCCGCCGCCGCAAGCCGCGACCGCGAGTGCGAGTGTGCTGACGGCTGAGGACCGGGCGCCGGGGTTATGAAGCGCGCGGTTCTCGGGTGCGATAGGGACCACGGCCGCCTTGTGCTCAGGCAGCGACGGCCCTTGCGCGTCCTTCGTTTCGCCGGGCCGTGTACCAACAGCGTCATCAACCGAAAGTTGCATGCAATTACCCCCTGTCAGACCCTGAACGTCTGAAGAGTAGAAAACCCTTCGCTGACTTGCAGGATAATCTGCAGTTTGCGATCTTTCCCGCAAGCAAAATTGCAGGTTGCCACCAGAGGCCCATCAGCTCCCGCCACGTTCATGCGGCGTCAGGGACCATTTGGCGAAGCTGGTTGCGGAATTTTTCCGTGATAATACAGGGGTTTATGTATCGCGCCTCGCATGTTGGCCTGGGGCAAGAGGGGCCGCGATCCGGAGCGCAGATAGCGCTGCGGCGGTTCCTCGTCTGAATACGAGGCCGCCGCCGCGCTCCGCGTCCTATTCGTGGCGCAGCGCGTCGATCGGGTCGAGCTTGGAGGCGCGGCTGGCGGGGTAGTATCCGAACACGATCCCCATGCCAGCAGCGAACAGGAAGCTGATGAGGTTGATCACCGGATCAAACACAAAGGGCACATCAATCAGCGTGGCTAGCCCGATCGAGGCACCAAAGCCCAGCGCGATACCGACGAGCCCGCCAAGGGCGCACAGCACCACCGCCTCGGTCAGGAACTGCAAGCGCACTTCGCGCGCCAGCGCGCCGATGGCAAGGCGGATGCCGATTTCGCGGGTGCGCTCGGTGACCGAGACCAGCATGATGTTCATGATCCCGATCCCGCCCACCAACAGGCTGATCGAAGCGATCACCGCCACCATCACGGTCAGCGTTCCGGTCACTGCGCCCAAGGCCTGATTGATCTGCGCCGTGTCGATAATATTGAAATCGTTCGGTTCTTCTCCTTGCAGCAGGCGTCGTTCGCGCAGCAGATCGACCAGCGAATCCTGGATCGCCGAGGCCGCATAGGCGGTATCGTACTTGACCACGAAGTAATCGAGATTGTCGTTGCCCCGGAATCGCCGCTGCACTGTCTTGAGCGGCATGTAGACCATATCGTCATCATCCTGCCCGCCGCCCTGACCGCGTTCCTCCATCACCCCGATCACCTGGCATGAGATATCGTCGAGCCGCATGCGTGCGCCGACAGGGCTGGTGCCGACCGGGAAGATCGCATCGCGCACCTTGAGCCCGATCAAGCAGGCATTCTTGCCCGCCTCCTCTTCATCGCGGGTGAAGGCGCGACCTTCCGCGATCTTGATGGTCTGCGCTTCGAGCAGCGGGTTGGTGCCCCCTTCGACCCGCGTGTCCCAGTCCTGCCCGTTGTAGAACGCGGTCGCAGTTGCGCCGACACCTCCCGCCGCGATCTTGACCCCGGCGATCTGCTGTTCGACCGCGATCACATCGGCCTCGTCAAACGGGCGGACCGTGCCGCGCGTGGTGCGCACCGGGAAGATGATGAAATTGCTCGCCCCGAGCGAGGAGACCTCTTCCTGCACCGAGGCGGTGACGCCGTTGCCGAGCGTTACCATCGTCACCACCGCCGCCACACCGATGATGATCCCGAGCGTCGTCAGGATCGAGCGCATGATGTGGCGCCGGATTTCGCGCAGGGCGAGGAGGATCGTCGTGCCAAGCATCAGGCCGGGGCGCCTTCTTCCGCCAGCGCGCCGCGCTCGACCCGCTCGACCAGCCCGTCGCGGAAGCGCACGATGGTTTTGGCATAGGCCGCCATTTCTTCCTCATGGGTCACCATCAGGATCGTGATGCCTTGCGCATTGAGGCGGCGTAGCAGTTCCATGATCTCGACCGATCGTTCGCTATCAAGATTGCCGGTGGGCTCATCCGCGAGCAGCACATCGGGTTCGGTCACCAGCGCGCGGGCGATGGCGACGCGCTGCTGCTGACCACCGGACAGCTCGGCCGGAGTGTGATCGGCCCAGGGCACCAGCCCCACCTGGTCGAGAGCGCGCATCGCGGCGTCGCGCCGCTGAACCTTGTTCTCGCCGCGATAGAGCAAGGGCAATTCGACATTCTCCAGCGCGGTGGTACGCGCCAAAAGGTTGAAGCCCTGAAAAACGAAACCGAGATAGCGCCGCCGGAGCAGGCTGCGCTGATCGCGGTCGAGCTTCTGAACCTCGACCCCGCGGAACCGGAACACGCCCCCGGTGGGCACGTCGAGGCATCCGAGGATGTTCATGGTGGTCGACTTGCCCGAGCCCGAAGGCCCCATGATCGCCACAAACTCGCCGCGTTCGATGGTGAGGTCGACGCCCTTCAGCGCCTGAAACGCCGCCGCCCCGTTGCCGAAGGTCTTGGTGATCCCTTCCAGCTGGATGAGCGGTTCGCCCGTCACTTGGCCGCCGCCTTGATCCCGGTGACAACCTTCATCCCCGGCTTCAGCGCCTTGGACGTGACCACCGTGCGCCGCCCGTCACTGCGGCCGGTAATCACTTCGACCGCCTTGAGGCTGCCATCGGCCTGCAACACCTGCACCTGCTGGCGGCTGCCCTCGCCAATGCTGGCCTGCTGCTTGCCATCCTCCAGCCCGATTTGCGGCTGGAACACCCCGCCGCCGCCTTCCTCCTTGGCGTCAGGGCGGAAACGCAATGCGGCATTGGGCACCAGCAAGGCCTTGCCGGTGTTCTGGGTGGCGATGGTCGCAGTCGCGGTCATGCCGGGGCGCAGCAGACCATCAGGATTTGCCACGGTCAGCCGCGCTTCATAGCTGACCACCGATCCGCCTGCCGCCGCCGCGCCGCCACCGCCGCCGCTAGCCGCAGCCTGCGTCGTGCTGCTCGATGCGAGATCGACCCGTTCGAGCGTCGCAGGGAAACGGCGACCGGGATAGGCGTCGACCGTGAAGGTCGCCTTTTGCCCCGGCTTGACCTGCCCGACATCGGCTTCGTCAACCGAAACCCGCAGCTGCATCTGTGAGAGATCCTCGGCGATCACAAACAGCGTCACCGTGTTGAAGCTGGCCACCACGGTCTGGCCCGGCTCGACCCGGCGTGCGAGAACCACGCCATCGACCGGGGCGCGGATCACTGCGCGGGTGCGGGTGGTGAGGTTGCCCTTCAGTGACGCTTCTGCCGCCTCGATATTCGCCCGCGCCGAGCCGACAGCTGCACGGTCGCGCTCGACTGCAGCCTCGGCCCGCTCGACCTCGATCGATGAGGGCACTCGCCCGCCTGACAGGCGCTGGACTTCCTCCAACCGCTTGAGCTGCACAATGTCGATATCCAGCGTCGCCTGCGCCTGGCCCAGCGCCGCGCGCGCGGCGTTGAGGTTGGCGCGCGACTGCGCAATCTGCTGGTCGATGATTTCGGTGTTGATCACCGCGATCACCTGTCCCTTGGTCACCCGGTCGTTGACATCGACCAGCACGGAATCGAGCGGCCCGGTGACTTCCGCGCCCACTTCGACCTGATTCGTGGGGCGCAAGTTGCCAGTCGCGGTCACCGAGAGATCAAGCGATTCCTGCACCGCTGGCTCGGTGATGTAATCGGGCTTTGGCGGCTCGGCGGTGCACTGCGCGATCAGAAGGATCAGCAGCACCACCCCGAGACCGGGCAGCCAATACTTCATCCACCGCCGCCAGCGCGGGCGCGGCTTGGTGCCGAGAAATTCGTCGACGCTCGGCTGTTCGGCTGGAATGCTCGTGTCGTTCACTGGGTTGGCCCCTTCGCCGCAATATCATCAAGTCCCGCGCCTTCCGGCACGGACCATCCACCCCCCATCGCTCGCGCAAGGGCAATGAAGGCAAGTGCTCGCGCACCTTGAGCATTGACCTCGGCGGTGCGGGTGTTGAGCAGTTGGCTTTCGGTCACCAGCAAGGTCTGAAAGTCGATCAGCCCCGCTTGATATTGGCTGCGCGCGAGGATGGCCGCGTTCTGCGCCCCATCGCTCGCTTCGGCCAGCGCGGTGACCCGCGTGCCGCTGGTTTCGAGATCGACAGCGGAGGATTCGACCTCCTCCAGCGCCGTCAGAATGCTCTGCCGCCACGCCGCCAGCGAGCCATCGGCCGCCGCCTGAGCGCCCTCAATCTGCCCCCGCACTCGCCCGCCATCGAAAATCAACTGCGAGATGCTGGCAAAGATATTGCCGGTGATGATGTCGAACAGATTGCCGACGTCGACCGCGCTGGTGCCGATCGTGCCGGTCAGCCGGGTGAGCGGATAAAGCTGCGTGCGCGCGACGCCCACCCGGTCGAGATCGGCAGCGAGGCGCGCTTCGGCGGCGCTCACATCCGGGCGGCGGCGCAGCATGTCTGCGGGCGCAGCGAGCGCCACATCCGCAGGCGGGACAGGCACCGGGCGCTGGGCCTCGGTCAAGGCGCGATAAACCCGGCCCGGCGGCTCGCCGATCAAGGTCGAGATCGCATTGGCCACCGCGGTCAGATTGCTTTCCAACTGCGGAATGCTCGCCGCGGTCTGCGCCCGCTGGGTGCGCGCTTGCTCGACATCGAGGCTGGAGACCAGCCCGGCCTGATTGCGCCAGCGCGCGATCTGGAGAGTGTCGTCCTGAACGGCGAGGGTATCGCGCGCAATCGCCAGCTGCGCGGCGAGCGAGCGCGCGGTCACGGTCTGGCTCGCCACCTGCGCCACGATCACCCGTTCGAGATCGCCGAGCGAATAGCCCGCCGTTCGAACATCATTGCGGGCGGCATCGATCGAGGCGTCGATCCGCCCGAACAGATCGACATCCCACGATGCATCCGCGCCGAGCAAAAGCGCTATGTCATCGCTGGCGAAATCACCGAAATCCTTGCGCGCGCCGCTGCTGCCAGTGATGGTCGGCACCCGGTCCGCCCGCGCCTGCCGCAGCCCCGCGCGCGCCGCACGCAGACGGGTGACGGCCTGTGCCAGATCGAGGTTTTCCGCCTGTGCGCGGGCGACAAATTCCTCGACCAGCGGATCGTCCAGCAGAAGCCAGTAACGATCCAGCGGCACCTCGGCCCCGCTGGGCTCAGCCAGAACCCATTGGGCCGGGATGGCCTGCGCGCTGGCCATGGCAGGAGGGGCATCACGCGGAACCGCGCAGGCCGAGACCGCCAGGGCGAGGACGCAGGCGGCGCACCGCAGCGACACTCGCTTGGCGCTCCCGTTCCTTGTTAACCCCCTTGGAAAACTCGTAGTAATGGATTGCGCCCCTGCTCTGATCGAACCCCCCGCGGCCCGAAACCGTTGTATGCCTACAACTTTACGCTCCCGATACACAACGCCCATTCGTCGGCGCGGCAGTGTCGCCGATCGATTGTCTTTTCGGTGAAAGGTCATGCTGCATCGGCAGCGGGCGAAAGGCGCGCGTTTCTAAGCGCCAAGCCGCAGGAAGAACTCCTCGCGCTCGCGCCGCAATTCGGCCGGGCTCATCGCCGCCAGCCCATCGAGCTCGCCGCGCAGGGCCAGTGCCAACCGCTTGACCATCTCAGGCGGATCGCGATGCGCCCCGCCGCGCGGTTCGTAAACGATGCGGTGGATCACGCCGAGCTTGAGAAGGTCACCGGCGGTCATTTTCATGGCTTCGGCCGCGTCGGCAGCCTGCCCAGCACTGCGCCACAGGATCGAGGCGCAGCCTTCGGGCGAGATCACCGAATAGACCGCGTGTTCAAGCATCAGCACCCGGTTGGCCGCCGCCAGCGCGACCGCCCCGCCCGAGCCGCCCTCGCCCACGATCACCGCGATCAGCGGCACGCCGAGCGCGAGGCAAGTCTCGGTCGAGCGGGCGATGGCTTCGGCCTGCCCGCGCGCTTCGGCATCGACGCCGGGAAAGGCGCCGGGCGTGTCGACCAGCGTAATTACCGGGAGCCCAAAGCGGTCGGCCAGTTCCATCAGGCGGATGGCCTTGCGATAGCCTTCGGGCCGGGCCATGCCGAAATTGTGCTTGAGGCGGCTGGGCGTGTCCTCGCCCTTCACATGGCCGATCACCATCACCCGCCGCCCGCCAAACCGGGCAAACCCGCCAAGCACCGCTACATCCTCGCCGAACACCCGGTCACCCGCGAGCGGCACGAATTCCTCGAACAGCCCCGCCACCAGCTTGGCGAAACGGGGCCGGTCCGGGTGCCGGGCGACCTGCGTGCGTTGCCACGGGGTGAGGCGGGCGTAGGTATCCGCCAGCAACGCTTCCGCCCGCGCCGCCAGCATCGCCGCTTCTTCGGTGCCTTCAGGCATGGCCGCCAGTTCGGCGACGCGCTTGTCGAGCGCCTCGATCGGCTTTTCGAAGGGCAGGTACTGGATCACGGGCCCGCTTCTACACCGTCATCGACATGCCGCGATAGATCCGCGCGCGATACCGCGAATCCTCGGCGTCCGGCAGCGGCGCGCCGACCAGCAGCACCGCGCGGGCGAAGCGGCGCACCTCTTCGAGATGCTCGTCAAGATCGCGCGGCTCTTCCGATTGGACCCGGCGGGTGAGGTTGATCTGGTTGACCGGCACATCATGCACCAGCCGCTCGTTCTCGACCGCCAGCGTGGCGGTGAAGGCGTGGAGCGTGGTCTTGATGAAATTCGCCAGCGCGAAGGCCGGGGACTTGTCGCCCATCGGCACATCGGGCGAGGTCAGCACGAGCTGGCAATCATCATAGAGCGAGGCGCGGCGCGAGACGCGGAAGTGGTGGGTAAGGTTGTCGGCCACCACGGTGCGGAATTCTTCCGGGGTGAGCGGATCGACGGAATCGAACAGCTTGCCCGGGAGCGCCGACATCGGGGTCGAGAGGATCGTCGTCGGCTTGCCCCACAGGCTCAGAGCTTCGTCCATCGCCGCCTCGATGTCGGTGGTCTTGACCAGCGAGGTCAGCGACTGCGCCACGTCCTCGTCAAGCTGCGCCTTGATCGCCTCGAAGGCTTCGGCGGTGCGGGTGATCAGGACCACGTTGGCGACGTGGCAATCCTCAATGAAGGCGCGCGCGGTTTCGGCGAGGTAATCGGCGAGGTGCTCGCCGATGATCCACACGGTCTTGCCCCGCATCTGATCGAGCCGCTCCTGCTTCGGCGAGCCGAACAGCTCACGTTCAGTCGTGGAGCGTTCCACCGAAAGGCCGCCCGAGGGCATGAAGGTCTCACCTGAAACGGCACGATCCGCGAGGAAGAACACGGTCGCCTGCGCCACATCATGCTCGGTCGGCATCTTGCCGAGATAGAGTTTCGACAGCACCCCGCTGCCGACCTTGTTCGCCTCGATCGCGATCTTGTCGGCGGGGAGGAAGGGCACGTCTGCGGGGGGCACGCGCATCAGCCAGTCGCCATCCTCCGCCTCCGGCCGCTCGGACCATTCGGGCGCGTCGAGGAACAGCCCCGCTTGCCTGAGGCGGCTGACCAGTGCGGCGGCGATGTCGGGGGTGAGCAGATACTGATCCCAGCTGCAATTGCCATCGCCCTCGCGCGCGCAGGCGAGCGCGAGCTCGCGCAGCTCGCGCGGGTTGTTGGTGTCGTGGCTCATCTTGACCGTGTCGTTGCGGGCAAGCCGCGCCAGCACCGCCTCAACCCGCACCCCGCGCCGGATCGCCTTGATCGCGGCGGCGTGGACAGCGTTGAGGCGCTTGTTCTCAAGGATCAGCTTCCCGCGCCGCTCGAACAGCCCGGGCTTGCCGCCGGTGCCCGAGAGGCGGTCGCCATCCACGGGGCCGGGGGCAATCGCGTTGAACTGCACTTCGGGGCCAAGATAGCGCGCCATGCTTTCAACCATCGCGCGCTGTCCGGCCTTCGACACGGCGTAATCGGCGCGGTTGGGATAGGCGACTGCGAGGTACTTCTCTCCGCCGAAATAGGACGAGACGTTGAGGATATAGCCCGAGCCCTGCGCCTTCATCAGCGGCGCGACGTGGTGCATCAGGAAGTAGTTCGACACGAGGTTCGCATCGAGCGTGTAGTTCCAGGCGTCCACGCCCATGTCGACCACCATGTCCTCCGCCCCGGCAACCCCGGCGTTGTTGATGAGGTAGTCAATCCGCCCGAAGGCCTTCAATGTCGCGTCAACCGCGCCCTTCAGGCTCTCGAAATTGCTGACATCGACATTGGCGAGGGTCTGCACCCGGCGCTCAACCCCGGCAAAACCGATATCCTCCAGCTCCGAGACGATCCGCGCCCGCGCCACGGCCAGCTCGCTCTCGCGCCGGGCGACCATCATCACCTTGCCGCCAGCGAGCGCAAGTAGCCGCGCCACCTGCCCGCCGATCCCGGCCGAGCCGCCGGTGATCAGTGCGACCTTGCCCAAGTGCAGCCCGGTGATGTTCTCCGAGAAGCCGGGCATGGCCTTGCGCGCCCCGGTCGCCTCGCCGATATTGGCGGGGACGTAGAGCGTGATCTCACCGAGCTTGCTTTCCTTTAAGAGAATGCGCGCGGCGTGGCCTGCGGTGAAGCGGATGTTCTCGGCTTCGGTGTTGGTGAAGCGCACGATCTGGTTGCCCCACTCGGCCTGACGGCGACGGCCGTGGGCGGTGTCGATCTCGCTTTCGTCGCGCCAGATGCGGATCAGCTGCTCGGTGGCGGCGCGCAGAATGTGGCCATAGATGTCGCCCTTCCCGTCGCTGGCATGGCTGACGAAGACGAAGCGCGGCGGTTGCAGCAGGTTGTCGTGCCGCTTCCAGTAGCGGCTCATGGTGCGCGCGAGCGCCATGTTGCCCGCGAGTTCGGCGTCCATCAGCGCCTCGACCACAGAGTCATCCGCCTCAGTGATTGCCCCGGAGAGGTCGCCCGCGCCGAGCGAGGGCAGGAACAAGGCCCCGCTGATCGGGGTGCCGCCCTTGGTGTAGTCCTCGAGCGCGGCTTCCATCGCCGCAGGGTCTTTCCGGTTGAAGCGGATGATGCTGAGGCCATCGCCCAGCCCCAGCGCCTTGACCCGCTTTTCAGCAATCGACACATCGGCAGCGCGCGGCAAGCCCAGCACCACGGCGGCCCCGCAGGCGAGTTGCACCTGCGCGATTTCGAGCGCCTCTTCCCAACCATCGCCCGCAGCGATCAGCACAGCGAGGCCCGTGCCGTCCATCGACCGCATGGTGGGCCGCGCAAGATAGGTCGAGCGCTGCTCCTTGCGCACGGACATGCCGTGGGTCACTTCGAAATCGTGGCCGTTGTAGGCCGCGCTTTCGTCGCTGCCCAAGAAGACGCAGGTGGTGGCGATGTCGGTGGGGGTCGGGAAAGTCTTGGCTTTCTCGTTCCCGCCAGTGGAGCGCTCAAGGCTCATCATGTCAAAGAATTGCGTGGCCGTCGTGCCCGCGTTGTCACCGCGTGCGGCATCCATTGCGGCAAAGACGTTGCGGATGCGCTCGCTCTCAATAGGGCCGGGGTAGACGAGGTTGACGCGGATGCCCTTCGGACCAAGCTCGAGGCTGAGTTCGCGGCTCCACGCATTCATCGCCGCTTTGGGGACCACGTATGCGGCGCGGGCGTAATAGGGCGTCCGGCTGAAGATGGTTGAGACGTTGATGATCGAGCCGCCCTCGGGGATATGCGGCGCGGCCACGCGCGCGACGTTCCACGCGACGCCGAAGATATTGCGCAAGGCATCGGCAACGGTCTCGCTGTCGGTTGAGCCGCGCTTCTGGAGGTCAGCCAATTCCTCTGCCGACAGAGGCAGGTTTTCAATCGGTTGCTTCGGCCCGGCGCTCCCGGCATTGTTGACGAGGATGTCGATCCGACCGAGCTTGGCCACCACTTCGGCAATCGCGGCGCGGACCGAAGATATATCACCGCCGTCGAGCGCCACGGTGGCGACCCGCGCAGCATCCACCCCGGTCGCCTTGACCAGCGCCTCGGCCGCAGCGGCGGTGCGATCCGGCGTGCGGCCCGTCATCACCACGGTTGCGCCTTCTGCAAGGTAGTGGGTGGCGATATGCCCGCCGAGATTGCCCGCCGCGCCAGTAATCACGGCGATCTTGCCAGCGAGGCGGCCCGGAACATCGCCCTGAAGCGCAGGCGCAGCAGCAGCGGCCTTGGATTTAGCCATGGAACTCTCCTCACAGAATTACCGCGAAGTGCACCTTCGCTTTGCGTTTCGTTCAAACCCTGGGGAGGAGAGCTAAGAACGTTTCAATTCCTGCAACGCACAGGTCAACCTTCCGGTTCCCCGGAACCTTGCGCCGCCCACGCTTCAAGCAGCGCATCGCGGCTGCGCAGGCCGAGTTCCGGCAGGGCATGGTTGACGACGTAGGTGGAACCCGTGTGACGGTTCTCCCACATCGCCTGATGCGCTTCGGGGAGGCCATCCCATGGCACGACCTCAGGCTCGGTCACTTCGAGAAGCCCCGCCGCGATCATGTCGTTCATCCGCGCGACTTCGAAGGCATTGCACAGGTGCGTCCCGAAGATGTTCGCGGTTGGCATGTAAATGCGGCGCTGGCGGGTCCAGACCTGCGGGGCGTAGAAAGTGAAGCGGCAGCCGGTCAGATCCTCGGCGAAGATCACCCGCCCGGTGAAAGGCTTCACCAGCGAGGTCGAGATGCCGAGCGTGTCCTGCCCCGCGCGCTCGAACACCAGATCGGGGCTGCCGCGCGGATTGTCGGGCGAGCGCAGGATCTTGCCCACCGCCGAGCCGAAGGGCTTCATCACCCGGTCCTGATAATCGCGCACCGCTGCCTTGAAGACCTCGATATCGGCCTTGGCATCGGGCAGGCGCGGCATGGTGTCGGGCCAGTGGAAATTCGCGCCCTCGCGGCGGCGGATGCTCTCGAGGGAGACGATGCCCTCGATCGCATCCTCCAGCCCGAGCGATTGCAGGAATTCGCGCTGGCCGTCGGTGGTGGTGGCGATCACCGAGCGGGCATTGAAGCGGCGCGCGGCTTCGATCATCTCAAGCCCGGTTTCGTCGAGCAATTCGCTCGATCCCGGCCCGTAGAAAATCAGCACCGCCTCGCCGCCCCGGAGCTGCGCGCGCCGGAGCATCTCTTCCGGCGAGGCCGTCCCTGGCTTGCCCATGAAGCTGAAGTGATAGCCCGACGATGCGCCGTAGAACGCCAGCGTCCCGCCTTCGGCCAGCAATTGGAACGAGCGCGGAAAGGCGGTTTCGCCCGCATGGCTGACGACGTAATCGGCGAGCTTCCCGCCGTTCAGCGCCTTGTATTCCTCCACCAGCGGCGCGCCTGCGGCTTCCCAGGCGATAGCCTCGGCCTTGTCCTCGGGCACCACGGTGTAAAGGCTAGCGAACCGTGCGTCCTTGCGGTTGATCGCGCCAACCGCGCCCTGCACCTTGGTAATAAACTGCGCGCGTTCCTCAGAGGACACGAGGCCCGTCACCTGCAACCCGGTGCGCACCGACGAGCGCAGCGCATCCAGCCCCGTCCCCGTCGCCGCGCCCTCGACGAAAAGCGTCCGCCCCGGCGCGATCTGTAAGGTGGTGAACAGGCAGCGCGCGATGGTGCCTAAGTTCAGCACATAGCTCCCCGCCTGCTCCAGCGTCAGATCGGGCGGCACCTTGTGCATCTGCGGTGCCTGCACGGTCAGGAACTGCGCATGGCTGCCGGTCTCGGTCTCGTAGCCCTGAATGCTGAAATCCGCATACATCGGATCATTGCCGACCAGCGGGCTGAGGAGGTCATTCGTGCCCGAATAGACCGTCACCAGATCGCCAACCTTGATCCGCCCCTGCGCGCGGGTTTCGCTCCCCAGCGCCGCGACCAGCGCGATGCCGCCCGAGCCAGTGATCTGCACGTCTTCCTCATGCGCATCGAAGGGAGAGACGGGGATGCCGGTCAGCGCCCAGATATCGTTGAAGTTGACCTCGCTGGTCAGCATGTAGAGCAGCGCCTCGTTTGGCGCGGGCTCGGGGACTTTGACGATCAGCTCCTTCTCGTGGGTCGCGGGCGGGCCGAAGCGCGGCTGGCCGGTGTCGGGATCGCGGGCGATGCCGAAGGCATATTGGTGACGAGGGATCGGGGTCACGCCGGGATAAAAGGGCGCTCCCACAGGAAGCAGATCGCCTGCTGCTTCCAACGCCTGCGCACGCATTTCGTGCTCGGCATCAATCCACACGCCATCGCGCCGCACCGGAAGCGGGGGCGCCACCTTGTCCATGAATTGCTTGATGCCGGTCTTCCCGCCTTCGGGGTCGACGATGGCATCAGCAAACAGCGCCGCCTCGCGGGCGAGGCCTGCGGTGATGCCCTGTTCGAGGCCCGTGCGCACCGCTTCGAGTGCGCGCTTGCCAGCGCCGCCGCGCCCGGCCCAGTCGAGCTGGCGCAGGATACGCTGGAGGAAATCATCCTCCATCACGGCGTCGAGGCTCACCTCGGCAGCGCTGTCCCAGCGCTCCGCCGCCGCTTGCCGTTCGGCAAAGGCCGCGCCCAGCGGGCTGTCCTCGCCGTGCTTCACATAGTCGCGCACGGCTGCGTGAGCCGCTGAAAGCGCATCGGCTGCGCCGCCGACCAGCTCATCGACAAAACCAACGGCTTCCGCCGCCTCGGCGTCAATGCTGCGCCCGCCGAGGATCAGGTCCATCGCGTCGCGCAGGCCTTCTTCGCCGCGCCGGTCAATCAGCAGGCGCGGCAGGCGCTGGGTGCCGCCATAGCCGGGGAGCAAGCGCAGGCGGATCTCGGGCTGACCGAAGCGCGCGGTGGGTTCGGCAATGCGGTAGTGGCAGGCGAGCGCGAACTCCATCCCGCCGCCCAGAGCGACGCCCTGCACCGCTGCGACGCAGGGCTTGCCCATGCGCTCAATGGTGTTGAACGCGAGGTGGGCGTTGTTGGGCAGCACCAGCGCTTCCTCGCGGGTGTGGATTTCCTCGAGCATCTGGCGGATGTCCGCCCCGGCCACGAAGGACGAGGTGCCCTCGCCGGTGAACACCACCGCCACCACATTGTCATCGCGCGCCAAGGTGGAGGTAACCAGCACCAGCTCGTCAATCGCGCGTTCGTTGAGCGCGTTGACCGGCGGGTTGGTGACGGTGACCGTCGCCACCTGCTTGCCGGGTGCAACCGTGTTGTACTGGATCAGGAAATAGCGGTGACGGTCAAACAGCGCCTGTTCGTCGCTCATGCGCTGCTTGCGCTGCCAATCGGCGATGACGGTGCGTAGCTCGTCCAGCGCCTCTGGGTTACGCAGTGTGGTGACGTCGCCGACATCCTCGCCCACCACCAGCGCGCGGACCATGCGGCGCATATATTTGCCGCTGCGGGTCTCGGGGAACTGCGAGACTTCGATGAAGTCGGCCGGCACTGCGACCGCGCCCTTTTCGGTGCGGACCAGATCGAACAGCCGACGCTTGTCATCGATGGTGAGCTTGCGCCCCGCAACCGGGACCACGAAGGCGAGCGGGGTCAGCCCCTTCTCGCGGTGCGGTGCGCCGACCACCAGCACGTTGCCGACCGGCGAGTCTGGCGCGAGCGCCTTGTCGCGCAGCACCGCGCCCTCAATCTCCTCGGTCCCCATGCGGTGGCCCGAGACGTTGATCACGTCATCGCTGCGCCCGTGGAGCGAGAATGAGCCATCCTCATGGGCAATCGCGAAGTCGCCCTGGGTATAGGCCCAGGCGCCCTTCCAGCGCCGCCAGTAGCCTTCCTCCCACCGCGCCGCATCGCCGCGCCACGCGGGATCGACCCGGCCATCGGCGACCTTGAAGCCAGCAATATCGCCCCAGATGGTGCGCGCGAGGTAGGGATAGGGCGCGGCAATGACGATTTCGCCCTTCTCGCCCATAGCCGCCCGCCGCCACGGCACGCCGCCATCGTCGGCGCGGGCGAAGGGCACATCGGCGCGCGCGCCCTCCTCGTCCTCAACCCACACATCGCCCACAATCCACGGCAGCGGATAGGCGTGGGCATCGGGCCGGAGCGGGAAATCGTCATTGCCGAACATATGCGTCCAGGCAATTCCGCCGTGCTCGGTCGCCCAGTAGGAGTTGATGTAGCGCGGGGTCACGTGCTCCATCCCGAAGGCCTGCACGCTGGGGCTGACCGGTTCGGCGCAGAAGGTCGCTACCCGCAGCCCGCTCATGTCGTAGCGTTCGAGCTCGGCAAGGTTTGCCGGGTCCGACATGATCGACTTGAGGAAGGTCACCCCCGCCTTGAAGATGCGCACGCCGTGCCGCTCGATCATCGAGGCGAAACGGCCCGCGTGGGGGAACACCGGCGAGCCCTCGGACACCAGCGAGGTCACCCGCGTCATCAGCGGCGCGCAGATCAGGTAGCTCTGGCCGGTGATCCAGCCCGGATCGGCGACCACGAACAGCGTATCTCCGGGCCGCGCATCGAAGCTCGCCGCCATCGTCTCGGCCACGCCTGCCGCGTAGCCGTGGGAATGGACGATCCCCTTGGGCTTGCCGGTCGAACCCGAGGTGTAGATGAAGAACATCGGATAGTCGGCGTCGACTGGCAGCGGCTTGGAAGAAGCCCAGATCGCGCAGACGAAATCGTTATCAGGAAGCGCCAGCAGTTCGGCTTCGGTGTGCACCGCGAAGCCCGCGCTGCGCGCCTTTTCCAGCACCGTCACCAGCGCAGCGTCGGTCAGCTCATGGCTCCAGCGGTCACGCTCCTCGCGCCAGATGATGTCGGGTTGCGCCGTGTGGCGGCACACGATCACCGCCTCGACGCGCGGCGGGAGGGTGACGAGGCTTGAGGCAATCGCGATCCGCACACGGGCGGCATCGGCGGTGCTGATCCGCCCTTCCGCGCCCAGATTGATCAGCGCCCGGCCGACGCCGCGCATCACGTCCGAGCGATCAACCGTGATCTCGCCGCTCAGCGCCTCGCGCACGGTATCGACAATGGTCGCGGCATCGGCGGCGGGCAGGCCCATGTCGAGCGCCGAGAGGATGGCAAGCGCCGTCGTCACCGGCACAAAGTTATCGAGCGCCGGGTCGGTATAGGCGTTCTTGAACGCGGCCACCTGCGCGTTGCGATAGGAGCCATCAGAGGTGACGATTACCCGCGCGCCGGTATCGGCGATGCGGTCGGACAGGGTCTTGTCGGAGAAGCCCCCGAACACCGCCGTGTAGACCACGCCCATCCGCTTGGCCGCTTCGGTCCAGTAGATTTGCGGCACGATGCTGGGCATGTTCAATGCCATCCGGTCGCCCGGCTTCAGCCCCAACGCCTCCAGCGCCACGGCGCATTTCGCCACCTCGAGCAGCAATTGCTTGCGGCTGACGGTGAAGCAATCAATCGGCGCGCCCTTGCCGCCGAGCGCGGACATGTCCCAGCGATCGCCTTCGAAGATCAGGGCGGCCTCAGCGCCGTGACCCGACAGCACGTGGCGATCCAGTTCCGAAAAGGCAGCATTGGTGCGCCCGCCCACAAACCAGCGCCAGTGCGGCGGGATGGAGCCATCGAAGCCGGTGTGCCAAGGGGTAAAATCGGAGGGAAGTTCAGGGTTAACGGGTGCCGCAGAGTCTGCATCCCAGCCGTGCCAGCCCCCGTCGGAGCCGCGTACAAGCCACGCGCCAGCCGCGCCGACATCGGCCACAAACCAGTGCATATTGCGGCCCGCGATTTCGCCATGGAACGCGCCGGGATCAGCCAGCGCGGCAGCGCGCATGGCCTCCCACGCGTCGCGGGTGCGCAAGGTATCAGTCTGGGCGGCAGGGATGCTCGCACACAAGGTATCTTCAGAAATGACGAGGTCCCCCGCTTTTTGCAAAACCCGCAGCGCGCAATCCCTGACGCTCGGCGACCATGCAGTAAAATTACACAGTGCCCGCAAGATAAGCAAGAAAATGCCAATCTTGCACGGCACGCATAAAACGCATTCCTGGCCGAACCGTTCCGGAAGAAGCCAGGTCTTCGATTATGGCACATGCGCCGTAACGTTTTTTCAATCCAGTTTGGATTAAAGGGAACCAACAGTGGTTAACAGCAACCCTGCTCGGGGCGGTCAGCAGACCGGCTCGGCGCGAGGTGAGCGCCACGCAAATAAGGACGGGACATGCCACTGGGCTTTCTCAGATCGGTTCGGGGCGATGCCGGACAAACCGCCCCAGTGGAGGCGGCATCCATGGTCAGTGCCCCCCAGCCTGACCGCAGCACCGTGTTGAGCGAAGTCGAACAGCTCGGCATCGGCATGTTCTGGGCAACCGATGCAGACGGTTGCCTCAGCTTTCTGTCAGCGCGCGCGATGCAGGAGCTGGGACAAGATAGCGAAAGCCTCATCGGCACACCGGTGCAGCAGGTTTTCCACGACATCGACGCCGTTCCGGGATCCCCCACGCAGCGGACCTTGGGGTTCAAGATAAAGTCCCGCTCGAAGCTTGAAGAGCATATTGTTGCGATCACGTCGAGCAACGGATCGTCGCGCTGGTGGCGGATCAATGGCCGGCCGCTGCTGGACAGTGCCGGCACCTTCTGTGGTTATCGGGGAAGCGCCGTCGATATCTCGGCTCAGTACGCCTATGAAACGCAGGTGGCGCGGCAATCACAAGTTGACGAGCTGACCGGCCTTGCCAACCGCCGCAAGCTGGGCTCGCGGCTTGCCGCAATGCTTTCAGCCTTCAAGGCCAGCCAGCGCAGCTGCGCGCTGATGATGCTCGATCTCGACCGCTTCAAGCAGGTCAACGACACGATGGGCCATCCGGCCGGCGATGAATTGCTCAAGCAGGTGGCGCAGCGGCTGACCACGCTCCTGAAGGACCGGGGCGAGGTGGGCCGGCTTGGCGGTGACGAGTTTCAGGTGCTGTTGCCCGATATGGACGATCGCGGCACGCTGGGCGAACTGGCCAACCGGATCGTGCAGTCCCTCTCGCAGCCCTACCAGATCAATGGTCGCCGGGCGATCATCGGCACATCGGTCGGAATTGCGATTGCGCCCTATGACGGGATCGACGCCGATGAACTGACCCGCGCGGCGGACATGGCGCTCTATTCCGCCAAGGAGTCGCGGGGCGGAACGTTCTGTTTCTTCACCAGCGATTTGCGCGATGCGGCGTCCAAGACGGCGATGTTGGGCGATCGCCTGCGCGATGCGGTCGATCGTGATGAGCTGAAGCTCGCTTATCAACCTCTGGTCGATCCGGCGACCAATGAAGTCAAATGCTTCGAGGCGCTGCTGCGGTGGCACGACGAGGAGGAAGGCGACATTTCGCCTTCGCAATTCATCCCCGTAGCGGAAAATGATGATCTGATCATCAAGCTGGGTGAGATGGCGCTGAAACAGGCCTGCCTCGACGCCGCTGCCTGGCCCGAAACCATCCGCGTCGCGGTCAACATCTCGGCCAAACAGTTTGTGCGTGCCGGTTTCCGCAAGTCCGTGGCAGCCGCATTGAATGCGTCTGGGCTTGCGCCTTCACGGCTTGAGCTCGAAATCACCGAAAGCGTGTTCGTGGGCGATCAGGATGCGGTCGACGTCATTTTCCGCGACATCAAAAAGCTGGGCGTGCGCCTGTCGCTCGACGATTTCGGCACCGGTTATTCCTCGCTCGGCTATCTCAAGCACGGCCATTTCGACAAGATCAAGATCGATCAGAGCTTCGTGCGCGGCTGCACCGAAAATGGCGATACCAACCCGGCCATCATCACGGCGATTGTCGCGCTGGCCAAGGCGCTGGGCATGCAGACCGTGGCCGAGGGTGTGGAAGCGATGGACGAGCTGGCGCTGGTGAAGGATCGCGGGGCTGATCTGGTGCAGGGTTACATCTTTTCGCGCGCTTTGCGTCAGGACGAAGTCCTTACTCACGTTGCTCATGGCACGATGCTTTGCATCCCCGACGGCCCGCCGCGCCACCGCTCCGAACGCATCACGATCTTCCGCAAGGTAGGCTTGATCCACGAGGACCATTATTACGACGTCATTCTGCGCAATATCTCCAAGACAGGCGCGCGCATCAACGGCCTGGCGGGCGTCCCGATCGGCACCGAAGTGGTGCTCGATCTTGGCCATGGCCAGCTGGTGGTGAGCAAGGTCGTGAACGCCAGCGAGGCCAGTCAGGGGCTGAAGTTCGAAACCCCGCTGATCAGCGATGGCAGCGGGGGTTTCATGACCCGCCACCGCATCTCGCCCTATTCGCTCGCAGAGGCCGGTGTTCCGCTTGCCGCGCTTGGGGGCGGGGCCTTCCCGCTTGCAAAATGGCGCGAGGCGAACAAGACCATTCCTCAATTCGTCCAGCTGGAACTGAGCGTCCCGCAACACTGAGGCTGAGCCTTGCAAGGTTTCACGTGGAACATCGCACCAGCCTGCCATGACCCGCCAACGACTGGGCAACGACCCGCCAACGCGGCGGCGATAGGCTCAGCCGCGCCCGCGATAACCCGGGACACCCTGATCCGGCAGCCACAGGCCCTCTGGCGGCGTACCGCTTTGCCAGAACACATCGATCGGGATGCCGCCGCGCGGATACCAGTAGCCGCCAATGCGCAGCCATTGCGGGCGCATCTCCTCAAACAGGCGCACCCCGATCCCCACGGTCACATCCTCGTGAAAGCCGTTGTGATTGCGGAAAGAGCCGAGGAACAGCTTGAGGCTCTTGCTTTCAACGATGGTTTCGCCGGGCACGTAGTCGATCACCAGATGCGCAAAATCGGGCTGGTTGGTGACCGGGCACAGCGAGGTAAATTCGGGGCTGACAAAGCGTACCAGAAACGTCAGGCCCGGCCGCGGATTGGGCACGTAATCGAGCATTGCCTCTTCCGGCGATGCTGGAAGGGGGCTGTCCTTACCAAGAAACTGGGGGGCGAGCGCAGGCTTTGAGGGTGTGGTATCCATGCCGCGCTGTTGCCTTGAAAGGGGCATGGGCGCAAGCTGGGAACTGGACGGGGGTGCCAGCCTCGCCTTATGGGCGCGGCGACTGTTGATGCAGGCCCCCGCCTCGCTGCAACCGCGTTCCTTTCCTTCACCATGATCGCCGTGCTGACCCTATGATCCGCCTGCCCTTTACACCGCTTGCCTTCAGTGCCGCCCTGCTGGTTGTTTCTGCGCCGCTGAACGCGCAGAGTCGGTCTGTCACCTTCATTCCTGCTGATGGGTGGCCATGGGCAGCGGGTGTTGCAGGAGCGCTAGCGATGCTGGGGCTCGGGGCGCTTTTTTGGCGACGGCGGAAGCCCGCAGTGATGCGGCTGGCTGCGCCTGCGCCTGACGATGGCGCAGCGCCCGATCTTTCCAGCCTCAACCTGACGCTCGAAGTCACGGGGGCGACCCGCAGCGTGATGATGTTCACGCTCGACTACCGCATCACGATCACCAACCGCACGGCGCGGGCGGCAAATGATCTGGCATTGGGAGTCGCGCTCGCCTGTGCTCGGCGCGGCCTCGAAAACGGGGAGTTGCCGCCTGTAGCCCAGGTTGAGCGGATCGGCCCGCACCAGAGCCGGATTGTGACAGGCAAGGCCCAGCTACCACTCTCCGCCATCGCCCCCCTGAGGCAGGGCCAACTGCCGCTTTTTATCCCGCTGGTGCATGTCACGCTGGAAGCCGAGGGGCAGGCGGCACGCACCGCCAGCTTCGTGATCGGCACGCCGAGCACCGCCGGGCGGGTGCATCCCATCCCGCTCGACACGGCCCCCGGCGCGATCCCCGGTCTGACGGCACAGGCGGTGACGATCCCGCCTACCGATGCGGCTGCGGCCTGAACCAAGCGCTTTGCGCCCGCGCGCGGCCCGCGCTAGGGATGATGGCATGACGCAAACTCTGCCTTCGCTGGTGAGCACTGATTGGCTCGCCGCTCACCACAATGACCCCGGCCTCGCCGTGCTCGACGCCTCGCACCACCTTTCCGCCGCCGCGCGCGATGCGGGCGCGGAGTTTGCCGCCGGGCACATCCCCGGCGCGCGGTTTCTGGGGCTGGGGCGACTGTTCGATGCCGATTCCAGCGTCCCTTACGCCCTGCCCCGGCCCGACCAGCTTGCCGCCCGTCTGGCCGAGCTTGGGGTAGCGCCGGACGCACAGATCATCCTCTATGATGACAGCGCGCTGCGCAGTTCGGCGCGGGCGTGGTTCATGCTGACCGCGAGCGGCTGGAGCAATGTGGCGATCCTCAATGGCGGGCTGGCCAAGTGGCGCGCCGAGGGGCGAGCGCTCGAAACCAACGCGCCTGCCCCCGGCTCCGCCACTGCTGCGACCTTGCACGCGCCGGAGCGGGTGCGCACCAAGGCCGATATGCTCGCCAACCTTGAAACCCGCGGCGAACAGGTGCTCGACGCCCGCGCGCCTGACCGCGTCTATGGTGACGGAATCGACCCCGTCCACGGCGGCCCCAACGGCCGTATCCCCGGCGCGCTCAACCTGCCGCATTCGGCATTGTTCAATGCTGATGGCACCTATCTCGCCCCCGAGGCCCTGCGCGCCGCCTTTCCAGCCGCCGGGATCGACCTCGCCCGCCCAATCGTCACCACCTGCGGCAGCGGGGTGACGGCGAGCGTGCTGATGTTCGCGCTCCATCTGATCGGGGTCGAGGGCGCCGCGCTCTATGACGGCAGCTGGAGCGAATGGAGCGCTGATCCGGCGACGCCCAAAGCACAGGGGCCACAGGCATGAGCGGCGGCGGCGATGACAAACATCTGAAGCCCGCCACCCGGCTGGTGCGCGGCGGACGGCGCAAGGAGTGGACCGGCCCGGTCGTCAACCCGCCGATCTGGCGCGGCTCGACCCACCTCTATGATTGCGACGCCGATCGCCACGCGGCGGGGGGCAACAATGCCGACGGCCAGTTCTTCTACGGCCGCCGAGGCGCGCCGACGCAGTGGGCGCTGGCCGAGGCGCTGACCCAGATCGAGCCGGGGGCCCATGGCACACAGCTTTACCCCAGCGGGGTGGCGGCGATTGCCGGGTGCATGCTCGCGGTGCTGAAGCCCGGCGACCGGCTGCTGATGGCTGACAATGCCTATGACCCCTCGCGCAGCATGGCGACCGGTCTGCTTGCGCGGATGGGGGTGACGACCACCTTTTTCGATCCCCTCGACCTAGACGCCTACCGCGCGCTGTTCGTCGATCCGGTCAAGGCGGTATGGCTCGAAAGCCCAGGCAGCCTGACCTTCGAGGTCTGCGATGTGCCCGCACTCGCCGCCATCGCCCGCGAACACGGCGCAGTGACGATGATCGACAACACCTGGGCGAGCCCGCTCGGCTTTGCCGCGCTCAATCATGGCTGCGACATCGTGATGATGAGCCTGTCGAAGCATGTCGGCGGCCATTCCGACCTGATGATGGGCGCGGCAAGCGCGGGCAAGCGTTGGTACACCGCCTTGCGCCGCACCGCGCAGGAGCTGGGGCAGGTGGTCTCGCCCGATGACGCCGCCCTCGCCGCGCGGGGCCTGCGCACCATGGGGCTGAGGCTGGAGGCGCAGACGTGCTCAGCGCTCAAGGTGGCAAGTTGGCTCGAAGCGCAGCCGCAGGTCGCCCGCGTGCTGTGCCCCCTGCTGCCCTCGGACCCCGGCCACGCGCTGTGGCAGCGCGACTTTACCGGGGGCTGCGGCCTGTTCGCCTTTGTCCTTGCCAGCGACGATCCGCAGGCCTCAGCGCGGGTGGCCGATGCGCTGGACCTGTTCGGGATCGGCTATAGCTGGGGCGGGTTTGAAAGCCTCGCGCTCCCCATCCGGCCCGAGGATTACCGCAGCCTGATGCCCGGCCCCGGCGCGCCGGCGATCCGCCTCGCCATCGGGCTCGAAGACCCCGAGGATCTGATCGCCGACCTCGCGCAGGCATTGGCGCTGGCATAGCGGGGCTTTTGCGGGACAATAGTTCCGCTTGGACCACGGCAATGCATTCTCGCTGGAACGTGTGGGCGCCTTCGCCCATTTGCCCGTCATGAAAGCTATCGGCACCATCTATCTTGTCGGCGCAGGGCCGGGTCCGGTGGACCTCCTGACCCTGCGCGCCGCGCACCTGATCGGCGATGCGCGGGTGATCGTTCATGACGGGCTGATCGGCCCCGACATTCTGGGCCTCGCCCGCCCCGATGCGCGTCTGATCTCGGTCGCCAAGCAGCGGGCACGCCACACCCTGCCGCAGGACGACATCAACGCGCTGCTCGTGCGTGAGGCTCTGGCGGGGCGCGATGTGGTGCGGTTGAAGGGCGGCGATCCCTTCATCTTCGGGCGCGGCGGCGAGGAAGCCGAAGCCGCGCGCGCCGCAGGGGTGCCGGTCGAGGTCGTCCCCGGCATTTCGGCGGCGAACGGCGCAGCGGCAGCCAGCTGCATCGCCCTCACCCACCGCGACGCTTCCAGCATCGTCAGCTTCGTCGCAGGCCAGTGCAAGGGCCTCTCCGAACAGAACTGGTCAGGCCTTGCGGGCAAGGGTCGCACATTGGTGATCTACATGGGGGTCTCCACCGCCCCGCAGATCGCCGATAAACTGATGTCCGATGGCCTGACCCCCGACATGCCCATCGCGGTGATCGAAAACGCCGCGCGCCCGGAAATGCGGGTGCTGCGCGGGCTGCTCGCGGGCCTGCCCGATCTGGTGGAGCGTGAGGCCGTGCAAAGCCCCGCGCTCATCGTCATCGGCGAAGTCACCGCGCGCGAAGACGCGACAGTGGCCGCACTCGTACAGGAAGCTGCACAATGAAAATCCTCACCGGCAATGATCTGCGCACCGGCGCGGTGGTGTGGTGGAACGGCACCGGCTGGTCGCTGTTCGTCGACGATGCCGTGGACATCGGCACCGACGCCGAGGAAATCATGGCCCGCGAAGTCGCCACCCGCCGGGTCAACGTGCCCTATGTGATCGACGCCAGCATCGACGCCGCAGGCCACGTGCGCCCGGCCCATATCAAGGACCGGGTGCGCGCATTGGGCCCGACCGTGCGGCGCGATCTTGCCGTGCCGACTGCCGACAAGACCGGCTGGGATTGGGTGATCTGAGATGTATCAATACGACCAATATGATCAGGCCATGGTGGACGCGCGCGTCGCCGAATTCCGCGATCAGGCTCGCCGCCGTCTGGAAGGCAGTCTGAGCGAGGACCAGTTCAAGCCGCTCAGGCTGATGAACGGGCTCTACCTGCAACTCCACGCCTATATGCTGCGCGTGGCGATCCCCTACGGCACGCTGAATAGCCGCCAGATGGAGGCGCTCGCCGAGATCGCGGAGAAGTATGACCGCGGCTATGGCCACTTCACCACCCGGCAGAACATCCAGTACAACTGGATCAAGCTGGAGGACGCGGCCGATGCGCTCGCGGACCTCGCCAAGGTCGAGATGCATGCCATCCAGACCAGCGGCAATTGCATCCGCAACATCAGCGCCGATCACTTTTCCGGCGCGGCGGCGGATGAAGTGGTGGACCCCCGCCCCTATGCCGAGCTGATGCGCCAGTGGTCGAGCTTCCACCCGGAGTTCACCTACCTGCCGCGCAAGTTCAAGATCGCGGTGATCGCGAGCGAGAAGGACCGCGCGGCGATGCGGCTGCACGATATCGGTGTGCGCATCGTCGAGCGGGACGGCGCAGTGGGCGCGCAGTTCTATGCAGGCGGCGGCATGGGCCGCACGCCGATGATCGCCCCGCTGATCCGCGACTTCGTGCCGATCGATCACTTCATCACTTATGCCGAGGCCTGCCTTCGGGTCTACAACCGCTACGGTCGGCGCGACAACAAGTACAAGGCGCGGATCAAGATCCTCGTCCATGAACTCGGCGCGGCGGAATACACCCGTCAGGTCGAGGACGAATTCGCGCACCTGCTAAGCGTCGGGGTTGAACCGCCGCGCGAGGAGCTGGCGCGGATCACCGCATATTTCGCCCCTCCCCCGTTCGTGTCGAGCGAAGTCGAGACACAAAGCCTCTCGACTACGCTCGAGGCGAACGGTGGTCAGGGAAGCGCATTCGGGCAGTGGGTCCGCCGCAACACCCACGCCCACAAAGCGCCGGGCTACGTCTCGGCCGTCATCAGCCTCAAGCCCGTCGGCGGCATCCCCGGCGATGCGACCGCTGAGCAGATGCGCCTCGTGGCCGGGTTGGCGCGCGACTACAGCTTTGACGAGCTCAGGGTCATGCATACGCAGAACCTGCTGCTGCCCCATGTGGCCATCGCCGACCTTCCCGCCGTTTGGCAGGCGCTCGACGCAGCGGGCCTTGCCAGCCCCAATATGGACACCATCGAAGACATCATCGCCTGCCCCGGCCTTGATTATTGCAGCCTCGCCAACGCCCGCTCGATCCCGCTCGCTCAGCGCATTTCGGAGCGTTTTGCTGCCAGCGGTCGCACTGAGGTGGTCGGCGAGCTGAAGCTGAAAATCTCCGGGTGCATCAACGCCTGCGGGCACCACCACGCGGGCCACATCGGCATCCTCGGCGTCGACAAGAAGGGCACCGAAAATTACCAGCTCTCGCTCGGCGGGTCGGAGGCGGAGGACGTCAGCCTCGCCAAGATCACCGGCCCCGGCTTCGACGAGGACGGCGTGATCGCCGCCGTGGAGAAAGTCTCCGACGTCTATCTCGGCGCGCGTCAGGATGGCGAGCGTTTCCTCGACACCTACCGCCGCATCGGCATGGAGCCGTTCAAGGAGGCGCTTTATGGGTAATGATCTGGGCTCCTCGCCCGACGAGGTGCAGTTCCGCTTCCGCGACGATGAACCCGTCGATCATGGCACCGTCACGGTCGATGCCTGCTGCGACCAGACCAACGCCACCGCCGTCCGCATCGAGCCGGGCGATGATGCGCGCCTGCTTCTGCCCTTCCTTGACCGGTTGGCGCTGGTCGAGGTAAACTTCCCCAGCTTCGGCGACGGGCGCGGCTATTCCGCCGCCCGGATCCTGCGCGAGGCGGGCTACACCGGCGAACTGCGCGCTGTGGGCGATGTGCTCATCGACCAGCTGAGCCACATGCGCAGATGTGGCTTCGACAGCTTCGCCCCCGACAAGCGCCTCGACGAGGAAGACGCGGCCCGCGCCTTCGCCACGTGGGACAATGTCTACCAGCGCGCCGCTGATCGGCGCCGCACCATTGCGGAGATCCGCCATGACGTCTGAATTCGGTGTCTCCCAAGAGGGCCGCACCCGCGACACGCTCGACCTCGCCCCGCGCTTTACTGAGCATGATGCGGTGCGTCTCAACCGCATGTTCCGGGGCGCGTCGACGCAGGAAATGCTCGATGCGGTGATCCGCGACGGGCTGGCGGGCGACCTCGCGGTGGTCTCCAGCTTCGGTGCGGAGAGCGCGGTGCTGCTGCATCTGGTCGCTTCTGTCGATCCGGCGGTGCCGGTGCTGTTCCTTGATACGGGCAAGCATTTCCCCGAAACGCTGGCCTATCGCGATCTGTTGGTGGAGCGCCTCGGCCTCAATCTGGTGGTGCTCACCCCCGATCCAGAGGATTTGGCCAAGCGCGACGAGACCGGCCTCAGATGGTCCTACGATCCCGATGGCTGCTGCGAAATCCGCAAGGTCAAGCCGCTGGAAAAGGCGCTACAGGGCTATGATGCCAGCTTTACCGGGCGCAAGGCGTTTCAGGCGGCGACCCGTGCGAACCTGCCGCGCTTTGAGGTCGATACCTCGGACGCGCAGGGGCGGCTCAAGATCAACCCGCTGATCGATTGGGACGCGAGCCAGATCGAGGCTTACTTCATCCAGCACGACCTGCCCCGCCACCCGCTGATTGCGCAAGGCTATCCCTCGATCGGCTGCTCGCCCTGCACCACGCAGGTCGCGCCGGGCGAAGACCCGCGCTCAGGCCGGTGGAAGGGCTGGGACAAGACCGAATGCGGCATCCACAAGCCCGGCGAGGAGCCGTTTCTCTGATCTACCGACCCGTCATCCCAGCGAAAGCTGGGACCTAGAGCCGCAAGCGCAGACCGATGAGGCCCTAGGCCCCAGCATTCGCTGGGGTGACGGGAGTGCTTTGCACTTTGCCAAGCCAAACCAATGCGCTAGCCTAGTAATATGCTCGCCCTGCTCCTCGCCGCCGCCCAGCCTGCGGACACCCCGCCCGCGCCCGATTGCTCCTATGATCTGGAGGCGATGCTGGCGCTCGACCGCAAGGCGTTTGATCAGGACATGGATGGCGGATGGCGGGCGCTTGCACTGAAGGACGGCTGCGAAATCGCTGCGGCTGAACTGATCCGCGCCTGGCGGCACGAAAAGCGTGACCACGAGGGCATTCTCTACTGGCATGAGGGGCAAATGCGCGCGTTCGGCGGACAGACCGAAGAAGCGATCGCCTTGTTCGAACTCACCTACAATCCGCCCGAATTCGACGGCGATTTTGGCTGGAACCACTATGTCTCGGGCACCATCGCCTTCCTGCTGGGAAAGCGCGACCACCTGCGCCAGTCAATCGAACGGTTGAAGGCCATCCCCGAGCCCGAAAACAACAGTTTCACCCGCCCTGATGGATCGGTTGTGCGATTGGCTTGGCCGCCCAACCTGAACGTTCTCGAAGCCTTCGAGCGGTGCTGGGGCAAGTCCTACAAGGAAGCTTACGGCACCGAGGCCTGCGCCGTGCCTAAAGGCTAAACCCACCCCTGGCGCTTGTACCACTCTGCGGTCGCCTTCAGCCCCTCGTCGCCCGCGATACGCGGCTGCCAAATGCCCGCAGGCGGGCTACGGTCGAAGCGCGACACCCAGTTGGGGTGGCACATGTAGCCCACGCGGTCGGCGGTGAGCTTCGCCCGATCGCCGCGCGCGAGGCGGTCGGCGGCGGCGGCGGCTTCGAGCACGGCACGCGGCAGATGCGGGGCGAACACCCTGCCCCGCCCCATTGCCCGGCCGATGGCTTGGGCAAGCTCCTTGTGGCTCCACCCGCCCTCGCGGCCGTCATCGGGTTCGTAGGTCTGCTTCTTCGTCGCAGCCGCGTTGCTGGCCGCCAGCGTCACCAACAACGCGGCCAAGTCATCGGCGTGGATGATCGAGGTCGCCCCGCCCGGCGGCAGTGGCACCACGCCCCACTTCGCAGCGCGGAACAGGTCGAGCATGTCGATATCACGCGGGCCATAGACGGCGGGCGGGCGCACCGTGGTCCAATCCAGCCCGGAAGCCTCCACCAGCGCCTCGGCCCGCGCCTTGGACGCGCCATAGGCCGACAAAGCGGGCATCCGCGCGGCGAGCGAGGAGACGAACACCAGCCGCTTGACCTCCGCCGCCGCCATCGCAGCGAGCACATTGGCGGTGCCGGTGACATTGGCGGTCTCGAATTCCGCCGGGTCCGGCGTATTGGTCAGCCCCGCGACGTGGATCACAGCGTCGGCCCCGGCGACCAGCGCGGTGAGTGCGGCTCCATCTGCGAGGTCGCCGGACACCCACTCCACCCCGACGCGCGGCGACTGCGCGCGGCGGGCAAGCGCGCGCACCTGATGGCCCTGCGTCAGCGCCGCGTTCAGCACCGCGCTGCCGACAAAACCCGTTGCCCCGGTGATCGCGAGCAGGCTCACAGCAGCACCATATGATCGCGGTGGATGACGCAAGATCGCGGGGCATAGCCAAGGCGTTCGGCCTGATCCTCGGCGCGCCGACCGGCGATAAGCTGCGCCTCGGCCGAATCGTATTCGGCAAGGCCCTGCGCCAGCCGCTCACCCCTAAGGCTCACCACGCTGACGAGATCGCCGCGCCGGAACTGGCCCGAAACGCCGACCACGCCTGCCGCCAGCAGGCTCGCCCCGCCCTTCAGCGCCTCGGCGCAGCCCTTATCGACCCTGAGTTCGCCCGCCGGCGCGAGCCGTCCGCCGAGCCAAGCCTTGCGCGCGGAATCGCTGCGGACGGGAAGGAACAGCGTCCCCGTTCCCGCGCTGAGCGCATGGGCAATCGGCGCATCATGCGTGCCGTTGAGGATCGCGAGCGCGATCCCGGCGCGGGTCGCGATCTGCGCCGCTTGTAATTTCGACACCATCCCACCCGAGCCAAGGCCAGAGGACGAGGCCCCGCTCGCCATGGCCAGCACCTCTGGCGTCACGGCGTCAACCACCGGGATCAGCGCCGCCCCCGCCTCGCGCGGATCGCGATCATACAGGCCATCAACGTCCGAGAGCAGCAACACCAGATCGGCATTGGCCGCCTGCGCCACGCGCGCGGCCAGCCGATCGTTATCGCCGAACCGGATTTCCTCCGTGGCGACCGAATCGTTTTCGTTGATGACAGGGATGACGCCGGCCTCCAGCAGCCGGTCGAGCGTCGCCGCAGCGTTCAGGTAGCGCCGCCGATCCTCCAGATCGCCGAGCGTGAGCAGCATCTGCGCCGCCGTGATCCCCTCACCGCCCAGCGCGCGCGACCACAGATCGGCAAGCGCAATCTGCCCGACGGCGGCGGCTGCCTGCGCGTCCGCGAGGCTTCCCCGGCCGCCCTTGGGCAAGGCCAGCCGCGCTGCGCCGAGCGCAATCGCGCCCGAGCTTACGACGATCACCTGCGCGCCCCCGCGCCGCAGAAGCACCAGATCGCCTGCCATCCGCGCCAGCCAGCCCTCGCGCGCCGCGCCGCCGCCGACCAGCAGCGCCGAACCGATCTTGACCACGATCCTGCGAGCAGTGGGAATGTCAGCCAGACGGGTCAGCATGAAGCCCTCAGAGCGGGGACCAGTCGCTGGCCTCGGCCTCATGCACGACTTCGACCGCCTTGGTCTCGGTCGAGGTGCGGTCGGGCAGATAGCCAAGCACCGCATCGAGCAGTTCGGGAATTCCCGCCCCCGTCGCGCCGGAAACAGCAAACACCTTGTCGGCACCCGCGCTGAGCAATTCGGCGCGGAAGCCCTCGACCAGCTCGTTATCGGCCAGATCGAGCTTGTTCAGCACCACCAGCCGCGCCTTGTCCTCCAGCCCCGCGCCATAGGCCGCAAGCTCGTCCTCGACGATCCGCATCGCCTCAACCGGGTCGGCATCATCGGTGCCGGTGATATCAATCAGGTGGATCAGCACCCGGCAGCGCTCGATATGGCCGAGGAAGCGGTCGCCCACCCCTGCGCCTTCCGCCGCGCCTTCGATCAGGCCGGGAATGTCGGCGAGCACGAATTCGCGGCCCTTGTGGCGCACCACGCCAAGCTTGGGCACCAAGGTGGTGAAGGCATAATCACCCACCTTCGCACCCGCATTGCTGACCGCGTTGATGAAGGTCGATTTGCCCGCATTGGGCAGGCCGACGAGGCCAACGTCGGCGAGCAGCTTCAGCCGCAGCCACACCCACAGCTCCTCACCCGCAATGCCCGGCTGATGCTGGCGCGGGGCGCGGTTGGTGGAGGTTTTGTAGGACGCATTGCCGCGCCCGCCCATCCCGCCTTCGAGCAGCACCACACGCTGGCCGACCTCGGTGAAATCGGCGAGCACCTCTTCCTTGTCCTCGGAGATGATCTGCGTGCCGACCGGCACCTTGATGACAAGGGGCTTGGCGCTGGCGCCGGTGCGGTCCTTGCCCATGCCGTGGCCGCCGCGCGGGGCCTTGAAGTGCTGGGTGTAGCGAAAGTCGATCAGGGTGTTGAGGCCCGCGACGGCCTCGAACACGATGTCTCCACCTCGCCCGCCATCGCCGCCGTCAGGGCCGCCATATTCGACGTATTTTTCCCGCCGGAACGAGACGGCCCCGGGGCCACCGCCGCCGGACTTCACATAGATCTTGGCTTGGTCGAGGAAATGCATGGCGGGCGCTTACGCATTTCCGTCGCAAAATGCGAGGGGAATGGCGAATCCTGCTCCCCTTCCCTTGGGGGAAGCGGTTGGGGGATGGGTGTTCGGCAGCCGCGACCGTCGCACACCCACCCCTCGATCCCCTCCCTCAAGGGAGGGGAAGATGATGGTCAGAACCGCGCTTCAATCCCCACCACTGCCGAGCGCCCCGGCGCAATGAAGCTGAACACCGGCTCGTAGCGCTCATCGAGCAGGTTCTCGACCCGGGCGAAAGCGTTGATCCCCTCGGCCAGCTTCACCCGCGCGTTGAGATCGACCAGCAGGTAATCGCCCAGAGTGGTCAGCGGCGCGGGGAATGATCCGGCCGAGAAATCGGCGTCCTGCGCCTCGCCATTATAACGCACCGCGAGGTTGGCCGAGCCCGCCTCGTCCGGCGCGGACCAATTGAGCACCGCGCTGGCGAGATGATCGGGGCGGCGCACTTCCTCGGCCCCGTTCTCTTCAGCATCGAGGAAGCTGTAGGCCCCGTTGAAGCTGAAGCCCCCGCCGATTTCAGCGGACAGCGCGACCTCGACGCCCTGCTGTGTGCTGTCAGTGACCCGGTTGCCAGGGGTCTGGATGAAGGCTGGCGGGGGGAAGGCGAGGAAAATCTCGTTCTCCAGCTCGGCGCTGAAATAGGTCACGGAAACCCGCGCCGCGCCATCGGCAAAGTCCTGATCCACGCCGACTTCCCAAGAGGTCGATTCCTCGGGCTGCAAATCGGGATTGCCGACGAAGGCCCCGTCGAAGAACCCGAACAATTCGGTCAGCGTGGGATTCTTGACCCCCGACCCCGCCGCCGCGCGCAGGCGGGTGGTGTCGGTGATGCGATACCCTGCGCCGACGCGGAAGGTGGTGGCATCGGCGAAGCGGTCATTGATGTCGTGGCGCAGCGCGGCGGCGAGGTCGAAGCGGTCACCGGTGTAGCGATACTCGCCCACGAACCCGACGTTTTCGAGTTCGTTGCGGGAATCGAAGGTCGCCACATTGTTGAACCCTTCCAGCTCGTAATCAGCCGCGAAGGTAAGGCTGTGATCGCTCCCGCCGAAATTATAGGCGGTGACATAGGAGGCCTTGAAACGGTCGCTTTCCGTGTCGCTGGTGCGCCCCGTGGCATCGACAGTGTTGCGGTTGGCCTCGGCGATCTGGGCCGACAGATCATGGGTCCAGTCGCCGCCCAGCGCCTCAAGCCGCGCGCCCACCAGCGCGAACAACGCTTCGCTTTCGAACCCGTTGCCGGGGCTATCGACCACCAGGCCGAAAGTGGGACTGCCGAAGGCGAAGTCCTGATCGTTGAACTGCCCCTCGGTCAGGACATAGCGCGCAGCGGCGCGCAGGGTGAGGCCTGCGGCAACTTCGGCCGAGCCCTTGCCCGAGAGGGTGTAGCTGTCGCGCCCGATGTCGCGGGTGCCCCCCCGCGCATTGGGCTCGCCATCGGTGCTGACCACGGTGGCCGACAGCGCCGCGTCCCAGCCGGTGCCCGAGGCACCATAGCGCGCGGTGCCGTTCACCGTGCCTTGCGTCCCGCCTTCCAGCCTTGCGGCGAAGCCCGGGACAGCGCGTCCGCCCGCGCTATCATAGGCGATGACCCCGCTCAGCGCGTCATTGCCGTAGAGCGCCGATTGCGGCCCGCGCAGCACTTCGACCCGCGCGCCGATCTCGGCCTGGAGCGCGCCGATATCATACTCGCCGCTGCCCGGATCGGACACCTCGATCCCGTCGATCAGCACCAGCACATGGTTGGCTTCGGAGCCGCGCAGGCGGATCTGGGTCTGGCCCGCGGTCTCGGCCACCGCAAGGCTGGGCACATCGCGCAGCACATCGGCAATGTCGCGGATCTGGCGCTGGTCGAGTTGCCGGGCTTCGATGACCGTCACCGAGCCGGTGTAGTTCTCGGTATAGACCACATCGCGGGTGCGGTTGGCGTTGACGAGGATGCCTTCCTCGCGCCGACGTTCGATCAGGGTGATGACTTGATCGCTTGTGGCAGCCTCGTCATCATTTTTGCGATCAGCCTGTTGTGCATGGCCCACGCCATGGCACGTGAGCGCCGCCGCAGCGACGCTTCCCAACAATACAAAATTTTTCACGGATTCCTCCCGTCATCAGCAACATAGGGGCCGCGAGGGGATCTCATCCCTCACAGCCCGGTGATGTCGCTCACAACGAAAGTCTGTTTCCGCGCCCGGCCAATCCCTGAGCCAAGCAAAGAGCGACACGCCCCGGTCGGTCTCCTGGCTCACGGATCAGCGCATCCGGTGCTCACCTTCCCAGACGCCCGAAGGCCCCCAGTGGCTGCCCCTGTCGGGGCGCGCGACCTGATACTCACCGCTTACAGTTGCAGGGACAGCTGCGGAATCAAACCGCATTCCCGTTACCTTGGCGCGTCTTGGTTTTAGGCGCTCGCGACCGCGAGCGCAATACGCGCCATAAGGCGCGGCGGCCGGTCGGCCTTGCGGCGCTGTGCGCCGTTGTTTTGCCAAACCAAGAGGTTGGAGAGCTGTCCCTCGGCCCGAAGGGCCGCAAGCGCGACCGCGCGCCGCGCCCTATGGCGCGAAAGCCAAGGCGGACGGATGTCCGCCGCCCGGCGCCTGAGGGCGAAAACAAAGTATCCGGTTAAACGCACAAGGCCTTCCCCACCGGGGGAAGGCCTTGTGCGCTTAACTGGTGGAGCCGAGGGGGATCGAACCCCTGACCTCGTCATTGCGAACCCCGCGCTCTCCCATCTGAGCTACGGCCCCGTTCCCAGTCTTCAACCGCCCGTTCATGCCCCATCAGGGCCGGGCGAGGGCGCGCATTAGCTGTTCGCGCCAAGGCTTGCAACGCCCGATTTTCGTCCATGCACCCGCCGCGCCTTACTGGCCCGAGGCGCGTGGCGGTGCTTCGGTGATCGGCTGCACCACCGGCTGCGAAGTGACGCCTTCGGTGACCGGGATTACCGGCACGGCAACGCCGGTTTCAGGGTCAATGACGGTCTGCACCGCCATCTCCGGCACCCGGACCCCGCTAACGCGCGCCTCCTGCACCGCGACCCATCCCGGCTGCGATGCCCCATACAGCGCACCCCACTTGGCGTCCCATTCCGCTGAGGCCTGCTGATAGACCTCGTATTCGTGGAAGAACTCTTCGAACGGCACCATCAGCCCGTCAAAATTGGCGCGGGCGAAGGCCAGCGGGTCGGTCGGCGGAGCGGCCAGGGCGCGGTTCGACATATCCAGCGCCGCGCGGCAGAACCCGGCGCGAGCGGCGGGCAGTGCGAAGAAATTATAGACCTGCGTGGTGTAGCCATCGCGCGCCACCATGGCATCGCGGCGCACCCGGTGGCGGGCGTTGAAGCCTTGCTCGATCCGGTCGTTGACCGCCTTGAGCGGCTTCGCCCCGCGCGAGAGGAACTGCCGATAGCCTTCGAGGATCGGCTCGTATTCAGGCGACAGGCAATTGAGCGCCGCGACGTTCCAGGCCGAGCGCAGGTTCCAGACCAGCTGATCATCGCTCAGGTTGCTGTTGATCGTCACGCGGCGTCCATTCGGGCCGCGCGCAGGGATATCCATCACATAATGCGCCCCGCCGGGCGGCAGCGGGGTGGTGCTGCAGGCCGAAACCAGCGCGCTGCCGATCGCGATAGCGGTGATCTTCAAGCCGAACGGGGTCTGCCACGCGCGCGCTGCGGGGACAGCCGGTTCGGCCAGCAATGGTGTCTGTTCGGGGGCGGCGGTCATGATGATGTGAACCTCTCGTACGACCGTAGGGGACGGTCGCTCTCGGCATTCCGGTTGTGCGGACTATCACACCGAGGATAGTCTCAGATAGCGATAAAGCAAATGCCCGAAGCCTTGGAAAAGGCCCCGGGCATTTGTGACTTCAACATCTGTGTCTTGCGCAAGGCCTTGCGCCTGAAACACTGTTCGCGCCGATTACTCGCGGTTGCCGAGGAAATTCAGCAGGAACATGAACATGTTGATAAAGTCGAGATAGAGGCTCAGCGCGCCCATGATCACGGCCTTGCCCATGAACGAGGTGCCGCGCAGCTGCTCGTACTGCATCTTCAGCCGCTGCGTGTCATAGGCGGTGAGACCCGCAAAGATCAGCACACCCAGCCCGCTGATAACAAACGCCATCGCGCTCGACTGCAGGAACAGGTTGACGAGGCTCGCGATGATGAGGCCGATCACCCCCATGATCAGGAAGCTGCCGAAACCGGTCAGGTCCTTCTTGGTGGTATAACCCCACAGGCTCAGGCCCGCAAAGGCGCCAGCGGTGGCGAAGAAGGTCACCGCGATCGATTCCCCGGTGAAGACCAGGAAGATCGTCGACAGCGACAGGCCCATCACCGTGGCATAGGCCCAGAACAGGATGTTGAGCGTGCTCTGGCTCATCTTGTGGAGGCCGAAGCTCATCGCCAGCACGAAGCCGAGCGGGGCGAGCATCACCACCCACATCAGCGGGCTGCCAGCCATCGCTGCGGCAAAGCCGCTACTGGCGGCAACCAGCGCCACGATCCCGGTCAGCAGCACCGCCGAGGCCATGTAGTTGTAGATCTTGAGCATGTACGAACGCAGGCCCTCGTCATAGCTCACGCGGCCGGCGACATCGCCCCCGGCGCGGGGCACGGAGCCCAGGCGCTGCGCATTGCGCGAGGTGTCTTTCCAGTCAGCCATTGTGAAACCCTTAGCCTTTCCATGTCGGAGCGCGGAAACGCCCGCGCTCTCAATGTGGGGAATATCGGTGTTTCGCCCGCGCTTTTCAAGCGAAACCGGATTGCAATCGGTGCAAATGGTTCAGATTAACGGCCGTTAATATTAACTGCCTTGTGAGAGCGCCGCGCCCTTGTCGCGCGTGGCGCGCAGGGTCGCGGTCAGCAGGCGGCGCAGGGCCGCGTCATTATCGAGCACATTGAGCCCTTCGCGGGTCATGCCGCCGGGGCTGGCGACCCGGTCGGCGAGGATGGCGGGGCTGACATCAGCCGCCGCCGCGAGCGCCGCCGCTCCCTCCACCGTGGCGAGCGCGAGCTGTGCTGCGGTCGCTTGATCGAGCCCGAGATCGACCGCGGCCCCTGCCAGCGCATCGATGAAGCGATAGACAAAGCCCGGCCCCGATCCTGCGAGCGCGGTGACCAGATCGAACTGCGCCTCGCCTTCAAGCCACACCGCACTGCCCAGCAAGTCGAACAGGGCAAACACGCCATCGCGACCGCCTGCGTCCAGCCCTTGCGCGGCGAGGATCACTGGCGATTTGCCAATGGCGGCGGCAAGGTTGGGCATCACGCGGACATGGGCCGAGGCCTGCGGAAACGCAGCGGCAAGCTGTGCTAGCGTGATCCCGGCCAGTAGCGAACACACCGTCACACCCCCGGTCAGTGCCTGCAAGCCGGGGCCGAGCGCGCCCAATTGCTGCGGCTTGAAGCCCAGCAGAACCGCGTCATGACCGCCCGCTGCCGCAGCCTCATCCGCGCTGCGATAAAGTGTCACCCCGGCAGGCGCATCGGCCAAAGCGGGGTCAAGCACCGCGAAGCGCCCCGGATCCTCCCCCGCACCTAGCCACCCGGCCAGCATCGCCCCGCCCATATTGCCGCAGCCGATGATGAGAAGCTGGTTGATCATTACAATAACCCCGTTCGGGCTGAGCTTGTCGAAGCCCCGTCCTTCTCTTCTCGCGGCGATAGAAGAAAGTACGGCCCTTCGACAAGCTCAGGGCGAACGGGTGTCGGGCCGGGGGCGAGCCGAAACCTGAACCCTAAGCCTCGCCCGCCGCGTCAACCATGGCCGCATCGAGCGCCGCGCGCGGCGACTTGTCGCCCCACAGCACGAACTGGAACGCGGGGTAGAACCGGTCGCATTCGTCGATCGCGCATTCGACCAAGGCCTGCGCCATATCGAGGCTCAGCCGCCCGTCATCACCCAGCAGCGCGCCGTGGCGGTAGAGCAGCACATCGCCGTTCGACCAGATGTCGAAATGCCCCAGCCACATCTGTTCATTGACAAGGCACAGCAATTCATAGGCCGCGGCGCGCTTATCGTCGGTCACGCGGATATCGGGCAGGCACAGGAACTGGAGCACGCTGTCTTCGGGCCGCCAGATCGCGCGCAGCTGGTAATTGGCCCAACTGCCCTGCACTTCGCCGCTCATTTCGTCATCCGAGACCATCTCGCACGGCCAGCCGCGCGCTTCGAACAGGCTGACGAGCATTTCCACGGGGGCGGCATCATCCTCGGATGAATATTCCATCACGCGGGGCCTCACGGCATATCCACCCGGCAAGCGGGCCTGGGGAAGGAGCGGCGGGGTGCGTGCGAAACCATCGCTGGCACGAATGGACTCGCAAGGCCCGGCTTGGCAATGCAGCAGCGGCGAGTGGCTGGGGAGAACCGGACAGAGCTGTGCAAAGCCTGTGCAAAGAAAATCGGGACGCGCCGAAATATTCTACTTAAGAACCTGAATTTCTTCGCCTTCAGGGCTGACATAGAGGAAACTGTCGAGCCCCTTGGCCTTGAGATCGCGGACCAGAGCCTGCGCTTTGTCGCGGTTGTCGACCGGGCCTGCCAGCAGCCGATTGGCCGCGCCCCAGCGGGTGGTGTGCGGCTTGAGCTTGCCCAGCGCATCGCCCCCCGATTTCGAAATGCGCCGCCAATCGAACGCAAGCGCCTTCACGTCCTTGCCGGTTGCCACCTGCACCCACACCCGGCTGGGATGGACCGGCTTGGGCGGCTCCTTGGGCTTGGGCTTTTCTTCGGGCGGCGCCTCGCGCTTGACGGTGATCCGGCTGAGATCGACGGCATCGCCGCTAACACGGGCGGAAGGCAATTCGCCCGTGCTGAGATCAGCGAAGGCGTCCGCCACCCGAACCGGCGGCGATGGCGGCGGAGGCGGAGGAGCAGGTGTCGGCGCAGGCGCGAGTTCAGGTGCAGGTGCTGGTTGAGGGGCGAGCGTCGTGACCGGCGGTGATACCTCCACCGCAGGAACGGCCGGGCTGGCTGCTGCCAGGCGCGTCGGCTCCCGCTGCGGCGCAAGCTCAGTCGCCGCTAGTGGCGGGCGCGAGCCCAGCGGCGGGCCGGACGGCGAAAGCCTGCTGTCAGCCCGCTCTTCACTGGCAAATCGCGCCAGCCGCGCGTCCTCCCGCCCGATATCCGCCGCCCGCGGAAAGATGCCGAGGTTGGCGGCTGCGGCCTGCTGAGATGCGGTCAGGCGCGACATATAGGCAAGATAGGGCACCAGCCGGACCGACAGATCGCGTGGCATCACCTGCTCGGTGATCACCCCTGCCCGGTCAGCATCACCGAGGATCGCCAGACCAAAGGCGCGCGCGCGCAGGGCCGCTGCATCGCGCTGGTCCAGCAATGGGCGCAAGGTTTCCTCAAACTTCGCCCGGCTCCCGGAAATCGCATAGCTGATCGCCAGCCGGCGACGCGCCTCGCTATGGGCGGGATCGAGTGACAGCGCCTTGAGATAGGCGGCCTGGGCACGTTCCTGATCGCCGTCCAGATCGAAGGCGAGACCCTGATCGGTCAATACCTCGCGCTCGGGCACGCCGCCTGCCAAAGCGCGCTCAAACTGGCCAAGAGCCTCCTCAGCCCGGCCCGAGCGCAAATAGACCTGCGCCAGGCCTTGGGCCACGAGCGGGTGCGCCGGATCGACATCGTCGGCCCGGCCCAAGAAGCCGACTGCGGCTTCCAGATCATCCACCCCGATGGCCGCCATGCCCGCTTCGATCAGCGCGTCGCGATCTTGCGGCATCTTGGCAAGCGCCACGAGCGCGCGGTTGAGGCGCTGCACCTCGGGTGACGGCAGGGGCTGCACCACGGCTTGGGACATGACGTCCTGCGCGGCGACACTGAGCGGCAGGCCGCCCAGAACGGTCGCCACAAGCGCACCGGCGGCGCAAACAGAAGATCGGGATATCATAGGCGGTGATCTAGCTCGCCAAACAGCCGCGCCAAGCCCACGCCGGAACCGGCTGCGTCCAATGGCATCGCTGGTGCGCCGGGCTGCCCGGCCAAGCGCACCGCATCGCGGTTACTGGTTATTCTGCCGGCCCAGAAAGCGCGGGATGCTGAGCGCAGGGCCATCATCATCGCCGTCGTCATCATCCTCGTCGCGGGCGGTGCTGCGGGACAGGTTGGCCATGCGTTCAAACAGGGTGTTGCCACCCCCGCTTGCCCCGCCACCGCTGCTGCGGCCTGCATCATCGGCCTCGCCGCTCAGCAGCGGACGTCGCCGCCCACCGCCCAGCCGGGCCTCCACCGGACGATTCTCCGCCGCCAGCCGATCAGCGCTCGCCAACAGATCGTCCTGCACCGGGCCGCTGGGTTCAGGGGCATCGCCAGAAATGGCGTAGTCGCTGCCGAGATCGAGAGCGTCTTCCTCATCATCTTCTGCGCCCCGAAGACCGGCGAGCGGATCGACGATCCCGTCGACATCGTCCTCATATTCATCATCATAGCTGTCCCCGGCCTGCATCCCGGTCAGCTCAAAAGGTTGCGCCGCGGCATAATCATCGGCGGACGAGGCGGTATATTCATCCTCGTCCTCTTCATCGTCATATTCGCCCTCCTCGACGTCGCTGTAGACGGGCGCTGCCGTGGCGGGAGGGGTGAGGTCGAGGACGGGCATCGGCGCAGCAGGCGCCGTCATCATGGGCGCGGCTTCTTCTTCCTCCTCATCCTCGGGGGGAAGCGCGACCAGACCTTCATCTTCGGACAATTCCAGCACCGGGCGCTTGGGCGCGCGGGCCGCGCCCAGTCCGACCGGCTGTGGCCGCGGCATGGCACCAACAGCGCCCTGCTCGATCCCGGTGGCCACCACCGAGACGCGGATCTTGCCCTTCAAGTCGGGGTTGAAGGCGCTGCCCCAGATGATGTTCGCATCTTCATCCACCAGCTCGCGGATGTGGTTGGCCGCCTCGTCCACCTCAAGCAGGCGCATGTCCTCGCCGCCGATGATCGAGATGATCACACCCTTGGCGCCGGCCATGCTGACCCCGTCGAGCAGCGGATTGGCGATCGCCTGTTCGGCGGCATCGAGCGCGCGGTTCTCACCCTCGCCCTCGCCGGTGCCCATCATCGCCTTGCCCATCTCACTCATGACCGAGCGGACGTCGGCAAAGTCGAGGTTGATGAGGCCTGGCATCACCATCAGATCGGTGATCGAGCGCACGCCCTGCTGCAGCACTTCGTCAGCAAGCTGGAAGGCTTCCTTGAAGGTGGTTTCCGCCTTGGCGACGAGGAACAGGTTCTGGTTGGGGATGACGATCAGGGTATCGACGTGCCTCTGCAGCTCCTCGATCCCGGCCTCGGCAGCGCGCATCCGGCGGGTGCCTTCGAACAGGAACGGCTTGGTCACGACGCCCACGGTCAGCACGCCCATGCGGCGCGCAGCCTCGGCGATGACGGGCGCGGCACCGGTGCCGGTGCCCCCGCCCATCCCGGCGGCGATGAAGCACATGTTGACGCCTTCGAGCGCCTTCTCGATCTCGAGAACGGTTTCCTCAGCGGCAGCCTTGCCAACCTCGGGCCGCGCCCCTGCGCCTAGGCCGCCTGTGATGTCCGGGCCAAGCTGGATGCGCCGTTCGGCAGGAGAGGTGCTGAGCGCCTGCGCATCGGTGTTCGCGACGATGAACTCGACGCCCTCGATCTCGGCCTCGATCATGTTCGCGATGGCATTGCCGCCCGCCCCGCCAATCCCGATCACGGTGATCCGCGGACGCAGATCGTCGATCGCCGCAGGTCCGATATTGATGCTCATCTGCCTATCCTCCAGACACGGGAAGCTGAATTTCTAATACAGCTCCCCGCCTTATCCCGTTAGTGACACATTCGCAGGTCACATTTGATAGCGGCAAAGCCCTTATCCACAGTGCTCGGTTAAGGAATTCCGCTACAACACCCAAAGGTGACCTTATCCGGCGCACCTCAGAAATATTCCCGCAGCGCGCGCGCAAACCGCTGGAACAGCGCCAGCGGTCCGGTTTCGCGCGAAAACCCGCGATAGACCCCGCCGCGTCCGGTGCCCACAGAGCGGATATCGACCGGGTCTTCCGCAGCATAGAGACACAGGCCCGCCAGCGTTGCAAAGCCGGGCGCCAGATGCGCTTCGGGCATGGCAGCCAATTGCGGCGGCTTGCCCAGCCGCACCGGCATACCCAGCGCGCCCTGCATGAAATCGGCCATCCCCGCCAGCTCCGCCCCGCCCCCGGTCAGCACCACCTGCCCGGCGCGCGGGCCGGAAAAGCCCATCACTTTGAGGGCCTTGCCGATCTCGCCGGTCAGGATGGCCAGCTGCTGCGTGACCACGCTGACGAGTTCCGCGCGCACAATCCTGTTCTTGTCATCCGCCCCCCGGGCCACAGGACCCGCAGGCACGCCATCGGGCGCTTCGTTGGGGCCGTTCACCGGGATCAACTCGCGGTGATCCGCCGGGCTCGCCACCGCTGACCCTGCAACACATTTCAGCCGCTCGGCCTGCGAGCGGCGGATGCCGAAACTGCTGGCGATGGCGTCGGTAATATCGGCCGACCCCATCGGCACCGCCTTGAGCCCGAGCAGCATCCCGCCGGCAAACAGCGCCACATTGGTCACATCCGCGCCGATCTCGACCAGCGCGACGCCCAATTCGCGCTCTTCCACGGTCAGGCAGGCATGGCCCGCCGCCAGAGGCGCGGCCACCACGCCTTCGACCTCAAGGTGCGCGTTCTGTACCGCTTCGGTCAGGTTGCGGACCGGCGCGCCATCGGCCAGCATCACGTGAATATCGACCCCGAGCCGTTCGGCATGGAGCCCGCGCGGATTGGCCACGCCATGTGCGCCATCGAGCGTGTAATGCGCAGGCTGCGCATGCAGCACGGTGCGCCCATCGGGCTGGATCATATCGCGGGCGTGGAGCAGCAATTGCTCGACATCCTCATCCTCGATCCGCCGTCCGCCAATTTCGATATCGACCGACACCACCTGGCTGGCGAGCCCTGCGCCAGCGCAGGCGATCCACACGCTGCGAACATTGGTGCCCGCGGCCTTCTCGGCGCGCTCCACCGCATCGCGGATGGCGAAGGTCGCGGCGGCCATGTCGGTGACATAGCCGCGCTTGATCCCGGCGCTGGCGCGGTGGCCCGAGCCGAGCACTTCCAGATCGCCGCTCTCGGTCTCGCCCATGATCATGGCCGAGGTGCGGAACGAGCCGATATTGACCGCCGCAAAAGTACGCGCCAGCCGCCGCTGTGATGCTGCCTTCGAGGCCATTAGAGCATCCCCCCTGCCGCCGTCGCGACCGATGCGGGCGTAGCCAGTTCACTCTCGGGCAAACGCATATAGAGCCGCGGCGGGGTGCGCATGTCGAAGGCCAGCACCTTGCCGCCGATCAGGCGGTTCTGCCCATCGAGCCGCGCGAACTTGACCAACGCGGTCGCCGCTTCAACCTCGCCTTCGGGCAGGGCCAGCAATTGCCCGGTCTTGAAGGTCAGGTTCCAGCGTCGATTGCCGACCCACTCCGCGGCCTCGACCTGCGGGGCCAGCGCGGGCGCGGCGGCGAGCAATTGGTCAAATCCGCGCGCCTGCTGCGCCGCGCCCGGCCCGGCGAGGCGCAGCAGCCCCTTGGCCTTGTCCGGCGACACCGGCTCCAGTTCGACCCCGGTGGCGTCGATCAGCACCAGCCGGTCCGCCTTTTCCAGCACCGCGTGCGGCGTGCGCTCGACGATGTCGATCGCCAGCGTGTGCGGCAGCTGGATCGAGACGCGCGCGTCCTTGACCCAGGGCAGCGTCATCAGCTCGGCGCGCAAGGCCGCAGCATCCACTTCGGGCATGGCGCGGGTGCGTTGGGAGAGGACGCGGGCATAGACCAGCTGCTCGTCCATCCGCTTCGTGCCCGTGACGCGCACGTGGCGCACCTCGAACCCGGCATCAGCCGCAATCATCGCCACCTGCGCCTGCGCCAGCGCGGGAAGCCCGGCGAGGCTGGCGATCACGAAGGCGATCCCCACGCTCCCGCCGATGATCATGGCGAGCCAGATGCGGCTCCACTGGTCCTCGGTAAAGGGCAGCACGCCCATCACCTTGTCGATAACGCCGCTGGCCTTGCCCTGCGCGCGGCGCGCGGTCACGGCGCGGTTCTGCGCCTTGGCGGCGCGGCGGACCCCGGTGGCGGAGTTACGCCGGATCTGCTGTGCCATGCTGCCCTCCTTTCGCCTGCTTTGCTGCGTGAACCCGCAATGCCTCTGCTACCAGCATCTCGACCAGATCGGTATAAGGAATGCCCCGGCCCGCCGCCTGTTCGGGAACAAGGCTGAGCGGGGTCATGCCCGGCTGGGTGTTGGTTTCGAGCACGAACAGCCCGGCCTCGCCCGCTTCATCGTCCCAGCGGAAATCGGTGCGGCTGGTGCCGTGGCAGCCGAGCACCTGATGCGCCTTGACCGCATATTCCTCGCACAGCGCGGTGATGGCGGGGGGGAGCTGCGCGGGGAAGATATGCTCGGTCCGCCCGGCGGTGTACTTGTTCTCGAAATCGTAGAAGCCGCTCGCAACCACCAACTCGGTCACGCCCAAGGCGCGGGGGCCTTCCGGGCCATCGAGCACCGCGGCGGTGAGTTCGCGGCCCTTGATGAAGGGCTCGGCGAGGAGTTCGGGGAATTCCTGCCACGGGCCCTTGGCATCGGGCGAGATCGGATTGCCGACATTGCTGTCCGCGGTAACGATGGCGACGCCTACCGATGATCCCTCGTTCACGGGCTTGAGCACATAGGGGCGCGGCAGCGGATCGCGCTCGAACAGCTCCGCGCGCGACACGATCCGCCCGCCGGGCATGGGGATGCCGTGCGGCACCAGCGCCTGCTTGGTCAGCTGCTTGTCGATCGCGATCACCGAGGTCGCGAGGCCCGAATGGGTATAGGGCAGGCCCATCAGGTCGAGCATCCCCTGCACCGTCCCATCCTCGCCCGGCACGCCGTGGAGCGCGTTGAACACGACATCGGGCTTCGCTTCGGCGAGCCTCAATGCGACATCGCGGTCCATATCGATCCGGGTGACGCGGTGGCCCTTGCTCTCCAGCGCATCGGCCACGCCTGCGCCGCTTGTCAGCGAGACCGGGCGCTCATTGGCCCAGCCGCCCATCAGGACAGCGACGTGGAGGGGTTTGTCAAACATAACCAAATTCCGTTCGGGCTGAGCTTGTCGAAGCCCTGCACTTCTTCTTCGAGCGCTGGCCCCAAAAGAAAGGCAGCCCTTCGACAAGCTCAGGGCGAACGGGTGTGGGGGTGTATCTCACGGCCGTCCCACTCTTTGAATTTCCCACTCAAGGCTCACCCCTGTCGCAGCATAGACCTTGTCGCGCACCATCTCGCCAAGGCCTTCGATATCGGCGCTGGTGGCGTTGCCGGTGTTGATAAGGAAATTGGTGTGCTTCTCGGAGACCTGCGCGCCGCCCAGCGTCAGGCCGCGGCACCCAGCACGGTCGACTAATTCCCACGCCTTGTGGCCTTCGGGGTTCTTGAAGGTCGAACCCCCGGTCTTGGTGCGCAGGGGCTGCGAAGCCTCCCGCGCGGCGGCAATGCGGTCCATTTCCGCGCCGATGGCGGCCGGGTCGCCGGGGTGCCCATGGAACCGGGCCGAAACCACGATTGCCCCGTCGGGCAGGGCCGAGTGGCGGTAGCCGTAGTCGAGTTCGGCGGCGGTGAGCGTCACAAACCCGCCATCAGGCAGGATCACCGCACAATCGACCAGCACATCGGCGACCTCGCGCCCATAGGCTCCGCCGTTCATGCGCACAAAGCCGCCGACCGTGCCGGGAATGCCGCGCAGGAATTCGAGCCCCGCAATCCCATTGTCGCGCGCGATCGAAGCCACCAGAATCCCGCTTGCTCCGCCGCCGCAGGTGAGTTCATGCTCCCCGGTAAGCTCCACCCCGGCAAACGCCTTGCCGAGCCGCACCACGACGCCAGGAACCCCGCCATCGCGCACGATCATGTTTGATCCCAGGCCCAAGGCCATGACCGGGATTTCGCCGCCTAGGCGTTCAAGGAAGGTCTTGAGATCGTCAAGGTCGGCCGGCTCGAACAGCCAGTCGGCCGGTCCGCCGGTCTTGAACCAGGTATAGGGCGCCAGCGGAGCCTTGCAGGTGAGCTTGCCGCGGAGGCCTTCCAAGGGCACCGGCGCGCTCACCCCGCCCTCGACCGCGCAGGTCGGGGCTGAACCATTGTCGTAGTGGTAGCTGTCGCCCGGCTGGATCATGCCGCCGCGCCCTCGCGCTTGGACGTGATGGCCGGCGCGAGGCCCGCAGCCCAGCGGGTGATATCCCCCGCGCCGAGGCACACGACCATGTCGCCCGGTGCGACCTCGCCCGCCAACACCTCGGCCAGCGCTTCCGCCCCGGCAATCTCGCGCGCCGCCCGGTGCCCGCGCGCCTTCATCCCCGCCACCAACGCGGCGTGATCGACCCCGGGGATCGGCTCCTCGCCCGCCGGGTAAACCGGAGCGACATAGGCGATGTCGGCGTCATCGAAGCAGGACTGGAACTCGTCCATCAGATCATTGAGGCGGCTGTAGCGGTGCGGCTGGGCCACCGCGATCACGCGGCCATCCGTGCCCGCCACCGCCTCGCGCGCGGCGCTGAGCACGGCGCGGATTTCGACCGGGTGGTGGGCGTAATCATCAATCACCGTCACCGCGCCGCCGCCCAATGCCACCGAGCCGACCTTGGTGAAGCGCCGCCGCACCCCGCCGAAGCGGGCAAAGCCGGTGCGGATCACGTCGTCTGAACAGCCCATTTCGATCGCCACAGCGATAGCGGCGAGCGCGTTCTGCACATTATGGCGTCCCGGCATCGGCAGATGCACGCCCTCGATCCGGCGGTCCTCGGCACCGCGCTGGCGCACGATTACGTCGAAGCTGTTCCCGCCCTCGGCGCTGCGGACATTGACCCCGCAGATATCGGCCTGGAGCGAGAAGCCATAGGTCACCACCTTGCGATCGCGCACCGCGCCGATCACCGCCTGCACCACCGGATGGTCAACGCACAGCACCGCCGCGCCGTAGAAGGGGACATTGTGGATGAACTCCACAAACGCCCGCTTCACCCCGTCGAAATCGCCGTAATGATCCAAGTGCTCAGGATCGATATTGGTGACCACCGCGATGGTGCCGTCGAGCCTCAGGAAAGAGCCGTCGCTCTCGTCGGCCTCGACCACCATCCAGTCGCTATCGCCCAGCCGCGCGTTCGAGCCATATTGTTCGATGATCCCGCCATTGATCACAGTCGGATCAATCCCGCCGGCATCGAGCAGCGTCGCGATCATGCTGGTGGTCGTGGTCTTGCCATGCGTGCCCGCCACCGCAACGGTGGATTTGAGCCGCATCAGCTCGGCCAGCATTTCCGCGCGGCGCACCACAGGGACGCGGGCTTCCAAGGCGGCAGCGACTTCAGGGTTGGTGCGGCGCACGGCGGTGGAGGTGACGACCACCGCCACGCCTTCGACATTTTCGGCCTTGTGGCCAACATGCACCGTGATCCCGCGCGCACGCAGCCTCTCGACGCTCGGCCCTTCGGCGATGTCGGACCCCTGCACCGTGTAGCCGAGATTGTGCATCACCTCGGCGATGCCCGACATTCCGATCCCGCCGATGCCGACGAAGTGGATGGTGCCGATGTCGGTGCCGACGCCCTTCATGCGTCTGCCCTGTCTTCGGGGGCCTGCTCCATCGCGGCCTTGCGTGCCGTGCTGGTAGCGGCCCGCGCCGCTGTTGATGCCGCAGTTGCGCCTTCGGCGACCCGGATCACATCCATCAGATCAATCCCGCTCATGCTCTCGACCAGATCAGCCAAGTCCTTCGCCGCATCGGGCCGCCCGCAATTGAAGGCGCAATGCGCCGCGTTGGCGAGGCTGGCGGGCTTCATCGCCATCGCCTGAATCTGCTTGGCGAGCTCCTTGGGCTGGAACGCCTCCTGCCGGATCATGCGCGCGCCGCCCGCCTTAACCATCTCGCGGGTGTTGACCGCCTGATGATCATCGGTCGCAATCGGCAGCGGGACGAGGATCGCCGGACGGCCCACTGCGGTCAGCTCGGCAATGGTCGAGGCGCCGGCGCGGCCGATGAACAGGTGCGCATCCGCCAGGCGTTCGTGCATGTCCTCGAAATAGGTGCCGAGTTCCGCCGGGATACCGTGGTTGGCATAGCGCTGACGCACCGCTTCCAGATCCTCCGCGCGGCATTGCTGGGTCACCTGCAAGCGCTGGCGCAAGGCAGGCGGCAGCATGGCGAGACCATCGGGCACCACCTCGGACAGCACCCGCGCGCCCTGCGAGCCGCCGGTCACCAGAATGCGCAGCAGGCTCTCTTCGGTAAAGGCGGGGAAATCCTGTGCGCGCAGGGCGAGCACTTCGGCGCGCACCGGGTTGCCGGTGAGGTGGACCTTCGATGCGTGCTTGGCCTTGAGCCGGTCAACCTTGGCATAGGACGTCGCAATCGCGTCAACCCGCCCCGCCAGCAAGCGGTTGACCCGGCCCAGCACCGCGTTCTGTTCGTGGATGACGCTCGGCAGACCCGCTGAGGTCGCCGCCAGCAATGCGGGAAGCGCAGGGTAGCCGCCGAAGCCGACAATGGCGGATGGTGCAACCGCATCGAACAGGCGAAGCGCCATGCTGCGCCCCTGAAGCACCGCGCGCGTGCCGCCGATCCAGCCCAGCGGGTTCTTGCCGAACCGGCCTGCGGGCAGGACATGGGCGGTGAGGTAATCGGGCTTGCCCGGGATCGCCGCGCCGCGCTCATCGGTGATCAGCGCCACGTGATGCCCGCGCTCGTGCAGCTCCGCCGCCAGCGCGAAGGCCGGGATCAGGTGACCGCCGGTCCCGCCTGCTGCCAGCACGAAATGGCGGGATGCGCCGGTGCGCGCTGCGCTGGTCATGAGCGGTCCTCCTTGCGTTCGATCAACTCGCGCAAGCCCCCCGCCTCGCGGGCGAGGAACGGATTGCGCCGGGTGATCGCCAGCAATAGCCCAAGCGTGAAGCACACCGCCAGTGTCGATGAACCGCCGTATGAGATCAGCGGCAGCGTCATCCCCTTCGACGGGAACAGCTTGAGGTTAACCAGAATGTTGATGAAGGCCTGCCCGCCGAATTGCGTGATCAGGCCAACGCCCGCCAGCAGCGCGAACAGATTGTCCTCATCCACCATCCGCAAAAGGCCCCGCAGCACGACCGCGCAATAAAGCAGCACGATCACCGCACAGGCAATCAGCCCGAATTCCTCGCCTATCACCGAAAAGATGTAATCGGTATGCGCCTCAGGCAGGTTCATCTTGCGGATGCCGAGCCACAGGCCGGTGCCCGTCCAGCCGCCTGCGGTGATCGTGCGCTGCGCCAGATCGACCTGATCGAACGCCGTGCCGCCGCCCAGAAACCCGTCGATGCGGTGCCGGGCATTGTCATAGAAGAAATAGGCCAGCGTCAGCGCGGCAATCCCGGCACCGATCAGCGCGGCGAGCCGTTGCCACGGCACGCCCGCCAGCAGCACCATCACCAGCCAGATCCCGCCGAACAGGATCGCATCGCCAAGGTTGGGCTGCAGCATCAGCAGCCCCGCGATCAGCGCCATCAGCCCGGTGACATAGGCCACCACCGGCAAGCTCGCATCGCGCAGCCGCCAGCTCAGCACCCAGGCGCAGATGATGGCAAAGCCGGGCTTCAGGAACTCGGAGGGCTGGAGCGACATGCCGATGTTGATCCAGCGCCGTGCGCCGTTCTTTTCCTCGCCGATGATCGGCACCACGAACAGCAGCGCCAACATCACCGCGCCCACCAGAATGCCGAGCCGCCGGGCCTGATCACGGCTGGCAAAGCTGAGGCCGATCATCAGCGCAAGGCCCAGCAGCTGGAACACGATATGGCGCTTGAAGAACATGAACTCGTCAAGCTGCACCTTGGCGGTGGAAAGCTGGTCAGCGCTGGCGGGCGAGGCTGCGGCGACAGCGATGATGCCCAGCACCATGATCAGCCCGATCAGCCCGAGCAGCACCTTGTCAATCTCGCGCCACCAGATGCGCAGATTATCACGCCAGCGGCGCTGCACCACGGCGGGGGGCAGATAGGTGCCGCTGCCGCGCGCGGCCGGAGTATAGGCGGGCGTGCTCATGTCGGGGTTCCTGCGCTCACCGGATCGGGCGCGGCGGTGTCACACCCGGTAATCACCCCCACCATTTGCCGGAAATGGTGCCCGCGCTTTTCGTAGTCGCGAAACTGGTCATAGCTCGCACAGGCGGGCGACAGCAGAACCACCTCGCCCAGGCGAGCGGCCTCGGCGCTGCGGCGCACGGCTTCGCTGATCAGCTCGCAGCGCTCAACCCGCACCTGGCCTTCGAGCAGCCCGGCAAACATCGGCCCCGCTTCGCCCACGGTATAGGCGGCGGCGACATTGCCGAGGTGATCGGCGCAGGCGCCGAGGCCATCTTCTTTGGGTAGCCCGCCGACAATCCAATGGATGCGCGGGGCGCCGCCATTGATCGCAGGATCGGGCGGGAAGGCCGCGAGCGCGGGGGCGGCGGAGGCGGCGTTGGTGGCCTTGCTGTCGTTGATGAAGATGACCCCTTCCGCCTCGCACACCCGCTCCATCCGGTGCGGCAGGCCGCGATAGGTAGCAAGGCCATGGGCGATGGCAGCATCGGTCAAGCCAAGCTGGCGGCAGATCGCCACCGCCACAGCAGCGTTCTGCGCATTATGCGGCCCGGCGAGCGAGGCCGAGCGCCCTTCGGCAAGGCCCGCTGCGGCAAGATCATCGGTCTTCACCCGCACCAGCGGCTTGCCCGCCTCCGCCAACCGCGCGGCAATGGCCGTGGTGGGCGCATCCTCGTCGCAGATCACCGCCGTGCCCTCAGCCTGCATCTGGAACAGGCGTTCCTTGGCGGCGGCATAGGCGGCAAAATCGGCGTAGCGATCAAGGTGATCCGGGGTGATATTGGTCAGCGCAGCGACATCGCAATCGAGCGTGAAGGTGAGATCGATCTGAAAACTCGACAATTCGAGGACGTAGACCCCGCCTTCCGGCAAGGGCTCCTGCGCCAGAATGGCCTCGCCAATGTTGCCGCCCATCAGGCAGGGCACGCCCGCCTCGGCCAGAATGTGATGCACCAGCGCGGTGGTGGTCGATTTGCCATTGGTGCCGGTGATGCCGACGACCTTGTGCGGCGGCAGCGCGGCGCGGGCCATGGCGAAGAGCTCAACGTCGCCAATCACCGGCAGGCCATACTGCCAGGCGTGCGGCCCGATGGGGTGGGTGTTCAGGGGGACGCCGGGGGAGACCACAACGCCCGCAAAACCGGTAAGATCGAGCTCCAGCGGATCGATCAAGCGGCACCGCCCCACGAAGGGTTCACGGGCGATATCCTGACGGTCCCAAGCGACCACGTCGGCCCCGCTGGCGAGCAGCGCCTCAGCCGCCGCCGCGCCGGAGCGGGCAAGGCCCAGCACCGCGAAGCGCTTGCCAGCAAAGGCGGGGGAGGTGATCACGCGGCTCGCCCCTCCCCTATCGCAGCTTCAGCGTGGCAAGGCCGATCAGCGCCAGCACAATGGCGATGATCCAGAAACGGATCACGACCTTGCTCTCGCTCCAGCCCAATTGTTCAAAATGGTGGTGGATCGGGGCCATCTTGAACACGCGACGGCCCGTCCGCTTGAACCAGAACACCTGCACGATCACGCTGACCGCTTCGAGCACGAACAGCCCGCCGACAATGGCCAGCACCACCTCGTGATGGCTCGCCACCGCAATCGCGCCGAGCGCGCCGCCCAAGGCGAGCGAACCGGTATCGCCCATGAACACTGCGGCAGGCGGCGCGTTGAACCACAGAAAGGCGAGCCCCGCCCCCATGATCGCCGCACAGAAAATCGCCAGCTCACCTGCGCCCGGTACATGCGGGATGCCGAGATAGTTGCTGAAATCCGCCCGCCCAACGAGATAGGCGATGATCGCAAAGGTACCCGCCGCGATGATCACCGGCATGATAGCAAGGCCATCGAGCCCATCGGTGAGGTTCACAGCATTGCCCGCGCCCACGATCACGAAGGCGGCGAACACGTAATAGGCTGGCCCCAGCGGGATGCTGACCCCTGTCAGGAACGGCAGATAGAGGTTGGTGTTGATCTGGCTGACAATCAGCCACGACGCGATCCCCGCCACCGCAAATTCGCCCAGCAGCCGCACCCGCGCGGGCACCCCGGCGTGGCTGTTCTTCGAGACCTTGTCGTAATCATCGAGAAAGCCGATCACCCCGAAACCGATGGTGACCGCAAGGCATGCCCAGACGAAGGGGCTGGTAAGATCCATCCACAGCAGCAGCGAAAGCGTCAGCGCGGTCAGGATCATCAGCCCGCCCATGGTCGGGGTCCCGCGCTTGGCGAGGTGCGATTGCGGCCCATCCTCGCGGATCGGCTGGCCCTTGCCCTGCCGCACGCGCAAGAGGTTGATGAAGCGCGGGCCGATCAGCAGGCCGATCACCAGCGCCGTCATCAAAGTCGCCCCGGCGCGGAAGCTCTGATAGCGCACCAGATTAAGGATGCCTTCGAAGCCCAGCCACTCGGCAAGCAGATAAAGCATGCATTCGTCCTTTGGCGCCTGTTGCCTAGGGCCTCAGCCTCAGGTGGCGGTTGCGGTCCCGGCGGGGGCGTTTTCGGTAAGATGAGACACGAGCCTGCCGAGCCCGATCGAATTGGACCCCTTCACCAGCACCGCATCCCCCTGTGCAAGCCCAAACCGTCCGAGCGCCGCAATGGCATCGGCAGGCGTTTCGCAATGGGCGAAGCCGGGGGCCTTGCCAAGCGGGTCGGCAGCGGCTTTCCCCAGTTCCTCGGCCAATGCGCGCATCTCTTGGCCCACAAGAACCGTATAGGCGACCTCAGCCTCGATCAGCGGTTCGGCGAGCTGGCGGTGGAAGGCATCGGCAAAGTCGCCCAGCTCCTTCATGCTGCCCAGCACCGCGATCCGGCGGGTGGCGGGGGTCGCCGCGAGTGCCTTGAGCGTGGCTCGCATCGAGGCGGGATTGGCATTGTAGCTTTCATCGATCAGCAGCGCCTCGCCGCCCGCCACCGCAATCCGGTGACGCGCGCCGCGGCCCTTGAGACCGCCCATTTCGGCAAGCGCAAGGCCGGCGCTGGCAAGATCCCCGCCCGCCGCGCGCACCGCCGCCATGACGCCGAGTGAATTGGCGATCCAGTGCTCGCCGGGTTCGGCGATGGTGTAACAGATGCGCCGGTCGCCGAGGTCAGCCGTGACGAGCGCGCCGCCGCCTGCTGCCGGGATGGCATCGAGCAATCGCACATCGGCACCCTTGGCCCGGCCGAAGGTGACGACCTTGGCACCGCAGGCGCGGGCGTGATCAATCAGCCGCGGAGCCCATTCGCTGTCCGCCGGGATCACCGCGACCCCGCCGGGGACCAGCCCGGTGAAGATCTGCGCCTTTTCGTCAGCGATCGCCTCAAGGCTGCCGAGGTTCTCGATATGCGCAGGCGCGATGGTGGTGATCAGCGCCACGTGGGGGCGCACATGGGCCGAGAGCGGCGCGATTTCGCCTGCGTGGTTCATTCCCATCTCAAACACGCCGAACTTGGCCCGGGCTGGCATCCGGGCGAGGCTCAGCGGCACGCCGACATGGTTGTTGTAGCTGCGGACCGAGCGATGCGCTGCGCCGCGGCTGGCGCGGTCGAGGCAGGCGAAGATCGCCTCTTTCATGCCGGTTTTGCCGACTGAACCGGTGATTCCGATCCGCACCGCTTCTATCGCCCGGTCGCGCGCGGCATGGGCGAGCGCATGGAGCGCGGCTGTGGTGTCTTCCACCAGCACGTGGGGGAAATCGACCGGACGATCCGTGATCGCGGCGACTGCGCCCTTTTCAAAGGCGGCGGCGATGAAGCGGTGGCCGTCCATGGCCTCGCCCTTCAAGGCGACGAAGACATCCCCTGGCTTCACATCGCGCGAGTCCATCTCGACGCCCGCCGCCTGAAAATCATGGCTGGCGACCCCGCCAGTAGCTGCTGCAATCTCGGCTGCGCTCCACAGCGCAAGCGGCAGCGTATCACGTGCAATGACCGGCCAATGATGCAGCAACGGGTGGGCAACGGGCACGTTCATCAGCACTGCCCTCCGGCGCATTGGCGCGCCACTTCGACATCGTCGAAAGCTTCAATTCGCATGGTATCTCCAGACCCGAAAATTTGTCCCTGCTCGTGCCCCTTGCCAGCAATGAGCACAATGTCGTTGGCCCCGGCTTCCCCAATCGCGGCGGCAATCGCGGCGCGGCGGTCGCCAATTTCGCGGGCCTTCCCCCCTGTACCTGCGAGGATGGCGGCGCGGATGCTGGCGGGGTCTTCGCTGCGGGGGTTATCGTCGGTGACGATGGCAAGATCAGCGGCGCGCGCGGCGACTTGGCCCATCTGCGGGCGCTTGCCTGCATCGCGGTCCCCGCCCGCGCCGAACACGACAATCAGCCGCCCGCCGAGGGCGACGTGTGGGCGCAGCGCGGCGATGGCGGCTTCGAGCGCGTCGGGGGTGTGGGCATAGTCGACATAGGCAGGCGCGCCCGCCGAATTGAGGGCCGCACGTTCCAACCGCCCGCGCACCGGTTGCAGGCGGGAGAGCGCATCGAACACCGTGCTCAAGCTCACCCCGGTCGCCAGCGCGAGGCCAGCCGCAACCAGAGCGTTGGCCGCCTGATAGGCCCCGATCAGCGGCAGATTGACCTTGCGCGCCTCACCTTGATGTTCGATGTGAAGAAGCTGCCCCAACTGCCCGGGTTCGCGTGAAATGAGCCGCAGGAAGCTGCCGCCCTCGCCCACGGTCAGCACTGTGAGCCCCCGCGCTTCGGCCTCGGCAATCGCCCGCGCGGTCCACTCCGACCCGTCGCCCGCATCATGGATCACGGCCGGACTGCCGGGCGCGACCACCTCGGTGAACAGCCGCATCTTGGCAGCGAAGTACGCTTCCATCGTGCCGTGGTAATCGAGATGGTCACGGCTGAAATTGGTGAACGCCGATGCCGATACCGTGAGGCCCTCGTTGCGATACTGGTCAAGCCCGTGGCTCGAGGCTTCGTAGGCGACATGGGTCACGCCTTCGCGCGCGAGGCCGCTCATGTTGGCGAGGAAGGTGACGATGTCGGGTGTGGTGAGCCCGGTCGACACGCTGCCGTCGGGCGTGGTCACGCCAAGCGTCCCGATGCTCGCCGCGCGCTCACCCGCCATACGCCAGATCTGGCGGGTCATCTCCACGGTCGAGGTCTTGCCGTTGGTCCCCGTCACCGCAACGATGGTCGCAGGCACAGGCGCAAAGAACCCCGCCGCCAGTCGGGCAAAGGCGCGGCGGGGCACAGCATCAGCAATGTGGAGCGCGCCCGCAACCTGCGCCTCGGGCCGCGCCACCACCGCAATCGCACCTGCCTCCACCGCCGCCGGGATGAAATCTTCGCCATTGACGCTCGCGCCCTGAAACGCGCCGAACACGGTGCCGGGGGCGACCTTGCGGTGGTCGATCGCAAAGCCCGTCACGGTCGCATCCGCGCCCGACGCTCCCTCAAGCCCCGCGCGCTGCATCACTTCGGCCAGCCGCATCAGTGCTTGTCCACCAGATAGCGCAGGTCCGAGATATCAACGTCGCGGGTTTCATCGGGCTGCACGCCCAGCATGGGGCCGATGCGCGGCACCAACTTGCCCACCACCGGCGCGGCGGTGAAGGCGGCGGTGCGCTGGAAGCTGCTGGCGAGTGTGCCGGTCGGCTCGTCGACCACCACCACAATCACATAGCGCGGCGCATCCAGCGGGAAAGCGGCGGCGAAGGAGGAGACGATCTTGTTGCGGTGATAGACCCCGTTCTCGTTCTTGTCAGCCGACCCGGTCTTGCCCCCAACCCGATACCCCGGCGCATCGGCGCTGCGGCCGGTGCCGTAAAGCGAGATCATGCGCAGCATCTGGCGCATCCGGTGCGAGGTCGATTCCTTGAACACCCGCCGCCCGCGCGGCACTTCAGTCGGCGCAAGCTTCATCATTGTTGCCGGACGCCAGACCCCGCCATTGACCATCGCCGCATAGGCGCTGGCGAGATGCAGCGGAGTAACAGCGAGGCCGTGGCCGTAGCTCACGGTCATGTTGGTCACCCGGCTCCATTTGCCCTTGGGCCAAAGCGGGCGACCGCGCGCGGGCAGTTCGATGAACGGGCGGGTGTCCATACCCAGATCAATCATGGTCTGGCGCAAGCGTTCCGCGCCCAGTTGATCGGCCACGCGCGCGGTGACGGTGTTGGACGAATAGACCAGCGCCTGCGGCACATTTAGCGTCGCGCCCTTGGGCTTCATGTCCTTGATCGTGCTGCGCCCGACCGTGACCGGGGTCGCATCCCAAGCCCGGCCCAGATCGCGCACAACGCCGGCATCAATGGCGGCGGCGATGCTGATCGGCTTGAAGGTTGAGCCCAGCTCATAGACGCCGTTGGTGGCGCGGTTGAAGACGTTCGTGGCCCCGCTGGCGCCCGCCGTGTTCGGATCGAATTCCGGCAGGCTCGCCATCGCCATCACTTCACCCGTATCGGCATCGAGCACGATGCCAGCCGCACCAATCGCGTTGGTGGCGAGCATCCCCTTGCGCAGCTCGTCCTCGAGCGCACCCTGCACACGCACGTCGATCGACAGCGCCACAGGCTCACTGCGCTGATCGGGGTGGGTGAGGCGCTGCTCAAGCACCTGCTCCATCCCGAGCTTGCCGCCCTCATCCTCGACCACGTAGCCAAGCGCATGTGCGGCGAGCGAGCCTTGCGGGTAATAGCGGTCGGTCTCGCGCGGGATTTCCAACGCGATTTCGCCCAGCGCGAACACCCGGTTGGCTTCTTCGGGCAGAATGCGGCGGCGCAGATAGCCCGCCCGGCCCGAAGCAAGGCGGCGGGCCATGCGCGCTTCATCAATATCGGGGAAGATCGCCTTCAATTCGCGCGCAACCGCTTCGGGCGAGCGCACCAGCGGGGTGCCATTATCCCCCATCGCCTTGGGATCAAACCACAAGGCATAGGCCGGGAAGGCGCGCGCCAGGGGTACGCCGTGACGATCCGTAATCTCACCGCGCGGGGGCAGCAGTGCATCTTCGAGGCTGGTGCGCTGCGGGGCATGGCCGACAAAGCCGAGCGCGGCGATCCGCAGCAGCGCCATCAACGTGACCAGCGCAAACCCCAGCGCGATGCACAGCACCCGCACGCGTGCGGTCCAGAGCAATTGCGTGCGCAGCTGGACCAGTTGGCCTCGGCCTGCAGGAATGGTGGGGACAGCAGCGCGGGCCGCCATCATGTTCATTCGCCCGCCCCCGCGAGGCTAGCCTTGGCGCTTTGCGCGCGTGCCGGGCGGATCGGCGAGGCGTCGATCAGGAAGTCACCAAAGGCTTCGGTGAACACCGCGCCGGCATCTTTCTGGCTTGCAGCCAGAGCCAGCGTCACCGGCGCGCCCGAGACAGGCGAGCGCATCGGCGCAGCCTTCTCAGGAGGCGCCGACGTGTTGTCTCCATCGCCCACGTCAGCCCGAGCCAGCCGGATCGGTGTTGGCGCATCGGGGCCGAGGCGCTGACCCAAGCTTGCCAATTGGCGCTCGCCATCAAGGAACTGGCGCGCACGCGGCGCACCATAGCCGAACTCGACCGTGTTCCACTCGGCCAGCTGGCGCTGGCTGGCGCGCGTTTCGAACTCGGTTTCCAGCAGCAGCGTCTCGCGCTGGAGCGCGATCAGCTGGCGCTCTGCCAGCAGCACCTCGCTTTTGACGGCATGAACCTTGAAACTGAGGATGGTCACCAGCGCGAAGCATATCGCCAGCACCGCAGCCCACCCCAGCGAACGCGCCTGATTGCGGCTGATCATGCGGCCATGCTCCTTGCCGGGGCGCCAGTGCGGATCGCATGGCGCAAGGTGGACGAACGCGCGCGCGGGTTGCGCACGATCTCGGTTTCAGTGGGACGAATACCTTTGGAAACTTGCGCAAAGGTAGGCGCAGGACCGGGCATTTCCCCGGGCAAGTGGCGCGACACCGCACGCCCTGCGCCGCTGCGCTCACGCAGGAAGTGCTTGACGATGCGGTCTTCAAGGCTGTGGAAACTCACCACCGCGAGCACGCCGCCTTCGCCCAGCAGCGCCTCCGCCGCCGCGAGCCCGGCTTCAAGCTCGCCCAACTCGTCGTTCACATGGATGCGCACCGCCTGGAAGGTGCGGGTCGCCGGGTCCTTTTTGTCATGCGGCTTGTAGCCCAGAGCGCGGCGCACCACGCGGGCGAGTTCGCCCGTGGTTGCCAGCGGGCGCGCAGCGACAATCGCACGGGCCACCCGGCGCGACTGGCGCTCCTCGCCATAGCGGTAGAGCACATTGGCAATTGCTTCCTCATCAGCGGTGTTGAGGAAATCGGCGGCGCTTTCGCCGTCCTGGCTCATGCGCATGTCGAGCGGGCCATCATGCATGAAGGCAAAGCCCCGCTCGCCCTGGTCGAGCTGCATCGAGGAGACGCCAATATCCATCACCACCGCGTCAACCTGCGTGACGCCGATCGCGGCCAGCTCGGCCTGCATCGCCGAAAAGCGCGCGGGGTGCAGCGCAAGGCGGCCTTCGTACTGCGCCACCATCACCTGCCCCGCCGCAATCGCATCGGGATCGCGGTCAAACGCATGGACGGTTGCGCCGGCCTCAAGCAGCGCGGCGGTATAACCACCTGCACCGAAGGTCGCATCGACGATGATCATGCCGGGGCGCGGTGCGAGTGCAGCGACGACTTCATCGAGCAGCACGGGGATATGGGGCGCAGCGCTCATCAGGCGGCACCCTTGCGCGCAGCGGCGACGAGCTTGGCGCAAGCCGCCTGCGCACTTTTCCATTCCGGGCCCATCCGGTCGAGTTCCGCCGGGTTCCAGACGAAGAAGAAATCGCCCGCACCCTGAAAATAGAGGCCATCGCCGACCTTGCCCAATTCGCGCAGATGCTCGGGCATGACAAAGCGGCCGCTATCGTCAAACGGGAGCTGTTCGAAGCCGAATAGCTGCTGGGCGCGGACATCGCGGTCAAAATCGGCAAGGCCAAGGCGGATGGCGCGCTCTTCCTCGCGGTCGAGCTGGGCGCTGAGCTGTTCGGTGCGCGAGAGGCCAAAGCCGATCAGGCAGTCAAAGCGGTCATGCGCGGCAAGGCACAGCACGCGGTTGCCGCCGGAGCTTTCCTTCACGGCCTTGCGGAAGGCGGGCGGCAGGACAAAACGGCTCTTCTCGCCCGCGGGCGAGAAAGCTTGGCCATTATATCCTCCAAAGGCAGACACGTGCCTTTAATCCCCTCTTGCCCCGTTGCCACGGGCCTTCCCTGCGAAAGCCCGCCCACAGTTCAGACACGCCTTCCCCGCCACCGATCCCGCGCGAGCGGAAGCGGTGCTCCGGCCCCACCAGCCGGACGCATTGCACATGAGGCATGTCTGATGGCCTCCGGTAATATCGGGGAAGCCTGCGGGATAAAAGGGATTTTTGCGGGAAATCGCGGGATAAGTTGCTATAACATTGATTTATATCATTTTACATGTTTTTCGCACGCGCCCTTTCCCACCGTATTCTATCGAAAAACCTCCGCATTTTTGCGCAATATCCGGGGTTTTCCCGCGCTTTCCCCGCCATCACGCGAC
>LSKF01000137.1 GCA_001556995.1 Erythrobacteraceae bacterium CCH12-C2
GACGGAGCGTGGGGCGGCTACACCGACTTCCTGGAGCGAGTTGAACGCCCGTCTGCGCTCGGGGACTGGTCCTACGAAGTTGTCGATACCAAGCTCAAGCGCAAGCCGGATCCCAAGCATGTGCTGCAGCTGTGCCTTTACAGTGATCTCCTCGCGAAGGTGCAAGGGCTCGCTCCGGAGGCGGCGCATCTTCAGCTTGGCGACGGCAGCCGATACACGGTTCGTCTGGCCGATGTCGCCGCCTACGCGCGGCATGCGCGCTCGATGCTTGAAGGGTTTGTGGCCGAACGCCCGGCAACCCGCGCCGAGCCCAACGCCGCCTGTGGCCTGTGCCGGTGGAGCGATCATTGCAATGCGCAGTGGGAGCAGGACGACAGCCTTGCCCTTGTCGCAGGCATAACCCGCAGCCAGCGCCAGAAACTCGAGGCAG
>LSKF01000138.1 GCA_001556995.1 Erythrobacteraceae bacterium CCH12-C2
TAATCCCCCAACTGGGTGACGCCGCGCGGCCGTGCCCCATGTTTGCAACAGAGCCACCGCAAGCGCGCCGAAAGCGATCAGGAACGGCAGGTTGTGCGGTTCAAGCAGGCTCATGCTGAACGCACCCGAACCACGAGGCGAAGCGACAATCCCATGTGTGGGAAGCTAGGACAAAGCGGGCCGAAACCCTAGCGGAATCGGACAGGCCCGCTGCATAATTCGTACGTCATGTCAGGCACAAAGCTGGCGCTCGTCCGGCGTGATTATCCCCTGTTCGGGCAGCTGCTCGCGACAGCGCGGCCGACCGGCTGAGCAGCCAAAGCAAGCTGGGCGGGCACAGGACGCGCGACCGCGCTCAGCCTTTGCCGCAAGCGCGACGGCGATTGTCCGGTCCACACGCTGAAGGTGTAGCTGAAGCGCGCCGGATTGGTGAACCCGCACAGCCCGGCGATCTCCGATATCGCAAGACGTGTTTCGCCGAGCATCCCGATGGCGCGCAGAATGCGCCGGCGCTGAAGGTAGCCATAGGGAGTCTGCCCGGTATCTTGCTTGAACGCCCGGGTGAAATGGAACGGCGAGAGATTTGCCTCGCCGGCAAGGTCGCCGACCGAGATCGGCCGGGCGAGGTTGGTTTCGATGAAAGCGAGCACGGCCGCCAAGCGGCGCGGGGCGATGCTGACCCGCTCTGCCACCGGATCGGCGGCGGCGAGGTTGGCGATATCGTCGATCAGCCGTCCGGTGAGGACGGCGACCGCGCGGCTATCCTGCTCCCAGCCGCGCATGACGATGCAGGCAAGGCGCAGGGCTTGCTCCCCCTCGCGTTCGGCAGGATGAAGGACGAGCGGACCTTGCGGAACCGGACCCTGCGCCAGCCGCTCTGCCTCGCCGCGTGGCAGGGCCATGGCGATCAGCGGCGGGGCGAAGTCGTGGTAGTCGAGCGAAAGCGCCATCCCGGCTGGCACGTAGGTCAGCTGGGTACGACCGCAGGCCCCGATCCGCGTGCGCACCCCGCCAAACTCGGCAACCGCCCCGCCGGGCGTTGCCGACGTGATCAGCACGGTATCCCGGTCCGGATCCTCGCAGGCGAGCCGGGTCGGCACGCCGAGGCTCGCTGAAAACCGGCACAAGAGTTCGATGCGGCTATCCGGCCAGCGAAACGCAGCGACAGGTTCGCTCCGGTCGAATTGCCAGCAATCGAGCAGCGCTTTCGTCATGTCCTGTCGCCAAGGTATGATGACCCCTGCGTCGCTTAGCATGTGGACCACGGCATCTGGGACATTAAAACATCCCAATCCGAACTTCGGCGCAAGATACCGAAAGTTCTGACCGTGCTCGGCAGTCATGAACCCAAAGGCCCACTTATGGATGCTTGCTCGGTGGCCGAATGGGGCACCGAGGAACTGCGTGCTCGGGGCGAAGACTGGCAGCCGCCGCTTGCTCCGCTGACCCCGGCCGTGCCTACGGTCAGCTAGGGGTGATCCGCAGAGGCAGGGTTTTCAGCCCGCCCACGAAGGTGCTGCTGGCGCGCTTGGCCTCGCCCGCCGGTTCGACCGCGGCGACCCGGTCGAGGATCGCTTCGAACAGGATCCGCATCTCCAGCCGTGCGAGGTGCAGGCCGAGGCACTGGTGCGCCCCCGCCCCGAAGGCGAGATGGCGGTTGGGCGACCGGGCGGCATCGAAACGGCGCGGATCGGGGAACTGTGCGGGGTCGTGATTGGCGGCGACGTAGTTGATCATCAGCCAGTCGCCTTTTTTCACCTGTTGCCCGCCGATCTCACAGTCCTCGGCCGCCGTGCGCATGAAGTGCTGCACGGGTGAGGTCCAGCGGATCGCCTCCTCGACAATGCCGGGGAGCAAGGAGCGGTCCGCCTTGACCCGCGCCCACTGCTCGGGGTCGCGGGCCAGCGCCTGCATCGCGCCCGCCGTGCTGGCCGAAGTGGTGTCGTGCCCGGCGGTGGCGACGATGATGTAGTATCCCGCCATGTCACGCGGGGGGAGCGGCTGGCCGTCGACCGTGGCATTGGCGATGACGCTGGCGACATCGTCGGTGGGGTTGCGGCGGCGGTCTTCGGCGAGGGCAGCGAAGTAATCTTCGAAGGTCTTCACCGCCCCGGCAACGATCTGCACCACCTGTTCGGGGGTCATCTTGTCGAGCCCGCTGCCCGACAAGTCTTTGTCCTGCCCGCCGAAGAGCTGCTGGGTGAGCATCTGCATGCGGAATTCGTCCTCGGGCGGTACCCCGAGGATCTGCATCACAACGCGCAAGGGGTAGGGTCCGGAGACCTCTTTCACGAAGTCAACTTCCCCGCCCTGCTCCAGCATCCGGCCCACCGTCCGCGCCGCCAGCGCGCGCAGCTCGCCTTCGAGCTGCGCGAGGTTTCTCGGCATGAACCATTCCTGCGTCAGCTTACGATATTTGGGGTGGATCGGCGCGTCGAATACCACCAGCGAATCGACCAGCATGTTCGATCCTGTCGCGGCGCGGGAGAACTCGATCGCCTGATTGAAGCTGAACACCACGGGGCGGGGGTTGTTGAGGAAGGCGGCGTTGTCCTTGGAAATCCGCATCACATCATCATAGGCGGTGACGAGCCAGAAGGGATCGAACAGCCCCGGCGTATCGGGCTGCACCTTGACCACGGGCGTCGCAGCGCGGATCGCGTCGAAGGTGTCGAGTAGCCCATCCCACTCGGCATAGGCGTGGGGGTCGATCACCTTGCGGGCGATATCGCCCGGCAACACCGCTTCCGCGCTCACGCCGCCTCGGCCTTCGCCTTGGCCGCAAACTCGTCGCGTAGCTCGCGCTTGTAGAGCTTGCCATTGGCTTCGCGCGGGAGATCGGGGCGGAAGTCGAACAAGCGGGGCATCTTGATCTTGGAGAGGCTGGGGGCAAGAAATTCACGCAGCTCCGCCTCCAGCGCCTCGCCCGCCTGCGCCATGTCGCGGGGCTGCACCACCGCCACCACCTTCTCGCCCAGATCAGGGCAAGGCGCGCCGATTACCGCGGCGTCCATCACCTTGGGGTGGGTGACGAGCAAGTTCTCGATCTCCTGCGGGTAGATGTTCACCCCGCCGGAGATGATCATGTGGCTCTTGCGGTCGGTCAGGAACAGGAACCCGTCGACATCGAGGTGGCCGATGTCGCCCAGCGTCATCCAGCCCTTGGGGTGCATCGCCTCACGGGTCTTGTCCGGATCGTTGTGATAGGTGGGGAGGAGTGCGTTCTCGAAATAGATCAGCCCGTCTTCGCCCGCGCCCAGTTCTTCCCCATCGGGGCCGCAAACGTGCAGCGTGCCATAGATCGCACGGCCGACGCTGCCGGGGTGGGTCAGCCAGTCGGCCGAGCGGATCAGGGTCATGCCGATGCCTTCGCTCCCCGCGTAGTACTCGTTTACGATCGGCCCCCACCATTCGATCATCTCACGCTTGATCGGTACCGGGCAGGGCGCCGCAGCGTGCAGCGCACGTTGGTGGCTGGACAGGTCGTAACGGGTGCGCACCGCGTGATCGAGCTTGAGGAAGCGCACAAAGTGGGTCGGCACCCACTGGCTGTCGGTGATCTTGTAGCGCTCGATCGCCTTCAGCGCTTCCTCAGGCTCGAACTTCTCCATCATCACCACCGTCCCGCCGAGCCGGTGGACCACCGAACACCAGCCAATCGGCGCGGCGTGATAGAGCGGGGCGGGGGAGAGGTAGACCATCGAACCGTCAGTCGGCATTCCCGCACCCATTACTGCCAAGCCCACGAGTGGCACGGCAGCCTGAGGGTCGGGATCGGCCGGCGGGGCGGGGCGGATGCCCTTGGGGCGTCCCGTGGTGCCGGACGAGTAAAGCATCACCACGCCCGCACTCTGATCGCGGATCGGATCGCTCGGCTGAGCCGCGAGTGCGGCGGCGAAATCCTCAGGCCCGCCCGCATCCATCACCAGCACGGTGAGGCCCGGGCATTCGGCGCGAATGGCACCCAGCATCCCTGCAAAATAGCCGCTGGTGATCAGCAGCTTCGCCTGCGCATCGCGGATGATATAGGCCGCCTCGGGCGCAGTCAGGCGCGAGGAGATCGGCACCAGCATCGTGCCCGCGCGCTGCGAGCCCCAGATCAGGGTGAAATACTCGATCCGGTTTTCGAGCAGCACCGCAAAGGCGTCCCCCGGCCCAATCCCATGGGCGCGCAGCAAGTGCGCAAAGCGGTTCGATTCCGCCTCCATTTCGCCGTAGGTGATCTGCTCGCCCGATCCGGTCATGATGACAGCAGGATGATCCGGACGGGTCGCGGCGTGCGCGATCGGGTGCATGGCCATGTATTTTCTCTCCCTCGCCGCTGCGCCCGTCATGGCAGGCGCGCTGACGTTTTCTCCGAGGCGGAAATCTAGCGGGAGCGGGATGGGCCGCAAGCAAAAACGGTATGGGAAATGCTACCGATTGTCGTCGTGGGTGTGAGGGGAGCGGGCCGCAAAAAAGGCGGCGGGTAAACCCGCCGCCATGTTCGGACACCCTCTCCAATGTCCGGCCCGCTCACGGCGGGCAATTTTGCAAACTTACTCGCCGCCTTGGCCGGTCAAACCCCGGTCACGGGCATAGGCGAGCTGCGTTTCACTCTCTACCATATACGGAATCGGATTGACTGCAACCCCCTCCACGCGGACTTCATAATGAAGGTGCGGGCCGGTCGACCGGCCGGTCGATCCGACGTAGCCGATGATGTCGCCCTTCTTGACGAAATCGCCTGCGGTCACCGCAAGGCGCGACAGGTGGGCGTAACGCGTTTCCATCGCCGCGCCGTGGTTGACGCTGATGTAAAGGCCATAGCTCGAGTACCAGTCTGCGCGGCCGACCACGCCGTCAGCCGTGGCGTAGACCGGGGTGCCGGACGGCGCGGCGAGATCAATGCCTTGGTGCTGGCGGCGACCGCCAAGCACGGGGTGGCTGCGCATCCCGTAACCGCTCGTCAGCTGGGCGCCTTCGAGCGGCATGCGCGAGGGGACCGAAATCGCGCGCTGCGGAATGGGCGAGGAATAGGCGTTGATTTCGACCCCGGTGCCCAGCGTCGGGCTCGTGCGCTCCAGCGCGGTCCAGCTTGTGAAAAGCGTCTTGAAGCGCTGATCGCCATGGATGGTCACATCGACCGCCGTTTCGGGCTTCGGGGTGACAATCTCGGCACTGTTGGAAGCGGAGTTAGCCGTGTTGGCCAATGCGGGCGCGGCAGCGGAAACCAGAAAAGCGGCGCAGGCTGCCGTAACAAGCCTGATCGCATCGCGCGCAGCAAAATTCATAATGACCCGGTCCCCGATGGCGGCTTTTGCCGCTTGATAGTTCCGGCACGTCTGATGCGCGCCTCTGCTGGAGCCGAGTTATGCCGGTGAGTCGTTAATGCGCAATCGCTGCGTAAAATTCACGCGACAAACCGGCTGCAAGACGCGCTGAGTCGTTGAACGGCGGCTTAACGAACCCACGGAAGTGCCGTTTTACGAGGTTTTGCCAGAGGGATTCGGGCGCTTCGCGTGCGATTTCGGCGCAACGCAAAAAATGTTTGGTGCCAAAACCGACGTGGCGGATTTCGTCGTCAAGGATGCGGGCGAGGATTTTGGCTCCATTCTGGTCGCCCGCCGCTGCGACCCGCTCAAGGGTGGCCGGGGTCACATCCAGCCCGCGCGCTTCGAGAACCATCGGCACCACCGCCAGCCGCGCTGCGACATCGTGCCGGGTGGCATACGCCGCCTCCCACAGCCCGGCATGGGCGGGCAGCGCGCCATAGAAGCTGCCGAGGCTTTCGAGCTTTCGTGAAAGCAGCGCGAAATGCATCGCCTCATCCGCCGCAACGCCAAGAAAATCGCTGACGAATTCCGGCCCCATTGCGCCCCCGAATCGCCCGGCCATGTCGAGCGCCAGATCGATCGCGACGAACTCGATATGGGCAAGGCTGTGCCAGAGCGCGATTCGCGCGCGGTCCGATCCGAACTTGCCGCGCTTGGGCATCTGATTCGGGGGAAGCAGCACCGGCGCCTCGGGCCAGGCGGGCTGATCGGGCATCGCCACGTCGAATTCCCACGCCAGCGCCCCGCGCCGCCATTCGCGCGCGACGCGGCGGGCGGCGAAGCACTTGGCGCGCGGCTCGGGCGTGAGCAGCGCGGCGCGGATGGCGGCGGCGACGGTTTCCACGTGCGGCGTTAAAGCGCTTGGGCGGCGGCGAGCACTTCCTCGGCGTGGCCCGCGACCTTCACCTTGTCCCAGATCTGCGCGATCTTGCCCTCGGCGTCGATGAGATAGGTCGCGCGGACCATGCCCATGTAGGTCTTGCCGTACATCTGCTTTTCCGCCCAAACGCCCAGCGCATCGGAAAGGCCGCCTTCTTCGGCATCGGTGGCGAGCGGGGCGGTGAGGCCGTGCTTGGAGATGAACTTGGCGTGCTTCTTGGCGGGGTCCTTGCTGACGCCGAGCAGCTTGGTGCCGGCGGCTGCGAATTGGTCTTTCAGCGCGGAGAAATCCTTGTTCTCGGTGGTGCAGCCCGGGGTATCGTCCTTGGGGTAGAAGAAGATCACCAGCTTGGAACCCTTGAAGTCTGAGGGCTTCACGCTGCCGCCTTCGGGGGTTTCCATGGCGATATCGGGGATGGCGTCGCCGACGCCGGGGAAGTTGCTCATGATCGGGTCTCCTGTTCGGTAGCGAGAATGTCCGTGCCCAGAATTTGTTTCCACGTTGCGGCAACCTTCAGCCGGGCGGCGGCAAAGGCCGCCAACAGCGCATCATAGCTGCCATACCCGCAAGCCCGGGCCAGCGCGCGCGCGCCCGAGGGCGGCGGCTCGCGACCATCGGGGGCAAGCAACCGGCCTGCGACCAGCATCCGGGTCATCAGCGCGTGCGGCTCGATCAGATCATCCGGCAGCAGGCCCGCCGCGACCAACCCCTCCAGCGCCACGGTCAGATCGGGGTTGAGCGCTTTCGGCGCGACCTCGGACAGCGGGGCACCGCCTTCCGCCTCGCCCTTCAATTGGAGGTAGTGGACAAGGAATTCGCAATCGACCAGCCCGCCGCGCGTCAGCTTGGCATCGACCGGGCCAGTGGCTGGCTTGTGCTTCGCCATCTCAGCCCGCATCGCCAGCACCGCATCGCGCAGGGCCGCCTTGTTGCGCGGAGCGTGGAGCACTTCGTGAAGCACTGTCTCCAGTTCATGGCACGCTTTGGGCGAGCCGTAGAGCACCCGTGCACGGGTCATTGCCATGTGCTCCCACGTCCAGGCTGCCTCGCGCTGATACTTGCCGAAAGCCTCGCAGCTGACCGCCAGTGGCCCCTGGTTGCCCTGTGGTCGCAGCCGCGTATCGACCTCGTAGAGCGCCCCTTGCGCGGTCGGCACCGACAATGCAGCGCTGACCCGGCTGGCCAAGCGGTTGTAATAGACCGTTGCACCGAGCGGGCGAAACCCATTCGATCGCGCGCTAAAATCCCCGGTAAAGAGATAGACAATGTCGAGATCCGAGGCATGGGTCAGCGCCCCGCCGCCGAGCCGCCCCAGCCCCAAGATCAGCAATTCGCTATCCGGCACCCGCCCATGCTTGGCTGCGAATTCCTCCACCGTCGCCTCCGCCGCCAGCGCGAGCGCGGCCTCGGCAGTGCGCGACAGGGCGCGGGCGATGGCGAGGGGATCGGCCAGCCCCTCGATCAGCTGGATGCCGAGCGCGAAGCGGATCTCGCCAGTGATCACCCGGATCGCATCGAGCAGCGCCTCGTAATCGGGCCGGATCGCCGCCCCACGCATCCGGGCCATGATCGCAGACGTCTCGCCCGGCAGGTCGAGCGCGTCGCGGTCGATAAGAGTGTCGAGCAGCTCGGGCTTGCGCGCCAATTCGTCAGACAGCACCGGGGCGAGGGTGAGCGCCGCCACCAGCCGGTCGATCAGGTCAGGGCGCGCATCGAGCAGACGCAAGGTGGTGATAAGGCTCGGCACGCTCTCGATGATGCGTTCCCAGCGGGTGATCGCGCGCATCGGATCATCGCTCGCCGCCATGGCTTTGAGCAGCGCGGGCGCGAGGCGGTCCCATGCCTCAACCGCCTGCGGGGAGCGGATCGCAGCGTGGCGTCCGTCGCGCCAGCCCTCGATCCGTTCTGCGAGCGTTTCGGGTTCGGGGAGGCCCCATTGTTCCAACTGCCGGGCGAGCGCGCTCGCGGGCAGAGCAACGGCGACTGGCGCAGCCTCGGGCGGGCCGATCAGTTCCTCGTAGATGCGTCCGGTCCGCTGGGTCAGTTCAGTCAGCTCGGCCACCAGCGCCGCGCCATCAGCCAGCCCATCGAGCTGCGCGACATTGTCGAGCGCTACGCCCTCAGGCAGCGCGTGGGTCTGGCGGTCGTGGACCATCTGCAAGCGGTGCTCGACCTCGCGCAGCCGGTCGTAAGCCGTGCCGAGCGTGGCGGCGTTCTCTGTCGAGATCCAACCTGCGGCCGCCAGTGCATCGAGCGCCGCACGCGTGCCGCGCACCCTCAGCGAAGTGTCGCGCCCGCCGTGGATCAGCTGGTGGGTCTGGGCGTAGAACTCGATCTCTCGGATGCCCCCGCGACCGCGCTTCACGTCGAAGCCGGGGCCGGGCGCAATGGGGCCTGCGTGACTGTCACGGATGCGCTGGGTGAGCGCCCGGATTTCCGCAATCGCGCCGAAATCGAGCTGGCTGCGCCACACGAAGGGGCGGATCGCGGCGAGGAAAGCCTCGCCTGCCATCACATCTCCCGCCGCGGCGCGGGCGCGGGTGAAGGCCGCGCGCTCCCATGCGAGCGCCGCGCCCTGATAATGCGCCAGCGCTGATCCCACAGGCACCGCCAGCGGGCTGACCTCGCTCGCGGGCCTGAGCCGCAGGTCGACCCGCAGCGCGTAACCCTCGTCGGTGCTCGCCGAGAGTAGCGCCACCACCCGCCGGGCATAGCGCTGCGCGGCCTCGCCCGGATCATCGCTGGCGCGGCGCGCGAGACGCTCGCGGTCGAACAGCAGGATCGGGTCGATGTCGGAGGAATAGTTGAGCTCGCCCGCCCCCTGCTTGCCGAGCGCCAGCGCGATGAAGCCATCGGCCTCGGCGGTGCCGGTGCGTTCGGCAATCGCGGTGCGGATCGCGCGGTCGAGCGCGCGGTCGGCGAAGTCGGTCAGTTCCGCCACCACCCGGCCGAGCGAGAAGGCCCCGGCGAGATCGCCCACCGCCAGCGCTGCTGCCAGCGCCAGCCGCTCGCGGCGCAGGGCGACTTCGGTGTCCGCAAGCTCACCCTGCGCCCGCGCCCAGGCGAGCGCCGCCTCGCCCTCGCCCGCTGCCAGGAGTGCCGCCAGTTCAGGCTGGCGTTCGAGCGCGCGCGCCAGAAACGGCGCGTGGGTGCGTTCACGGTACAGCGCGCTTTCCCAGTCGGGGGTGGCAGTCTCTCCCATCACCCGCCTCTCTGGCGCTGCCGAACGCGCCGCGCAACCTTGCATGGGCGTTCCGGCTCTGCAAAGGATGCGCGGCCCTACCCTTTCCCGGAGACATATCGCCATGGCCACCCGACACTTCGCCTTCGGAGCGCTGATTGCTGGCGCGCTTGCCATCGCTGCCTGCGATGCCCTGCCCACCATGGGCGGCGGTGACGCGGCGCTCGATATTCCCGAAGTTGATGCTGGGGAGATTTCGGAAGCCACGATCAAGGATGTCACGCGCCTTCTTTCGAGCGATGAATTCGAAGGACGGATGCCCGGCACCCCCGGCGAGGAAAAGACCATCGCGCTCCTGACCGATCGCTTCAAGGCGGCGGGGCTCCAGCCCGGCAACAACGGCTCGTGGGTGCAGGAAGTCCCGCTGGTGGAGATCACCGGCAAGGATTACGCCCCGCTGACGATCACCGGAAAAGGTGCGCCCATCTCGCTCGCCTTCGCCAAGGACTGGGTCGGCGTCACCTATCGCGAGGAAGCCGCGACTACGATCAAGGACAGCGCACTGGTGTTCGTCGGCTACGGCATCAACGCGCCGGAAAAGGGCTGGAACGACTACGCGGGCCTGGATGTGAAGGGCAAGACGGTGGTGATCCTCGTCAATGACCCGGATTGGCAGACCGCAGGACTGGAAGGCCCCTTCAACGGGAAGGCGATGACTTACTACGGCCGCTGGACCTACAAGTATGAAGAGGCTGCCCGGCAAGGGGCCGCCGCTGCGCTGATCGTCCACCAGACCGAGCCTGCCGCTTATGGCTGGAACGTGGTTGAAAGCTCGTGGACCGGCCCACAGGCCTATGCCCAGCGCGGGGAAAACGCACCGCCGCTGACCGAGATGAACGGCTGGGTGACCGAAGAGGCGGCTCGCAAGCTGCTGAAAGCTGCCGGGCAGGATCTCGACGCGCTGACCAAGGCGGCGCAGACCAAGGGCTTCAAACCGGTGCCGCTGGGGCTGAAGGCCGGGACCAGCTTCGCCAGCACCTTCCGCAGCTTCACATCGCACAACGTGATCGGGATCCTGCCGGGGGCCGAAGCGCCTGAGGAATACGTGCTCCACACCGCGCACTGGGATCACCTCGGGCGCTGCACGCCTGCGCCTGATGGCGATGACATCTGCAATGGTGCGATCGACAATGCCACCGGCACCGCCGCGCTGGTCGCGCTGGCCGAGGCCCATGCCAAGGCGGGTGCGCCGCGCCGGACACTGGTGTTTCTGGCGGTGACGGCGGAGGAATCGGGCCTGCTCGGCGCGCAGTACTACGCCGCCAACCCGGTCTTCCCGCTGGCGCAGACCGTGGGCGGGGTGAACATGGACGCGCTGCAATTGGCGGGTCCTGCCAAGGATGTAACCGCCGTCGGCTTCGGCAAGTCGGCGCTCGACCAGTTCCTTGACGCGGCGCTCAAGGCCGATGGCCGTGTCGCAACGCCTGATCCCAAGCCTGAGAACGGGTATTACTACCGCTCGGACCACTTCGCCTTCGCCAAGCTCGGCGTGCCGATGCTCTATATCGATGGCGGGCAGGACCTGATCGAAGGCGGCCGTGCCGCTGGGGAGGCTGTGGCGAAGGATTACACCGACAACCGCTATCACGGCCCCAAGGACGAGTTCGATCCCAATTGGGACTGGTCGGGCGTGATGGCAGATTTGCAGCTCTATTTCCGCCTCGGGCGGATGATGGCGATGAGCACCAGCTGGCCGAACTGGAACGATGGCGACGAATTCCGCAGCGTGCGGGACGAAAGTTGCAAGGCAGCGGAAAAGGGCTGCTGATTCTGCCATGACCGCATTGATGCCCCCCGAATGGGCGCCGCAGGACTGGCTGTGGATCGGCTTTCCGCACCTCGCCGAGGAATGGCCCGGCTGGCTTGAACCCGCGCAGGTGCAGATGGCGGCCTTTGCCAGTGCGGTGGCGGAGAGTGGGCAGGTAGTGCGCTTGCTGGTGCGGGACGAAGCCAACGAAGCCCGCGCCCGCGCGCTCGTGAGCAGCAAGGTCACGCTCGAACGGCGGGTCTATGGCGATGTCTGGCTGCGCGATACCGGGCCGCTGGTGGTATCGGATGGGACCGAGTGGATCGCGCGGCGGTTCGGCTTCAATGGTTGGGGCGGCAAGTATCTCATGCCGGGCGATCAGGAAATCGGCGCGGAATTGGCGCGCGATGCGGGGCTGCAGGTGACCACGTCCGCGATGATCCTCGAAGGCGGAGCGGTGGACGGCGATGGCACCGGGCTGGTGGCCACGACCGAGCAATGCTTGCTCAATCCCAACCGCAACCCCGCGATGAGCCGCGAGGCTATCGAGGCGGAACTCGCCGCCGCGCTTGGTTTTACCCGGGTGCTGTGGCTGGGCGATGGCCTCATCAACGACCATACCGACGGCCATGTCGATAATCTCGCCCGCTTCGTTGGTCCCAACCGCTTGGTGGTGCCTCAGGCGACCGGCAAGGACGATCCCAACGCGGCGATCTATGCCGATGCCGCCGCCAGAGCCGCAGCAGCAGGGGTCGAAGTGGTTCGCATTCCCTCACCCGGAAGGATCGTGCGTGACGGGGTGATCGAGCCTGCCAGCTATATTAACTTCGCCATCACCACCCATCTGGTGGTGGTGCCGACCTTCGGCTCGCCCCACGATGCCGAAGGGGTCGCTGCCATCGCCGCCTTGTTCCCGGATCGCGACACGATTGGCCTGCCGGGCGAGGCGGTGCTGGCGGGGGGCGGAGGTTTCCACTGCGCCAGCCAGCAAATGCCCGCCGCGCCCTTGGCGGGTTAAGGCTTCCTTAGCATTTTGGCACGAGGGTGCAGTCCATGCACCGCGCCCTTGCCCTTTCGATGCCTTCGCTGACCAGCCAGATCGATCCGGTCGATCTCGCCCGCCGCCTGATTGTGCTCGGCTGCGCGGCTGCGCTGATCCTCGCGGGTCGTCCGCTGCCCTTTTGATCCGGGGCGTGTAACCGCCCGCGATTGTCCTGCGTAATGATCCTCGAACTTGACGAGGACGATACGATGAAACCCTACCGCACCCTGTTTGCTTTCGCTGCTGGTCTGACCGCTTTGGGCGCAACCGCGCTCAGCTTGCCCGGCGGCGCGTCCGCGCAGGGCGAGGCATCGGGGAAGGGGGCTGCTTCGAGCGGTGAGCCCGTCTTGCTTGAGCTTTTTACGAGCCAGGGCTGTTCGTCCTGTCCTCCCGCTGACCGCCTGGCCGAAAGCCTTGCCGAGCGGCCCGATCTGGTGGTGATCGCCCGGCCCGTGACCTATTGGGATCGCCTCGGCTGGAAGGACACGCTCGCCAAGGAAGACAACACCCAACTGCAACAGGCCTATGCCCGCAAGGGTCTGGCCGGCGCGAACGGGGTCTACACCCCGCAGCTTGTGGTGAATGGCACCTATGGCACGGTCGGATCGCGCAAGGCCGAGATCGCCGCTGGCATCCGCCAGCATGGCGGCAAGGGCGGCGCGGCGATCCGGGTGCGCGATCTGGGCGCGAAGGGCTATGGCGTCGGCCTCGGCGGGACCACGAGCGGCGCGGCTGAGCTGGTGTTGGTCGCGGTGACGCGCAAGGTCGATGTCGGCATCATGCGCGGCGAGAATGGCGGTTCTAAGGTCACCTATACCAACGTGCTGCGCGCCGAGCGCAAGCTCGCTGACTGGAAGGGCGGCGAGGCCAGTCATGTGATCGCCCCCAGTGCGCTCAACGTGAAGGGTGCGGATCGCTATGCGCTGGTGCTGCGCGCGCCCGGCGGCGGCAAGGTGCTGGCGGCGCGTTGGTTGTCTTAAGAACCGGGGCCTAAAGCAATCGCAACAGCGCCCCCAGCGCCGCACCGCCGAGCACGAGGCCGACGGCGGTGCGCCACGCTGGGTCGCTGATCCGGCCTGATACCATCATGCCCAGCCGGTTGCCGATCAGGATCACCGGCAGCATGATCAGCGCGAAGAGCAGCAGCTCCCACCGCAGGATGCCGAGCCACGCCGCAGAGACCAGCCCGGCGCCTGCCGCAATGGTGAAAATCAGCAGCATCGAGGCCTTGATGGTGATGCGTGGCAGCTCTCGGCCCGCATAGAAGGGTACCACCGGCGGCCCCGGCATCCCGGCATAGCCGGTCATCAAGCCGCTCAACACGCCGACCCCGCCCGTCACCAGCGGCCCCGGCACCGCGTTCCCCCGGCGCGGGAGCAGGATTGCGAGGAAGGCGCTGAAGGCGATCAGCGCGATGACCAGCCGTGCTACATCCGCGCCGGTCGAAAACAGCGCCCACAGCCCGAGCGGGGTGGTCACCACCACCGCCGCGCCGATCACCCACGCGCTGCGCTCCGCCTCGCGCATCAGCATTCGCACCTCGGTCGCCCCGATCAGCAGCGAGAGCGCGTTCCCCAGCACCACCGCTTCGACCGGGGGCAGCGCCAGCGCGAGCACCGGCACCAGCAGGATCGCCATGCCAAACCCGGTCAGGCCGCGTACGAAGCTCGCACCGAGTGCGGCGGCGAGCGCAACCGCTAATTGGAGCGCGGTGAAGCCGCCGAGGAGTTCCACAAGCGGAGCTTACTTCGCCCCGCGCTCCTTGAGCCAGGCTTCCATCTCGGCGATCTCGCCCTTCTGCGCGGCGATGATCCGCGTGGCGAGGTCGCGCGCCTTTTCGTCCTTGGCGTATTTCAGCGCCACTTCCGACATGGCGACCGCGCCCTGGTGGTGGGCGAGCATCCCTTGCATGAAGGCGACATCGGGATCGGCGGGGATGTCGGCCATCCCCGCATGCATCGCGTCATTGGCAGCCTTGTAAGCGGCCTGTGCTTCAGTGAGCTCGGCCTTTGCCGTCCCGCCCATGTCGTGGCCCGAATGGTCCATCATGGAGTGGTCGACAGCGGCCTCATCCTTCGGCGCATCGGCTGCGCCGGAGCACGCGGTGAGCATAAGCGCGGCAGGCACAAAGATTGCGGTCAGCTTCATGGTCAGTTCTCCGTCTTGCAATCCGGCGGGGTTCCTTCGGCGCGCAGCATCGCGATGGCTTCGGCGAGAGGCATCACCTTCTGATGCTCCGCGCCCAAGGTGCGCACGGCAACGGTGCTTTCTTCCGCCTCGCGCTTGCCGACCACCAGCAGGTGCGGGACTTTCGCTAGGGAGTGTTCGCGGACCTTGTAGTTGATTTTTTCGTTGCGGGTGTCGGTCTCGACCCGGATACCCGCCGTGCCAAGCTGGGCGGCGACGTCTTCGGCGTAAGGATCGGCGTCCGACACAATGGTCGCCACCACCGCCTGCACCGGGGCGAGCCATGCCGGCAGACGCCCGGCGAAGTGCTCGATCAGGATGCCGATGAAGCGCTCATAGCTCCCGAAGATCGCGCGGTGCAGCATCACCGGGCGGTGCTTTTCGCCATCCTCGCCGATGTAATGCGCGTCGAGCCGCTCTGGCAGCACGCGGTCGGACTGGATGGTGCCGACTTGCCAGGTGCGCCCGATCGCGTCGGTCAGGTGCCATTCGAGCTTGGGCGCATAGAACGCGCCTTCGCCGGGGAGTTCCTCCCATGCGAGGCCGTTGGCGGTCAAAGCATCGCGCAATTCCTGCTCGGCCTTGTCCCAATCGGCCTCGCTGCCGAAGCGCTTGTCGGGGCGCAGGGCGAGCTTGATGTCATAGGTGAAGCCGAAATCGCGGTAGACGCTATCCGCCAGCGCGATGAAGGCCTGCACTTCGCTCACCACTTGCCCCTCGGTGCAGAAGATATGCGCATCGTCCTGCGTGAACTGGCGCACGCGCATCAACCCGTGGAGCGCGCCGTGGGGTTCGTTGCGGTGGCAGCAGCCCATTTCGCCGAGGCGGATGGGCAGATCGCGGTAAGACGTGATCCCCTGCTTGAAGACCATCACGTGCGCCGGGCAATTCATCGGCTTGATCGCCATCCACGCCGCGTCATCGGCGACCTTGGGGGAGGCGACGCCGCTCTCCTCGTCAACGTCAGGAACGATGTCGGGGACCGCGAACATGTTCTGCGCGTACTTGCCCCAATGGCCCGATTGGGTCCACTGGCGCACGTCCATCAGCTGCGGCGTCTTGATCTCGCGGTAGCCCGCACCGTCCATCTTGCGGCGCATATAGGCCTCCAGCTCGCGCCAGATGCGGTAGCCCTTGGGGTGCCAGAAGACGCTCCCGTGGGCTTCCTCCTGCAAGTGGAACAGGTCCATCTCGCGCCCCAGCTTGCGGTGATCGCGCTTGGCGGCTTCTTCAAGGCGGGTGAGGTGGGCCTGCAGCTGCTTCTTGTTGAGCCAGCCGGTGCCATAGATGCGCGTCAGCTGCGCATTGTTCTGATCGCCGCGCCAGTATGCGCCCGCAACACGCATCAGCTTGAAGGCGTCGGGATCGAGCTTGCCGGTCGAGGGCAGGTGCGGCCCGCGGCACATATCGAGCCAGTCATTGCCCGACCAATAGACCGTCAGCTCCTCGCCCTCAGGCAGTTCCTGCGCCCATTCGGCCTTGAAGGTTTCGCCCTCGGCGCTCCACTTGTCGATCAGCTGCTGGCGGGACCACACTTCGCGGCGTAGCGGCTTGTCGGCGAGGATGATGCGGCGCATTTCCTCTTCGATGGCGGGGAGATCGTCGATGCCGAAAGGCTCGCGGGTCGCGGGGGCTTTCACGTCGTAGTAGAAGCCATCATCGGTCGCCGGGCCGAAGGTAATCTGCGTGCCGGGGAAGAGGGCTTGCACCGCCTCAGCCAGTACGTGGGCATAGTCATGCCGGGCGAGTTCCAGCGCATCGGCCTCGTCCCGCGCGGTCACCAGCGCGAGTTCGGCATCGCCCTCAAATGGGCGAGTGAGATCGCGCAGTTCGCCGTTCACGCGCGCCGCCAGCGCCGCCTTGGCAAGGCCGGGGCCGATTGCGGCGGCGATGTCGGCCGGGGTGCTGCCGGAGGGCACTTCGCGCACCGATCCATCGGGCAGGCTGATCTTCAGAAGTTCGGTCATCGTCGCAGTTCCGTCTGGTTTGGGCGCGCCTTAGGGCAAAGGACTGCGCACCGGAAGAGCGGTGTTGCGTGACAAACCGGATCGAGGAGAACACCGCGCCGCCCCGAACCGGGCGGCGGGCCAAGTGCCTAGCGCACAGCCTCCCGCCCCCGGATTGTCCGGGTTGTGGTGGTGGCGGTCGTGGTCAGCAGCTTGGCCATGGCCGGGACTTAGGTGCCCAACAGCGAAAAGTCACGTGCAAGTTGATGAAACACACCTTGGAGGGCAGCGGTTTCGGGCATCAATGGAAAGGGGCCTTGACATATCCTCCGCCATCAATGTAAAGCATCCTTGTCATTATGCAAAAGGAGCTTTCCATGAACCGCATCTCTCAGGCCATGCTGCTCGCTTGCGCCCTACTCGCCATCGCGCTGTTGGCGGTGTTTGACATCGTCCCCGAAGCCGTCGCCCAATATGCGCCGCTGGCGGTGGTGCCGTTTATCGTGTTGCAGCAGCGATCCTGCCGGCTCCCGAGCAAGGGTCAGCCGCTGTGAGCGTCCGCAGCCCGGCAATGCGCCGGTATCTGCGGCGGCTGGCGGGTTTCATGGTCGTCTATGTCGCATTGATCTTTGCGGTCGGCACCCTGTTCCGCACGGCCCCGCCCTCCGGTGCGCTGGCATGGGTGGTCGCGGTTCTGCCGGCGCTGCCGATCCTTGGCGTCTTCTGGACGATCTTCCGCCTGCTGGCCGAGGAGACCGACGAATATATCCGCTACATGCTGGTCCGCCAGTCGCTGTTCGCCACCGCCTTTTGCCTGTCGATCATGACCGTGTGGGAATTCCTCCAGAATTACGAGGTCGTTCCGCCAGGCAATGGCGGGTTCGGGGCGGCGTTTTTCTGGTTTGTTGGCCTGGGGCTGGGCGGGGTGTGGAATGCGCGGGCAAACCGAGAGGCGTGTGAGGAATGAACAACCGCCTCCGCGTGCTGCGCGCTGAATACGGCTGGAGCCAGCAGGACCTCGCCGACCGGCTCGGCGTCTCGCGCCAGAGCGTCAACGCCATCGAGACCGGCCGTTACGCCCCCTCGCTCCCGCTCGCCTTCACCATCGCCGATGTGTTCGGCTTGCCGATTGAGGCGATTTTCACCCGCGATTAAACCGCCAGCGTGCCCGAACCCTTCTCGGTGGTGATCCGCTTGGTCCCCGCCAGCTTGGTCGAGCGCTGCTTGATCCCGGCGCTGAAGCGGTATTCGGTCACGGCGCGGGTCGGAGAGAGGTCGATGAGCATGTAGCCACGCTGCGCGGTGTCAGCCCACTTGAGCTGCTCGTTCTCGGCCACCAGCGCGCCCGCCAGCGTCGCCGGGGGAACGAAGCTGAGGTAGCTTTCAAAGCCGGGTGAGCTCACCGAACACACGCCCAGCTCCACGCCGACCTTGGCGCCCTCGTGGGTCAGATCGAAGCCCCAGCCATTATGCGTGTCGCCTGCCAGCACCAGCAGGTTGGCATCGGCGGCGAGCGCGGATTTGAACACGCGGTCGCGCGCGGCGGGATAGCCGTCCCATGCGTCCAGGTTGAGCGGCAGGCCCGCTGCGCTCGCCATGCTGGCGGTCTTGAGCCGCTGGCGCACGAATTCGGGCAGGCCATCGCCCAACTGATTGGCGAGCGCCTTGGGCGACTTGAGATTGCCGATCAGCACCTGCTGCACCAGCACCTGCCACGCCGTGCGGGTCTTGGTGGAGGCGGCGAGGCCATCGGCCAGCCACTTTTCCTGCGCCGCGCCCAGAAGCTGGCGCTTGGGATCGGACCATGCGCCGTCCTTGAAGGTGGCGAGCGCGGTCATGATCGCTTGCGGGTCCTTCAGCCCTTCAAGCACCTTGCCCAGATCAAGCTGCTGATCGCGGCCCTCAAGCCGGGTGTCGAGCCGGAACAGGGTGGCCAGATCGCCGACCTGATAGGCGGCATAGGGCTCGTCCGAGACCGGCATCCATTCGCGGTAAGCCTGCTTGGCTGCGGCCTTGCGCACCGCCCATTCGCCCTCGGTCGCGCTCTGATGGTTCTGCGCTCCATCCTTCCAGCTGTCATTGGCGCTTTCGTGGTCGTCCCAGACCGCGATCATGGGCAGCACCTGATGCAGGCGCTGGCAATCGGGATCGGCGCGGTAGGTGGCGTAGCGCAGGCGGTAATCAGTCAGCGCGACGATCTCGGTTTCGGGCGCGAGCACGCGGTCGGGGTTGGCCTGACCCTTGTCGGGATAGGTGCCCGCGCCGTATTCGTAGATGTAATCGCCCAGATGCACCGCGAGGTCGGCGTCATTGGCCTCGACCGCGTGGCCATAGGCGTTGAACCAGCCGAAGCCGAAGTTCGAGCACGAAAACACCGCGAGCTTGAAATTCGCGGTCTTGCCCTGCGGCAGGGTGCGGGTGCGGCCCACGGGCGAGGTCACGCCATTGGGCGCGACGAAGCGGAAGAAGTACCACTTGTCGGGCGCGAGCCCGGTGGCGATGCCCTTGGCGCACCAATCGCGGCTGGGCGAGGCGGAGACGCTGCCTTCGGCAACGGGCTTGGCAAAATTCTCGCTCTCGCTGACCTGCCACGTGAGCGCCGTCTCGGCCTCACCGACGAAGCGGGTCCAGAGCAGCACGGAAGTCGCTGAGGGCTCGCCGCTGGCAACATTGTGGGTGAACCCCGTGCCAAAGCTGCGCGCAGCGACCGGCGCGGCGGCGAGCGCGGCACCAGCGCCGGCGAGGGTGAAGAGGTTGCGGCGGGTGAGCGCCGTGGGCGAAGGGGCCGGCTGCGCGGCGGTGTCGGTCTTGAACATGGCGGCTCGCGTAATCCTCTCCCATTGCGCTGCTGTGACAGTCACCGCGTCACAATGCTTGCGCCAAGGCCTTTGCGCAAGGCATGGAGCGGGGATGAGCGCTATCATGCACCACACCCTTTATGACGGCCGCCGGATCGCCTTCCGCTACACCCACGGGCGCGGGCCGTGCCTCGTGTTCCTGCCCGGCTACATGTCCGACATGAGCGGGAGCAAGGCGACCGCTCTGTTCGACGAGGCGGAGGCTGAGGGGCGGGCGTGTCTGCTGCTCGACTATTCGGGTTGCGGGATGAGCGAAGGCGATTTTGCCGACGGCATGCTCTCGCGCTGGCGCGACGAGGTGCTGGCGCTGATCGCGTGCTATGTCAGCGGGCCGGTTGCGCTGGCGGGTTCCTCGATGGGGGGTTGGCTGATGTTGCTGGTGGCCGAACGGCTCAAGGGGCGGTGCGTCGGCCTGATCGGGATTGCCCCCGCGCCGGACTTCACCCGTTGGGGATATACCGAAGCCCAGTGGGCGCAACTGGCGGCGGGCGAGACGATCTACGAGCCCAATCCCTATGGCCCCGAGCCCACGCCCACCCACCCCGGGTTCTTCGCCGATGCCGAATGCCACCTGCGGCTGGAACAGATGATCGACCTCACCTGCCCGGTGCGGCTGATCCACGGCAAGGCGGACCCGGACGTGCCGTGGGAGATCAGCCTCAAGCTCAAGGCGGCGCTCCGGTCGGACGATGTTCAGGTGACGCTGGTAGAAGATGGCGACCACCGTCTCTCGCGCCCCGAGGACATCGCCCTTCTCAAGGCCATCGTGGCCCAGTTTTACGGATAGCCCGGATTTGTCCCTGCTCCTTGCTCTGCTGCTTCAGGTTGGCCCCAATCCGCTCGGGGGGGGCATGCCCGATGATACGCTGGTGCGCGATCGTCCGGCGCGGAGTGCGGATGAAACCGCCAGCAGCGCGTGGCTCGAGAAGTGCTTCAGTCAGATCGCCGAAGACCCGGCCCGCGCGCACACCATGGCGCAGATCCGCCGTAGCGAGACCAAGGGCGCGGACCGGGTGCTGGCCAACCACTGCCTCGGCACGGCGGCGAGCGAGCTGGGCCTGTGGGAGGACGCGCGCACCGCCTTCATCGCCGCGCGCGAGGAGACTCCTGTCAACGAGACCCGCGCCCGCGCGCGCTTCGCGGCGCTGGCGGGCAATGCCGCGCTGGCGAGCGGGGATGCCGAGGGGGCGATCACGTGGCTGATCCCCGCCGAAGCCGACGCCCGCGCCGCCGATGCCGCCCCGCTCGCGGCGCTGGCAGCCATGGACCGCGCCCGCGCGCTGGTGATGCTGGGGCGCAGCGACGACGCGCTCGGCGCGCTCGAAGCCGCGACCACGCTCGCGCCTGATCGCAGCGAGGGCTGGCTGCTCAAGGCGACGCTGCTGCGGCGGCTCGACCGATTGGACCAAGCGCAAACCGCTATCGAGCGTGCTGCCTTACTCGCACCGGGCGATGCGCAGATCGGGCTGGAGGCCGGGGTGATCGCCGTGCTCGGCGGCCGTGACGAGGCCGCACGGGCCAGCTGGCAATCGGTGCTTGTACTCGCCCCCGGTAGCCCGCAGGCGATTACCGCCACAGATTATCTTGCGCAGCTCGGCGATGCAGGTGAGACTGCCGCGCGCGAGGAGGAGGCGCCGCCGTCATGACCCGTTTTTCCGTGCTCGATCTGGTGCCGGTGCGCGAAGGCGGCACGCTGTCAGAGGCTTTCGCCGCCACCACCGCGCTCGCCCGCGCTGCCGAGGCACTGGGGTGCGAGCGGTTCTGGGTGGCCGAGCATCACGCGATGGACGGCATCGCTGGCGGGGCGACGTCGGTGGTGCTCGCCCACGTGGGCAACGCCACCAACCGTATCCGTATCGGATCGGGTGGGATCATGCTGCCCAACCACACCCCGTTCCAGATCGCTGAACAATTCGGCACGCTCGACGCGCTGTTTCCGGGACGGATTGACCTCGGGCTGGGCCGCGCGCCGGGGGCGGGGCCGGAATTGCAACGGGCCTTGCGCAAGAACCTGCATCAGGCCGCCGAATACTTCCCGCAGGACGTGGTCGAGCTGCGCGCGCTGCTGACGGGCGATTACGACCTCCCGATCACCGCCACCCCCGGCCTCGGCGCCAAGGTCCAGCTGTGGATGCTGGGATCGAGCCTGTTCGGCGCGCAGCTCGCTGCCAAGCTTGGCCTTCCTTACGCCTTCGCCGCGCATTTTGCGCCCGATCATCTTGATGCCGCACTGGCAGTCTACCGCCGCGACTTCCAGCCCTCGGAAGCGCTCGACAGGCCGCACGTGATGGTCGCCATGAACGTTTTTGCCGCCGAAACCGAATCGCAAGCGCGCCTCATCGCCTCGAGCCAGCAGCAAAGCTTTGTCCGGCTGCGCAGCGGTAATCCGGGCAAGCTGCCGCCGCCGGTCGCCGATTACGCCGCCAAGCTCCCCGCCCCTGCGCAAGCGATGCTCGCCCATCTCGGGCAGGCCGCCGCTGTCGGCACGCCTGTTCAGGTGCGCGACGCCATCGCCGCTTTCGTGGCGCGGACTTGCGCTGACGAAATCCTGCTGTGCGGGGCGACTTATGACCCTGACGCGCGGCTGCGCTCACTCGAACTGACCATAGATGCCTGCGCCCACGTGCCGGCAGGCTAATCCAGCAATGATCGCGCTTGCGCCTGGCGGGGGGAAAGGCGTATCGCGAAAGACACGATAACAACAATCCGGCACAATATTATTGCTTGTCCTTGATGCCGGATACGCAGGATGCCGGGAGCCATACCATGGGGCCGAATACCACCACAGAAGCGCCGAATCGCACGCTGATCAAGGCGTTGCGCCAACATTTGGAAGCGTCACTGCTGCCCGGTGACGGCCTCACCAACAAGGCCAAGCTCGATGAAGCCGCCGCCTACCTGCTCGCCGCTGCCGCGACCCGCGAGCCAGGTCAGCCGGTGGTGCAGCTCGAATCCGCCAGCGAAGGACACCGCCATCTCCGGATCGCGCTGGTCAATGACGATCAGCCGTTCTTGGTCGATTCGATTGCCGCTGCCATTGCCCGATTGGGGCTGGCGATCGATCTGCTGCTGCACCCGGTCGTCGCGGTCGAGCGCGACACGGCGGGGGCTATCACCGCGATCCCAAAGCCGGGGACAAATGCCTCTGGCCCGCGCGAATCGCTGATCTATATCGAAACCCCGCGGGTCGATGCCCGCCAGCGGCGCGACCTGCTCGAAGCGCTCCAGACCACGCTCGGCGATGCCCACGCTGCCGTTGCCGATTGGCCGCTGATGCAGGCCGCCATCACCGAGGATGCCGCCCGCATTGCCGCCACCGATCCCGAAGCGAGCGCGCTGCTGGGCTGGCTTGGGGGCGGGATGCTAACCCAGCTGGGGCACATGATCCGCCAGCGCAGCGGCACAGCTACGGCGCGGCTCGGCATCTGCCGTGCTTCGGCGCAGGAGTTGCTCGCCGAGGTGTCGCTGGAGCGCGCATTCGCATGGTTCGACGCTGATCCGGCGCGGGCGCTGCTGTCGATCAAATCCAACGTCGCCGCGCGTGTCCACCGTGCCAGCCCGCTTGATCTGTTCATCACGCCTTTGCGCGACAAGAAGGGCAAGACCACCGCCCTCTCGATCCATGCCGGGCTGTGGACCAGCGCTGCGCTCAATGCGCGCCCGCACGAAGTGCCGGTGCTGCGCGCGACGCTCGCGGGGATGACCGCGCGGCTTGGGTTCGATCCGGCGGGGCATAATGGCAAGGCGCTGGTGCATGCCTTCACCGCGCTGCCCAATGACCTTTTGACCGCCTTTGATCCGGCCTGCGTGGGCCAGCTTGCCACCGCCAAGATGGCGTTGGTGGACCGTCCGCGCCCGCGCGTGGTGATGGTGCGTGCTACGCTGGAGCGGCACGTGTTCGCGTTCGTCTGGTTGCCGCGCGATCAGCTCTCGACCGATGTGCGCTTGCAGATTCAGGCGATGCTGCTGGCAACCCCGGGCGCGGCGCTGCTGGACTGGAGCCTTGAGGTCGAAAGCTCGACGCTCGCCCTGCTCAGGTTCCTGATCGACGTGCGCGCCTGTGCCGATCTGCCCAATGATTCCGTGATCGAAGCGCAGCTCGTCGATCTGCTGCGCGGCTGGAACGAGGCCGTCGCAACACACCTTGCCGCGCATGAGGAGGAAGGCCGCGCGATGATGCTGGCAGCGCGCTATGCCCCGGCGTTCCCCACCGGTTATCGCCTGACCTATGGCCCCGAGGAAGCCGCCCGCGACATCGCCAAGCTGCGCACGCTGGTGCTGGCCGAAGGCGAGACGCACGCTGCGGATCGCGCCGTTCGACTATACAGCTTGGCGAGCGATGCGGACGCGGCGCTGCGGCTCAAGATCTACACCTTGCGCGGCGAGCTCGCGCTCTCCGATGTGGTCCCGGCGCTGGAGAATTTCGGCTTCCGCGTGGAAGCCGAAGTGCCGACTGTCCTCACCGATGCGACGCTGGGTTCGGTGCATGATTTCCTGCTGACCGTGCCCGCCGGGCTGGAGGCGGACACGCTGCTTGCGCGTGCCACGCTGATCGAGGACGCGCTGGCGACGGTGCTGAACGGGGCGGCGGAGGATGATCCCTTCAACCGCCTGATCGCCGCCACCGGCCTCGCCCCGCAAGCGGCGAACTGGATGCGGGCGATCTATCGCTATCTGCGCCAGACCGGGGTGAGCTACACCATCTTCACCGTGGTCGATGCGCTGGTCGCCGCGCCGCAGGTGACCGCGGCGATGATCGCGCTGTTCACCGCGCGCCATGACCCCGCCTTTCCAGGCGATCGGGACGAGGCCATCGCGGCGGCGCAGGGTGCTTTCACTCGTGGGCTGGCCAGGGTGACCGCGATCAACGACGACCGGTTGCTGCGCCTTTATCGGGCTGTGATCGACGCCGTGCTGCGCACCAACGCCTTTGCCCCCGCTGCCGCTGAGGCGCTGGCGTTCAAGCTCGATTCGGCGCTCGTCCCCGGCCTGCCCAAGCCGCTGCCGTGGCGCGAAATCTTCGTCTATTCGCGCCGGGTCGAGGGCATTCACCTGCGCTCGGGCAAGGTGGCCCGCGGGGGTCTGCGCTGGTCCGACCGGCGCGACGATTTCCGCACCGAGGTGCTGGGGCTGATGAAGGCGCAGCGGGTCAAGAACGCGGTGATCGTGCCGACGGGGGCGAAGGGCGGGTTCTATCCCAAGCAGCTTCCCTCGCCGGCGCTCAACCGCGAAGGCTGGGCCGCTGAGGGGCGCGCGGCGTATGAAATCTTCATCCGCACGCTGCTGTCGGTCACCGATAACATCGTGGCGGGCCGCGTGGTGCATCCGCAGGCGGTGCAAGTGCTTGATGGCGAAGACCCCTATTTTGTGGTCGCCGCAGACAAGGGCACCGCGACCTTCTCCGACATCGCCAACGGCATCGCCCAATCGCGCGACTTCTGGCTCGATGACGCCTTCGCCAGCGGCGGTTCCAACGGGTACGACCACAAGGCGATGGGCATCACCGCGCGCGGCGCGTGGGTGAGCGTGCAGCGCCACTTCCGCGAGATGGGGGTGGATGTTCAGAAGGACCCGGTCATCGTTGCCGGTTGCGGCGACATGTCGGGCGACGTGTTCGGCAACGGGATGCTCTTGTCCAAGGCCTTGAAACTGGTCGCAGCCTTCGACCACCGCCACATCTTCCTCGACCCCACGCCCGATCCCATGACCAGCTGGAAGGAGCGCAAGCGCCTGTTCGAACTGCCCCGGTCAAGCTGGGAGGATTACAATCCTGCCCTGATCTCGCGCGGCGGCGGGGTGTTCCCGCGCAGCGCCAAGGCAATCAAGCTGTCGAAACAGACGCAGACCCTGCTGGGGATCGACGCCAAGACCATCGAGCCCGAGGCGCTGATCACCGCGATCCTCAAGGCGCCGGTCGACCTGATGTGGTTCGGCGGCATCGGCACCTATGTGAAGGCGCCGCAGGAGAACAATATCCAGGTCGGCGATCCGGCCAATGATGGCTTGCGCGTGGATGCGACCGACATGCGCGCCAAGGTGATCGGCGAGGGCGCGAACCTTGGCGTCACCCAGGCGGGGCGCATCGCGTTCTCGCTGGCGGGGGGCCGGATCAACACCGACTTCATCGACAATTCCGCCGGGGTCGATTGTTCGGACAACGAGGTCAACATCAAGATCGCGCTGGCGGCAGCGACTGCGAGTGGCAAGCTCAGCGTGAAAAAGCGCAACACGCTGCTTGCCGCGATGACCGATGAGGTCGCGAGCATCGTGCTCGAAGACAACCGCCTGCAGGCGCTCGCCCTTTCGGTGGCCGAAAGCGGCGGGCCGGGGGCGATCCCCGCC
>LSKF01000139.1 GCA_001556995.1 Erythrobacteraceae bacterium CCH12-C2
CCAGATCATCGCAGATCAGCGCAATGTGCTGGATGCCCTCGCCGTTGAAGGCCTTCAGGAACTCGTCGATCTGGCCCTTGCCGCCTTCACCCTCTTCATTGAGCGGGATGCGGATCTTGCCGTCGGGCGCGGTCAGCGCCTTGGAGGTGAGGCCGGTATATTCGCCCTTGATGTCGAAGAAGCGGATCTCGCGGAAATTGAACAGGGTCTCGTAATAATCGGCCCAATACTTCATCCGCCCGGTGTAGACGTTGTGGGTCAGGTGATCGATCGTGTGGAAGCCCGCGCCTTGCGGGTGCGGGTCCACGCCGGGCAGGTATTCGAAATCGATGTCGTAGATGGTGAGGTTGTTGCCCGTGGCTGACCCGGCATAGCGATCCACCAGATAGAGGATCGCCCCGCCGATGCCGCGGATCGCCGGAA
>LSKF01000140.1 GCA_001556995.1 Erythrobacteraceae bacterium CCH12-C2
ACCCCCGGCCCCTCCCCAAGGGGGAGGGAAGATTTTTTGCCCACAGCCTCGGCTCTAACCCAGCCACTTCCACACCCCCGCCGGAATGCCCGCCTGCCACAGGTGGAGCCAGCTCCCCGCAAGCCACAGCGCCGTGCCCACCAGCAGCGGCACCGGGCCGACGCTGAACATCTTGCCAAGCCGCGGCCAATAGCTCGTCTTGCTTTCCCACGCGGCCCAGGCCTCGCCCATCATCGCTTCTTTCTTGGCGTCCTGAAGTCGCGCGCCGACCAGCGCCAGCACGCCCATCGCCAGCGCCGTCACCAGCGTGCGGGTGCTCCATAGGAGCGCGATGTGCGAGACGGCCCACAGCCCGATCCCCCACATCATCGGGTGCCGGGTGACGAGGAAGACGCCCTTGGGCTCAGCACGTGCCTGCGCTTCCGCGAGCGGGGTGGGGAGCGCGGGGTTGCCGATCAGCGAGCCTGCCAGCAACACCATCGCGGGCCAGGTGATGATCGTGGCGGCGATCCACCCCGCATCGCCCGATCCCGGCAAGTCGGCAGGCGGCGCGGCCTTGAAGGCGAAATAGACCCAGCCCAATGTGGCGAAGCTGACCACAGAGTAAGCCGCCTGAAACCCGCCCGCGCCCAAGGCTTTGACCATCGGCGCGCGCAGCGGATGCGACATCGCGAAGTGCGTGCCGACAAAGGCGACATTCGCCGCGATAAGTGTGATGATTGCGCTATCCATGCCGTCTCCCCCTGAGCAAGGGCCAAGACTAGCCTTCGATCGCGATCAGTTCCACCTTGAACACCAGCGTCGCATTGGGCGGGATCGGTCCGCGCCCGACGGGGCCATAGGCAAGGTCGGCCGGAATCGCGATTTCGATGGTCTCGCCAACGCCCATGTTGGGGATCGCAATCTGCCAGCCCTTCACCAGCCGCCCGAGCGGGAAGGTGGCGGGCTCCCCGCGAGCGTAGGAGCTGTCGAACACGGTCCCGTCGATCAGACGGCCTTCGTAGTGGACCTTTATGCGGCTGGCGACGGTCGGCTTCTGCTCCGACGCGCGATAGGCGAGCCAACGCCAGCGCACCCCACCCGGTTCAAAGTTCCACCCTTCCGCAGGCGTCAGGCCGAGCAGATAGAGCTGCTGGCGCGCATGATACGCCGGGTCTTGCGCCTCGGGCGAGGGCGCAGCCTCGCTCTCCTGCGCATGAACCGGTTGGAGCGCGATCAGCGCCGCTGCGGCAAGGACCGATGCTGCAAGACCCGCGCGTTTCACCAATCGTAAGCCTTGGGCCGCTCGCTTTCATCGAGGTTCTTGTAGCGATCACGCAGACGGGTCTGGTGGTTGGTGAGGTCCTGTTCGACCCCGCCGATGAACACCCGCGTGGGCACAGAGCCCACTTCCAGCGGATCGCCATCCCACAGCACCACATCGCCCAGCGCGCCCGCCTTCAGCACCCCGGCCTTGCCGCCCATGCCGCTGATTTCGGCCGGGACCGCGCTGATCGCCGCGAAAGCCTTGCCCCACGCCATGCCCGCCGCGCCTGGCACATTGTTCAACGCGACGAGATTGCCCGCCACCTGCTGCAAGCGGCGGGGGTTCTGCATGGTGGCGGCATTGATCGCGACTTTGACCCCGGCCTGCGCAAGGCGACCGGCATTGCTCTGCGTCGCGCCGAGCTCTTCGAAAGTTTCCGGCAGGTCGCTCAGGCCATTGGCGATCACCGGCACTCCAGCAGCGGCAATCTCTTTCGCCACCAGCCAGCCTTCGCTGACGCCGACCAGCACCAGATCAAGCTTGGGATAATCCGCCTTCAAGGCCAGCACTGCGCGGATATCCGCCGCGCGCTCGACCGCGACATAGAGCTTCTGGCGGCCCGTCACCACGGGCACCAGCGCTTCGGCATCGAAGCGCGAGAGCATCACGCCGTCGCCCTTGGCGATTTCGGTGGTCTCGGGGATACCGGGCTTGCCCACCAGCGCCTGCGCCTCGCGCAGGGCACTGCGCAGCAGCACATAGGCCGCGACCCGGCTGCCTCCCGCAAGATCACCCCCGCCTTCGCCCAAATCGATCATCTGGAACGCCCGCGCCTGCATCACGGGCTGCGTGTCGCCATCCAGATCGATGATCGCGCCTTGCCCGCCAAAGATCGAGCCCGAGGGCGCGGTGGAGGTCGCTGCGCGGGTGATCCCGGCGGCGCGATGGACGAGGATGTGCTGCGAGGTCGGGTTGATGCTGGAGGAGGCATCGAGCGCCGCGCTGAACGGCGATCCGCGCGCGGTGATATCGTTCGATTCGCCCACCGCCGACACATCGGCCAGGCCGAGCGTCGTCACCGTGGCGAACAGACCCGGCGTGACCCAGGCCCCGCCCGCATTGATGCTGGCCCCGCCCGTCGGCGCGCCGCTGGCTGGCCCAGCATAAACCACGCTGCCGCCACGCACGACCACCGTGCCACCTTCAATCGGCGCACCGCCATCGCCCAGCACCAGCCGGGCATTGGTGATCGTCACATCCTGCGCCAGCGCGGGGGTGGAGAGGGCCAGCGCACTGGCCGCGAGCGTCAAAAGCCGCTTCATTTCACATCTCCTTCACCGGGCTGACCTAGCTCGAAGTCGCTCACCGGACGCGCCTTCGGGTTGGTTGCATCAAACATCAGCGCGCCATCGATCCAGACCTTTTCAGGCCGGGCATAGACGCTGAGCGGGTTCGCGTTCCACAGCACGACGTCGGCCATCTTGCCGGGTTCAAGGCTGCCGGTCATTTTCTCGATCCCCATCGCCTTGGCCGGGTTATAGGTGATCCACTGGATCACCGCCGCATCGGGAATATTGATCCCGAGCCTCAGGCCTGCCTTCTGCGCCTTGCGCGCTTCCTGATTGAGGCGCTGGATATCATTCGCGTCATCCGAGTGGATCACCACGCAAGCACCCTCGCGCTGGAGGAAGGCTGCGTTTTCGAGGATGCCGTCGTAGCTTTCCATCTTGAAGCCATACCAATCGGCCCAGATCGCGCTGCAAACGTCGTTTTCCTTGAGCAGATCGCCGATCTTGTAGGCTTCAACCGCGTGGTGGAAAGCGGTGACCTTGTAGCCCATCTCCTTGGCCATATCCATCACCAGCGCCATTTCATCGGCGCGGTAGCAATGGTTCTGGACCAGGATTTCGCCCTTCAGCACGCCCACCAAGGTTTCCTTGGCCAAGTCGCGCTTGGCCTTGGGATCATTGGCGTAGTCGATCGCATCTAGCCAGGTATCGCGGTTGACCGCGAAATTGCCCATCCGGGTCGAAGGCATCCGCCCGCGCCCGCCATAGACCCGCTTGGGGTTCTCTCCGCAGGCCATCTTGAAGCCATAGGGTGCGCCGGGGAACTTCATGCCCTGCACCGTGCGCGCGGGCACGTTCTTCAGGGTGACCGAGCGGCCGCCCATCAGGTTGGCTGAGCCGGGAAGGATTTGCAGGCTGGTTATGCCCCCGTTTGCCAGCGCGCGGGTGAAGCCGGGGTCTTGCGGCCAGACCGAATGTTCAGCCCAGACTTCGGGTGTCGTCGGGCTGGTCGCCTCGTTCCCATCGGAATGCGCCTCAACCCCGGGCGAAGGGTAATCGCCAAGGTGCGAGTGAATGTCGATGATGCCGGGCGTGACGAACTTGCCGGTGCCATCGAACACCGCGATATCGGCCGGGATCGGGGTGTCAGGGCCGCCGACAGAGACGATCTTGCCCCCGCTCATGAAGACGACGCCGTTTTCGATCATCCCGCCCTTGCCATCATAGACAGTCGCGCCGCGAATCGCGGTGGCGATGCCAGGATAGGGCTTGTAGGTCGAGGGGAAGACGCCCTCGCTCTCACGCTTGGCAGTGAAGGCCTTGGCCTTTTCCTCCGAGGCACCGCCTGATGCGCCGGCGGTGTCGCCCGCGGTGCCGGTGGTGGCGCAGGCCGTGAGCGCGAGCGCGCTGGCCAACGTTGCGACAGCGCCAAGGCGCGCGCGCAGCAGATTTCGTGATAGCATCCAAAAGCCCTTCCGTTTCCCCATCACCATATGTGACGGAGAAACGGCAGGCTGTCCATGCTGTCGGACGAATTTAGTGTCAGGCGAATATTACTCGGCAGGCTGAAGAACAGCGCCTGCGGCGTCATCATCCTTGAGCGTATCGAGGTGCATCAGCTTCTTGATCAGCGGGCTGATGACCAGCACGCCCACGCCGACGGCCACGGCAATCAGGCCAATCTGCGAATAGACATCCAGCACCACCTGCTGACCCGCGCCTTCACCCGATGCCTTTTCCGAGCCCGTTGCCGCAGCGATAAGGCCCGCGGCGAAGTTGCCGGTGGCCGAGGCGAAGAACCAGGTTCCCATGATCAGCGATGCCATGTGCGCCGGGGCCAGCCGGTTCATCGCCGACAGGCCAACGGGGCTGAGGCACAGCTCACCGGTGGTGTGGAGCAGGTAGATGAGGAAGATGAACAGCACCGGGGTCGCCACGCCATTGCTGGCACCGGCCACCAGCACCAGGAACCCGGCGCCCAGTTGGATCAGCGCCAGACCGAACTTGGCCGGGGCAGAAGGCTCCATCCCCTTCTTGCCGAGCCAGGTCCACAGGCCGGCAAACATCGGCGCCAGCAGCACGATGTAGAAGGCATTGACCGACTGGAACACCGACGCCGGCACCCCGGCGCGGTCAACATAGCGATCAGTGTAGAGGTTGAGCGAGGAACCCGCCTGTTCGAACAAGGCCCAGAACAGGATCGAACCGATAATCAGGAACATCGCGGCGAAAATCCGGTCACGGTCCTGCGGTTCGAGCTTCACCACGGCAGTGAACAGCACATAGGCCACCAGCACCGCGCCCGCGACGCCCAGCAGCGTGCCAACCACCGACTGGTTCTGCACCATCCACCAGCATGCGCCCACCGCGCCGAGACCGATCGCATAGAGGCCCCATTCCGTGCCCTTGGCCAATGCCGCCGGCGGCTCGCCCCGGCCGAGCAGCATCGGCTTGCCCCAGGTAAACACGATCAGACCCAACAGCATCCCGAAGCCCGCCGCGCCAAAGCCATAGGCCCAGCCATAGGTCTCGCCGAGGTAGCCGCACAGCAGCGATCCGAGGAACGCGCCGAGGTTAATCCCCATATAGAAGATCGTGTAGGCCCCATCGCGTCGCACATCGGTGCGCGGGTAGAGCTGGCCGACAATCACCGAAATGTTCGCCTTCAGGAACCCTGAGCCCACGATAATGAAGGCCAGCGCCAGCCAGAAGATATTGAGGCTCGCCGCGTCCTGTCCACCATTGCCTTCAAATCCCATCAGGAAGTGGCCGAAGGTCAGCAGCACCGCGCCATAAGTCACGGCCTTGCGCTGCCCGAGATACTTGTCGGCCAGATAGCCGCCAAGCACCGGGGTGATGTAAACCAGCGCGGTGTAAGCGCCATAGATCACGCCCGCCTGACTGTCGGAGAACAGCCAGTGCTTGGTCAGGTAGAAGATCAGCAGCGCGCGCATCCCGTAATAGGAAAAGCGCTCCCACATCTCGGCGAAGAACAGAACAAACAGACCCTTGGGGTGGCCGAGAAAGGTCCCAGCGCTGTCCCCGTGCGGAAGCTCTTGCGTTGCCATGTAAGCAAATATCCCTTGTGCGCGCCAGCGTGCGGGCGCGGTCCCATGGCGGGGCAACCTAGCGTCTCATTTTGGCATGTGAAGCTTTTGTTGCGTGCTTGTTTGCTATCGCGCTGGCGCGCGATGCAAACCTCCCACCCCGCCTCCCCACCCGGCCACCATAGCATGATGGTATCATTGGTGGCCGGGTGGGGAGG
>LSKF01000015.1 GCA_001556995.1 Erythrobacteraceae bacterium CCH12-C2
GAAAATGCCGCCCGCTGGCCACAACCGAATTTACACCACATTGACGGACACGACCAGACTGTCCAATGTCTGACGAATACTCGAAACCCGCGATTGCGCCGATCGGGTACGATTTCGATAATCTCCGACTTTCTCCTGCCGAGACGTACATTGAACTTTCTCGCACCGACGTGCTCGGCATTGTCCAATCAGCTTTTGACGAATTTGGGCCAACCACCGAACGGCTGGTTGAAGTCAAGCGCGAGGTTCTGGCTGAGGTCGCCGACGGCAAGCTCGCTCATGCACTCCGCACCGCGATTGTTGGCGCAGGCAAGGCGTGCTGCAACTGCTGCCCATAACGAAGCACCGGCCCACTTGCCTCTGACGCGGGGGGTGTTAGCTGCATAGCCATGCGCGTGCTTCTCACCGGATCGTCAGGCTGGCTCGGCCGCTTCCTGGCACCGATGCTGGCGCGTGCTGGCCATGTGGTGACGGGCCTTGATCTCGCGCCCGGCACCCACACCGACGCGCTGGGGAGCGTCGCCGACGCCGCGCTGATCGAGGCGCTGTTCGCCGAGCACAGCTTTGAGGCCGTGATCCACGCCGGCGCGCTGCACAAGCCCGACATCGTTCGCTACCCGGCACAGGCCTTCGTTGATGTGAATATGGCGGGCACGCTCAATCTGCTGGAAAGCGCAGTGCGGCACGGCGCGGGGCGGTTCGTGTTCACTTCCACCACTTCGCTGATGATCACACAGGCGATCCGCGACGAGGTTCATCTGGAAGCGGTGTGGCTCGACGAGGCCAGCGGTCCCTTGCAGCCGCGCAATATCTACGGGGTGACCAAGCGCGCGGCTGAGGAGCTGTGCCGCCTCTATCACGACCTCCACGGGTTGCCAGTGGTGGTGCTGAGAGTGTCGCGCTTCTTCCCTGAGGATGATGACACCCACGCCTTCCCCGCGGGCGAGAACCTCAAGGCCAACGAGTTCCTGAACCGCCGCCTGACGGTGGAGGATTGTGCCGCCGCGCACCTTGCCGCGCTGGACGAGGCGGAGCGGGTGGGCTGGGGGGTTTATGTGGTGAGCGCCCCGCCGCCCTTCACTCCCGCCGACGCCGCGCGGCTGAAGACCGACGCCGCGGGTCTGATCGCCGAGCGCTTCCCCGAGGCCCCGGCGCTCTACGCAGCGCGCGGCTGGGTGCTGCCGCAGAGCATCGGGCGGGTCTATGATCCGTCCGCGATCGAACGCGATCTGGGTTTCCGCTGCCAGACCGACTTCGCGGCGGTGCTGGCGGCTCTACGCGAGGGGCGCGACATGCCCTTCATCCACGACCGCAGCTACGTGCCGCCCAAGGAACTGGGGCGCTGAGACTGCCCCTTTTGGCTGCGGCGCCGGAGAAGCCTCGGCTCCCGGTGTGTTGTCTGATGCGAATATATGTTGTGTAAACGCAACGAATCGCATATTCAGACTGCATGACGAGGGAAATTCACAATCGAATCGCCATGTTTCGGGCCGATGCTGGGATGACCCGCCGCGAGCTTGCCGAGGCCGTCGGGGTCAACCCCCAGACCATCGGCTTCCTCGAGCGCGGCGACTACAAGCCCAGCCTGGAACTGGCGATGTCGCTTGCCGAGGTGTTCGGCGTGTCGGTGGAACTGCTGTTCTCGTTTGAACCGTTCCCCTCGCTCTCGCAGGCTTTGCAAAAGGGACGCGAATGATGGCTTACAGGAAGAATGGGTTGATCACGCGGATGGACCGGCTCGCGATGATGGTGACTGGTCCGAATGCCGAAGCTGGGATCAACCCGCGAATAGCGATCCTTGCCAATCTAGTCTTCATGGTGGTCAGCATTGCCGGCCTTCTCATAACCGCGCGAGGGCAAAACGGCTTTTGGCTGGTGTTCGCCGGGATGATAGCCTCTGGCAATTATTCGGGCATCGCCGAGTACCAGCAGCGGGGCAAGGCTCTTCGCGACGAGCGCGAGTGGGCCGTCTTCTGGAAGGCGCTCGCAATCGGGGCTTTTGTTCCCTGCGTGTTAACGGGGTTCTGGATCTTGCTGCTGGGTTCGTTCGCCGACCAGGGGATGTGGTATCCCGACCGATCAGAGGAATGGCAGGCGGCGGGTCTGTTCATTCTCGGGTTGATGACGCAGATCACCAACATCGCCAAGGCGTTCATGACCCCGGCCTATGCTGCGAATTTACTGGATGACGAGTAAGGCGAACGACTACCCTACTTGCCCGCGTCTTCGCCGCGCTACCGCTTACGCTACTTGAGCGCGGTGCAGCAGCTTGTGATCGGCCAGCACCAGCGCCATCATCGCCTCGACGACGGGCGTGCCGCGGATGCCCACACACGGGTCGTGGCGACCCTTGGTGACCACTTCGACCGCCTCGCCCGCAGAATTGATCGACTCCACCGGCGTCAGGATCGAGGAGGTCGGCTTGAACGCTACCCGGCACACCACCGGCTGCCCGGTCGAAATGCCGCCCGCCGTGCCGCCTGCATGGTTGGCGAGGAATTCCGGTGTGCCGTCCGGTCCCGGGCGCATCGGGTCGGCGTTTTCCTCGCCCGTTAGCCGCGCGGCCTCGAACCCGTCGCCGATTTCGACGCCTTTGACCGCATTGATGCTCATCATCGCGGCGGCGAGATCACTGTCGAGCTTGGCGTAGATCGGCGCGCCCCATCCTGCGGGGACGCCTGTAGCGACACACTCGACGATGGCGCCGAGGGATGATCCGGCCTTGCGGGCTTCGTCGACCTTGGCTTCCCAGCGCTTGGCGGCCTCCGGGTCGGGGCAGAAGAAGGGGTTGTTGGCGATTTCGGCATAATCGATCCGTGCCGGATCGATCCGGTCGCCGCCGAGCTCGCAGACGTAAGCGGTGATGGTGACCTCCGGGATCACCAAACGCGCCACTGCGCCTGCCGCCACCCGCGCCGCTGTCTCGCGCGCGCTGGACCGCCCGCCGCCGCGATAGTCGCGGATGCCGTACTTCGCGTCATAGGCGTAGTCGGCGTGACCGGGGCGGTATTGCTGGGCGATGGCCGAGTAGTCTTTGCTGCGCTGATCAGTGTTCTCGATCATCAGGCTGATCGGCGTGCCAGTGGTCTTGCCCTCGAACACCCCTGAGAGGATCCGCACCAGATCATCCTCGCGCCGCTGGGTGGTGAAGCGGCTGGTGCCTGGCTTGCGGGCATCCATGAAGGGCTGGATGAACTCTTCCGAAATCGCCAGCCCCGGCGGGCACCCGTCCACCACCGCGCCCAGCGCAGGCCCGTGGCTCTCTCCCCAAGTGGTAAAGCGCAGCACGCGCCCGAAAGTGTTCCAGCTCATGGGAGTGCCATCTGGCGCAAGTGTGGGCATCTGTCCATAAAGGCTGGACGCTGGGCGGGTGTTCCTTCAGGAACAAACCATGATTGCAAAGCTCTCAGGCAGGCTCGATGTGACCGGTGAGGACTGGGCCGTCGTCGATGTCGGCGGAGTGGGCTACCTCGTCCATTGCTCCAGCCGCACGCTCGCGGCGCTAGGCGAGGTGGGGGAGGGGTGCACCGTCCACACGCAGTTGCAGGTGAGCGAGAACGACATGCGCCTGCTCGGCTTTGCCGACAGTGCTGAGCGCGACTGGTTCCGGCTGCTGACGGGCGTGCAGGGGGTGGGAAGCAAAGTAGCGCTGGCGATCCTCTCGGCGCTGTCGACCGGAGACCTGCGCGACGCCTGCGGGAAGGGTGACGCCGCGATGGTCGCGCGGGCGCAAGGCGTGGGGCCTAAGCTGGCGGGGCGGATCGTCAACGAGCTGAAGGACAAGGCAGGCGCGATGCCGGGCGGCTCTGGCGGATTTGCGGTGAGCGCGTCGGTGGCACCCGCAGGCAGCAAGGGCGCCGACGCGGCGAGCGCGCTCGAAAATCTCGGCTTCAAGCCGGCGGTCGCAGCCCAAGCCGTGGCGCGCGCGCTGGAGGAACTGGGCGAGGGTGCCAACGAGGGCGACCTGATCCGTGTGGCGCTGAAGAAGGCGGCTGGGTGATGAAGTGGCCCCAACCCCTCTATCTGATTTCAAGCATTCTCCTAGTGATTGCGGTTCACATTTTTGCTGCCGCGCCCCAAATGCCAGCACTGGGGCAATGGTTAGATAAATGGCAAACTTTGATTGCTGGGGTTTTGGCGCTCGTGGGTGCTTACTGGGCAGTCATAGGCATCAGGCAGCAAATAGAATTTAGCGAACGCCAGGAACGAGAGCGTTTGCAGCGAGAGCATAACGCCGTTCGGGCCACTTTGCCGCTAACCCTCAGTGGGTTGATTGAACCCTTGCGGAGTATGTTGTTGGCCCTTCATACAGCGAGAGAGGGTGTTCGCGCTCAGGGGTTTACGACTGACTTCGATCCACCTGCAGTGCCAGCTCAGTATGTCACTGAGCTTCAAGCTGTGATTGCAACAACTGATCAGAAGGATGTAATCGAGCCCATATCTGAGATAATTCGGGAAATTCAAACCCTGTGGGCGCGCGTAGAAGTTCTCCGCGATGAAAGAGAACAAAGGCGGCGAGCGGATTTGGATATAAACATTGATGATTGGGTGATTCAAGCAGCGCAAATCCACGCTCTGACTGAGAGTCTATTTGATTATGCACGGGCTGAAGTTCTGGTTGGGCCAACCGAAGTATCATGGGAAAGAGCTGAGTCAGTTATATTCCGACTTAGTATCGAATCAACGCAACTAGTTGATCGCATAGGGCGGGGCATTGAAAAGTCCCCAAATTTTTGGACCCTTCGGTGACCACCCCCGACACCCCCCTCCACACCC
>LSKF01000141.1 GCA_001556995.1 Erythrobacteraceae bacterium CCH12-C2
TGCTGTCCTCGCCGCGCAGGCCATCGAGCACGATGCGGATCTTGTCTTCAGCCGAGAAATGCCGCCGGGTCTGCCGCCGAATGTCTTTCAGCACCGCTTCCGCAGGGGCCTTGGCGGGCAATTTTTTTAAGGAGGGTTGGGGCTTCATCTTCGTTCCTTCGTCACTGCGACGAAGCCCCAACCCTCCTTAAATCACAACCTCAAATCTGTGCCATTGGTGCT
>LSKF01000142.1 GCA_001556995.1 Erythrobacteraceae bacterium CCH12-C2
GTTCCGAGGTCAGCTGATGCACTATCCGTGCATAGACTTGTATCCGGTCGCGGCCGTGCCCGCGCACCATAATCCGTATTCACATCCCCGGATCGAGCAAAGGCGGATGCGGACCAAACTACTACTGGGCGTTTTCAGGCGCCATCAACTTTCCCGGTCACACATCACACCAATCCGCGTCGCCTTATCGAGCCTGTTGCAACATAAGCATCAGGCGGCGCGGAGCTCGGCACCTTGAGGGACCAGACCGGTCTCCGCAAAGCGCCAAAGCGCGATTAACAATTTTCGGGCGAGCGCAACGATCCCCACCTTTGCCGCGCGAGCGCCGTTGCCTTTGAACCGGTTGCGATACCAAACGGTCAGTTCGCTACTTGGCTGATATTTCAACCAACACCAGGCAAGTTCCACCATCTGCACACGTGTGCTTCGGTTACCGGCTTTGCTGATGCCCTGATCACGCGACACGTCGCCGCTGGCGAAGGGCGCCGGAGCTAACCCAAGGAAGGCCGCGACGTGTCGTCGGCTTTCGAACTTTCGGCAAAAAACCTCTGCAACCAACATTGCCGCGCTGTTCGGACCAATGCCCTTCAGCTGCTCAAGGCGAACCGCTTTCTCTCGGCATGGGAAGGTAGACTCCTCATGGAGCACAACTTCAGCGCGGTCCCGCTCGATGTCCTTGATCTGATCGTTGAGCAACGCGAGCCGTTCGAAACAGCGCTCAATTTGTCGACGAAGGTTTGGTGGCAAAGGCCGCCCATCGCCGGTGCGCGTGTCGTCGAGCTGTTTTGACCAGTCACCACCCTTGATGGCCTTGACAGTTCGTATGCCCTGTAATGCAAGTAGCCCCCTGATCCGAGAGATAATTCGGGTGCGCTCGTGCACGAGATCGCCGCGCTCCCGCATTACTCTGCGTGCGTCCTCTTCTTCGGGGGAGGGCACGTCCACGACACGGCACACGCTTTTGTCGCCAGCGAGATAGGCTTTGAGGATCCCGATCATGGCTTCGGCGTCGATGCGGTCGGTTTTTGCGCGCCTGCCTCGCCGCGACACGAGGAAGCTGGCGGGATCCAGCACATATGTATCGATGTCGTTCGACCGCAGTAGCCTTGCGAGCCAGAAGCCATCATATCCAATCTCGAAGCACAGGCGAATGGCGGCAGGTTCACCGATACGATCAGCGGCCTTGCACTCAAGATTGCGAAGGTGACTGATCAGTTCCGCGCTGTTCCCGGCAGGAATTGTCCGTAGCGAAGGCTTCGCCGCTCCTGGCGAGAGCGAAGCAACAAGCCAGTTGCGCTTGCTGAGCTCAACGCTGACAATGACAGAAGTCTTGGGGCAGTAAT
>LSKF01000143.1 GCA_001556995.1 Erythrobacteraceae bacterium CCH12-C2
CCGAACTCGATCCGCCGCTGACATAGGCGCGGTTATAGGCGTTGCGCGGGATGCCATAGGGGCTGCGCGTGCCGACGAGCCCGGTGGCGAACTGATCGAGATTGGTCTTGCCGACACAGATCGCGCCCGCCGCCTCCAGCCGTTCGATCACCGTGGCGGATCGCTCAGGGTGATAGGCGAAGGCCGGGCAGGCGGCGGTGGTCGCGAGGCCCGCCACATCAATATTGTCCTTCGCCGCGTAGGGCACGCCCGCCAGCGGCAAGTGCTCGCCAGCAGCCACACGCGCATCGACGGCGCGGGCGGCGGCGCACAGGGCTGCGGGGTCGGCGCGGCTGATCCACACCTGCGGCTGATGCGCGTCATAAGCGGCGAGGCGGGCGAGCGTCTGCTCCATCACCGCGAGTGCCGTGGTTTCGCCGCTGTTGACGACGGCGGCAATGGCGGAGGCGCTAAGGCGGGTGAAATCGCTCATGCTTTGATGTCCCCCGCCCCCGTTCGTGTCGAGCGAAGTCGAGACACCAAGCCCAGGCCTCTCGACTTCGCTCGAGGCGAACGGATGAATGTTGTAGGCGTCCAAAACATCATAATGCCCTCCGCAACGCCAGCATCGGCGCGCCGGGTGCGAGCGCCTGATGTTCGGAAATGTAGAGCGCCGCGACCGTGCCGCTCATCGGGCTTTCAAAGGGGCATTCCATCTTCATCGCCTCGATCACGGCAATCACCTCGCCCTCAGCCACGGTGTCGCCTGGGGCGACCAGCAGCTTCCACACGCTCCCGCCGAAGGGGGCTTCGATGAGGTCTGCACCGTCCGGCACCGTGACCGCCGCCGCCTCACCCGCCCCGCTTTCAGCAGCGAGCAGATCGGTGACGCGGTCGAACTCGCCCGAAGCCTGCCACGCGGCCCGCTCGGCATCGAAGGCGATCTGGCGGGTGCGTTCGAAGGCCGAAATGCTCTCGGCATTATCCTTGAGGAAAGCCCGGTAATCGGCGAGGCGGAAGGTGCTTTCCTCGACCCGGATCGCGCGCCGCCCATGGGGGAAGTCGCGCCGCCATTCGGTGAGCTCCTCGGCCGAGACGGGGAAGAAACGGATCTGGTCGAAGAAGCGCAGCAGCCACGGCTTGCCGCCGATGAAAGCATCGGTCTGGCGGTGCGTGTTCCACACCTGAATGGTGCGCCCGAACAGCTGATAGCCCCCCGGCCCCTCCATCCCGTAGATACACATATAAGCCCCGCCGATCCCGACGACATTGGGCGGGGTCCAGGTGCGCGCGGGGTTGTATTTGGTCGTCACCAGCCGGTGGCGCGGATCGACCGGGGTCGCGACCGGCGCGCCGAGGTACACGTCGCCTAGCCCGAGCACGAGGTAGCTCGCATCGAAGATCAGATCCTCGACGGCCTTGGCATCGGCAAGGCCGTTGATGCGGCGGATGAACTCGATGTTGTCGGGGCACCACGGCGCGTCATCGCGCACGGTGCCGATGTATTTGGCGATGGTCTCCTCAATCGCCGGATCGCGCCAGCTCAGGGGCAAGTGGACGATGCGCGAGGGGATGGTGAAATCCGCCAGATCGCCCATCGCCTCCTCGCACCGCATCAGCGCGGCGAGCGCGCCCGCCTGATCGAGCGTGGTGCCATCGAAATGGAGTTGCAGCGAGCGGATGCCGGGTGTGATGTCGATCACGCCGGGGATCGCGGCGGACTCCAGCGCCTGCATCAGTGCGTGGACACGGATGCGCAGCTCGATATCGAGCACGATGTCGCCATATTCGACCAGAATGTTGCGGTCGCCCTGCTGGCGGTAGGTCGTGCTGGGGCGCACGCCTTGTGCGGGGATGGCGGCGAGGATCGGTGATAGCTCGGCGATGGCGCGGGGCGCCTCCGTGTCGGCAATGCTGACCGGCACGAACCGCACCCGGTCATCGGGGGCCAGCTGGCCGATCTTCCAGCGGTCCGCCGCGATCACGGTGAAGGGGCAGACGAAGCCGCCGAGCGACGGCCCGTCGGGTCCCAGGATGATCGGCATGTCCCCGGTGAAATCGACCGCGCCGATGGCATAGGGATTGTCGTGGATGTTGGAAGGGTGGAGCCCCGCCTCCCCCCCGTCGCGCCGCGCCCATTCGGGCTTGGGGCCGACGAGGCGCACCCCGGTGCGGTTGGAGTTGTAATGCACCTGCCACTCGGCTTCGAGGAAGCGGTCGATATCGCCGGGGGTGAAGAAATCGGGCGCGCCGTGGGGGCCGTAGAGCACCCGCAATTCCCATTCGCGGGTCATGGGCGGGAGCGCCGCCGCGACGGGCGCGCTGGTGTCGCCCTCCCCCAGATGCAGCACATCGCCCGCCACGAGGGCGCGCGCAGCATGGCCGCCGAACTGGCCGAGCGTGAAGGTCGCCGCCGAGCCGAGATAGGGCACTACATCGAGCCCGCCTGCGAAGAGGATATAGCCGCGCATCCCCCCACCGCTCGCCCTTCCGAGAGCGAGAGTTTGGCCCGCCGCGACCGCCAGCGGCTCGCCGCGCGCTATTGGCACACCATCGAGGGTCGCACTGAAGTCTGCGCCAGTGAGGCAGATGGTGGCGGGGGCTTCGAACAGGAGGGTCGGGCCGCTCGCGGTCATTTCCAGCCCCGCCGTGCCCTCCGGATTGCCGAGGATCCGGTTGCCCAGCCTGAAGCTCAAATCATCCATCGGCCCGCTCGGCGGGACGCCGACATTCCATAGCCCGAGCCGCCCCGGCCAATCCTGCACCGACGTCGCGGTGCCGCCTGCGATCACCCGCACCGCGCGCTGGGTGTAGGCAACGCTGTCTAGCATCCGGGTGGAGACATCGCCGCTGGTGAAGCCGTCATGCCGCACCACTTCGCGCAGCCACCTGAGGTTGGTCTCGATCCCGTCGACGCGGCTGGTACCCAGCGCCGCCTGCATCGCCGCAATCGCGCCCTCGCGTGTGGCTGCATGGGTAATGAGCTTCGCCAGCATCGGATCGTAGAACGCGCTGACTTCCGTGCCCGCCATCACCCACGTCTCGGCGCGGATATCATCAGGGAACTGGACATTGACGAGCGTGCCGGTGGTGGGGCGGTAGTCCATCGCCGGGTCTTCGGCGTAGAGCCGCACCTGCACGCTGTGGCCCTTGGGTGTGGGCGCGGGGGAATCGAGCATAGCGAAATCGCCCGCCGCACCGCGGATCATCCATTCCACCAGATCGATCCCCATCACCTCCTCGGTGACGCCGTGTTCGACCTGGAGGCGGGTGTTCATTTCGAGGAAGAAGAAATCCTCGCGCACCGCATCATAGAGGAACTCCACCGTTCCCGCAGACAGATACCCCGCCGCCTCCCCGAGCCACACCGCCGCATCGGTCAGGGCGGCGCGTTTTTCGGTGGGCAGATTGGGCGCGGGGGCCTCCTCCACCACCTTCTGGTTGCGCCGCTGGAGCGAGCAGTCGCGCTCGCCCAAGGCCATCACCCGGCCCCGCCCATCACCGAAAATCTGCACCTCGATGTGCCGCGCGCGCGGCACATAGCGTTCGAGGAAGACGCCCGCATCGCCAAAGCTCGCCTCGCCCTGCCGGACGACCGCGGCAAAACCCTCGCGCACCGCCGCCTCGGTCTCGCAGATGCGCATCCCGATGCCCCCGCCCCCGGCGGTCGCCTTGAGCATCACCGGATAGCCGATCCGCGCAGCCGCCTCGGCCGCCTCGTCCTCGCCGGTCAGCAGCCCGGTTCCCGGCGCGAGCGGCAGGCCGTGCGCCTCGGCCAGGGCGCGGGCCGAGTGCTTCAGGCCGAAGGTGCGGATATTGTCCGGCGTCGGACCGATGAAGGTGATCCCCGCCGCAGCGCATTGTTCTGCGAAGTCCGCGTTCTCGGCGAGAAAGCCGTAGCCCGGATGGATCGCCCCGGCCCCGGTCGCCTTCGCCGCCGCCAGGATCGCCGCGACATTGAGATACGACTGCGCCGCCGGCCCCAGCCCGATGCACACGGCCTCATCCGCCGCGCTGACATGGAGCGAGCCTGCGTCAGCCTCCGAATAAACCGCCACCGTCTTCAGGCCCATCCGCCGACACGTGCGGATGATCCGCGTCGCAATCGCGGCCCGGTTGGCGATGAGGACGGTGTCGAAACTCACGCGACCACAATCATCCGCACCGGCGTCGGGTTGAAACCGTTGCAGGGGTTGTTGATCTGCGGGCAGTTGGAAACGACCACGATCACGTCCATCTCGGCGCGCAGATCCACCGTCAGCCCCGGCGCGGAGATGCCGTCGACGATGCCGAGCGTGCCGTCATCCATCACCGGCACGTTCATGAAGAAGTTGATGTTGGAGACGATGTCGCGCTTGCCTCGCCCTTGGGTCAGGTTCGCTTCAAGGAAATTGTCGACGCACGCGTGCTGATGCTTGGTGTGATGACCATAGCGCAGCGTATTGGATTCGCACGAACACGCCCCGCCGATCGTGTCGTGATATTCGACCGCGCTGGCGGCGATGGTCATCAGCGGGCGGCCCTCATTGGAGAGCAGCACAGAACCGGTGCGCAGGAACAGGTTGCCCTGCGCTGCCACTGTATCCTGCGCGGAATAGCGCTCGGCATCGTCGGCGGCGGCGTAGATCAGGAAATCGACCGCCTGATTGCCCTCGACATCGACGATCCGGAGCGTCTGCCCCGCGGCGACATGGTGCAACCACGGCGCGCGGGCGGGCACGATTTCGTCGTGGAGGAGACGTCCGGAAAGGCCGGAGAGGGCCGGGTCGATGGTCATAAAATGCCTTGGCTTGGAGCGGGTTAGCGGCGGTAGTAGTCCTCGGTGTTGAGGAAGGCGCGCTGCCCTTCTGGCGTGGCATTGCGCAGGGTGTCTTGTTCGGGAGTGATCGGCCCGCGCCATGCGGTGAGGCGCAGCGGCGTGCTGGTCCATTCGGGGCGCGGGTCGAGCACGTGGGGGCAATTGGCGATGACGATGATGACGTCCATCTCGGCCCGCAGCACCACCTCGCGCCCCGCATCGAAAGGACCGATGATCGGCGTGATGGTGCCATCGGTCTCGATCTTCGTGCCCTTGAACAGGGTCACGCAGGGGTGAACATCGCGGCGGGTGAGCCCATGCTTCGCCGCGCCAAGGATCAGCCGGTCGCGGCCATTGGGGAAGGCGCCGGAATTGCGGCCCTCGCCATATTTCCGTGCGTTACTGGCTGCATTGGAGACGCCGCAGAAGGTATCATGCGTACCCGCCTCATCTGCAAGGATGCTGGCTAGCACCCGGCCCATGTCACTGAGCAGCAGCTTGCCCGCGCCGAGATAGCCATTCCACTGCACCTTGACCGTGTCGGCCACGTTGAGCCGCTCGGTCGGCATTTCGGCGTTGAAGATGTTGAGGCTGGCGCAGGCGTCGCCCGCCTTGTCGATCAGCCGCAGCCGCGTGCCGCGCGCGATGCGGCGCGAAGTGTAGCCGCCGGGCGCGATGGTCTCCTCCCACACGAGGTCTTCGGCTGCGACGCCTTCGGGCAAGTCATCGGCGACCGGAGGCAGGATCGGCATGGTCTCGACCCGGGCGCCGCCTTGGGCGCGGGCGTGGTCGCGGGCGGCTTTGGGATCGGCCAGCTGCGCGCTCATTCCGCCGCCTCCTTGACCGGGGCAAGGTCCTGCTCGTGCAGCGGCGGGAGGAGCGCGGTGGTGGTGACGAGCTGCAATTGCTGCACGCCCCTGATGGCGCGCAGGGCATCGCATAGCTGCTTGAGCCTGACCGCCGGGCCCTGCACCAGCAGGACTTCGAGCGACTGATCCTGTTCGAGGAACACGTGCTGCGAGGAGATCACCTCCTTGAGGTAATCGACCTGCGTTTCCGCCAATTGCTGGCGGACCCTGCCACCGCTTCCCGCATAGACGATGGTAATCGTGCCTGCGAGCATGTCATCCGGCCGGGTCAGCGCCTCGTGCTCCGCAAGCGCATGGCGGATCAGTTCGGCAATCAGCTGCGAGCGCGATGGCAACCCGCGCTCCTCGACCATCATGTCGAGCTGGCGGAACAGCTCCGCCGGCAGGCTCATCGAGAGGCGGGCAAGACGGGAGGGCTCGGGGGAGGTCATGCGCGAAACATCTCAATTATTACCAATCGTGTCAATCGTAATACCTGCGGACTCCACCCGCTCGTTCATGCCCCTGTCCGCATGTACTTGCTCAAGCTTGCGGGTCAGCGCGAGGTCATAAACCACCGCCGCGCCGTAGCGGTGCGGGGCGTGGGGATCGTGGCGGCGCTTGTCGAGCGTCAGCACCCGTGTGCCGAGGGTGAAGGCCTCTTTGATGTCATGCGTGACCATGATGATGGTCAGCCCATGCTCGCGCCACAGCCGAGTAATCAGCCCGTGCATATCGGCCCGGATGCCGGGATCGAGCGCGCCGAACGGCTCATCGAGCAGCAGGATCCGCGGCCGCATGATCAGCGCCTGCGCGATGGCGAGGCGCTGTTGCATCCCGCCCGACATCTGCGCGGGGTAGAGGTGCATGGCATCCCCCAAGCCGACCGATTCCAGCATCGCCTCGGCCTCGCTGATGGCTGCGCGGCGCTTGGCCCCGAACAGGCGCGCGATCAGCGGGGAACCGGAAAATTCGAGCCCCAGCAGGGTGTTGCCGAGCACGGTCAGATGCGGGAACACCGAATAGCGCTGGAACACCACCCCGCGATCCGGCCCGCATTCGGCGGGCAGCGGCGCGCCATCGAGGGTGATCGTCCCCCGCGTCGGCTTCTCCTGCCCCAGGATGACGCGCAAGAGGCTGCTCTTGCCCGCCCCCGACGGGCCGATGATCGAGACGAAGGAACCTTCGGCAATATCGAGCGAAATCCGCTCGAGCACGACCTTCTCGCCATATTCGACCCAGAGGTTCTTAAGGCGCAGCATCCCGCTCAATGCCCCGCCGCATGGGCCCAGCCGAACAAGCGGCGGCTTACCCAGACGAGCGCGAAGTCCATCACCACCGCGAGCAGCGCGATCCACACCACGTAAGGCAGGATCACATCCATCGCGAGGTAGCGGCGGACGAGGAAGATGCGGTAGCCGAGGCCGACATCGGCTGCGATTGCTTCGGCCGAAATCAGGAACACCCAGGCAGGGCCGAGCGACAGGCGCAGCGCCGCAATCAGCCGCGGCATCGCCTGTGGGAGCCCCACGCGCAGCATCACGCCCCATGAATTCGCACCCAAGGTCAGCGCCTTGACCACCTGTTCGCGCGGCAAGGCGGCAACATGGCCCGCCACATCGCGGATCATGAACGGCGCCACCCCGACCACGATCAACGCCACCTTGGCCGTCTCGCCCAATCCAAACACGATGAACAGGATCGGCAGCAGCGCGATGGGCGGAACCACGGCTATGGCCGTCACGAGCGGGCCAAAGGTGGCCCTTACCGGGGGCAAGACGCCGAGAACCAATCCGACCAACAGCGCCGATGTTGTTGCGATGCCCAGCCCTATCCCCAGCCGCCACAGGCTCGCAAGCGTATCGGCCCAGAACAGATATTGGCCCGAGAGCGGATCGGCCTCGAACACCAGGCTCGCCATTGCCGCCGCCATGGCGCTCGGCAGGGGCAGGATCTTGTCCGCCGGGTTGTCGGCGTGGCGGGCAGCAGCAGCGATGATGTAGCCCAGCCCCAGCACCACCAGCGGCACCGCGCCCAGCAGCACGCTTCGGCTGCGGCTTGGTGTCGCCGTCACCCAGCGCATCGGGTCAGCCCTCCGCCGAAGCGCGGCTCACAGCTTCCCGTCCGCCGCGAGCTGCATGAAGGTAGGATCAAACCGCAAGGTGATCGCCTTGGGATCGCCCAGCGTCTTGCCGCCGGGAAATTCCATCCCCACCGCATCGGCCGAGCGCGCGCCCTGTCCAAACAACCCTTGGGCAAAGCTGAAATCGCGCACGCGGGTCATGGTGGTGACCAGACTGCCCGAGGACATCGCGGCCACCGCCGCCTTGGGATCGGCATAGAGGAAGGTGGTGGCCAGTTGGCCCTCGAACGCCTCGGGCGTGGTGCCCGCCAGCTTCGCCATCGCCGCCCGCGCCGCTGCGCCCTCGGCATCCTGCCGCGCCATCAGCGTCATGGTCTCGTACCAGATCCCCGCCAGCGCCTTGCCGAGATCGGGATTGGCTTTGAGCGTCACGGTGTCGACCACCATCAGATCGAGGATCTCACCCGGAATATCGGCGGAAGTGAACACCGCCTTGGTCCCGGCCACACCCTTCATGGTGGTGACCTGCGGGTTCCACGCCACGGCTGCCGTCACATTCGGCGAGGAGAAGGCGGCTGCGATATCAGCGTCGGAGGTGTTGACCGTCTTCACGTCGGTCAGCTTCATCCCGTTCTCTTCGAGCGCGCGCGCCAGGAGGTAATGCGAGACCGACAGCTCGGCGAGATAGACCTGCCGGCCCTTGATGCCCGGCACGCCATCCACGCCCTTCAGCAGGACCGCGTCATTGCCGTTGGAATAATCGCCAAGGATGATCGCGCTGGTATCCTTGCCGCCCGCCGCCGGGATCGTCAGCGCGTCCATATTGGCGACCGTCACCCCGTCGAGCTTGCCCGCGGTGTATTGGTTCACGCTCTCGATATAGTCATTGACCTGCACGAACCTGATTTTGATGCCGTACTTGTCTTCCCACTTCTTCACGATCCCGGCCTGCTGCGCATAGGGCCAGGGCATCCACCCTGCGTAGATCGACCAGCCGATGGTGAAATCCTTGCGCGGCCCGGCCTCCTCATTGGCGCCCGAGCAGGCGGCCACCAGCACGGCGGCAAAGGCGAGGAGGGCATAGCGCCAAGCGCTGCGGATGCTGGTCAGCATGAGTCGGGATCCTTTCGCAGCCGCAGCATCCACGCATCAGCCGGGTTTGTCTATGGGGAATTATTACGATTGATTGCAAAGGTAATATGCCTAAGCTGTGCTCAGACTGGCAGGGATTGCGCCCCCGCGCGGGGTGCATCCGCTCTTCCCCCTGCCCGCATGGAGGCTGAAGCCATGAACCGCACACCTGCCCTGATCGCCGCTGCTGCCACCTCGCTGCTCGCCGCCTGCGCGCCCGAGAAAAGCGAACCGCCCAAGGACACAACTGGCCCCGCCGCCGACCTCGTCGAAAACGCGATCAAGGTGCCGGGCTTTGCCGATTTCCTCGCGGTGGATGGTGATGCGGTGTGGGTTACCAATGATGGCCGGGTCGAGAAATGGTCACCTGAGGGTAAGCTTGCCGCTGTCGAGATGCCGCGCCCTTGCGGCACGATGGCGATTGCCGCAGGCTCGCTGTGGGTGGCGAACTGCAAGGGCGGCGAGGTGTGGCGCATCAACCTTGCCACCGCCGCCGTCGAAGCCAAAATCGCCACCGGCCTCGCCAACCCCAAGGGCGAAACCAACGTGGTCGCAGGCGCGGGCGCGGTGTGGGTGCCGAGCGATCCCGATGGGAAGGTCGCTCGGATTGATCCTGCCACCAACGCCATCGTCGCCACCGTCACCGTCACGCCCGAGACCTGGTATCTCGCCTTTGGCTTTGACGCGCTCTGGGCAGTGAGCAGCGAGGGCCAGACGCTGGAGCGGGTCGACCCGGCCACCAATGCGGTCACCGGCACGGTCAAGCTGGGCAAGACCCCGGGCTTCCTCGCCGCAGGCGAAGGCGCGGTGTGGGTGCAGGAACAGGGTGACGGCACGGTCGCCAAGGTCGATCCCACGAGCCTTGCCATCGCGGGCCGCACCAAGGTGGGCGACAATCTCAAGTGGGGCGATATCGACACCGGCGGGGGCTCGGTGTGGCTGCGCACCACCGATGACCAGACCATGGTGGTGATCGACCCTGCCACCGGCGCGATCCGCGCGCGGATGGGCGAGGCCGTGGGCAGCGGCGCGTTGCGCTACACCGATAAGGGCGTGTGGACCTCGGCCCACGACAACCAGACCCTGTCCTGGTGGAGCAAGCCTGCGCCAGCGCCGTAAGCCGCTGGGTTCAGTCAGAGAAATCTGGCGGTGCTGTCAGCCACTCTGAAAGCTGTCTCCGCTCTGCACCCTTTTTCCAGACCCCGATGGCAAATCTGAGCCCTTGGTTCACCACGGAGAGGACAACATCCGAAAAGCAGGGGACGATGGCTCTGGCACGTTACCGGTCGGATTAACGCGATCACACTGCGGCGCCATACCAAGCATCATTCGGGCGTGTCGTAGGCCAATCGAAATCCGACATTCGATGTTCCCAGCCCCGGGTCGCGCCCTTGCCGCGATTGGGGGCGGTAGCGCTGGCAATAATTCGGAGCGCACAGGTATGATCCGCCCTTCACCACCCGGCTCGGCCCGACCGGGTTGAGCGGGTCATAGGCATCATTCTCACTCGGCCCCTTGGGATTGTTGCGGGCTGCGGGGTCGTGGCCGGGGCGGAAGTAATCATTGGTCACTTCCCAGACATTGCCGACCATGTCGTAAAGCCCGGCCGCATTGGGCGCGAAGCACCCGACCGGCGCGACGCCCTTGAACCCGTCGCTGGCTTCGTTGACCACCGGGAACACGCCCTGCCAACTGTTGGCGGCGGTATCGCCGGGCTGAGCGACCGCGCGCACCTTGCCCGCGTCCGAGGCGGCGAATTCCCACTCGGCCTCCGTCGGCAGGCGGCCGCCTTTCCACCTGGCGTAGGCCTGCATGTCGTCCCACGCGAGATGCACCACGGGCTGATCAGCGCGTGCATCGGGGCCTTGCGGGCCATAGGGCTTCTTCCAACTGGCACCGGGCACATATTGCCACCAGTCCCAATAGTTCTTCGATGGCTTCGCAGGCGGTGTGAACACCGCCGATCCGGGCAGCAGCATATCGGGCGGGATCTGTTCGCGGGGCACACCGAAGGCCGCCGGATCGACCGGCTTTTCGGCAATGGTGACATAGCCGGTCGCTTTCACGAAGGCCGCAAATTGTCCGTTGGTCACTTCGTGCGGGTCGATCCAGAACCCATCCACCCGCGTCTCGTGGGGGGGGCCTTCCTCGTCGTAGATCGCATCCTCCCCCATCAGGAAGGTGCCGCCCTCAATCCGCACGCGCGCGCTGGGCGGCTGCTTGCAGGTGGCGGTGGTGGCGAAGTCGCTGGCGCTCAGCTGGGCTGCGAGCGGGGCCTTGGGTGCGGGGTCCGAACAGGCCGCAAGTGCGGTTATGCCCAGCAAGGCCGGCCAGTACCTCATCACCGCACGTCTCCCCCGCCCGCGCCCAGTGCTGCGATATCAGCGACCGAAGCCCACAGGAAATCGCCGGGTGCCGAATGCGTCCACTGCAAACATACGCTAGCAAAGGTGATGGTGGCATCACGGTCCATGCCCGAGACAATACCGTGTATGGTGCCTGCCGCAAGGGTACCGCCGATACCGACCCGGTCGATAATGTTTTCAAGCGCCCCGGTGGTTCTGACCGACAACCCGCCGCGGTCCGCAAGCAATCCTATGATGTCCAGCCGGCCGCCGGAAAACACCGCGTCACGGTTTGCGGCCATGTGCTGTATTCGCGACGACAGGGCAAACATCGCCTGCGCTGCGGGATGGCACCCCTCGACGGGATCGCCACCGCGCGGCGCCCGGCGGAAGGGAGAGCAGTGCCCAATAGCAAGACTTCGAGGACGAATTTGCGCATGGGAAACCCTTTCCACTTCAACCTCGCCAGATCGGCGCGGGAAGCGGCGCAGTGATCAGCGCCGATGAGCGCAAGGTCGAAGAGCGGGATCGCGAAAAGCTCCTTCTGAAGGAAAACGTCTGCTTGCTGCAGGTCCGTCGCGCGAGACTGTGACGCGACTTTTCGAACCGAATTCGATTTCTTGTCAAACCCTTGCCATCTTTAGGAAAATTGGACGCTTGAGGACGAAGTCATTGTCCTCAAGCTCACTTTGGACACCCCTCTGGAATTTAACTGGAATGAGGGTGTTCGAATCGCCAAATGCTGTTGCGTTTCATGACATTATAAGGATTTCGGGGTCGGACGAAGCGATGGCGGAGAGGGTGGGATTCGAGTATTGACTTTATTATTCTGATTTAAAAGGATATTTTTTCACGATAAAGTTAATGCTGCCCCCTGCACTGCCCCCAAAAAAGGTGGATGCATTTGCATTCTCTTGGACGCCAGCGCTGCATATCTTCAACCGCTTTTTCACGATCCTCGGTATCACGCCAATCGCAAAAATCGGAGCGACGAAAGCGATGTTATCTGGGGGCTACTATCCACTCACAGCTTGGAAGCGGAGCAGGACAGTGAAATCGAGCAAATGATGTTGAATTTGAATTGGAACGTTGGGGATGCCTTCAAAAATGCCTCGAACACTCCCCCTCTTCTCGCAGGTGACAAACAGGGCGATTATCAAGACGAGCAGTTAGCTTACGGAGAGTCGCGATGGCTGCCTTGCCTCTGAAAACTCTTTCCGCGATGCTGCTTAACTCTCAAGCGAACTCCTTCAGCGCCACTTCGGGATCGGCCAGCAGCGGCGGATCGATCCGGCCGACACCGCTCTCCAGCAGCTTCCTTGCCTGCACATAGTCCTTCATCGTTCCCACGCAGTCGAAGGCAATCGGCACGCCGTTCTTGAGGTAAACGACGGTGAACTTGCGCGTCTCCGGATCGCCGCGCAGCACGGTCTGGTCGAAGCCGAGGCTGAGTCCGGCGGTCTGCAGCTTGAGATCATACTGGTTCGACCAGAACCACGGTAGCGCGTTGTAGGGCTCCTTCTCGCCCATGATCGCCTTGGCCACGGTGTTGGCCATGTCATGCGCGTTCTGCACCGATTCGAGCCGGATCACGGCATTGTCGGCATAGGGGTTGGCGTGTGCGGCGCAGTCGCCGATGGCATAGATGTCATCGAGCGTGGTGCGGCAGCAGAAGTCCACATCCACCCCGTTCGAACCCGCCGCCCCTGCCGCGATCAGCGGGGCGACCGCCGGGACGATGCCGATGCCGACCACCACCATGTCGCAGGCTATATCGGTGCCGTTATCGAGGCGCACGCCGGTGACATGGTCGGTTTCCTCGCCCAGCACCGCGTGGACGCCGGTCGAGAGGCGCACATCGACGCCCTGTCGGCGGTGTTCCTCAGCATAGAAGGTCGAGAGTTCCTCGCCCGCCACGCGCGCGAGCAGGCGCGGCAGCATCTCGACCAGCGTCACCTCGCAGCCGAGCTTGCGCAGCACGGCGGCGGCTTCGAGCCCGATATAGCCCCCGCCGATCACCAGCGCGCGCTTCGGCCCATCCGCCAGCGCGGCCATCATCGCGTCGGCATCGGACTTGTCGCGCACATAGAACACTTCCGGCAGCACCGCGCCCGGCACCGGCAGGCGGCGCGGATCGCCCCCGCCCGACCAGATCAGCTTGCGATAGGTGACGTGGCTACCGTCCGACAAAGTGAGGCGGTGCGCGTGGCTGTCGATCGCCGTCACCGCCGCGCCGAGCTTGAGATCGATGCCTTTTTCCGCCCAGAACTTCTCGGGCCGGATCATGATCCGCTCGAACCCCTTGTCGCCGGCGAGATATTCCTTCGACAGCGGCGGGCGCTCGTAGGGCGGGGCGTTGTCGCGCCCGATCATCAGGATCGAGCCCTCGTGCCCCTGCTGGCGCAGCGCAATCGCCGCCTGCGCGCCGCCATGGCCGGTTCCGACGATCACGACGTCGGCGACTTGGTTGGTGCTTGAAGATAACATGGATGTACCTGCTTCAAAGTCGCTAGATTGAACCCTCCGACGTTTTGCACTGATTGCTACAAGACAGAGGTAAAATCTGGCTCCTTATGCACTGCTGCCCAACCTTGGACCACTCGGGTCTGAACTTCTCCGCCTGTCCCGGGTCCGGCTGGCTGGTTTCACCGGCTGAGTTTGCCAGCATGATCGGGGGGATATTCCCGATCGCGCTATGCAGTCGCTCTTCTTTGTAGTGTCTACGCCACGCCTCCAGCTTTTCGCAAGCATCTTCCAGCGACAGGAACCAGTGCGCGTTCAGGCACTCGCTGGCAGCTTCGAGAGTCGGTGGCCGCTAGAAAAGGTGGAACCGGCGGACATCTGGACCGACATTTTTGCGGCTCTCATAGAGAAAGGGTAGCTTTCTACAACAATACAGAGAGATAGCAGTTGCATAAAGGCATTCCGCACTACCTGTGGCGCAAAACGGGGTGTGAACCACTGCCATTGGTATCTCTCGCGTTGGGCCGGACGAACACGATCCATGCACCCGTCGATGTCCTCAATCGCCCCCTGCGCCTTGTCTTGATACCAGGTAACACATCGGATGCGAAGGGCGCTGACCCGCTAACCAGCGAGTCCATCTGCATGATGCGGGCGATTGCCGACCAGGGCAATGTTGGCAACCGAATCAGGGCCACCGTTCGCGATCAGGGAGCCATCCCGGTGATCCCCGATCGTCGGAAACAAGCGCTCGAACCATTACGACCAACACCGCAGCAGGGACCTCTAGCGCGTCGAAGCAATGTTCTGCTGCCTCAGAGACTTCCATCGGATCGCAACATTCTACAATAAGCTCACCAGATACTTGGGGTCCGCAGCAAGCTTCGCTCCCGCGGTCGCATTCCGGCCCAGATTTAGTCCGAGCCCAGAGCTTTGCACCTCAACGACAGGGTGCATCCTTCATTTCGTTTGCTCTCTTTGTGAGAAACTCCGGTTCAATCTCGAATGGCACAACTCCGCGGTGGAACAGATTAACCGAAATGTTCCGGTCACTGGGCGGATAAGCGCGCTGATCGCAATTTGCGCGCGGACAGATGCGGCAGGACACGCCGATCGGGGTGACCGCCTTTCCCGAGGAGAGGTCGAGCCCGTCGGCGTAGATGAACTCTTGTGCATGCTGCAACTCGCACCCCAGCGCCACGGCATAGCGGCGAGGCGTCCTGTCGAAGCGGCCCGATGCCTTCACAAGCCCCTTTGCAATCGAGACATATCGCAGGCCGTCTGGCGTCTCTGCAAGCTGGACAAGAATGCGGTCTGGGATGGCGGCAGCCTCATGCACGATCCACAGCGGGCACGCCCCGCCGAAGCGAGCGAACTGGAAGCGGGTCGCGCTGTGCCGCTTGGTGATGTTTCCCGCCATGTCGACCCGGCAGAAGAAGATCGGTAAGCCCCTCTCCCCCTCTCGCTGCATAGTGGAAAGGCGGTGACAGGTCTGCTCAAAGCTCGTCTCGTAGAACAGCGCAAGCCGGTCGACATCGTGCCGGAATTCGCGGGCAAGGCGACGAAATTGGCCGTAGGGCATGAGCATCGCGCCGGCGGCATAGTTCGCAAGGCCAACGGTCAGCAACTCCCGCGCCACCTCGCTGCGCAGGCGGGCCGCGCTGGCGATCTCCCGGATAAGCGGCCCGAGCGACATAGCGGCAACGTGATAGGCGATCTGGAAGCGGATGCCCGTGGCGGGCTGCCCCGCGCCGATCCGCAGCACGCCCTGCGCGGCTTGGAAGCTGCGCAAGGCCTCATCGTGACGCACATCGACCGTAATACCGTACTTGTCTCGGAGATGGTGCCTCAGGTCCTCGGTCGAGGCCACCTGCCCTGCCCTGGCAATGGTGGCGGCGAGCTTTTCGGCGGCACGATCGATGGCATCGACATAATTGTTCGCTAGGTGAAACCAGTCGCGCACTTCCTCCCAGGGCAGTCGTGAGCCCTCATCAGTATCTACGGTCAGCGCTTCGTCAACCATTTCGAGCCTCTGGTTGGCTCGGCGTAATGCCTCGTGCAGCTCGACGAAACGGCGGGCGAAGCTGGGTTGCTGTTCGGCAATCTTGGCGAGTGTATCTGGCGCAACGGGTTCAGCGAAAAGCGGATCGCTAGCCGCCTCTCGCAGCATCAGTGCCAGCTGGTCGGTATCCTCGCCGGGGAATTCGGGCCAGTCGAGTGGGAATTGGCTCGCGACACGCTCGATCAGACGCGAGGTAAGCGGCCGGTCATCATGTTCAAGCTGGCTTAGATAGGAAGGGCTTATTCCCAGCTGCGCGGCCAGCTCCGCCTGCATCAGCTGCCGCCGCTCGCGAAGGACACGCAGCTGCGCCCCTGCGAAAATCCGATGTCGCTTGGCCATGACGCGCCTTCCACATTGCAAAGTGTTGGTTTGCAAATTTGCAAAATAGCATTGGACGACGGGTCGGGCTTGCGCAAGGTTATAGTTCCGTCGGCTCGGCTCGCTCACCGTTCGCGGGTACGCGCACTGCTCCATCCCAAGGATAACTGCATGGCCAACAACGTTCTGGAACTTCGCCGTCCCGAAGGGTCCTCCGCCCTGGCCGGGAACCTAATGCACGAAGTGATGCTCCACGATCACGCGGACACGGGTAGAGCGGCCGCGGCTCTGGCCTACGAGGCCGAGCGACATGGTTTGCAGCTAATGACCTGGCACAACCTTGCCACAATGGAACCGATGGTCGATGCGACAGGCAATCCGCTCAATGGCGGCGTATTCGGTTGGGACGGACAAATCCTTGCGCCGTGGCTGAGGAAGGGTGCAGCGGTCGTCTCAGCACTGGTTAAGGTCTGCCGCGTCGCCAGCGAGCCGCTGTGGATCAATGGGCATGGCGCCATGCCCATTGGCCACAACCGCTTCGTCCATCGGGTCGATTTTACTGGCTTCGAGGACTTCATTGGTGCGAGCGCGGCCATCATTATGCCGGTACGCATGCCTTTCGGTTTTCTGGGTGCGGCCTTTCTCAGGAGCACCGTTCCGACGAAGGAAGACCTGTCGCAGGACTTTGCAACCTTCGCTCGGCATCTTGCGGAGCCGGTATACCGCTTCGTTCAGAGATATGCACAGCTGTCATACGACGAACGCTACCTTCCTGCCAACGGCCTTTTGACCGGCCGCGAGATCGAGTGCTTAAACTGGGTGGCGCAGGGTAAAACCGATTCCGAGATAGGGATCATCCTCGGCTGCAGTCACGCGGGCGTGCGCTATCACATCACCCGTGCCTGCGCGAAGCTCAGTGCCGTGAATAGGGCACAAGCAGTGTTTCAAGCATGCCAATTGGGGTACCTTGGGGTCCCGTCGAAGCGTCCCGGCGTTCAAACAGGCTGCTCCACTGCGGACATCGCTATGTCGACCGCGCTATGAGTTGCTGATCGTGCGAAAACGCCATGCAAGGTCTCGGAGCATATTGACGAGCAATTGATGAAAATTCTGACGCTTGGTCATGCTACATCGGGCATGCGACCACCCGTGGCCCGTGATGGGCACGCCGCGAAAATTCAGTAGCCGATCAGGCGGCAAGAATTGTCATGTTAGCGAGCGGATTACTCCGGAAAAGTCGATGCTAGTATTGTCCTTGGCGAAGGCTTCGTAAATCACGCGGGCGTGCTCGCCGAGTTCGACCTTGGCCCCCGCCCCCGCTGCCGCTTCCATCGCCAGTTTAAGATCCTTGAGCATCAGGCCTGCCGCAAAGCCGCCTTGATAGCCGTTGTCAGCCGGGGTTACGGGCCCGACATCGGGAACCGGGCAATAGGAGGTCATCGACCAGCACTGGCCCGAGGAGACGCTGGAAATGTCGTAGAAGGTCTGCGGATCTAGCCCGAGCTTCTGCGCCATGGCGAAGGCCTCGCAGGTGCCGATCATGTGGATCGCCAATAGCATGTTGTTGCAGATCTTTGCGGCCTGTCCCGTTCCCGCAGCGCCGGCATGGATCACCGCCTTGCCCATCGCGGCAAGGATCGGCTGGGCGCGGGCGAATGCTTCGTCACTGCCGCCGACCATGAAGGTGAGTGTGCCGCCTGTCGCTGCCGCGATCCCGCCCGAGACCGGCGCATCGACCATCTGGTAATTATGCGCTTCAGTGACTTCGATAACTTCGCGCGCGGTATCGACGTCGATGGTCGAGCAGTCCATCATGATCGCGCCTTCAGGGGCGTGGCCGATCACGTCGTTCCAGTAGACCTGTTTGACGATCGCGCCGTTGGGCAACATCGAAACGACCGCCTCGGCCGTGGCGCAGGCCTCCTTTGCGGTGGCGAACGTCTCGCACCCCGCCTCACCCGCAGCGGCGAGCGCGGCCTCCGAAAGGTCGAAGGCGCGGACTTCGTGGCCCGCATTCACAAGGTTGGCAGCCATCCCGCCGCCCATGTTGCCGAGGCCGATAAAGGCGATTTTCATGTTGTCTCTCCCCTCCCGCTTGCGGGAGGGGCCGGGGGTGGGCCTGCTTCCCGCAAGACTGCGGTGGGACTTGCCCACCCCTAACCCCTCCCGCAAGCGGGAGGGGGACTAAGTCACCGCCCCTTCCACTGCCCTTCGCGCTTCTCGATGAAAGCAGCCATGCCCTCGGCCTTGTCCTCGGAGGCGGTGAGGATCTGGAAGATCCGCCGCTCGACGATCAGGCCCTGATCGAGGGTCATCTCGAAAGCCGAGTTCACCATCTCCTTGTTGGCGATGGTCGCCATCGGCGGCATTCCGGCGATGATCGCGGCGGTCTTGAGCGTCTCGGCGATCAGTTCCTCATGCGGCACCACGCGGGCGACGAGGTTGCTGCGCTCGGCCTCCTCGGCGTTCATCATCCGGCCGGTGAGACACATTTCCATCGACTTCGACTTGCCGATCGCGCGGGTCAGCCGCTGCGAACCGCCCATCCCCGGCGCGACGCCGAGCTTGATTTCGGGCTGACCGAACTTTGCCTTGTCGCTGGCGATGATGAAGTCCGCCATCATCGCCAGCTCGCACCCGCCGCCCAGCGCAAAGCCGTTGACCGCCGCGATCCACGGCTTGCGGGTCTTCTTGACGATCTCGGACGTCCAGGGGCTGAAGAAGTCGTCGAGGTAGAAATCGGCTGCCGGCTTCTCGCTCATTTCCTTGATGTCCGCGCCCGCCGCAAAGGCCTTGTCGCCGCTGCCGGTGAGGATCGCGCACAGCTGTGTGGTATCGGCCTGATAGGCGGCGAAGGCGTCAATCAGCTCGGTCAGCACCTGCGAATTGAGGGCGTTCAGCGCCTGCGGACGGTTGATCGTCAGCAGCGTAACGCCCTTGGTCCCGCGGGCATCGGTTTCAACGGTGATGGTTTCGTAACTCATAGCGGCTTCCATTCCTCATCGGCGGGCAGGGCTGCGAAGATCGCGTCGAGCAGGTCTTCGGTCACGCCCTCCGGGGTGGCGGGGTCCCACTTGGGATCATTGGTCTTGTCGACGATCACCGCGCGCACGCCCTCGGCGAAGTCGGGGCGGGTCAGCACGCGGCTGGCGATGCGGTATTCCATCCGCATGTTGTCGGCAAAATCGGTGAGGGCTGCCGAAGCGGCCAGCTGGCGCAGCGCGACCTTGCAGGTCTGCGGGCTCTTGGTGCCGAGCGTGTCGCGTTCCTTCATCGCCCAGTCGTCGCCGGCGCTCGCGGCGGCATCGAGGCTGGCGAGAATGTCCTCGTAACGCTCGGAGGCGAAATGCTTGGCGATCCTGTCGGCATTGGCCTCGATCCGCGCCTTGGGCGGGGTGCCGACGGGTTCGCTGAGGATGCCCGCGATCCGGTCAGGGTGATCGTGGATGCGGGCCTTGATGTCCTCCAGCATGTCGTGCGGCACATAGTGGGTGGCAAGCCCGGTCCACAGGCATTCCGACCCGTCGAGCCGCGCGCCGGTGAGCGCCAGGAACTGCCCCAGCCGCCCACCGAGCCGCGAGAGATACCAGCCACCGCCGACATCGGGGAACAGGCCGATCCCGGTCTCCGGCATGGCAAAGCGGGTGTTTTCAGTCGCCACCCGGTACTTGGCGGGCTGCGAGATGCCTACGCCGCCGCCCATCGTGATGCCGTCCATGAAGGCCACGATCGGCTTGGCATAGGTGAACATCTGGTGGTTGAGCTGATATTCGTCGTGGAAGAACTGGCGGCCCGAAACGCCGCCATCGTTCAGCGCGGAGTTGCGCAGGAAGGCGATATCGCCCCCGGCGCAGAAGCCGCGCCCTTCGGCATGATCGAGGATCACCGCCTTGATGCTGTCGTCCGCCGCCCACTCGGTCAGCGCCGCACTCATCGCATGGCACATTTCCAGCGTGAGCGCGTACAGCGCCTTGGGGCGATTGAGACTGATATGGCCGATCGGGCCATTCGTGCGGATCAGAACGTCTTCATTCATCAGTTCACGTCTTTCGGTTCGATCAGGTCCCAGCGGTTCCCGAAAGGATCGCTGAACACCGCCACCGTGCCATAGGCCTCATGCCGAGGCTGTTCGTCAAAGCGCACACCGGCCGCGCAAAGGCGGGCATGGGTGCCTGCGAAATCCGGAGTATGCGCAAAAAAGCCCACACGGCCGCCGGTCTGGTTGCCGATTGCAGCCGCCTGGGCCTCGCCCACCGCCTTGGCGAGCAGCAGCCGACCGCCATCCTTCCCGCCAACCACCACCCAGCGCTTGCCGTCGCCCATGTCGCTGTCCTCGATCAGATCGAAGCCCAGCGCATTGACGCAGAAAGCGATCCCCGCGTCATAATCGGGAACCACCAGTGTCGTCAGGACAACCCGGGTACCGGTCACTGGCGCAGCAAATCCCGACCGACGACCATGCGCATGATCTGGTTGGTGCCTTCGAGGATCGAGTGGACCCTGAGGTCGCGCCAGAAGCGTTCGATCGGGTAGTCCTGAAGATAGCCGTAGCCGCCGAACAGCTGCAGCGCCTTGTCGACGATGGCACTGCCGCTGTCGGTCGCCAGCCGCTTGGCCATCGCGCTGAAACGCGTCTTGTCGGGCGCGTTGTCGGTCACCTTGGCCGCCGCGAGGTAGAGCAGCG
>LSKF01000144.1 GCA_001556995.1 Erythrobacteraceae bacterium CCH12-C2
CAGTTTGATAACATACATTATGTTAATACCGATACCTTAACTGCCCATGTAAACTGTGTCCAGTGTGATTGTGCCACGGTTGCTGTCATGGCATCTCCATGGACTCGATTTGTCGGGCCCGATAGTCACCGCGACTTAAGCGCAAGGCTCGCGCAATCGCGCGGTTCGTCGCCTCAAGATCAAAGCGTTCCGGATCAAACTTGCGTCCCGCCCAGCGCCGATTGTCAGCATGCTCCTCGTGATCAGGATCGCGCCACGCCTCAAGGAAGGCTTCATAGCCGATGTCTCCGCCGACATCCTCCGGTGGACAGGCCCGCGATCCGGCAAGGCAGCGGGGATATTTGACGCCTTCCGCCGGTGGCACTTCGCTCAGGATCAGCCGGTGCTGCCAGTTGTCGCCAAAATCGTACTGGTAGAGAATTTCGAGCTGCGCATCAGGCCCATAGGGAAACCGCAGGTCGCGTAGGTGCACCTCGGTTGCTTCGATCACCCGGGGGCCATAGGCGTCCTCTTCGAGGTATTCAGGCGCGCC
>LSKF01000145.1 GCA_001556995.1 Erythrobacteraceae bacterium CCH12-C2
AAACCCGGCTACGCGCCGGCCAGCATCATGCGGCCTTCACCGGATGGATACGCAAAACCTACTCCAACGCATCGAGTACAAGCTGGCACGCGCAGTTCTGCTGCCCCACCAGCGCGTGATTTAGAGGGCGTAGACTTTCATCACAAACGCGAGATGAACGTACCCGGCTAAGGTCGAGACATAGGTCAAGCCCGAGACTCACGTTTGGTTGGGTCCCGTTCCATGGAACCGGCGGTACACGTGACTCAGCCGGTAGGGTGCCGCCTTGTCACTGGTCGTGGTGCGTGCCGGCTTGCCACGGATCGCCCTTGCGAAGCCGAGATCACGCATCCTCCGCTCCACCGCGCGGCAGGCAATGGCGTGTTTTTCCACGCGGCATCTGGCGCCAGACCTTGCAGATGCCTTAGTTTCTGTGGACATTTATCGCAACCAAAGGACGATGGCGGCGATGGTGACGACGGCGAGATAGTTGCGAGCGGTCTTTTCGAAGCGGGTGGCGACGCGCCTGAACTGCTTGAGACGCGAGAAGCAGCATTCGACGAGGTGGCGCTGGGCGTAGAGATGCTTGTCTAGCGGGTATTTGAACGTGCGCGACGGAGTGTTGGGGATGACGGCGACAGCGCCCTTGGCGGCGATGGCTTGGCGGAGGTGATCGGCGTCGTACGCCGTGTCGGCCATCACGACCTGCGCGGGCAGTTCCTCGATCAATGCACCTGCCTGGGGAGCATCGCCGCAGTGGCCGCCGGTAAGGGCAAGCCGGACCGGACAGCCCAAGCCTCTAACCGCCATGTGGATCTTGGTGCTCAGCCCACCTCGTGACCGACCAAGGGCCTGATCTTCAGGCCCCCTTTTTGGCACCCGCCGCGTGTTGGTGGGCGCGAACGACGGTTGAGTCGACGATCAGATACTCGAAGTCCGGGTCATCGGACATCGCATCGAACATGCGCCACCAGACCCCCTTGGCGCTCCACCTGCTGAACCGGCGGAACACGCTGTTCCAGTCGCCAAAGACCTCGGGAAGATCGCGCCAGGGAGAACCGGTGAGCACAATCCATAGCACGCCCTCAACAAACATCCGATTGTCGCGGCCCGTCGAGCCACGCTGATCCGATCGTCCGATAATAAACGGTGCCATCCGCGCCCAAGCCACGTCGCTGAGCACCAGCCGATCCAGAACACCCAAGGCAACCTCCAAAAGTAACCTTGAATCAGATTTCAGTGCAAATGTGAATCCCAAGAGTCCACACTACCTAGGGCGTTTTTCGATCATTCCGGGTCATATCCGCAAGAGCTGAAGTAGTTGGCGCATTCGGAGGGGTGGAAGATGTCGACGAGCTTCCCGATGAGATCCCACAGGCCGCCGACGGTTCGCTCACCGATTTTGCGGAGCATGGCCTTGAGGCGGGAGAAGGCCTTTTCGATCGGATTGAAGTCGGGGCTGTAGGGCGGCAGGAAGCGCAACCTTGCCCCCGCCGCCTCGATCCGGTCACGGACCGAAGCGCGCTTATGTCTAGACAGGTTGTCCATGATCACAACGTCGCCAGGCCGCAACTCCGGCACTAGCACCTTGGACACATAGGCCTCGAACCAGTCCCCGTTGATCGGGCCGTCGAGCACCATCGGCGCGGCCATGCCGGTCATGCGCAGGCCCGCCACCAGAGTGGTGGTTTTGCGGTGACCGTGAGGAAAGCCCATCCGCAAGCGCTCGCCCTTCAGGCAGCGGCCATGGCTGCGGGTCATGTTGGTAGCGGTCCAGGTCTCATCGATGAATACGAGACGCACAGGCTCCAGATCGATCTGGCCTTCGAACCATTCATGACGCTGCTTCAGGACGTCGGGTCGGTCTTGCTCGATAGCATGGCCAGGCTTTTTTTACGCGTCATGCCCCGGCGCACGAAAAAGCGATGCAGTCCGGCGACAGAGACCACCAAACCCATCTCGACCAGGGCCAGACGCAACTCCTCAAGTTAGATGTCCTTGCGTGACTCCCAAAGCACCAGGATGTCGGCTGCTCGCTCCTCGATCCGCCGGGAACGCATATCACCACCGTGTGACCTGGGAGCAAAACTGCCGGTTGCACGGCGCTGGCCGAACCAGCGGATCGCTTTCGATGGCGCAATGCCAAACCGAACCGCCGCTGCGCGACAACCTAACCACTCATCAATCGCCGCCAAGACGCGAACCCGCAAATCCATCGAAAGAGCCATCCAGGCCGGCCTCCTTCACCAGCATGGATTCTGATGATGTGGACGCCCCCGCACTGACCGGCAGTTGCTATGCGGCTGGTTTCTACAGCAGGAAGAGGAGCGTTCACGATGATTACGACTATTGGATTGGATCTGGCGAAGAGCGTATTTCAGGCTCACGGTATCGACGAGAGCGGTGTCACGGTGCTGGTGAAGAAGCTGCACCGCAAACAGATGCTGCCTTTCTTCTCGAAGCTGCCGCCTTGCCTGATCGCGGTGGAGGCGTGCGGAACGGCGCACTATTGGGCCCGCACGCTTTCCGCGATGGGCCACGAGGTCCGCCTGATTCCGCCATCTTATGTCAAAGCCTTTGTGAAGCACGGCAAGAGCGACGCGCTTGATGCCGAGGCGATTTGCGAAGCGGCGCAGCGCCCCACCATGCGGTTCGTGCCGATTAAGACGGTCCAGCAGCAGGGCATTCTCATGACCCATGGCGCCCGGTCCCTACTCGTGCGCCAGCGCACCATGCTTGCCAATGCCCTGCGCGCGCATCTGGCGGAACTGGGCTTCGTCGCCAACCCCGGTATCGCCAACCTGGCAAAGCTGGCCGATCAAGTGATGGCCGACAAGGCGGCGCTGCCGTCCGATGCCCGAGCAGCGCTCGAGATGCTGATCCGCCAGATTATGGCAGTCAGCGGCGAGGTTGCTATGCTCGACCAACAACTCATGGCGTGGCACGCCGAAAGCGAAGCCAGTCGCAGGCTTGCGGCGATCCCCGGTCTCGGGATCATTACAGCGATGGCCATTGCTGCGACTGTGACCGATGCGGAGCAGTTCTCCTCGGGCCGGCAGTTCGCAGCATGGCTCGGACTGACACCGCAGCAGCATTACACTGGCGGCAAAACCAGACTTGGCGGCATCTCCAAGCAGGGCGACCGATACCTGCGCCGATTGCTCGTGGTCGGGGCCACCGCAGTCATGCGCCACGTCAAAGATAAGCCCACGCCGATGGCGAACTGGATCAGGAAGCTCTCCGAGAAAAAGCCTTTCCGGCTCGTCTCGGTGGCGCTTGCCAACAAACTCGCCCGGATCGCTTGGGTCGTGCTGACCCGCAAGGAGGCCTATCACCCCTACGCGCATCTGACCTGATCGCGCCAGGTCACCCGAAATGGTAATGGCAGTCGATGATGAGTGAAGATCGAGCCAATGGTGAGACCAACCCGTCTGATTCAATGCGCTTCAAAGCGCGGGAGCCTGTTTAGGGACCTCGCCGGCGGATTTCGATCAGGGCCAGCGGCAGTAAGAATGCCGCACAAAGAGGCCGGACATATGAAAGCATCCGATCAAACCCGTCCCGACAACAATGCCTTTGCCAAGGGGGCGTCCACATATGAATCACAAATCAGCCGCCATGGAAATCCCCTTCCGATTCATCTCGGTCGAAAACCGCTCTAAAGCGCGCAGTTCCCGGCGAACACGCTGGCGACCTCAGGCTCGGGTGCCAATTCACGGTGGGCCCGCGCCGAAAGGCGTTACTGCCGCCGCCCATCCGGCCTAGATCGAGTCGTGCGCTAGACGGACGAACGCTTCTGCGCCGGACCAAAGAACGGCGTGGGGAAAGCGCCGCAAGCGCTACGCTCTTGTCACCATGTGCCGCAATACGACGCCCATCACTCCCATCTGCGAGCGCCGGCACGAAGCGAAGTCCGGCGACAACATGGGTGGTTCGCTGCCGTCCGGCATCGCCGATTCTGTTGGAGTGCCCGTCAAACCCAGCCATGGCCGTTCCGGGGCCGTCCACCCAAGCATGATATAGTGAGCTGGCGCGTCATCGACGATTGGCCAGCGAAGAACCAAGTTACCGATGCCGAATTTGCTGTGTTCGAAGCATGGTTTGGCGACGTTTTTGACGAGCTATTCGGCCCGGCCTGACCACTCATGAGCCCGTCTTTTGCTTCTGGAACTCATGCACTTAGTGCCTCAACGGAGTATATGGGGCACAGTCAAGGCTGTGACATGCGGGCTTCATGAACACGGCAGTCATACCGCCGTGACCATTTCTGCGCGCTGGCACAGCAAGTCGAGGTCAATGACGGCGAGGTCCGCATCATGGGATCGAAGTCCGATCTATTGAGGGCACTTGCCGCCGCAGGCGATTCGGGAACACCGCCGGGCGCAGTGCCCAGCTTTATTCCAAGGTGGTGGAGCAGGATGTAAACATGTCTGGCCTCGGTAACCAGAAGAAGTCAGACCGCGCGACCGCTTGCCGCGCCGCTACGGTGCTCATCGATATAATTGGTAAATGAGGTCGCCGTTGTCCGGGTAACCGAGCGACGGCGACCTCGGCTGGATCAGGAAGCTGCGATCATCTTGCGGCATTCCTCGGCACATTTGCGGCATGCAGCTGCACAAGCCTGGCAGTGATCATGAGCATGTTGTCCGCATTCAGCGGCACAGCTTTCGCATACCTCCGCACAAAGCGCACAAAGCTGCTTGGCGAAGCTGCTTTTGCGCGCGACAAAACTAGCCGCGAGGCGGCAAACGGCTGCGCAATCGAGCGTGAGCTCGATGCATCGCGTCATGGCCTGAACATGATCTGACCTAAGACATGAGACTGTGCAAGTATCGCAGGCATCTGCGCAGGCGTTGCATGCGGCAAGGCAATCGAGATGGTTGTTCGACATCATCTTTCTCCAAATGAGTTGAGACCTTTGTCAGGTCGTTTGGCGTTCTACGCTCCGGACTACGGTCCCGGGTCAATGTTCGATTTTTGGGAATTTTTTCTGATCGCATTTTGACGAAGATCAATGATCCAGATTTCCCTTGACCTATGACCATGGTCGAAGGTGCATAAGCCCGTTCGGTGCTGCGATCAGACATGGACCATGCGCCTTCTCGCCCCGACGTATGTCTGCCCAAAGTGCTGATTATCTGTGCATGATTAACGGTTTAATCGCTGGCTGCGACAGCGGCGGCGGCCTTTTTTGAAGGAGCAAAGTGACATGAAGAAAATTTTCGCATCCCTGCTGATCGGCGCCGCGCTGATCAGCGCTTCACCGTCGATCGCCCAGGGCATGGGGCATAGCTTTTTCATGCGCGGACACGTCGTCGCGATGGAGGATACGGGCCCGGTGATCTGCATCGGCAAGGCCGACGGTGCGCAGACCGGTCAGGTTCTGGATGTTTACCGGGTTGAGTACCGGCACGCGCACAGACCCGAGCAGACGAGTTACAAGCGGGTGAAGGTTGGCGAGGTCAAGATCACCGAGATCATCGATGATCATTTTGCTCGCACGCAGGTGACTGACGGCAAGCTCAAGGAGCACGACATCGTCGAGCTCAGCCGCAAATGAGCAGTGAGCGGGGCAACGCAGGCCGGCGGCTGCCCCGCTCCAGCCCAAGATGGATGCATGGCCCCAAAGAGACGATGCCTACGGGTCTGGGAACAAGCGAACCCATCTGAAAGGAGCCGCAAATGCAAGGTTACACCATCGGGGCGCTGGCTTCAGCATGTGGCGTGCGGCGCGACACCATTCGATATTATGAGCGCTCTGGTCTTTTGCCTGAACCCGACCGGACGGCCTCCGGCTATCGCATCTATGGGCGCGACGATGTCGAACGGGTCAACTTCATCAAGACCGCGCAGATGCTCGGGTTTACACTGAGCGAGATCGTGCTGCTGTTATCGTTGCGGCACTCTCAGGCCAAGTCTGCTGCCGAGGTTGTCGAACTGACAGAAAAGAAGATCCGCAGCCTGTCAGACAAGCTGTCGCAGCTCCGAACAATCAAAAGAGCTCTTGCTCAGCTTGTTGCGGATTGTCCTGTGGATGTGCCTGTCAGTGACTGCCCGATCCTCGGGTATATCGCCCATCCGCAATCCCGTCGCCAGCTCACGCAGCGGCCTGAAAACCCCCATCAGCAGGTTGCTGGCTAACCTAGCCGCAAGGCGTCTCCCGCGCACGGCCTTGGTCAGCCAGCGCTGCTCAACGGCGAAATCCCATTCAGAAGAAAGGAACGATCATGACTTTGCTAAGCCCCAAATGGACCCCGATTGTATCGGCGCTCGTGATTACTGCAGCGCTGGGTGCCTGTAGCCCGGCGTCAGAGGCCGACAACGTCGCTGCCACCAACACCGATACCAGCATTCGGGAAGACAACCCGTCAGAAGTCGCCCGCGAAATGCACGATCAGATGAACGAGGGCCAGGCCATGCACGATTCCATGCAGGATGGAGCGATGCCCACTGACCAGATGGGGCCGGACGGCGCCCACGGCCACGCGATGAAGGGCATGGGGAACAAGCCCGCTCCTGAGCCTACGCCCAAGGACAAGGCGGATCCGATGCCAATGAGCGACATGTAGGCAATTGGGCCGGCAATTGGCGTGACATGAACTTCGTTTTCGCAAAACGCCCGGCGCGGATACTCCTCATTGCTGCTGCAGCTGTCATAGGCTCGGCGGCAGCCGCGCAATCTGTCGGCAATCACGCCGCGCACCATCCCGATGGCACAGCCGCGTCGGCGAGCGCGGAGGGGCCAGTGGCCGAGTCTGGCGTTCCTACTCAATCCAGCATGAGCCGCTCGAGCCCCATGAGCGAAATGATGGAACAGATCACAGGCGGCGAGAGTCAGCTGAGCCAGCAGTTCAGCAGCTATTCCGCTTTTCTGGCACTGCCCGAACTCGATGAGGCTGCGCGAAAGGATGCCGCCGCGCAAGCGAATGCGCGACTCCACCGCGGCTTGAGCATTGCCAGCGAGATCACAAGCAAAGCCCATGGTCCGGAACAGCCTGACGGGATTGAGATGGCCAACCAGCTTCGCGAGGCAGCGACGCTGATTGAAAGCGGATCGGCCATGATCGCCGTACTAGCAGGCCAAAAAAACAGCGACAGCGCGGCGAATGACTGGTTTCGCAAGGAGACCGGGCTCACACCCCGCGATGCGAGCACTTCGAACACCGGACGGCTGTGGGGCCTTGCGCCGGGACATTGGCTGTTCATGGCAGCTACCCTGCTCGCATTGGGAGCGCTGTTAGCTCTGCAGATGCTGCGGCTACGCCGAGTCAAGGCACTTGTCGCCCCGGTTCCGCACGCAGGCCAGATAGCCGACTTGACGAGCCCGGCACCGGTCGCCCCAGGCCAAGATGCCGCCAGCCAGCGCATCTCGAGCCCTGCAGACTGGCCGACACGCCAACCGGATTTGTCTGGTCTTGCCGCCACAGGCAAAACTCGCCCCTGGAGCGGCGAGCTGCGCGTCGCCCAAATCTTCAACGAAACGCCGACGGTCAAGACCTTCCGCTTGGTGCTCCCAGGCTCGGATCGGCTTCCTTTCGACTTCCTGCCCGGCCAGTTCCTGCAAATCGAAGTATCGATGAAGGACGAAACCAAAGCCAAGCGGTCATACACGATCGCCTCTTCACCGACGCAGCGCGCCTATGTCGAATTGACCATCAAGCGCGAGACGCAGGGCGCTGTCTCACGCCATCTGCACGATAACGTCACAACCGGCGACCGGGTTCAAATTGCAGGACCATTCGGCCGTTTTACCTTTACCGGGAGCGATGCTGAGAGCATCGTTCTGATTGCCGGCGGCGTCGGCATCACGCCGATGATGTCGGTCCTGCGCTTCCTGACCGATACGGCCTGGCCCGGCGAGATTTTCTTCGTCTACGCAGCCCGCTCGACCGACGAATTCGTCTTCCGGGGGGAGATTGAACAGCTCGAGCGCCGCCACCCCAATCTTAGTGTCTTTGCATCGATGGAACGATCGCCGGGAACGGTCTGGCATGGAGCCAAAGGACACCTCACCCGCGAGTTGCTTGAAAGCGCGGTTCCCAAAATCGTCGGACGGCGCGTCCATCTGTGCGGGCCACCGCCAATGATGGCCGCCATGCGCGAAATCCTGATCCAGATCGGGGTGCCCGAGGCGCAGATATTCAGCGAGGCGTTCGGACCCGCTTCGCTGCCAATCGATGAACCTGGCGAGCAGAGTGCCGCGCAGGCGGGACCCCCGCCCGCTGCGTCGGCCCGTGCACGGTTGGCGGCAACAACGGTAACCTTCTCGGTAGCCGGCGTTTCCGCGCCACTCCACACCAACGAGACGATCCTTGAGGCTGCCGAAACCGCCGGTGTTGAGATCCCCTATTCGTGTCGGGTCGGCGAATGCGGGGTTTGCGTTACCCGCCTGCTAGCAGGGGAAATCGCGATGGAGATCGAGACCGGTCTCGACCCCGACGACAAGGCACAAGGCTATGTGCTCGCCTGTCAGGCACGTTGCACCCGAGGTCCATTGGTGGTGGAAGCCTGATGCGCGAGCGCGGCGACATCTTGATGACCTTGGCGGCAGCCTTCGTGCTTCTCTTTCCACTCGGCTTCGTGGTTCACGCGTCGCCGCGCTTTCCCGGCAGTCTGGCGGGAAGCTTGAACGGGATCGCGGCTGCGGTGCTGATGCTCGTTCCTCTCGTCCATGTCGCCGCCCGGCGCATCGGCCGGTTCGGACGATGGCTCGATCAAAGGATTCAAAAGAGGACTTTGCTGGCGATACACATCTATGCGGGTGTGGCGGGGCCGATCCTCGCACTTGTCCACGCGGCACACAAGTTCGAGAGCCCGCTCGGCATCGCACTGACCGGCACTGTCATACTGGTCGTCTGGAGCGGGTTTGTCGGTCGTTATTTCCTGGTCCAGATCACAAGAGCCGTCCGCGACCGCACATCCGAACTTGCAGCGCTCCAGTTGGGACTCGACGCGGATCGTCCAAGAGCCGTGCCCATTGCAGGCGGAGGTCGAGCGAAAAGCAAAGGTTGGCGGTTCTTGTTCGCCCCGGCCGACGAATTCGAGCCCGCCGATATCGCTGATGCCAGACGACGTGCCGAGGCTCTTGCCGATGCCGAATACGCCGTGCGCGCCGAACGCGCGGCTGCCGGCCTGTTTGGGGGATGGCGAGCGATCCATGTCGTCACCAGCACACTTCTCTATGCGCTGCTGCTGCTCCACATCTGGGCTGGCTATTATTTCGGGTTTCGCTGGCTGTGAATGGCGCGCGCCTCCTCTACGGCATATATGCCCTGGTACTGGCGATGCTCGTCGTCATCGTCTCGCTGACGACCCATTCCGCTGGAAGCCGCGCGATTGCAGGTTGGACCGCGCTGATTGAACCTGGACCCTTGTCGCCCGCTCACGCCTCGCTTCGGCGCAATTGCGAATCCTGCCACACACCGCACCAAGGCGTTGAGGCGCAGAAATGCATCGCCTGCCACATCCAAACCGATTTCGGGACCAAGGCGTCGACCCGTTTTCATGCCAAAGCGAAAGAGTGCACAAGCTGTCATGTTGAACATGACGGGGGCGCGAGCCTTGCTCGCATGGATCATGAGGCCTTGCTCGATCCAGACCTTTGGCGCGGTCCGCTTCGGCCCCGAGTTGCACGCATCTCGAAAACACATTCAGAGACCACGGACGCGCTCAATTGCGTAAGCTGCCATGCGGCGCGCGATCGGCATCAAGGTTCGTTCGGCAAGGACTGCCAGAATTGCCATGCTGTGGCCGAATGGAAGATCGATGCCTTCAGGCACCCGTCTGTCAACTCACGCCAGTGCGCCGGATGCCACAAGGCACCGCCCAGTCACTTCATGATGCACTTCGAGATGGTCTCTCAGCGCGTTGCGAGGGAACGCGCTCCGGTCAATCAATGTGTTGCATGCCACACCACCGACAGTTGGAACAACATCCGTAATCGTGGGCTGTACGACCATCATTGAGCAGATGGTGCTGATCGCAGGGCCTCCCGCCGGCCGAAGCAGCGGTGAGCAGCCCGGAGAAGGATGCGCGGCTTTAACTCGCAAACTAAGAGAAGAGATCGAATAGATTTGACACGTTTCGCATCCACGCCGATTATGAATGTGTGAGGCGGCTTTTCTCCTTGATGATGCTTGTCGGAGCGTTGGTGGGTCTCCTGGGCCAGGAAACCGCGTTCGCGAACAGCATGCCCCTGACCTGGGCTAATCAAAACGCTGATGCTGGCGCGATGGATCCTGTTTGCGCCGAGATGATGGGGGTCGCTCAACCGGATAAGCCCGAAAAGCCCTGTGAAGGCATGACGCTCGAATGCGTTGCGAAGATGGGCTGCGCTGTGCCGGTGGCTCTGGTTCCTTTACTGCCGATCACAGAGCCGATGTTGTTTCACGCCTGGATTCCAGCGCGAAGGCCTGTCGCCACGTTGACAGGTCGCATTATCGGTCCTGAGCCCGAGCCGCCCACAAATCTTGCCTGAGCCGAAGTGTAGCGCTGCGGGCCCGTCTGCTTGCCTGCGCGCGGTCAAATCGTTCAAGCAAGGAAATACTCATGAAGACAAGACTTTTGCTCGCCGCTGCGATAGGGCTTCTAGTCCCCGTCTCTGCCGCTTCCGCCCATGCGCCTGAAGGCGGCCATTGGGAATGGCGCTCCCGCTCTCAACTAGGGCCGAGACCGACAACGCCGGCGCTTGTCCGCGTATGGATCAGCGATGACGTGGCGAAAGCCGCCGCGTGCAAATGCTCCGCGATGAAGGCTGATACATCGGGATGCACGATGGACATGTCCGGCAAGGCCCGGGTTCCCTCAATCGGCTAAGGCCGTTGCCTGGCCGATAACCAGAAAATGACTGGCCGGGCACGCGGCGTCGGCGGAGGTATCTTCTCCGTCGGCGCCGCGTCAGTCCGAGCCCGGCCATCTATATCGGCACGGTAGCCTCCACGAGGAGAGCTTCATGCAAACAATCCATTACCTGCCTCTTTTGGCACCATTTCTCGCGGCAGTGTCTGGTGCGGCGCTTGCCGAACCGCTCTCCTTCGAGGCGGCAATCGAACGTGCCACGCGCGATGCACCATCGATCCGGGCTGGCGTATCCGGCGTCGAGGCAAGTCGAGATGCGGCGGTGGCCGCAGGGCGCTTGCCCGATCCGAGCCTCAACCTCGGTATCGACAATTTTCCGGTCTCCGGCCCGCCGGCCTATAGCTTTACTGCAGATAGCATGACGATGACGCGGATCGGGATCGAGCAGCCATTTCCCAATCCGGGGTCGGTACACAGAACGGACCCAGATATACGCTAAGGTTTTGCCGTGCCTTC
>LSKF01000146.1 GCA_001556995.1 Erythrobacteraceae bacterium CCH12-C2
CTCCGGTCCAGACGGTGTCACTCGACGCTGACAATGATGCGAACGTCGGTACTGCGCGCATTTTTGACGCAGGTACGGGAGCGTTTTCCTTCGAAGACAACGCACTCGTGGCGAGCAACGTGGTTATCATTAACTTCGGAAGCGACGATGAGTTTGTCGTGCTCAATGGCGACCCTAACAATTACAGCTTCGGCACGGTGGGGGACGATCTCAACATTTCGATCACCGGTCCCAACGGTCCCAGCACTGTCGTTCTGGAGGGGGTCGCAGACCAAAATGTATTCGTCATCGACGAAGCCTCTGCGGAACAGGCTGTTGGCAATGTGCTGAATGGAGGCGCCCCGCTCGACTTCTTCCAGCCGTGATGCTAATCGCGACTTACAAAGGTACTTCAGTTTTCCTTTTCTCAATGATTAGCGTCTCAGCTTCAAAACCTTGAGACCAAGTTTAATCGGGAGTTTTTAAATGGCACTTCTCACACTTTCGGCCGGAGATACCGTCGGTCTCTCGTTCGGCAGCTTCAACATCATCGGTTCTCGGACCGGTTCTGAGACGGTTATCCTCAGCAACCCAATTGCCGGAAACCTCACGGTTACCCTCGATCCTTCGTTCAACCAGGGCGGGGATACGATTGTTCTGGCTGGCTCGGCCGCCGATTACACCATTGTCCGTAGTGGCTCGAGTGTGATCCTGACCAACGGCTCGATTTCCGTCACCATTCCGGTTGGTACCGCGGGTGCCAACGTTGTGTTCGCAAACGGTGCTGGCGCGGCTGACGATGATGTCCGCGTCCTTAAGTTTGACACCGCGATCGGCAAGATCGTGCTCAACGGCGATGTCGCTTCTGAGTCCCAGGTTGTCGAGCTCGGCGCTCCTGCGGTTGCTGTGGCCGTCAATGATGCCCCGGTTGTTGCCAACCTCCTGGCCGATCGTTCTTCGGCTGAGGACACCGCGATCAGCTTCACCATCCCGGCAGGTACGTTCACTGATGCCGACGGCGACGCTCTCGCACTGACCGCGACCGGCGTTCCGGCTTGGCTGACGTTCAATGCTGCCACCGGCACCTTCTCGGGCACTCCCCCGCAGGACTTCAACGGTAGCGTAAACGTAACGGTTACTGCGACCGATCCGGGCGGCCTTTCGGCATCCGACACCTTCGCTCTTACGGTGACCCCGGTCAACGACGCGCCCGTGGTGGCTAATGCCTTGGCTGATCAGGCTGTCAACGAAGACACCGCTGTCAACTTCACTGTTCCGGCCAATGCTTTCAGCGATGTTGATAACGCTTCGCTCACCTACTCGGCCACGCAAACGGGCGGCGCACCGCTTCCAGCTTGGTTGTCGTTTGATGCGGTGGCCCGCACATTCACCGGCACCCCGCCGCTCGACTTCAACGGTGTCTTGAATCTCACCGTGACTGCGAGCGATGGCACCCTCACCGCAAGCGACAACTTCACTCTTACGATCAACCCGGTGAATGATGCGCCGGTTCTTGCTGTTGCCCTTGCGGACCAGACGGTTGCTGAAGACACCGCGCTGAGCTTCACTGTTCCTGCCAATGCCTTCACTGACGTCGACAACGCGACGCTGACCTACTCGGCGACGCTGGCTGGCGGGGCTCCGCTTCCGGCATGGCTGTCGTTCAACCCCGCGACCCGTACCTTCTCCGGTACGCCGCCGCAGGATTTCAATGGCATCGTCAACGTGACCGTGACGGCCAGCGATGGTGCCCTCTCGGCGAACGATACCTTCAGCCTGACGGTGACCCCGGTCAACGATCGTCCGGTGCTGACCACTGCGATCGCGGACCAGACGTTCTTCGAAGACACGGTTGTTAGCTTCACGCTTCCGGCGAATACGTTCGGCGACGTTGACGGTGATACTCTCACCCTCTCGGCCACCGGCGTTCCGGCATGGCTCACCTTCAATGCGGCCACTGGTACGTTCACCGGGACTCCGCCGCGGGATCTCAACGGCACGATCGGAAGCATCACCGTCACCGCGACCGATCCCGCTGGTCTGTCGGTCTCTGACACGTTTGTCTTGACCCTCACGCCGGTGATCGACGTTGCCGTGAGCAACGCAAGCGTGACCGAAGGCGATCCGAACGGCCCGGCCCGTCAGGTTTCCTTCACGCTCACCCTCGATACCGTGCCGACTGCGCCGGTTCAGGTTGCGTACTTCACGACTGCAGGCACCGCGACGGCAAATGACGACTTCGTCCCGACCTCGGGTATCGTCACTTTCCTTCCTGGTCAGACGACTGTGCTTGTCTCCGTTCCGATCATCGGCGATCTCCTTGTGGAACAGCCAGAGTTGGAGACCTTCACGCTCACCGCATCTGTTGTCAGTACACCTTCGACCATTGGTATCTTCTCGGTCGGTACTGGGACGATCATCGAGAACGACACTGTTCAGGGAACGCTGACCGCCGCTCAGGATACGCTGATTGGCACGGCCAATGATGACATTTTCATTGGAACTAACCGCAACCTGAATTCCGGTGACAGTATCACGGGCGGAGAGGGGACGAATGATGTCTTCTTCTTTAGCACCGATTCGACCCTGGTAGGCGATTTTGGGCCCTTTAGCCCTCTTGCTCAGGCGACTTTCGCAGGCTTCATTCTGGATGGCGTTGAACAGTTCGTTGTGACCAACGACTCCGGGATCCAGCTTTTCAATCGTCAAAACTCTTTTGATTTGTCTCAGGCGACTGGATTGAAGGTTGTAGAAACGTTCAATAGCTCGTCGTCGACTGATTTCTTCAATTTGGATCTTGAGACTGACACTATCGCTATCACGGACCTGAGCAACGATAACACGTTCTTGACTGTGCAGGCGCGTTACCAGAATGCAGAAGTGACTGGGGCGGCTGACACAGTTACCGTCGACATTGATGAGAGTCGGGTTGATTTGATCCAAATCGGTTCCAATTCCACTTTCAATCAGGGCATTGAGAGCATTGTTGTGGCCTTCCAAGGTGACTCCTTCATCGGTGCCCTCGACTCTGCGGTTCAGACGCTTGATCTTGTTGGTCTTGGTTCGATCGAGATTGGCGCACTTAACACGGCCAATCTTACGCAGATCGATGCGACTGGTGCTGGCGGTACGGTTACCCTGTCGTTTGCTGGTGCGCCTAACGCGGTCGAGTACCTCGGCTCGCAGGGCAGCGATGTGGTCACCGGTAATGATACCGATGGCACCTCGTTCAACACCGGAACTGGCGACGACACCGTGACTGATGGTGCGGGTGGCGGCGATAACGTGATCGACACTGGCGCTGGCGCTGATATCGTGAACAGCCAGGCTGGAGACGACACGATCACCACCGGGACCGAAAGCGACACTGTCAATGTGACATCGGGTGGCTTCACCAGCATCGATACGGGCGCAGGTTCTGACGTTATCGACTTCGCAGCCGGTACGTTCGACGCTGACGTAGTCGTGACCAACCGTGACGTTGTTGACGGTGGTGCTGATCGTGACGAACTCCGGATCAATGAGAGTGCGGCTGACAACAACTTCGAAGCTGTCTCGAGCATTGAGACCCTGACACTCAACACTGGCGGCACGACTGTGACGCTTGGTGCTGAGGGCCTTGCGGCTGGGATTGACACCATCAATCTCTCCACGGGCAACGATAACGTCAGTGCTTTTGAGCTGCTGGTTGCCTCTCGCAATCTGACCATCAACAGCCGCGGTGCTGGTACGGGTGGTGACGACATCGTCACGACCGGAACCGGGAACGACACGTTCAACTTCGGTGGCAACCTCACCGATAATGACGATCTGGACGGCGGCGCCGGCACGGACACGCTGAACCTTGACGGCCCGACCACCCTCAATGCCGGTAACGCTGCGTTCATCCGCATCGAGACGGTCAACCTGGCTGGTAACGGCAACAACGACTACTCGTTGACGCTGGACAACCTCAATGCTCCGTCGAGCAACGGGACGCTCACCATCGCTGGTGGCACCCTTGGTGCTGACGATACGGCGGACATCGACACCAGTGACGTGACCACGTTCAATCTGAACATCACCACTGGCCTCGCCAACGACATCGTCACCTTGGGTTCGACTGCCAACACGGTTTCGACCGGCGGTGGGAACGACCTCGTTGAAGATGACGGCGTGGCCATTGGTGCTTCGACGATTGATACCGGCGCAGGCAACGACCTCGTTGATCTGGTCGTCGCTGGTGCGTTGGACCTGACCACTGGTACCGGGACTGACACCGTTATTGTGACCGGCGCGGGCTTCAAGACCATCAACACCGGCGAAGACAATGACGTCGTCGATGCAGTTGGCAATGCCAACATCCAGCTGGGTTCGGGCGAAGATACGCTCTTCGTCACCGGGCTCAACAACGGTCAGACGGCCAATGGTGGTGCTGGCGTTGCTGACCTCGTTGAAGCCAATGGCGCGGTTACCGACGCTCTGTTCACCAGCTTCTCGAACTTTGAAGTATTCCGTCAGACGTCGGGAGCATCGTCGGTTCTTGGGGTTGAGGCACAGGCGGCTGGAATCCGGACCGTCGTGGACGGTGACCCCGGTTCGGCTAACCTTTATGATCTCAGCGCCTTCACTGCGGGCGTGACGGTCATCTTGAACGATCAGCCTGTCACTGCCGGTGCTGGCGGAACGTTTAACAACAACGGTGGTGGCGATGACACTGTCCTCACGGGCTCGGGTGACGACACCGTCATTCTTGATAATGGCGCGGGTCAGGACGATAACATCATCGAACTGAATGGCGGCAATGACACGATTATCGCCCGCGGCGTCGCGCTCAATCCGGGTGACGACATTGATGGCGGTGCTGGTAATGATACGATTGCCTTCAACAATGGTGAGGAAAACCTCAACTTTGTGGAACAGGTCAATGCGATCGTTGATCTGGCTCGTGTCACCTCGATCGAGAACTTCGTGTTCACCGATAGCGGCGACCTTGATCCCGATTTCGTCGATAGCGAAAACCACCTCGTCACCTTCCGTGGCGCCGGTAACCTGGTCGGCACGCTGACCACGCTTACCGTCGACACTTCGGCGATCACCGATGGTGATGACAGCGTCACGGTTGTCCTCGAGGGCGGTCCTGGCGGTGTCACAGACCCTGACTTTGCGTTCACCATCCGTGGCGCGGGCGAGGGTGTTGCGGTTACCGTCGACAAGCAGAACCTCAACATCAACAACAACATCAACTTTGTTGGTGGTGCCAGCGATGACACGCTGCGGATTGATGGGGTCGACCTTGGTTCGACGATCCGCTTCTCCGGTGGTACGGGCCTCGATACGCTCGTTCAGACCGGCGGTGACTTCGACGACGATGGTTTCGACAACATCTCGGGTGTCGAGGTGCTCTCGGCTGACACGGGTGTGGGCGACCGCCTCGATGCGACGCTTGGTGCGCAGGCCGGAGCCGCAGGCTTCACGACCATCATCGGTGGTCTGGGCAACGATGACGTGCTTATCGATGCGGCCTTCCAATCCTTCACCGGTGCAGACATCGAAGTTGACCTGTCTCAGGGTGGCAACGACACGTTTGATGCATCCGCTTCGGGCGAAGTGTTCAACTTTGACCTCGGTATTGAAGCTCGCACTAACGACATCATCATCGGCGGTACAACGGCCGAGGATACGCTGGCGGTGACGGGTGAGAACACCGGTCTTGTGGTTGGTGATCTGATCACCAACATCAACGGGGTTGAAGGGGTTGAAACCGTCAACTTCACCACCGGCGGACATGGTGGCATCGCCATCCTGCGTCTCGACACGAAGGTGGATGAGGTTGTTGGCGGGGCTCAGGTCATTAATGTGATCGGTTCGACTGACATCAATGGTAACCCGCTCGACGATGTGATCATCGACGTGCGGAACAAGGTCAATGATGTCCTGATCGGTGACGCTGACCTGACGGTCAACGTGAACAATGTTGATGTCGCGACGATTGACCTTGGCTTCGGCGATGACACGGTCATCGGTGGTGCAGGTGTTATCCTGAATGTCCGCACTGAAGGCGGTGACGACGTGGTTCGCGTCGGTGCCGGTGGTCAGGGTGACATCTCGGGCGGCGATGGCAACGACCAGCTGTTCGGTGACACGGGCAACGACGTCCTTGCTGGTGGTGCAGGCAACGACATCATCTCTGGCGGTGCAGGCAGCGACTTCCTGTTCGGTGGTTCGGGTAACGACACCATCAGCGATGGCACGGGTGCAGATACCATCTTCGGCAGCACGGGTGCGGATACCATCAATCTGACGAATGATAATGCGGTCGACACGCTCGTTTATGATGGCTTCTACGCTCCGGGCACTCCGGCAGCTGATAGCTTCGGTGCGGTCTCGGGGACCTTCGACACGGTCAACGGCTTCGTTTCCGGCATTGATGAGTTCGAGTTGGTTCTTGCCAATGGAACTGCGTTCAACTTCCTTGGGAACGTGAACACCTTTGCTGCGGTTGACTCCTCGCTCTCGGATGCCGCCGATGGTGTCCAGGCGATCTACGATCAGGTTGCGAACATCCTCTACATCGATCTCGACAGCGATGGCGATATCGACTCCGAGGATCTCCAGATCGTGGTCAACACGGTTGGTGAAACCGGTCTGGCTGCTGGTGATTTCGTCATCTCGACGGTTGCCAATGCCAGCGATCCGGTGCCGGACGTGGCCGCTCAGGCTGGTGCTACTGGCCCGGATGGCGCTACCTCGCCCGAGTTCACGACTGGCCCGTTCACTGCGGACGAGCTCTCGATCGGGATCGCTGCCAACCTCGTCTGATAGTTGGTTCGAAAAAAGAGGGGGGCTGCGGTTTGACCGCGGCCCCTTTCTATTTATGGAGCGTGTTTGTGAGGAAAATTATGAACCAAGATAAACACGAGCAGCCGTTTGTTGTCCGAGGGACCGAAGACGGTCAGCCCCTTGAATTCACCACTGGAACCCGCGAAACAGCCGAGCGTCTGGTTGCTCAACTGAAGGAGCAGGGTGTGGTTGATCTTGAGATTGTTGAAGAAGGGCGGGTCTGACGTGTTCAGAGCGATCTCGGGAGCGTCGCTTTTTACGGTGATAGCGTTGCTCAGCGTCCCGCTATTTGCGGCTCAGGGTGCCCGCCAGCCAATTCAATCCGATGCTTCTCAAAATAGTCTGGACCTGCCACGGGCTGAGGCGCAGTCTGATGCGAGCGAATCTCCAACAGTTGAGCCAGGTGAGGTTTTCGGGCCGCCCGATGATCGTCCGGTGATTATAGCTCCGCAAGGCGTCCCGCTGTCGCTTGCGGAGGGCGTCCATGCCGCTGTTTCCACCTTTCCAAGGGTGCGAGCGGCGTTGCTCAACATCAAAGCCAGGCAATCTGATATCAAGGCGGCTAAGCGGCGACGGCTGCCGTCGGCTTCGGTTCAAGCGCTCTCGTTTGCAGGCGGTAATCCAATTGCCGGGACCGACCCCTTTGCCTTGAATTTCGTGGTCGATCAGCCGATTTGGAATGGCGGGAGGATCGGCGCGCAGATCGACCGGGCAAATACAGCTTTGACCGTAAGTGAGGCTAGGGCCGTTGAGGTGGCAGAGTCGGTGGCCATACAGTCTATCAATGCCTACTTTGAAGCCGTGCTTTCGAAGCGCAGGCTTGAGAAGCTGGAGAGCAGCCGAGGGACACTGCTGGAGTTGGTTGCAACGATTAAGCGACGGGTCGACCAGCAGGTAAGCCCGAATTCGGATCTGGTTCTTGCCGAGTCTCGTTTGGCTGAAATTGAGCAGCAGATTACTTTCGCGCAGGCCAGTTTTTATTCGGCGCGTGAGACTTATCGGCAAGTTACCGGGCTGTACAATTATGATTTTGTCGACATGCCGCTCTATGATCGGTCGACCATGCACCCCGCTTCTACTGGGCTGGTAGAGGAAGCGATCCAGTGCAATCCAACCACCCGCGTGGCTGCCGCCGAACGGGAGCTTGCGGGTGTTGATACGGATCTAGCGAAAAGCCAGCTATATCCTCAGCTGAGCGCGCAGTACTCTTTGAATGAAATCACTGGGTCACGTTTCGGTTTGGTGGTGACGGCTCAGCTGCAGAACGGCTTGTCACAGTTCAGCGTGGTCGATTCCTCTCGCACTCGCGAACTTGAGCTTGAGGCTGAGACAGAGGCGGCCGGGCTCGATGGGCGTCTGCGGGTGACCAATGACCTTTTGCTGAATTATTCCTCCCGCGACCAGGTCCCTATCGGGATGCGTTCGGTCGCAGCCGCGGCGGAGGTTACGGCTTCATATCGGCGCCAGTTCACTGCGGGGCGCAGGTCATGGCTCGACGTCGTCAATGCGGTTCGCGAGCAAGTTACTGCTGATCTCTTCTTGGTGGACTCGGAAACATCTGCCATGGCGAGCCACGCCCGTATCCAGATTTATTCGTGTCGCTGGGTTCCAGTGATTGAAAGCCCCTGATGTCTCTACTTCAACAAATCTCCGAGTTGGCGCGCCTGCGCGGTGTTCTGGTGGTGCCCGGCCAGTTCGACGCATTGGTCTTCGAAGAACAGGGTGACATCGATGATCTCGCCCGCTGCCTTGACCAGTTGGAATGGTCAGCTCCTGAGTATCTCGAGGACAGGCCCGAGGCCCTCGATTTCCCTCTGCTAGGCTATTTCACGGGATCAGGTTGGCATACGATCAGCCAACCCATTGGTGATCTCTATTATCAAGCGTGGATTGGCGGTGAATGGAAGCGCCAGCCCGCTGAAGATGTGGAGTCTTTTGCGCGGATTACGTTCCCGACCGAGAATCACTTTAGCGCCGAGTCTGAAGACGGTGCGTCGATTACCGCCTTCAAGGTATTTTATCAGTCGCTTGCCAAGCGCCGCGGCGTGTTCGTCAGCGCGATCCTCGCAACCGTCTTTGCCAATATCCTTGCGCTCGTCACTTCGCTTTACTCGATGCAGATCTACGACCGGGTCATTCCGCGCAATGGCTATGCGACGCTTATTGCGCTTACAGTAGGCGCGATGATCGGCCTCGTGCTCGATTTTCTGCTGCGCTCCGCACGCGCGCTGATGATGGAGCGAGAAGCTGCCCGGGTTGACGAGGAGGTGTCAGAGTTCTTCTTCTCTCGCACCCAATCGATCCGGCTCGACGCGCGGCCCAAGTCTGTCGGCACGATGGCCTCCCAGCTCAGAGGGATCGACCAGATCCGTTCGCTTTTGAGTTCGTCGTTCCTGTTTTTGGTTGCCGATCTTCCTTTCGCTCTTTTCTTCATAGTCGTGATCGCCATGCTTGGGGGGATTGTCGCGGTCGTTCCCCTGATTGGCTTTCCGGTTTCGGTTCTTCTTGCTCTGTTGTTCGCGCGGATGATCCGCAGCGATACGGATCGGGCGCAGGTCACCGGCAACCGCAAGAATGGGATGCTGGTTGAAAGCCTCGATGCGGCCGAGACAATTAAGTCGAGTGCTGGCGATTGGTTCATGCTGTCGCGCTGGAATAAGTTGATCAAGGAAGTCCATGACTATGAAGATCCGATCAAGCGCACGACGGCGTTTGCTTCGAGCATCTTTGCGGCGATCCAGCAGGTGACCTATATTGCCCTTATCGCTTTCGGGGCAGTCCAAGTGACGCTTGGCGAAATGACGATTGGCGCCCTGATTGCTTGCGGGATCATTGCCGGCCGCGTCAACGGACCTCTGATTGCGATGCTTCCCCAGTTCATCGTCCAAAGCGGATATGCACGCTCCTCGCTCAGGGCGTTGGACAGCATTCTGTCATTGCCCCGAGAGGCTGACGATCCAAGTCAGCAGCTCAGGCCTACCAAGCTTGCCTTACCGATTGTGATGTCCGGGATCGAGTTTTCCTACGGGGATGAAAGGTCTGCGCTATCTGTGCCTGAACTGCGGGTCGAAGCGGGTGAGCGTGTGGTGCTGATCGGCGGTGTCGGTTCAGGTAAGACCACGTTGCTGAAGGTGCTCGCAGGCCTTTACCATCCGGCACAAGGCCGGGTAACGATCGGCGGGCTGGACGCCGCCCAAATTGCGCCTGACATTCTTCGAGCACATGTGGGCTACATTCCTCAGGACCCACGGCTCATCAATGCCACATTGAGAGAAAATCTCCTGCTGGGCATTCCCGATCCCGGTGATGATGCCATTCTCGAAGCAGCTGAGAAGACTGGTCTCGACCGCCTCATTGCATCGCATCCGCGCGGGCTCTCGCTCGAGATTTCGGAGGGTGGTCGCGGATTATCCGGCGGGCAGCGTATGCTCACCTTGCTGACGCGGCTGATGCTTCTCAAGCCCGATATCCTTCTGCTGGATGAGCCGACGTCGAACCTTGATCAGGGTACGGAGGCGCGCGTGTTGCAAAACATCATCAACATGCTTGGTCCGGACAAGGCGCTCGTGATGGTGACCCACAAGCTCCCGCTGATCCGTCTTGGCACAAGAGCGCTCATCATGAACGCTGGCCGGATTATCCATGACGACACAGCAGAAAATACATTGAGCAAGGTTTCCAAAGCTGCCAGCAATCTGGATATCAAAAATAAGGCCGTCAACGAATGAACGAGCGCGTGCGCCGCACAGCCCGCATGTCACGGGTGATCATTTCCATTGTCATCGTCACGATCCTTGCCTTTTTTGTCTGGGCTTTCGTTGCGCCACTGGATCAGATCGCAAGAGCCCCGGGCCAGGTCATTCCGACAGGTCGGGTGCAGGTTTTGCAAAGCCTCGATGGTGGCCAGATTACCGAAATCCGCGTGCGCGAAGGCGATATCGTGGAGGCAGGGGAACTGCTCGTCGTGCTCGATAAGGTAAAGCTCGCGGCTGCTGTCGAGGAAGGCCGGGCGCGGGTAGCTGCGCTGAAGGCGACAATGGCACGGATTGAATCCGAGCTATTCGACAAGCCGCTTAGTTTCCCGCCTGAATCGAAGGCCTATCCCGAGTTCGTCGCCAATCAGACTTCGCTCTACTTGAAGCGGAAGCAGGCACTGCAATCGCAAACGCGCAGCCTTGACCGCTTGTACAAGATGGTGGGAGATGAGCTCGCGCTTAACGTTCCGCTGGTTGGTGCCGGTGACGTCGCCCAATCCGAAATCATCCGGATGATGCGTGAACAAGAAGATCTGCAACGCCAGCGTGCCGGACTTGAAGACCGTTACGTGCAGGACCTCCAGACGGAGTTTACCCGCACGCAGGAGGAGCTGGTAAGCGCGGAACAATTGCTTACCCAGCGGCAAGATGCCCTGAATAATGCCGAAATCTTCTCGCCGGTTCGCGGGATCGTGAAGAACGTCAGGATCACCACCGTCGGCGGTGTGCTAAAGCCGGGCGACGAGGTGATGACTATTGTCCCCACCGGCAAGGAACTGATCGTAGAGGCCAAGGTCTCTCCAAAGGACATCGCCTTTGTAAAGGTCGGGCAGACAGCCAAGGTGAAATTCGATGCCTATGACGCTTCGATCTATGGTGGAGCGGAGGGGGTCGTTAAGCTGATCAGTCCCGATACATTGGTCGAGCAGTCGAAGGATGGAGCAGGCGATCCTTACTACAAGGTCAACATAAGTGTGGACACGGCTGACATGCGCCCGCGACCGGGTGAGAAGATCGAAATCCAGCCGGGCATGACTGCAATTGCCGAGATCAAGATCGGAAAGAACACGGTATTCGAGTATCTGACCAAACCGATTCTGAAGACGGCCGATGAGGCGATGACAGAGAAGTAAGTGGGTCCTGGTGCTTGATAGCGCTTCAGCGCGTCTTGGTGACCGCCCAACAAGCAGCCTTGTCGGGATGCTCATCAGTATCTACTTCGAGAAAGTAGCATTCTAGGTGCATCCCCGCTATATGGCGGCGATGCACGAATACCAACTCGTTGACGGCGATCAGACCGTCTACCGCGACGGCACCATCAAGCTCCACACGGCTGAGGGGTTTGAAGGCATGCGCAAGGCGGGCCGCCTTGCTGCCGAGATACTCGATGCCTGCGCGGAGCTGGTGAAGCCGGGGGTGACCACCGGCGCGCTCGACGATGCGATCCGGGGTATGATGCTTGATGCCGGTGCGATCCCCGCGACGCTGGGCTATCGCGGATACGCGCATTCGTGCTGCATCTCGATCAACCACGTGATCTGCCACGGCATCCCGGGCGACAAGGTGCTGAAGGATGGCGACATCCTCAACATCGACGTCACCCCGCTGGTTGATGGCTGGCACGGTGACACCAGCCGCATGTTTTACGCGGGCGAGCCATCGCTGAAAGCGCGCAAGCTGGTTGAAGTGACCTATGAATGCCTGATGCTCGGCATTGCGGCGGCACAGCCCGGCGCTAGGCTGGGTGATATTGGCGCGGCGATTGAAGCCCACGCGAGCCAGTTCCGCTATGGCGTGGTTCGCGAGTTCTGCGGCCATGGCCTCGGCCGCCTGTTCCACGACGCGCCCGAAGTGGTCCACGCCGCCAAGGCCGGGACGGGGCCGGAGCTGAAGCCGGGGATGTTCTTCACCATCGAGCCGATGATCAACCTCGGCAAACCTTGGGCCAAGGTGCTGGGCGATGGCTGGACCGCCGTGACGCGCGACAAGAGCCTGTCGGCGCAGTTCGAGCATTCGATTGCGATCACCGAGACGGGCAACGAGATCTTCACGAAGAGCCCGACCGGGCGGGATTGCCCGCCGTACGTTTAGACCTCGTCATTGCGAGCCGAAGGCGGAATATCATAGGTCGTCGTTGCACGCTGCGGTCAGCACCGTGTCGGCTTCCGGATCGTATTCCACATTGATCGCGTCGCAACCGCCGTCGAGCACTGTTGGGAATTGCTCCTTCGATGTCCAGACCGGCTTTGCTTCAGCGCAAACAGGGGTGCCCTCGCGGCATTTGCGCACATAGACGCCGAGGATATGTCCGTCGGCTTTCTCAATATAGTGGCGCGCATATTGGCGGACGGTAATATCGGGGAGAATAGTTGTCACCGCCGCTTCAATCCGCGCCGTCAGGGCAACATGCGATTCGGGCTTCGGCGAAGATTGGGTCACCGGCTCGGCCTGATCGCAAGCTACGAGCAGAGCCATGGATACAAGCGCGATAGGCTTGAGCAAGGCGGTCACTTTAATCCTCACAAAAACAGCACCGCCAGCACTGCGCTCATCACCACCACCAGCCCGACCGAGAACCCCAGCATAACGAGGGTCGGACGGGTCACGCGCCCGTGCAGCACCCAATCATACCCGCAGGCGATCAGGATCGTGATCGGCGGCTGCACCCCGATGGCGACGGGATCGGGCAGGCCCAGCACCTGCACTATGCGGGCATAGGCGGGGGTCATCAGCGCCAGCGCCGCGATCAGCATCGCCTGCCGGTGTGCGGCGATGTCGCGGCGGCGTGCGAAGTGGATCGCGGCGAAGTAGAGGGGGATGAAGGTCGCAAAGGCGGCGAGGTTCACCACCGTCACTTCAGGACGGCCGAGCTCCTGCCCGATCCGCCACGAAATCACCCCGCCGCTCACCAGCATCGCGCCGACCAGCGCGATGGAAGCGCGACCCGTCGCCCGGTGCGCCGCGAGCTTGAACCGCGCGGCAAGGAAGCTCTGGCTCGCCAGCAAGGTCAGCCAGGCGACCATGCTCACCGCGTGGAACACTACAATTGGGGTATAGCGCGCCTGCACCGCAGGCTCCGCAATCGCCTTCAGCGCGAAGGCGAACAGCGTGAAGCCCAGCAGGCCCAGTGCGATGTTGCCCATCAGCAGATGGGCCCGGACATGGCTTTCAGGTGCGCGCATCAATTCTCCCGTGCCGCCCGGATCGCAGCGCCCGCAGCAAAGGGCGCGAGCGCGACGAGGCCGAGGCTTATCGCACCAACGAAGCCGAGGCTTACGGGATCCTGACGCGCCAGCGCGCCCGCACCGAAAATCAGGATGGGGAGGGCGAGGGGGATCAGCAGGAGACCTGACAGCGCTGCACCTGCTCTGAGGCTCGCGGTCAGCGCGGCGATCATGAGCCCGATGGCGGCGAGCCCCGGGGTGCCCACCATCAGGCCAAACAGCAAGATTTTGAAAGTTTCCCCCTCGATCTTGAGCAGCGCGGCCGCGGGGAAGGTCGCCAGCACCAGCGGCGGGCCAAAACTGAGCCAATGGGCGATAAGCCGCACCGCCATCATGGCTTCCTCGGTTACGCCGCGCAGCCGCAGCTGGTCGAAAAACCCAAGCTCGATATCGCGCGCCACCAGCTTTTCGAGCGGCAGGATCGCCGCCAACAGCGCCGCGATCCAGACGATGCCGCCGCCGGTCTTGGCCATGACATTGGCGTCCGGCCCGATCGCGAAGGGGAAGAGCATCGCGACCGCAACGAAGAACACCACGGGCAGCGCCGCCCCGCTTCCGGTGAAGGGGAAGAATTGCGCTAGGTCGCGGCGCAGGAGGGCGGCGATCATGCCCCGTATTCCTCTTCCGCAGGGGCGAAGTCCTCAATCGCGAAGGCGGTCATCCCCGGCACATCGAGCGGCTGGTGCGAGGCAATCAGGGCGATCCCGCCGCCCGCGCAATGCTCGCGCACCAACGCGCTCACAAGCGCCTGTGAAGCGATGTCGAGCCCCGATAGCGGCTCATCCAGCAGCCAGACGGCTGCGCTCTGACCGAGCACGCGGGCCAGCGCCGCGCGCTTTTTCTGGCCTGTAGAAAGATAGCGCACCGGCACCTCGGCCAAGGCCTCCAGCCGCAGCCGCGCCATGATCGCCGCGCCGTCCTGCGCACCATCCAGGCCGAACCAGAAGGCCAGCGCGCGCCCGAGCGGCCAATCGGGGTCGAGCCCGGTGCGCTCGTCCAGCAGCGCTAGCGCGCCCTCGCGCTTCACCGTGCCCGCGTAAGGCGTTGTCAGACCCGCCAGCGCGCGGATCAGCGTCGTCTTGCCTGCCCCGTTCGCCCCCGTCACATGGCACGCTGCCCCCGCGCTGAGACTGAAGGACAGCCGCCGGAACAGCAGCCGCTCGCCGCGTCGGCAAGCGAGATTGTCAGCGATGAGGGAGGGTGAGGGCGCTTGCATTGCACCCCCGCGTTAGGGAAAAGCGCAGCGGCAAACAAGCGACCCCATCGAAGGAACCTCTACCATGGCTGTCCCCGAACTCACCCCCGACGAGATCACCGCGCTGCTCGCCGCGCACCCGGCATGGGCGCTGGCGCGCGAAGGCAAGGCGATCACCCGCACCTTCCGGTTCGGGGATTTCTCTGAAGCCTGGGGTTTCATGTCCCGCGTCGCCCTGTTGGCCGAAGCGCAGGATCACCACCCCGAATGGTTCAACGTCTATGCCCGGGTTGAGGTGACCCTGACCACGCATGATGCGGGCGACAATGGCGGCCTGTCGCAGCGCGATGCGATCATGGCGCGCGCGATTGACGCGCTTACTGCCCCAGCGGCCTGAGGCTGTTTCTGAGCTGCTTGCGGACCTTGCCCGGCATCCAGCGCTTGGCAAAAGCCATGCGCTTGGAGGTTTTGCCCACGAAATAGTCGAGCTTGTCGCCATGGACCGCGTCCCACACCGCCTTGGCGACCTCTTCGACCGGCGTGATCTCGAGCCCTGCGGCCTTGACCCGGTCGCGGATTTGTTCGTTGGATTTGCGGTTGCCGGTGCCGTCGAGCAGCGGAGTTTCGATAAAGCTCGGGCAGACTGAGGCAACCGTGATCCCGTCCGGCGCCCATTCGGCGTCGAGGCTTTCGGTCACGGCGCGCACGCCGAACTTGGTGGCGCAATAAACGCTCATCCCGGCTGACCCTGCGATCCCGGCGGCGCTTGCGATATTGACCAACGCCGAGCCGGGCGCGGTGGCCTTGAGGTATGGGTAGGCCGCCTGCGCGCCGTAGAGCACGCCCTTGAGGTTGATATCGAGGCATCGGTCGATCTCCTCCGGGTCAAGCTCAGACAGCGAGCCGCCGGTGCCGATCCCGGCATTGTTGATCACCGCATCAATCCGCGCCCCGGCGGCAGTGTGGAAGGCGGCCAGCGCCTCGTCCCATCCAGCACGATCGCGCACATCGAGGCGGTGGGCATATTTGAACCCGCCGCCGATCAGCCCGAGGGTGTCCTGCATCCCCAGTTCGTTGATGTCGGCGATCCCGACAAACCAGCCCCGCTCCCCGAAATAGCGGGCAACAGCGCGGCCGATGCCCGATCCGCCCCCGGTGATGAAGATGCTGCGGCGCGCCGAAGCCTGTGTGGTCATGGGATCCCTCTCTCGATTGCTGTTTGCAACGCGTTTAAGGGGGCGCAGCGGGCTTGTCAGCCATTACAGCGCCGGGTTGGCGTAAAAATGCCAGGTGAAGATTGCCATGGCCCCGCGCTGCGGCGACCAGGGTTCCGCGAGGGCGCGGGTGGCTTTCTCGGCGGGGCGTTCGTCGAGGCCGAGCAGCCGCTTCACGCCCTCCTGCACCGCCAGGTCGCCGGCGGGCCAGATATCGGGGCGGCCTTCGGCGAAGAGCAGGTAAATCTCCGCCGACCAGCGCCCGATCCCCTTGATCTGTGTCAGCATCGCGATCGCTTCCTCGTCGTCAGCGGGCAGGGCGTGGAGATCGAGCACGCCGGCGTCGACCAACTCGCACAGCGACCGGGCATAGCTCTGTTTCTGGCGCGAGAGACCGCAGGCGCGCAGCGTGTCGAAATCGCGCGCCAAAAGGCACGCGGGGGTGAAGCCTTCGCCCAGCTCCGCCTCGAGCTTGCGCCACATCGAGGCGGCGGCTGCGACCGAGACCTGCTGGCCGACGATGGTGCGCAAAAGCGTGGTGTAGCCGCGCTCGCGGATCCGCGGTTCGGGGTAACCGATGCGGGCGAGTTCCTCAGCCAGCCGCGGCTCGCGCGCCGCTACGGCGTCCAAGTCCTCGCGCAATTTTTCCGCTGTCAGCCCCATCGCCACTTTCCTGAACTTGCCATGGCCCCAAGAGTATCTTAGCAGCCCAGCAGCACCCTCACAGCGCCACTTCTTGCGCGCAAGCCCAAAAGGAATTGAGATTCATGCCCAGACTGGTCGTCACCAACCGCGAAGGCGCCACCAGCGAGATCGTCGTCGGCGATGGTCTCACCGTGATGGAAGCGATCCGCGACAACGGGTTTGACGAGCTTTTGGCGCTGTGCGGCGGGTGCTGTTCGTGCGCGACGTGCCATGTGGTGGTCGATCCGGCCTTCGCCGACAAGCTGCCGACAATGAGCGAGGACGAGGATGATCTGCTCGAATCCAGCGATCACCGCAGCAATACCTCGCGCCTTGCGTGCCAGATCCCGTTCACCGCAGAGCTCGACGGGCTGCACGTCACGATCGCTCCCGAAGACTGATCGCAGGGCGCAAGGGAGGGCGGGCCGGTGGATGCGGACCTCGCCCGCTTCTTGCGCGACGAGTTGGGGCACTTGCCCGAGTGCTCTGCGGGTCCTTGGCGGGTCTCTGGCCCGGTCTGGCTATGGCAGGGCAGCGATGGCGCTCCGGCCAAAGGCTCGTGGTATTTCCTGACGATTGATGGCGAATCCGCGCAGGCGATCCGGTCGCAGGCGACGAATGCTGCGGCTTGGGGATCGGTCTATGTCGAGGCCACGATTGGCAGCACGACGTGGCGGACCTCGCTGTTCCCTTCGAAGCAAGCGGGCGGCTGGCTGCTGCCGTTGAAGGCCGCGGTGCGAAAGGCCGAAAAGATTGAAGAGGGTAGTGTGGTTGAGGTGTCGCTGACGCTGACCTCATGATCGTCGGACTTGGACATTGCCCCACGCCGTGTGAGCGCCTAATTTAACTCCCATGAACATCACCCGGCCCTTTGGCGATACGCTCGCCCTGATCGGTAACACGCCCATGGTGCGGCTCGCTGGCCCCAGCGAAGCGGCGGGGTGCGACATCTATGGCAAGTGCGAATTTGCCAATCCCGGCTCCTCGGTGAAGGACCGGGCGGCCTTGTGGATCATCCGCGATGCCGAGGCGCGGGGGGAGCTGCTTCCCGGCGGCACGGTGGTCGAAGGCACAGCGGGCAACACCGGGATCGGGATCGCGCTGGTCGCCAATGCCAAGGGCTACAAGACGATCATCGTCATGCCCGACAACCAGTCCAAGGAAAAGATGGACACGCTGCGCGCCTTGGGCGCGGAGCTGGTGCTGGTGCCGCCCACGAAGTTTGCGAACCCTGGCCACTTCGTCCACACCTCGCGCCGTCTGGCGGAGGAAACCCCCGGCGCGGTGTGGGCCAACCAGTTCGACAACATCGCCAACCGCCGCGCCCATATCGAAGGCACGGCGCCAGAGATTTGGGAGCAGCTGCAGGGCCGCGTCGATGGCTTCACCTGCGCGGCGGGCACCGGCGGAACGATTGCGGGGGTGGGGCTTGGCCTCAAGGCGTTTGACGAGAACATCCGCATCGCGCTCACCGATCCGCATGGCGCGGCGCTATACAATTACTACGCTCACGGCGAGCTGAAGGCGGAAGGGTCTTCGGTCGCCGAAGGGATCGGGCAGGGGCGGATCACCGCCAATCTCGAAGGCGCGGCGATCGACACCCAATACCGCATCAGCGACGAGGAGGGCCTGCACTGGGTCGCCCGGTTGCTGCGCGAGGAGGGGCTGTGCCTCGGCCTCTCATCCGGCATCAATGTCGCGGGCGCGGTGGCGCTGGGCAAGGAGCTGGTGGCCGAAGGGCGGCCCAATCCGCAGGTGGTGACGATCCTGTGCGACACCGGCTTTCGCTATCTCTCGACCCTCTACAACCCCGAATGGCTGCGCGCCAAGGAGCTGCCGGTGTTCGACTGGCTTGAGCGGGGGGCGGGATGAGCTGGCGCGAGCGGTTTCGTCGCCTCAATCAGCGCAGCCTGTTCGGCGCGGATCACGCCAAGGCGGCTGGTCCCGGCCAGCCTGACGCGGAAAATCTCGCCCCGCCCCCCAGTCAGGCCCGCGCGGAGGCGATCCAGCGGTTGCAGATCGGGCTCTTCGGCATTGGCGCGATGGTGCTGCTGGTGGGGCTGGCGAGCATCATCGGCAGCCAGGCCGATCTGGCCGATCAGGCCGCTGTGCCGGAAGCGGCGCCCACCACCGAGCCAACCGCGGCGCCCCCGCAAGCCAATCCGCTCGCTGACGCTGGGGTGGTGCCCGATATCGCCGCCGAGCCGAGCCCTTCGCCAGCGCCGCCCCCCTTGGATCTGCCGCAGCCGCGCCCCTCCGGTTCGGGCAATGCCGCGCCTGCGCCCTAATTTTGCTATCATCGTAGCGGCCGGGCTGCTGGCGCTGGCCGGATGTGATCGCCCTTCTGCCGAAGCGCCCCCGCTCGCTGCCGCGCGCGAGCCGCTCGGTCTGATGTCGAGCTTGCCCTTGTACTGGCCGCAAGGGGCCGATCTGGCCGATCTTGCCGCTGGGCGCGCTGAAGCGGTGTGGCAACGCACTGCGATGGAGCAAACCTATGCCCTTGTTCCGCTCGACACCCTGTCGCTGGTTGCAGGCCTATCGCCCGACGAGCCCGAGACCGATCCCCTTGCCGGTCTCACCCGGCTGGCGGTGATCCAGCCGCGCGGGCTCTCGCCCGCTGACAATGCGGCGCTTGATGCGTGGGTACGTGGCGGGGGGCGGTTGTTGCTGGTGCTCGATCCGGCGCTGACGGGGGAGTATGATCTGCCGCTCGGCGATCCGCGCCGTCCGGTTGATACGGCGCTTATCCCCCCGGTTGTGGCGCGGTGGGGCATGGCGGTGCGCTTTGACGAAGCGCAGCCT
>LSKF01000147.1 GCA_001556995.1 Erythrobacteraceae bacterium CCH12-C2
GTTGCCCCATGGCCCAGTTCTCGGTTCACGATGCCAAAACCAACCTGTCCCGCCTGATTGCCGACGCCCTGGCCGGCGGCGAGGTGGTGATCGCCCGCGGCAATGTGCCTGTCGTGCGCCTCGTGCCGGTAAACCCGCGCGGGCGGCGGTGTTTTGGCGCGCTCAAGGGAAAGATCACGGTCGACACCCGGTTCGACGAGCCGCTGGCCGACGATGAGCTCGAAGGATGGAATCTCGCTTGAGGCTGCTGCTGGATACCCACACGCTGATCTGGTGGTTGGCGGGTGACGAAGCCCTCAGCGGCCGCGCTCGCGAAGCCATTGCGGACGAAGTCAACGAGATCGCCGTCAGCGCCGCCTCGGCGATGGAGATCGCCACCAAGTTCCGGATCGGAAAGCTGCCGGGCGCAGCCCTCCTCGCTCAGAGCTTCGAAGAAATCATTGCCGAACAGGGCTTTGGCGAACTGCCGATCAGTGTGCACCACGCCCGGCTCGCGGGCGAAATGAACATCGCCCAAAAGGACCCTTTCGACCGCCTGCTCATCGCTCAAGCGCAGGTCGAAGACATGGTGCTGGTTTCGAATGAAGCCCTGTTCGACGGGTTCGCCGTGAAGCGACTATGGTAGCCTCACAATAGGCGGCAATCACTCATGCTTCTCCGGCGAGTGCCGGCCGGCCACCTTCGTTCAGAACCGCCTTAGAGATTGCCAAAAGCGGCCGGTTGGACTATATTCAGACCGAATTTAGCTTACGAAGGTTGCCATGAAGATCAAACACCGCGTCAAGCCAGTCAGCTATCTCAAAGCTCACAGCGCCGAGATCATGCGAGAATTGAGCGAAGGTGGGCCGCCGATGATCATCACCCAGAATGGTGAAGCAAAGGCCGTCCTGCAGGATATCGGGAGCTTCGAGCAAGCGCAGGAGACGCTCGCGCTCCTGAAGTTGCTCGCCATGAGTCAGGCCGATGTCGCAGCAGGACGGCTCGCGCCGGTCGAAGGACTAGCGGACCGCATCCGCCAAAACGCCGGCTAAATGCCTGAGCCCGCGCTGAAAGTCGTCTTAACCCGCAGCGCGGAGCGAGATCTGCGCGGCATATGGACAAGACGGCGCAATCAGCGCGGCGATAGCGGTTCTGACGGCGCTGATGCGCTGCTCGATCAACTCATTGCCCTGATCCAAACCCTCCCCACTTATCCGCGCAAGGGGCCCGTGCCTCCCGAGCTGGAAATGCTTGGTATCTCAACCTATCGCCAACTCTCGCAGGCTTCGTACCGGATCATCTACTCGCTCGAACGGGTCGACAAAGCCGAGGCGATCGTCGTCCATCTGGTCGCAGACGCGAGGCGCGACTTCAGGACGCTCCTTGCCGAAAGACTGCTCGGTTCATGACCGATGTGGTTGAGGCTGCGCGAGGCGCTTGACCCTCGGTTCAGCCTTGACCGTTTTCGGCATGCCTCACAGAATGTACGCGTTTCGTGCAATATGTGAGGCATCATGGCGTCGGCTGCATTTCTAAGCGAAATTACCGGCAAGGATGGCGTATCGCCCGACCGGCTGTCCGGAGCTTTGCGGATCACCAAGTCCGAGCTTGCCGCAGCTGCCGGCCTGTCTCGCGATGCTGTCTCCAAAAGCTCTCGGTCTGGCAGTCTGTCGACCCAGACACGGCTGCGTGAGATGAGCGAGATCATCAACCGTGTGATCCCGTGGGCCGGAAGTGAGCTTTCGGCCTATGCCTGGTATCGTTCGCAGCCCCTGCCCTCTCTGGGCGACGCAACCGCAGAAGAGTTGGTCCGTCAAGGACGCGCCGAACTCGTTCGCAGCTACCTCGCCCGCATCGCACAAGGCGGGTTTGCTTGACCCTGCCGGTTACGCGGTTCGAAGGTCTGGCTTACCGCGCGCATCATCCGGGGTGGGCCTTCGATCCCGAATCCGGCGAGGGTGCCCGAATGCTTGGCGGCCGGTTCAACAGGCCGGGCATCACGTGCCTGTATACATCGCTGCGTCTCGAGACCGCATGGCTCGAGGCGCAGCAGGGCTTTGCTTTCAAGGCGCAGCCCATGACCCTTTGCAGCTACCGGATCGATTGCAGCGACATCCTCGATCTGACGACGGCCGAGGGTCTTGCGGCAGCTCTGGTCATGCGGGCCGAACTCGCATGCGCCTGGGAAGTGCTGGCTGCCGATCGCAAGCCCGTGCCAACCTGGCAGCTCGCTGACCGCCTGATCGAAGCGGGATGCGCTGGAATCATCGTCCCGTCCTTTGCAGCGCGCGCCGGCGAGAGGGATATCGAGCTGGTCTTGTGGCATTGGACGCAAGACAAGCCGCACAAGGTCACTCTCATCGACGACGATAATCGCCTGCCGAAAGACCGCTCATCCTGGCAATGATTGCGGAATTCAGCAGAAACTACCGCATCAAACTGTGATCCTTATCGGGTCGGGTCCTGCATGGTCGGCAGGCGATTGATTGGGTGAATTTGGATCGCTTGACCTCTCACACCTCGGTTGTGACGCTTGCCCAGATCATGAAACCCACGAAGCTGAGCGTGAGGCAGGTCAATCCGGCTATCATTCGTGCCACTGCCCTCCACGTTTGGGCCTTGGGCCCTCCGATGATCGCATCGCTTCGGCGGCGTCGGGCCCACATCGCGAAAGTCTCTTGTATGACGTCGGCAGCGCCGAATGAGAGAAGCGCGGTTGCTACCATGAAGACCGCAGCATGTAGGCCGCGAGGAAATACGACAGCGGATAGGATCGCCGCAACCGTCACCAACAATCCTGTGATGCGGATCAGTTCGGCCACCGGAAAGATGCGATAGAGCCTGAGCGCGCCGCTCGCCCTGAAGCGAATAAGCGGCGCGCCGCAAGAGGCACAGATGTGCGTGATCTGCCGATCCGTCCATTGGCCGACCGATCGGCTGCATTTGGGGCACTGTGGGCTACTGATTCCTGCCGCCATGTTCATATCCGCTCTCCCGACGGCTGTGCGGCCGGTTCAAGGCAAACCCCCCTCGCGATCGCTTCGTTCATCGGGGTCGTCGCATTCCTTGCAAGCCTCGCACGGCGCGCAGTCGGTGCAGTCATGGCATTCCGCCGTCTTCCCAGCGCTCCTGCGAGCGAGGTAGCTCGCCTGCTTTTCGGCGGCGCGCGCTTCGGGGTTGGCTCCAGCCTGTTGTTCGGCAAACGCGGCCATACTGCTGGCGACATCCGAGGTCGGTGCGGCCTGTGCGGCCGCAGGCACCGCGATGGCGGCCACCACGACCGGCAGGCCGATGATCATATGTTTGCGTGTCATTGTGCGTCCCTTCCCTGTTAGCAGTTACCACCCCGTCCTGCGCCCGTCGCGAAGATCGCCCTGCGCCCGGCTGTCGCCGAGCGAGGATCGACGAACCTCGAGGCGCACGCCTTTCCCGCAGGCACTGGTTCGGATGTCGCGCAGGTCGATATCGTTGCGCTTGGCCCAGCGCTGGGCGGCGGCATCGTCGGCGAAATCGCCCATGTCCTCGAAATTCCAATTGCTCATCATATTGTCCTTTCATCAATAGGTGGAGGGGATCGGCCACCAAACTCAGGCGCCGATTTCCATTGGTTGAGACGTGATGCTCGCGTCCGCTTTGTTCCGATCCGGAAATCTCCCCTGCTGCCTTACACCCCACGCCGCTCCCGCGACGATGGTGACGCCCATCGCGATCAGTATGGAGAGGCCGACGTCGGCGAGCGGATCAGTGGCCGCCACGGCCGAGTGTTCGCGCATCGCCTGCTCCTCGCATCGCGAGATGCCCTGCGCCTCGACATCGCACCAATGGAAGTGGTCGCCGTGCATGAGGTAATCGTAGTTGGCCGACGGGTGCATGATCAGATCTCCAGGCTGATGTCTTTTTCGGGGAAGGGCTTGTCTGGCACGCGCGGCTCGACCGCGACGCGGTGCTTGCTGAGGTCCATGCTGTCGGACTTGGCGAGATCGGTCGGCACTTCGGGATTGAACTTCTTGTCGGTTTTGCCCTGCCCTGCCCCACTGTCCCTTGATGCATCGATCTCGAGGCGGCCGACCGTCTCGAGCGCACTGGTCTTGTTGCCCTCGTTTCGTTCGATCGCGCTGATCAGGCGGTCTTTGTTGTCAGTGTGGAGCGTTAGATCGTCGCGGACACGGGTGACGGTAACGTTGAACAGGCGTTGGTTGGAGAGGTTGCTTTCGGATCCGCTCATCACCGCGATGCCCTTGTCGGTGGTGACGCCCTGCGCCATGTGCATGTTGAGCGCGTAAGCGAGGCCCAGGCGCTCCAGCATGGGATCGCCCTGCTTCAGATGCAGCGTCTGGTCATCGGCAGTCTTCACGCTGATGCCGGTGCTGCTGACCCCGGTGACCTGCGCGAGCGAGGCATTGTACAGCCCGCGCTCTTTGTCGTTCTGGGTCCAGCGGATCTGGTCGTTCTCGTGCAGCTTCACTTCGGTGCGCTGGGTCAGACCAAGCGCGTCGCGCTTGTCGTTGGGATCGATCTTCTGCGGGTCAAACCGCACCGTGCGGTTACCAACCTTTAGTTCGACACGGCCCTTGGCGTCGACGCCAAGCACCTGATAGCTGCCGCGCCGCAGCCCGATTTCCGAGACCGCCCTCGCGACCTCGAGCGTTTGGCCCGCCTTGTAGGTCTGAGGGTAGCGCAACTCCTCGCGCGTGGTGTTGACCCGTTCGAGCACGCTGAGCGTGACACTTTCCTTGCCGAGGGTTCCGTCGGCACGAAGGCCGTCCTGGATGCGCTGGTTGAGCTCGGCGCGGGCGTCCCGGCCGGAGGCAAACACCATCGTCCGGTCGCGCTCATCCTTGGGAAGCCCCAGCCATTGGTCGGCTGCGGATTTGATGTGATCGGGGCTGGCCTTCAGCTTGTCGCCCAGCACTTCCATCGCCCCGCGGACCTCACCGCGATTGGCGAGCGCGGCGATCGTGCGTAGCTGGTTGGTTCGCTGGCGCAGGTTTTCGTCCATCCGCACCATGGCAATCCCGTCAGCCTGGGCCATTGCGAAGGCCTTGCCAGCGTCAATTGATGAGAGCTGCTGGCGGTCGCCGATCATGATGAGCTTCTCGACGCCAAGGGTATTGGCGATGCCCACCAGATGTTTCATCGGCTCGCTGCCGACCATCGAGGCTTCATCCAGCACCAGCACCGTGCCCTTCAGCGCAGCGCGCGCCGCGTCGTAACGCTCGCCCTGCCCTGCGAGCGCTGCCTTGGCATAGGCATTCACGAAGGATGACACCGTCTGTGCTTCGATGCCTGCACCGTCCCTGAGGTCACCGACCATCTTGTTCTGGAAGGCGAGCCCGAGAACCTTATGGCCTTCCTGCTCGGCAACCCGCGCAAGAGCCGCGATCATGGTCGACTTGCCCGCGCCCGCGACCCCTTGCACCGCGACGATGCGGTCGCTGGACGACAGGCCGAGCACGGCAGCGGCCATCTGTCCTGTGTTGAGCTGCTTGTCGCCGGAGACGGCATTGAGCCGCTCGACGGCGGCGTCGGGTGCGACGATGGGAGTTGCAGCCCCCCTCCCCTTGTCGATCTGGGCGAGGATCAGGGATTCGGTGGCGAGGGCCTGCGGCGTGGTGACATGGGTGAGCGCGCCGTCGATCCGGGTCGATTGGCCGGGGATGAGTTTTCCGCCCTCCAGCAGCTGGTCGACGCGCGCGTCGGCTTTCTCAGCCGTCACGCCCTTGAGGCCGAGATCGAGCGCGGTCTTGGTGATCTGCGAGACCGGGAAGGCCGCTTCGCGCTGTTCGAGGATTCTGATTGCTGATGCGACCGCCGCCTGCGCTCTCATCTCATCGGGAGATAGCTTGAGACGCTCCAGCCCTTGTGAGACGAGTGGGTCCTGGGGCCGGAATACCTCGCCGATCGCTGTCACAATGTTCGATACCGTCTCGCGGATGCGCTGTGCGGTCGTGGGAAGATGGTCGGCTGTCTTTTCTGCGGCCCGCACCTTGGCTTCTGCGATCACTTGCTTGCCGTCGAAGCCGATGGCTTCGGCGCGCTCGCGCCAGTCGGCAGCAAGCTTCTCGCGGTCGTCCACATTGAGCTTTGGATCGCGGCTGTTCTTCGTGATGCTGCGCAGGCTTTCGGTCGACGTGAGGCCGAGCTTTTCGCTGCGGGCGAGGATCTCGGCACGGCGCTTACTGAACTCGTCGATCGCTTCCTTGGGCACCCCGTTGATTTCGAACTGGCCGTGCTTGCCGGTAATGCGGGTCTGGTACCCCAGCTCGGCCAATTTCTCGCGGAAGGCGGCATGGTAGGCCGCGCCAATGACCGAGTTGTTTTTCCATAGCTGGCCATTGTGAAGCGCCTGCCAGGCACCGTTCGCCATCCGGGTGAGGTTGGCGATCACCACATGGATATGAGCTTGCGGATCGAGCGCGCGGCTCGTGTCATGCGCGAACATGGCATAGACGAGATTGCCGGTTTTCACCGGTTCGCCCGATTTCGTGCGCTCATAGGTCCGGCCCTCGGCGAACTTGCCCTCGACCCAGCTCATCGTCTCCTTGACCGCGCTCCAGTGCGCATTGAGGATGCGCTCATCGCCCGATACGAGAGCGAGGATGCTGGCAGACTTTGGCATCGAGAATGTGAGGTCTATCCCCGATTGCCGGTTGGGCACTTGGCCAATTTTATCGCCATTGGGCAGCTCGCCATTGAGGATCTTCTCGAAGGCGTCCTTGGTGACTTCGCCCGAGAGCCCAAGCAGCTCGGCTCCCATGCCTTCCCAACTGGTTCTTTCAGTGTTTGCTGCCCCACCGCGACCTGTGTCGCCGCCCTTGCCAGCTCCGCCCTCGCCCGATCCGCCACCGGGTCCGCTGCCGCCGTCGCCGACGTAATAGTCAGCCGGATGCTTGTCGTCCTTTGCGAAGTATTCGGCGGCTCCAGAGGCGGATTTGACCGATGCGACCGAGAGCATGATCAGTCTCCCAACCCGAAGTCGTCGTCGATCGCGGGTGTGCCGTGTGAGGCTTCCCTGTCGTTGCCGTGGCTCTGATCCTTCTGGTCAGTCCCTGCACCCTCGCGGGTCTCGCGCTGGATTTGCTCTTCGGGCCGGTCCCGATCCTGCTTCCCGAGCGTCCTTTCGGTCAGAGCCTCCTTGGCCTGTTGGCGATTGATTTCGGTCTGGTCGGCAGTGATGGCCGTCAACCGCGCCATCGATGAGAGACTAACCGCACGCGGCTCCCCATCGCCGGTGTCGCCCTCTCTTGCGGGGCCCTCTGAAGAGTTGTCGTTACTGGGCGGGATGGCTTTGGTAACCTCACTCTGCACGATCATTGCATCGGCAGCCTTTTCGGCCTCCGACCGCTCATCGCCCTTCTCGCTCTTCTCCAGCGTCCCTGTGACCTCGTGCTTTGCCTCTTCTACCTCAACGCGCCCGGTCGGCGGCAAGGTCTCAGGTCCACCCTCGCCCCCCCCTTCCGCGCTATCAGGCCGGCCGGCCGGCCTTTTTGGTTCTGGTGGTTTGTAGGCCGTGGGCTCCATGCTGGTGACCCGGATGAAGCCTTGGGCAACTTCCGGATAGTCTTTCCACTGAAGCTTGATCCGCGCGGCCGGAAACCCATCGGGGAACTTGATGAAGCCGTGCATCGAAGGAAGGTTGGTGATGTCGTCAGGAATGACCAGCGGTTCGATCGCCTTGCGCGGCGTCAGGGTCGATGCATCGCGGGTGTTGTTGTAGCCATAGCTGTAGGCTTCATCCATCTGGCGGACCTCGCGGTTGCCGATGAATTCGGCGCAGCGTTCAGCCGACTGGTAATCGGCCGTGGCGAGGATCAGCTTGGTGCGCGCAAGGCCTGCCAGATTGGTCGCACCTTTCTCGCCGTAGGTCTCCTCCAGCTTGGCAAAGGAGTGGATGCCGAGAACGAAGGCACCGCCATAGTTTCGGGCGGTCTGCAGGCCATTGCCGATGGCAGGAAGGGCATGCAGAGCATTGACCTCGTCGAACAGGAACCAGGTCCGAAGATCGCGTGTGCGCGGAAGCGTCATCTGGGCGGTGACGGCCATGTCGGTCCAGAGCGTCAGCAGCATCCGGGTGAAGTTCATGTCGGAATAGCTTGACGTGATGAACAGGATCGAGCCGGGCGCCGAGGCCTTGACCCATGCCTTGATCGAGAAGCTGTCAGGCTTCTCGGGCGAAGGGTCGGGGATGTAGCGAATGGCGTTGGCGTTCGTGTTGAAGACCGACCGGATCGACTCCGCCATGCGGGCCGCAGTTTCGGCCGTCAGGGGAGCCGCGACCGTGTCCTTCAACTTAGCATGGATCTGCTTCAGGTTGGCGGTCATCAGGTGATGGGCAATGGCCGCGTTTGACATCTCGCCGTCGGCTTTGAGCTTCATGCAGATTTCAACGAACAGCGTTCGTGCAGCATTCTGCCAGAAGGGCTCCTTCTCATCCGGGTGCGACGGGATCAGAGCGGTCGCGGCCGTCAGAAAATCGGCATAGAGTTCGCAGTCGTTGAAGATGGTCCAGGGCACGCACCGTTGATCCATCGGATTAAGGATTGTGTCTGTCTCGGGATTGTAGAAAGCTTCGACGAAGGCCCCTGTCAGATCAAAGATCACCGCGTTGTGGCCGCGTTCGCGCAACTGCTTGACCAGCGAGCGCAGCTGAGTGGTCTTACCCGCCCCGGTTGTGCCGATCAGCATGGTGTGGCTTTGCTCAAGTCGCCAGGGGTAGGGAATGCCGGCAATCACGTAAGGCTGGTGGATTCCTTGCTGGCGCTTTTCGGCACGACTGAGAGCCAGAGCCTCTTGCGGATCCATAGGGGGATCGAGACAGGAACATTCGTAAGCGAAACGGTTGCCATTGTGGGCACGCACCTCGCTGCTGAGAACGTCACGTTCGACCAGCATGGCACCGCGCTCATGACGCTCTTCAAGGATCGATTTGCCGCGCTTCCGGGAGAACTCAATGAACCAGATGCTGAGAGGAGCCGCGATAAAGACTGCCATGAAGGCGGAGCCGAGGAGGCACCGAAGCGCTTTCGCTGATGCAGAGGCAACATAGGGGTCGTATGGCACGGCACCCATCAGCGTTGGGCGGATCATCCCGCCCGGAAGGGTGAGGTGAATGACCTTCGATGGATCGAGAAGCATCAGTGACCAGAGGCCCGAATACATGCGCATCAGGACGAGGTGAATCTCGGGAGTGCTGAGCGACAGACTGATGGTCGTGACAAGGGCCAGACTGAAGACCAGAGACCAGATCAGAAGCGGGATTTTGATGCCCGCAAACCACATCCAGAATTCGTGGGTCACCAGCTGCGATCCGCGGGTGAAATTGCCGGCATTTCGAGTCACCCGGCCGCGTGCGGAATGATGCTGGATCGTGGCGCCCTTGCCGTTGAAACGGATGTCATCGCGGCGCATGGAATTCCTCCATGCGTTCGTGGGCGATTTGCTCCAGACCGGGCGCGAGATCGCCGTGTTCGCGGTGGACGATTAGGTCGACCGCAGCCTGCGTGTATTCAAGGAGAAGGATGAGGCGTCGGACATCGAGGGAATGCCCGGCTCTCGCGATCGGTAAGCCGATCCGCAAGGCGCGCCTGGCTGCCTCGGAGCGAGAGCAACCGAGGAACTCGGCGAGGCTATCGATGTTGCCAAGCTCGTCGCTTTCCAAGCGGAAAGAGAGAAGCGGAAGTCGTTCGGAACTCATGTCATCATCCACCTGAAAAGGCGGATGGTGGGGCTTTAGGAGGTGCCCTTATACTTCGAATTCCAAATGGATGGAAGTCTATTCGTGGACGTCGGGTTTTACCGCTGTAGACCTCAAATTCTACGTTATTTCAGAGGTATAGCTGATGAGGGCCAACTGGTAAACGGGGGTCAACCCGTCAACTCCGGTCTACACTCTTAATTTCAATGGGTTACAAGAGCGGTACGCCGCATTCGGTGTGCGTACCTTAGGAACTGATGGACGAGCTTCGGACTGTCTTGATATCGATTCCGGATGAGGGCTTGGAACTCCAGTGGCGAGCCGCTCCGCGAGAGCCGCCGGCCGGCGATCCTGGCACCTGTCAGGCAACGAAATTGGGCCCGGCTTTGGTCCCATGGCCAACCTGGCCCATTTCCAATGATCTTGCCCAAGGGTTCTTCAGATGCGGCTCCTTAGGGCCTTGATACTCTTCAATTTCAGCGCAATACTAGCGATGGCCAAATGAGATGGGAGCGCGTCATGGCGGCAAATCTGGAGAAGGAAAGAGCGGCGATCCGCGAGGAGGAATTTCGGCTTGCCGAACGCAAGAAAAAGCTCGCTGAGCGGGAGGCTGCCGAACGTGCAAATGCGATCGACAAAAGCGTCCTCGGGAAACTCGATCAGCAACGGCTCACAGCGCTTCTAGGTCGGATGAAGGCCCTCGGCGTCGACGAGGTCGAGAAGCGTCTTTCGGCGTAATGCCTTGGGCCGGGTTCGCTCACAAGTTAGAGCACGCCGCCTTGAAGCCGTGACGGCAAATAAAGAAGGGCACTGACACTGTCGTTGCCTTCTTCCGGATGCAGCAAATTCGGATCATGGTCTGGTGGCTGGCGCGCCACTCAACGGCTGCCAATTAACGGTGCGCTCGCCGCTCAAAGTTGGAGCAAAGTGATGACCCTGCGGGGTCGCAGCGCAGGGTCATCAGGACCGCGCCGGGGGGCGACGCGGGTTTATCGGCAGTGCATCCGTTCATGCAATGCCGATAAGAAACTAATTGCGCAGAGAGGCTTCGGCAAGGCCATGTCTTCCGACCACGAAGTCGACCCGGATTGATCACTGACGACATGGTTCGTCCCGGCGCACGGCAGGCGCGGCGGCGACGCCCGCAAAGCACGTCAGTGCCAATGCGCAGGCGACCAGCGCCGTCCCGAGATCGGGCGCACGGCAGACCGCGCGAAGCCTAGGCGGACGCAGGTCCGCAAGGCCAGCAAGGGACTGCCGGTGCCCGCACGCCGAGGGTCAAGGCAGGACTGCGGCCGACCACGGCCGCTCAACGCCTGAGCCGGGTGCTGCGGCAGGCGCGGCAGCGAGGCGAGCAAGGCACGAAGTGCCGATGCGCAGGCGAGCACCGCCGCGCCGTGAGATGGGTGAATGCTCCGGCGAAAGGAGCCCGAAGGATGCAGACGCAGCGACTATTTGATAGGGCACTTGGGAGACCGTCAGCGCAGCCGTCGACCGCTGGTTTGATAGGCGGCTCTTGGGCCGTCAGCGTAATGCCCATCTCTCCGGCCGATAGGTCGGCATCCCCGACGGGCGAAGGGGGTTCGATGCCCCCTGAGCCCGTGTCAGCACGACAGAAGAAAAAGGGAGGCTCCGGCGAATGCCGGAGCCTCCCTGAGTGCTCAGTGAGCGAGGCGCTTGTTGGCGGCGAAGTCGTCGGGTCGCTGTTGGGCGCGGCGCAGGACGTGGATCGGCACCCCGGCGCTGCGCAGTTTCTGGGCGAGGTTGGCCTGAATGCCCGAGCCCTCGCAAACGACCGCTTCAACCGGCTTCAGTGCGACGATCTTGTCGTTTCGGACGAACCCGGCACTCCCGCCCTTTCTGGTGTCGAGCTTGAACTCGACGACCTTGACGCCGCGCGATGCAGCCCATGTGCGTGCGATGGTGTCGCAGCCCCGGCTCTGGGCCGTGGTCACGAGGATCATATTCGGGATGCGCTTGACGATGTTGTCCAGGCGGGCCCAGATCAGTGCTTCGTCGTGCCATTCAGCGCCTCCCGAGAAGGCGACGACCGGTCCTTCAGGCGCGTATTGCTCGCGGCGGCGCTGCGCGCGTCCGGCGAGGAAATCGCGTGCATCGACCACCGAAGCGGTCAGCCTGCTGGAGACCCTGCTGCCCTTGACTGTGGAGAACGGCCGCCCGGTTTCGACACGGTAGATTTCGGCGGCGTGATCGCGCATGCATTCGAGCGCGGCGCGGATGCCCTCGAGCGTCTGGCAGAGCTGCTGTGTTTCCTCGAGTTCGACGGCGTAGATCTCCGACGGATCAAAGTTGCGGGCAAGCTCGCCGAGCTTCTTTGCGGCATCGTCCTCTCTGCCCTCGATGCGCTTGGCGACCATGTGGAAACTGTTGCAGAAGCCCCAGGCGAGATCGGCGGCGCATTCCTGCATCCTCGTATCGCGCAGCACATCGAACATCGTCTGCATCATGAGTTCGACAGCGGCGGCCGACTGATGCGCATCCGGCATGTCGGCATTCTCCGGCTCGGCAACGATGCTGAGTTTCGCCATCTCGCTCGTTTCGATGAACGCGGCGTCGTATTCTCCATTGTTGGCGCGGCCGAACTCATTGGCGATATCGTTTTCGATTTGGGCAGCGCGCATCTCGGCAGCGAGGATTGCGAGGTCGGATAGGTTCGAAATCTTGGTCATAAATGCCTCCAATTGATTGAAATCGTTCCCACCATGGGAACCCGAAAAACCAATCGGGCCGGACGAACCGTGTCAGGGACGGCGCTTGCGCCGCCGCGCAGCGGGCGCGGGGGAGCCGATTTTCTGCGGGGTGGCTGGCGCGCAGCGACACAGCTGCCCCGCTGAAAATTGGGGGGACCGCGATCCTTGACCAAGGGGCGGCCGCCGATAGGTTTCGGCAGGTGTTCCTGTGTGTGTGGAAGAGACGTTCCCGCCCCGGAGCACGAGAGACGGGAGGCAGACGGGCCAGCCTGCTGGCCCGCCCTCCCGGCCCGGCGAACGGGTTAACAGCGGGAACACGTCCAATCTTGAAGGCCGTTCAGCGTGGCTGGTCGGCAGATGACGGACTGTCAGGGATGATGCCGCGTAGTCGGCATCACCGCCCCGCGGGCGGCGCAGCCGATCCTTGACCGGCCGGAGTATGACGAATGCCGCGCTCTCGCGCGTCAGCGCGAACTACGGCTGTAAAGCTCCGACCGCGAACGCCTTCCTGACAAGGAAAGGCGCGTTCGCGGGTAAGGGGCGCTGCCCTGCCCGGACGGGCGGCGGCGCCGGGTTCCGGCAGAACAGGTCCCGAGCTCAACGAATGAGCCCATTGTCGGACACCGCATTGGCGCTATGTTCGAGTGATGGCCGTCTGGCAGTTCGTCATCAACCTGATCCCTGCTTCTGCGGCGCGTATCGCAGGGGTCAACGCTGCACGGATGAGCCGCGCCCAGCTCGACCAGGTTGTTCTGGCGCTGCCCATTGCAGAGGCGGATGTTCTGTTCGCGAAACTCGACATGTTGCTGCCCGAGAAGCCGCGATCGTACACCGGTCTCCGGGTATGGGGTGACGAACCTGCGGACGACATCCAGGTGAGCTTCGATGAGCAATACATCGAAGAAATCCAGGTCCGCTTCAATGTGGCGGATATCTCTCTGCCATTGATCGGCGGGGTCTGCGACGTCGCGCGGCATCTCGACTGCGTCTTTGCAACGCCGGAGGGTGCGATCATTCAGCCAAGCAGGGAAGCTGTGATCAGGACGGTCCTTCAATCAGACGCAGCGCATTTCGTGCAAGACCCGCGGGGCTTCATCGAAAAGGCGGTCCGTCTGGATCGGGAGGACCGCTAGGGCTAGTTGGCAGTGCCCAGCTACATTCGGTGAGGAGCTGGAGGCGTACTCAAAGCAGACCGGCAGCTTCGTTAACTTCGCCGCCGAAAGCGGAAATTCGCAAAGCGACCCCGAACCAGAAGTAGGCCTGAAGGAAACTCTATCCCGAAACCGGCCGATCAGCTAAATCGCGACGCGAGGTGGTTATGCGGATTGAAGCTCTGGACCATGTGCAACTTGCAATGCCAGTCGGCGAAGAGGAACTCGCGCGCCGCTTCTATTCGGGTCTGCTTGGGATACCGGAAGTTCCTAAACCGCCGCACTTAGCGAAGCGTGGCGGATGCTGGTTCGAACGAGGTTCTTTGAAAGTGCATCTGGGGGTGGACCTTGGATTTTGCCCTGCCCGTAAAGCCCACCCGGCATTCATCGTAACCGACTTGGCTTCATTGGTTGCAAGGCTGAAGGATGGGGATGCCGCCGTCGACGAGGATGAGCCGCTCCCTGGCTTCAATCGCTGTTACGCCTCTGATCCATTTGGAAATCGAATTGAATTTCTAGAGCCGATTGGGATGCCGTTCTCAGGATAAGCCGCCCTTCCGCTTCCCATCTGTGGACCTCGGGTAATCGCGGCATCGAGTCGGATTACCGCTAGTGTTGCGATCCGGGCTTTTTGCCCGGTGGTGAGCAACATTGGAGGTTCCGATGCCGCATTCTGTAGGATTGGACGTTTCGCAGAAGTCGACCGCCATTTGCGTGGTGAACGCTGAAGGCAGGCGCATCTGGAGGGGCGATTGCCCGACGCAGCCGGACAAGATCGCTGCGCTGGTTTCGAGGCACGCCGGGTCTGATGCGAAGGTGGGTGTGGAGACCGGTGCGATGACGCCCTGGCTCGTGCATGGCCTGCAAGCCGCGGGTCTCCGGGTCGAGTGCCTTGATGCGCGCCGAGTGAAGTCAGCGCTGCAGATGCGCTTGAACAAGACAGACCACAACGATGCCGAAGGCCTGGCGCAGGTGGTGCGAACGGGCTGGTATCGGGCGGTGCACGTCAAGTCACTCGAGGCTCATCAGGCTCGATCGTTGCTCGGCGCCAGAGCGCAACTGGTCGGGATGCGAACGCGGCTTGCCAACATGATACGCGGCGTTCTGAAGACCTTCGGCATCTTGCCCGGGAGTGAGCGAGGCATGCGGTTCGATCGGCGCGTTGAACGCGCCATGGTAGATTCTCCCGATGTAGCGGCGATCGTGCATCCGTTGCTTGTGACGTGGAGGCATATACGTGAGCAGATTGCCGGCTTCGACGTCGCGATCCAGCGCCGCGTCAAGGCAGACCCGACCTGCCGACTGCTGATGAGCGTTCCGGGCATCGGGCCCCTGTCGGCGCTCGCCTTCGTCAGCACCATCGAAGACCCGGCACGGTTCTCGCGTTCTCGGGCTGTCGGTGCTCACCTCGGACTGACGCCCAGACGTTACCAGTCGGGAGAGATCGACCGCAGTGGGCGGATCTCCGGCTGCGGCGATGCTCTGGCGCGAACGCTCATGTATGAGGCAGCGGTCGTGATCCTGCACCGGGTCAAGCGATCGTTGCCGTTGAAGGACTGGGCACTGGCGATCGCCGAGCGCTCGGGGTCAGGCAAGGCGCGCATAGCTCTCGCACGCAAGCTATCGGTGATCCTGCACAGCATTTGGCGATCGGGCGAGCCGTTCCGCTGGGCACCTGAGACCGCCGCGCAGTAGTTTATCAGATCATCCCACCAGACGGATGAACTCGTCGCCTCGGGCGAGGTGCGGGTGACTGCGCGCTAGGGGCCATGGGCATGTCTTGTGATGTCAGCCCGTTGTGGACCTTGCAGCACTCGCGCTTTTCCAACCGGACCAGATGTTGCGGCGGCTCTTGCCGACCGCGGAGAGAACCATGACCCGGAAAGCGACGAAGAAGCAGGCTTGACGAGGGAGGCGCGATTAGAGAACGCCCCGAAAGACGCAAGAGTAAAATCGGGTATTGGCGGTAGTCGGATGCTGCCATCTGTCCGGCCTGTTTGCGCGGGCGTGATGCCGCTGGCCCGTATGGGAGTTCGCGAACCGGATCCACATCACCCAGGCGTGCTCGTAAGGCACTGTGGAAAGCGCTGGTTATCCGGTCCCGTCTCGCCGACTGTGGTGCCATACCCTCCTTCGATCTCTTGCCTCTACCGACGACCTCTGGTCCGCCTCAGCTTACGCTGCTGCCGCGACCGGAGCCCTGTAATCCTCACCCTTTATGAGGACCGCCCAGATGATCCGGGCAGTCTTGTTCGCCAGTGCGACCGTGACCAGCATGCGCGGCTTCCTGGCCAGCATCTGTTCGAGCCACGAGCCGCGCGGAGCGCCGCGCTTGCTGGCCTGCAGCACCACCGCGCTGCTGCCGATGATCAGCAGCCGTCGCAGCGTGCGCTCGCCCATCTTCGAGATCGCCCCGAGCCGCTCCTTGCCGCCGGTCGAGTGCTGCCTTGGTGTGAGCCCGAGCCACGCTGCAAAATCGCGTCCCCTCGCAAAACCTTCGGCCGGTGGGGCCAGCGCCAGCAGCGCGGTCGCGGTGATTGGCCCGATGCCGGGGATGGTCATCAACCGCCGGGCTGCTTCATCTTCGCGGGCACGTCTTGCGATCTCCTTGTCGAGCAGCGCGACCTGTTCGTTCAGATGCTCGAGCTGACCGGTCATCACCAGGAACATCGATCGTGCCGCTTCGGGCAGAGATGCGCCGATCTCTTCGCCTTCCTCGAGCAGGCTTGCCAGCACGGTCACATGCGACGGCCCTTTGGGCGCTATCCATCCGAACTCGGTTAGATGACCGCGGATCGCGTTGATCAGCTGGGTGCGCTGGCGCACCAGCAGATCGCGGGTGCGGAACACCATGCCCGCCGCCTGCTGCGCTTCGGTCTTGATCGCGGCATAGCGCATGCTCGGCCGCTGGGCTGCCTCGCAGATGGCTTCGGCATCGACCGCATCGTTCTTGTTCCGCTTCACGAACGGCTTCACGTAAGCCGGCGGGATCAGCTTCACCTCATGCCCCAGCGAGGCGATCTCGCGGGCCCAGTGATGCGCCCCGCCGCAGGCCTCGAGCGCCACGACACACCGCGGCTGCGCGGCAAAGAACTCCAGCAGCTTCGCGCGGGTCAGCCGCCGGCTGAACACCATCTGCCCGCGCGCATCCGCGCCGTGAGCATGAAAAACAGTCTTCGCAATATCCAACCCGATCGTGCTAACCTCTGCCATGGACGCCTCCTTCTAGTGGTGTGACAACACCTCCACTATGGCACATCGATGCCGTCGGGGGGCGTCCACCCCATCACCCATGACCGGTCATTTGGCAAGCTCGCAACATCGCCGAAAAGCCGACATGCCGAGTAAACCGGCGTCTCTCCGAGACGTCCGCACGGGAAAAGGCTCCCGCAGGAGCCGCGGTCCGACAGGCCTGGTTAGTCGCGCGCCGAGGCGGCGGCATTTGTCGCCGACCGTGCGCGCGGCAAACAGGCCGCGAGCGGCGGGACCGAGAGCCGGCGGGGCTAACGGAAACGTAAGGCCCGGGCGAAGCTCGAGCCGCTCAAGAAGCCCCGCTCCCTATGGCCGCAGCGCGCAAGCGCGGTGCGCGGCAAAATGCGTCAGCGATCGTCACCCGAAGGGCCGAGACCCTTCAGGGGCTCGGTGGAGCGGACCGCAGACGCGAGCCCTAGCGCAGCCAGGGCCGCGCCTGCTGGGCGCGTAGTAGAGCGCGGTCCCGACCGAAGGTCAGGAGAAGCCATTATTGCCCCTGGTGAGCAGGTAGGAAAAAGTTTCCGGATTGACGTCCTTTATCGCGCATAGGATTTTCGCGGTCCACATGGAAAACTCGCTGGTGACCGATGAATTATCTGCGCCGACATGATGTGCCTCCATCTGTTGTAGCGCTTCGTGCGCGGCGCGAACGGCGGCGTCGTTATCGAGAAGCGGCGCAAGCGGCAGCGCTCGAAGAGAGCTTAGAGCGTGAGATCGAGGAAGAGTTGGTCAGGCTGGCAATGGAGGCTGAGGAACGGCGCTTCATCCGCGATGCGGTCGAGGTCAATGCGACGCTCCGCCGTGTCGAACAGCGCAGATACCTCTCGCGTTCGTTCATACTCCCCCCGTTGCTGGCTGTTGGGATATGTTGTGCTGCCATCTTTGCCTTGCGGTATTTCCAGGCGAATCCTGTTGCGCTGCATTGGGCAACTCTGCTCGGCGTTGGGATTCCGGCTGCGATTTTTGGGGCTGCCGCCGTTTTGTATGGTTGGCTCAGCGAGGTTGTCGGTCCTCTCTGGGAACGCGAAGCTGAAAAGCGACGCGCAGAGGCAGATCGCGACCTTCTAGAGAGCCAGGCTGCGCTCTTTTCTGCGGGAAAGTACAAGCTCGTTGATTATGGGTATGGCGCCGAGAGTTATTACAAGGTGGATTACAGCGCGTTCTTGCGATGATTTTTCAGGCGAGCGCAGATCGCGTCAGCGCGGTGCGCGGGATAATGCGTCAGCGATCGTCACCCGAAGGGCCGAGACCCCTCAGGGGGCTCGGTGGAGCGAAGCTTGCGCGCTGCCCTTAGCGAAGCTTCAGCTGAGCCAGGGCTGCGGCGCCGAGCGGAATAGAGCGCGGTCCCGGCCGAAGGTCGGGAGACGTTACCCGCATAAGCGGCCTTCTCCAGCAGTTGACGATTATGTTCTCATGATATTCTAGCCGAACGATGGGAATGAAGCGCATCGACACAGTGGCCGATCTGGTTCGCTATGGGCTCAATGCGCAGATTGAATGCCGCAAATGCCGCAGGGTCGTGCTGGTCCCAGCGTCGAAGCTGCGCGATCAATGCTTCGCCAAGTCGATCCCGATGAAGCTCGATATGGTTGCGCAGCACCTTCGGTGCAGCTGCGGTCATCGCGGGGCAAAGATCGATGCAACGGGTGCCATCCTGGATGGGCAGCCTTAAGGTATGCCTGCCAGCGGTTAGCTCAAGCTGTCGATGATGTCGTTTTCAAGTTCGTGCTCGATGTCGCGCAGCGTGTCCCGGTAAAACGGGACATGACCGGGTCGGTTGTCGGCGAATCGGGAAAAGGCAACAACTTCATCAGCGCCATTCTGGTGGCCACAAGACGTTGGGCGGTGCATCGGCGAACATCGGCTCGATTTGATCACGGCGATAGCCGGCGAGACCGCAGCCGATGGGTGTCAGCTGGAACGTGAGTTCGGGCCGGGAATGCGCGAATGCGAGGAACTCGCTGACGTGCTGCTCGATGACCGCCAGCGGGAGCGTGCGCAGCTGTGGATCCTTGCTGGGAATTGCATAACTGTTGCCTTGCAGGCCGATACCCTGCCCATAGATCGCACCGCGGTGTTGGCGCGCCCACAGGGCGGCGCCCTTGCCGTGGCGTCCAGCCAGATTGCTGCCGAAGACGAAGATGGGCTCGGTCACAGGTCGTTCTCCGGGATCAGAATGGCGTCCGCATGCGACCAGGCAAGCACTTGGTCGGAGACGCTGTCGGCGAGATCGTCGCCCGACAGGTCTCGCCATGGCGCGAGGGGTCGATCGTGCGGCATGTAACGGGGGGTGACGATCTCGTACTGGCACGAACTGTAGGATGAAGTGCGCAGTACAAGCACGGGCCGTGTATCGGGTGGCAGGTGCTCGGCAGCGCGGGCGAAGCCTGTATTGGGGATGGGCGCAAGCGATGACATCGTCGTTCTCCGATAAAAGCGAAGCGAGGGGCGGCACCGGAGTGCCGCCCCTGCGGGGTCAGATGAACATCACGTTCTCGGCGATGATCTCGGTGCCGTAGCGTTCGGTGCCGTCGGCGTCTTTCCAGCGCGAGTAGTGGATGCGCCCGGCGACGGCGAGCTGATCGCCCTTCTTCTTGTGCTCGCGGAGCGGCAGGCCCATGCCATTGAAGACGGTGACCTTGTGGAATTCGGCATCCTTGAGGGCGTAGCCGCTCTCGGCATCCTTCTGGACCTTGCCATCGCGGATCACGGGCCGCTCGGTGACCAGGATCAGCTCGGTGACGCGGGTTTCGCCGGTGTCGCGGGCGACGGGGTCCTTGGCGAGACGGCCGACGAGATTGACGTTGTTCATGATTAAGCCTCCTTGTGGCCGGCGGCTCGTCCGCCGGTGCCCTTATCGCGCCTCGGCGGGAGAGGTGGGACACCGCGCGCATGCGCGGGAAACCTCGAAAATCGAGGTGGTGCGGGCAGCTCGGCTTGCCGAGCAACACGGCTCGCATTTTCGCAGGTTGGCCCTAACCGCGACCAGAGAGGCAGGGGCACTGGCGGCGGACGGGCTGTCGGACACGAGGGGCCTTGATGTGACTGAACGGCATCGCGCTCGTCGTGCACAGGCTCACCGGGAGAACACCCCGCGCCTGCGATACCGGACAGAAACGACGCGCGGAACAAAGCTCTGGTCGATCATTGGCTCGCTTCGGCGGTGGTCCGCGGTTGCCGAAGGGGCTGCGCCGGGCGCCTGAATTTCGCATGTCACTGGCTTCGGCATGGGGCTGTCTGCTTCGTCAGTATGCAAGGGCGGCCAGCTGGCTGGGTCTGGGTCCTTCAACGCGCTGGAGAGGCGGCGGCACCTTATGCGCGGCGGCCGTTCACCGGATCGAGATCCTAACGGGCATCGCCTGCAGGGGCTGGACCGCGGTGGTGCCGCTGGTTCGCTCGAAGTCGGAGTGGCTGAGGCACCAGGCAGGCGTTTCTTCGGCGCCGAAGGCGGCGTGTCATCATTGCCCCGTTTGGCCGCGACATCGTCCTGAAGGGCGTGGCAAGGTGTTGTCTGCGTCGATTTCAATGACACCGATGAAATCCCTGATCGCGATGTGAATGCCCTCTTCTCGCAGCAGGATGCCTTGGGCGAGCTCGATGCCGTTGAGAGCGCGCCGTCCGGTCAGTCCATCGGGAATCTCATCGAGCAGCGCCTTGATCTGCTTGTGAATCCTCGGACAGAACAGGTTGAAGCACCCTGCCTTCGCAATCACCATCAGTGAATTTTCCGGTACGGAAGCAGCACTTGCGCGCTCTGGTCAGGCGATCTCGATCCCGATGGTCTTGTCGAGGGTCGGTACGAACCCAAGCGCGCTGAGCTCATCGAAGGTGAGGTCGCGGTACGTGCCGTCGAGCTCTTCGATTTCCCATGTGATCCAGGGGCGCACGAGGCGGCCGTCGGCAAGCTTGATACCTCCGATGGTACCGATGGGTGTGATGTCGATGGTTGCGTTGCCGGGGACCCCGGTATGCTCGCTTACATCAATGATGGCGGTGATGTTGGTCATGACCCGTCCTTTCCAAGGGCACGGCTCCGGGCCGTGTCTGCAAAAGAAAGGGCCCGTCTCTCGGGGGGGAGAGAGACGGGCCCCGAAGGGGCGCAAGGCGGCCGGAGGACTGGGAGCCGCCTTGCGCTGGGGGAGCTGGTGTCAGCTGGCGAATTCTGCGGTCGACTCGCCGAGACCGTCGGTGGCGGCGCCATCCAAGCCGGTCGGGCCCTCGCCCATGTCGAAGGCGGGCATGTCGTCCTGCTTGGCGGCGAGCTGCGCAGTGACATCGCGGCGGCGCGTCGGGCGCGACCAGACGATGTTGTAGCTGCCATCGTCCTGCTGGAAGGCCGAGATCTGCAGCGGTGCGTTCATCGACGGATCGTCGATCTTCCCGTTGAGGAAGGCTTCGCCGGTGTTGTTCGAGAACAGTTCGAACAGCGCGCCGACCTGAATCCACTTGCGCGCCGGCGTCAGGGCATGGATCTCGAAGCGCGGAGCCTTCGGATTGTTGCTGCTGACCGGCTTCAGCGCGATCGTCATCGCGACGGCCATGGTGTCAACGCGGCCGATGAAAACGCCGCTGTCGTTCTGCTTGATGGAACCAATGTTCATGGTGCTTCTCCTGAAATTGCGTCTCGGACACCCTGTCCTCGACACCCTTCTCAATCCCCCTCCTCTCCTCGGCCCGCCTGCGGGACGAGCAGGCGCGCGGGTCGCGCGCCCTCCATTGGCCGCGCCGCTGGCGCGCCAATGGGATCGCTTCAGGGAGCTCAGGTCGTCACGGCTGCGCGGAGCGAGGGACGGATTTTTAGGAAATAGCGGCAACAAGCTACGTCCGTGTGCAGTGGCACGAACGAATAGTTGCAAGGTGCCGATAAGTTCGCGGAAGGTGAAACGTCCTTTATGTGTGTTGCCTTTCAGATGGGTGTGAAAAATATTCCCATATTGACCGTCTTTGGTCGGCGTGAGATTTTTGACCTGACTGTTTCACTTGTTGGTTGAGAATCATGGTCGTGACTGAACTTCATCTGCCACCCCGTGTCGTTATGTTGCGCGCACGGCGGCAACAGTACAGTGATCGCCGTCGGGCGTTGCAGGCTGTTCTTGATGAAGAGGCAGCGGCGCTGGCGATTGAGGATCAGGCGAAAGATGACGCCATTCGCCGGGAACAGCTTCGGAACCAGACGGCAGCGTTGCGTCTACAGCAGAAACTTGCGGAGGTGCGCTCACGCAGTGCTGCCAGTTCTCAATTTTTGGTGCCTCCGGCGTTAGCCGGGGTGCTGACGTCCGGCGCTCTGGGCTCCTGGGTCTATTTCGCGGACAATCCGGTGAGCTCGCATTATGGTTCGATGTTGGGCCTGGCCATTCCGACAGCGCTGTTGATTGCGTTCTCGATTATCGGACCTTGGTTGATTTTGTCTCTGGCGCCTTTTCTGGGACGAAAGCGTGACGAAGAACTCACGCTCCGGCAAATCGAGCAGCTCGAAGATAGGAAGATGGCTCTGGCACTCGGCGAGTTCGCATTTGACTGCTACGAACATCCCGGCGGCGAGGAGTACTTCAAGATCAGTTATGATTTGAGCCCAAGCTGATGGGTTGCGCCGGGCAGCGGAGAGGTTCTCGATGCCCGCTCGCATGATACGGGCCGCACTGGATTCTGCTCGGGCCTTCTCAAGCGTATTCGAGAATTCGACAGACCCCGCCTCGCAGGCCTCGGTCAGAGCGAGAACTTCGTCGCTGGTCAGACGATACTCGCGTGCGCATTGGAGTTGTCCTTCGATTGGGTGATCAGTGCGCCATGAGCGATTGGAGCGCAGGCTCGATCCCGAAGCGGAGCTGTCGGGCAAGCGCCACGGCTCTCGTCATCGAAGCTGGTTCGACTCCGAGGGAGGCGGCAAGCTGGTCGAAGGTGTCCCCGGCCTTGGGGGCGACCTGATGCAGGTGGCCAGCCTCGGCGGTGACCGCGAAAGGCCAGGTCATGGCGACGGCGACTATGGCCTCGTCCATGATTAGCAGCAGGTCGCCGGTCGCGATGCGGTCATCGGTTTGAACAGCGTCATAGGCATTGCCGCTCGTTTCGAAGACGTGGATCCGATAGGGCACGAAGGCGAAGCGCTCGCTGCCAGTGAGCATGAGCCATCTCCTTTGCACTCGCGCTGGTGATGGTCCGATCAAGCCCCGGTGATCCCTTCGGATTGCCGCGCAGCATCCAGGGCTCGGGGCGGATCGCCCTCGCCCAGTCGGCAAAAGACGGGATGTGGCCGAGATCCTCGAGCACGTGCTGTTCGCCGATCAGTCGGACCGGCACGATTCGTCCATCGCTGTTGGTGATGGTCTGGCCGAACAGCGCTTCGAGCATGAAAATGCCTTCGGCATGATGCCGCAGCGCGCGGTGGCGCGGGTCAGCGATGATCGCCTTGGACTGGTCGAACCAGTCGTGAAGAGGCCGGTAGTCGTCGACGCACCCACCCCAGCGCTTCACCGATGAGACCGCGTGATAGTAGCAGTGGGACATGGGTCAGCACTCCCATTCATAGGCGGTGCTGCCGTAGGCGACATAGCGCGTGTTGTGGTCGTGTGTGGCACGGCCGGCCTCGACATCGATGATCACTTCGCCAAAGGCGCCCTCGCCGTTTTCCCACCCGGCGTGGTTCTGTGCGATCAGTTCGTAGCCGAGATCATCCAGAGCGCTTTCGAATGTCGTTTCAACCGCGAACGCATCGCCGCGGTAGGGAACGGTCCATGTCGAGCATGGCATGTCGGGCATCGCAATTTCGGGGGCGGATTGGCCATCCTCGCGCGCGGGGCCATTCAGCGTCACGCCGTCGATTCCGCCTTCGTCGCCGTGTCCGTCGTAGCTGATCGTGATTGTTGTGATGCCGTGAAGCTTTGCGCATGCGCAGATTGCGGCGAGCATCAGCTTGGGGGCGTCTTCGCGCGCGATTGTTGCGGCGCCGGATTCGGCTAGCGTCGTCATGCGAGTTCTCCCAGCAGTGCGGCATAGCGCGCGGCCTCGGCCTCGTAGGCAGCCGAGAGGTTGGCGTGGATGGTGGCGAAAGCCGGAATGCGGAACTGCCCGTCATCATCGGGCCGCGTACTCATCAGCACGCCGAACACGACGTCGGAGGCGGTACTCTTGTGCCAGCGCGCGATGCCGTCGCAGTAGGTGATGGGAGGCGCCATGGCGGCCTCGGTCCAGTTGCCAAGACCGCTTTCGACGGTTGCTGCATAGGCATGTGCCGCGCCGACCGGGGCCTCTTCCGTGACGATCAGTGTCAGCGAGCAATAGGTGCCGAAATCGTGGTGGCTGCTTCTCGGCTCCAGACGGCAGCCATAGGGCGGCGCCCCATGAACGGCGATGATCGCCGCGCGATAGGCAAGCACCTCGAGGCGGTTTGCCGCGCCAAAGTCGGGGGTGATGCCGAGCTGCGCACAGTCTTCGTTCGTCGGCGCAACGCCGATATCGATGATAATGGGCATGGGAGTTCTCCTTCGATCCTCTGTTGGATCGAAAGCCCCCTCCCCCTCCCCTTTAACCGCCCGGCTTTGGCCGGGGTGGTTCGGCCTCGCCGATGATGAGGGCCCGCTTTGCGGCTTGCTGGTTCGGGCCATCAGCTTGCGCGAGGGTGGCAAGCCGATCTGTCTCCAGCTGCTGCGCGAGGTCTTCGGGCACATCGCAGTACTGCTCGATCAGCGCGATCGCGCTGCGCGGAGTCGCCAGTTCGCCGGGATATGTGCCTTGCCAGATCACGGTGACGTCTTCGCCATCAGCATCGATGGCGATGGCCTGCGCGAAGAAGGTTTCGAGGGGGCGGTCATAACCGACCACAACGCGATCGATCTGAGTGCATCCCTTCTTGAGAGGAACCTCCCGTCTGCTCATTGGATCTCACCTATGTGTTATGCGGTAAGTGGTCATGGGTAACTGTGCAGTTCGTTTTGGCGGCTTGGCCGTCCGTTTCCGGCCTCGACTGCCTGTGCGCGGCGTGGCGTGCGTTCCCTTCGGCACTTTTGATCGCTCTGTTGATTGCGGCAAGAGCTTTTGGGGAGTTCGAGGTTCGTGCGTCGCGAAGCGCATTCACTGCGTCCCTGGCGGCCTGCAGCTGGCCTTTGTGGGCTGGCCTGAGCTTGGGCATTGTTAGTACTCTGCGGCAAGCATGATCGTGACCACGCGCGCGGTGATTGAGGCATCGGCAGGATCTTCGGATCCGTATTCCAGGTTGAGGTCATAATAGATCCTATGCAGGCCGGATCGGCTATGCCGTTGTTCCGTCAAACCTCACGGAGAACGCTACATGGAGAACTCGTCGTCATATTACTGCCCCAAGACTTCTGTCATTGTCAGCGTTGAGCTCAGCAAGCGCAACTG
>LSKF01000148.1 GCA_001556995.1 Erythrobacteraceae bacterium CCH12-C2
TCGACGTTGACGGGCAGCTGCTCGCGATCGACGCCGATGTGATCGACACCACGCGGCTGCTGGAAAAGGCGAACCGGCCGACGGATAGTCATCTTGCCATGGTTCGGGCCGGCGAGCGCATCCTGCTCCAGCCCCGGCAGTTAATCCGGCTTCCCGCCGATGAAGTTCTCTTCTTTGAAACCGATGAGAATTCAGTGCACTATGGCGAGCATCGTCTCGCGGCATAGGGCGACGCGAAGGTGTCGGCAGTCATTGAGGAGGTGGTGTAATGCAGACTGAAAGTGCTTCAGGGAAGAACATCATCATCTTCTCGGATGGGACCGGACAATATGGCGGCGTGCTGCCTGACCAGCGCCTGTCCAACATCTACAAGATGTACCGTGCCATGCGCCCCGGCACCCAGACCGGCTTCGATCCTGCCGACCAAGTTGCCTATTATGATCCCGGTCTGGGATCCGGGGAACTCGGAGGCAGAGTTCGGAACATCCTCGCAGCCGCATTTGGCACCGGGATAAGCGAGAACATCATCGATTGCTATGAGGCCATCCTGCGCCACTATCAGGATGGCGACCGGATCTTCCTGTTCGGCTTCAGCCGAGGGGCCTACACCGCCCGGTGCGTTGCCAACGTGATGAACTTGTGCGGGATTCCGCGTCATGGCGAAGACGGAAAGCCGCTTCCGATCGGCGGCGTCGCCCTGCGCAAGATTGCCGAAGAAGCGGTCTACCGCGTCTATGAGCATGGCTCTGGCCGGGATCGCGGAAGGTATGAACCGGAGCGCGAGGAGCTGGCACGGCGCTTCAGGTTAAAATACGGAAGCGAAGGTCGGGGCGCCAATGGCGAGTCCCAGGGCAACGTCGCTCCGACATTTATCGGTGTCTTCGACACGGTCGCGGCTCTCGGGACAGTGATCGTCAAGAGGGCGCTGTTCGTCTTGGCGGTGCTCAGCGGCGCCCTCGGGCTTGCCGCCTGGACGAGCGATCTGGGCCTTGCTTGGAAAGTCCTCGCATCCGCTCCCGCAGCTTTCTTTGCTGGCAGCTTGGTCTGGTCAGTGAAGAAGCAGTTCAAGTTCATCGACAACCCGCCGCAGGGAGGGAAAATGAGCTGGCAATTCGCAGCCTGGAACCTCAAGCACTACGATCGCTTCCTTGACAGTAGCGTCGGCTATGCGAGGCACGCGCTCTCGATCGATGAAAACCGAAAGCGCTTTCCCCGGGTAGGCTGGGCTAACAGCGGCGATACCCACGAACAGAATCGCGGCCCCCTCAAGTGGCTGAAGCAGGAATGGTTCGCGGGCAATCACTCCGACATCGGTGGGAGCTATCCGGAAGACGAATCCCGCCTTTCCGACATCGCCCTGCAATGGATGGTCGACGAGCTGAAATCGATACCGAACCAACCGCTGGTAGATGATCGCTTCGTGCAGACATTTCCCGATCCGCTCGGCATTCAGCATGATGAGGTCAGGGCCAGTAGGGAGCTCTGGCCGCGCTTCTGGCCGACATGGGCGAAATTTGGTTGGTCAGCCGAGACCAGGAAAATCCACCCTGAGGCTGTCCTGCACGAGAGTGTCCTTGGCCGCTTCGCCGCAGCTTCCGTGTCTCAATATGACCAGCGGGCTCCCTATCGGCCGGAAAACCTTCGCGGGCATGTCAACACGTCGGGCTACTACGCGACTTGCGATTTAAGCCACGAGAAATACTGAGAGACTTTCCTAGCCACCCGGCGCAACATCTTGCGAGGGTATTGAGCGGGCCAGAGCGATGAGATTGCTGCTAGCGAGCTTGGCATTGGGGCTGGCCATAACTGCGGCGCCCGTTTCGGCTCAGCGTTTCGTGTGCCGCGGGACAACGAATTCGCCATATTCGCAATTCGTCTCGACCTACCATGATCACCAGCGCGTTGCTCCGGCCGCGAGCGGGCTGTCGGACCAGTTCACGTCATTCTCGGCGGTATTCGATGATGCTGATGACGATGATGGTGACGGTCAGCCCGATCTGCGCCTCAATCCCGAATACGTCTTGTATGAGCTGCGAGGCCTCGCGCCAGGGCGTAGCGGCAATTTCGACGAACCGCCCGTCTCCATTGACCGCCCGAACAAGTGGTATGCCTCCCCCGGGCTGGTGCCGCTTGTCGAGGCGATACAGGGTGTCACCAATCGCCGTCTCGACGACAGCTACAGCGGGGCTGGAACAGTGTGGAACCGCGGACATCTCGCTATGAGCGACCATGCCCAGCGCATCAGTCCCGAGGCTGGCTGCAACACCCATGTGTTCTGGAATGCCTCACCGCAGGCCGCGGACCTCAATCAGGGACCGTGGTTGCATCTCGAGAACTACTCCGCCGCCGCCTCGAACAAGTATCGCAGCATCTGGGTGATCGCCGGACCGATCTTCGATCCTGCCACACCAAAGCTCACAATCGGCGACCCAGGTGAGCTGAATGTCGAGATTCCCGATGCATTCTTCAAGATCCTCATCCACGAGAGCCCATCGGGCCTCGACACGCTGGCCTTTATCTTTGAGCAGCCAAATGCACTGGATGCTGACGGAAAACCCGTGCCGACACAGACATGGGTCAATTGCAACCGGGCGAGCCAGCTCGGCCATGTCTACGATCACCAGCCCAACCTTGTTACGATCAGGGAAATCGAGCGACGAACCGGGCTCCAGTTCTTTCCGGATCATCCTGATTGGCAAACTCTTCTTGGCAAGCGACCGCGTAAGCTATGGCCGATCGAGACCCGTTTCTGGGATAGCAGTACGCCATGTGGTGGGCAGCGGAGCCATCCGTAATGGAGGCAAGAGCTTCAGCCCTAGCAGCTTGCGATATTGGCCAGTGTAAGCCGGCTGCATTGCTTTTGAGCGATCTTTCCTTCTCGCTGGCAGGACGGCCGCCGCGCTGGTCCATTTGGCCTACCCGTCGATAGGCAGTGCACCGCTCCGACGATAAACCGGTCAAAGGTATGAACGTGTCAGCTGTCGACCCAGATCTGGTCGTTCCCAATCATAAATGAAAACGTCTTTTTCCGCCAAAAGTCGCCATGCACCTTTCGGGATCGAGACACGACCCAACTGTTGATAGCGAGTGGTGAAAAGCTGGGGATGATGCTCGATACCCCTGACTAACATTGTCTGGAAGCTAACCATCACCGCTTCACGCTCTCCTATTGGCCAACAACGCTCTGGAGGGGACATGGCTCTGATCAGCTCTCAAGTGTGTTCCAGGATTACAGTCCCTTAGCCTGAGGCCGCTGGTATTGCCCTGCGTCACGCCAATTCGCAATCCGCCGATCAATGGCTGCCCAAGGCGCGCAACATTGGGTTGGAATTGGCAAGACGCTTCGGGTGTAACCTTTATCATGCTGGGATCGGACAAGGGGCTTGAACCCTTCAGCAACGGCCCCTTTGTATCGTGTGTTCAAGAACTTGGAGAACGACCATGCCCTTGCAGTTTAACGCTCCACTTCGGTTGCCTCTTGTTACGGTCAAATCGATTGTTTTTGCCGGTGCATTTGCTCCGGTGTCGGCGGTTGCAGGGCCATGGACGCTGCCGGAAGGCGAGACTTACAACAAGCCTGCGGTCAATTACTTCTCGGGAGATTCGCTCTTCGGCACCGATCAGCCGGAGCTTGAGGAGTTCGAGGATTTCAACTTCACCTTCTACAACGAAACGGGCATCACCGACGACCTGTCGTTCATCGTTTCAGTTCCGATCAAGGAAATCCGTCGCCGCGACCGTAACCAAGCTGGCAACGTGACGACCCAAGAAACCTCAGGGGTGGGCGATATCGATGTCGGCCTGCGCTACAACCTGTCAAAGGGCCCGGTCGTGGTCGCGGTGCAGGGTCTGTTCAAGGCACCTTATGCCTACAGCGATGACGATCCGCTGCCACTCGGCAACGGGCAAGAAGATTTCGAGGGCCGCATTCAGCTGGGCCATTCGCTTGGCAAGGCCGGCTATGTCGTGGCCGAGGCAGGCTATCGTTACCGGGTTGGTGCGCCATCGGACGAATTCCGCTACCTCCTCGAATATGGCGTCGATGTGAACGGTTCGGTCTATCTGCGCACCAAACTTGACGGCCTGCTCAGTATCCGCAACGATACGCCGCGATTGGCTGCCAACGGCAACCCGACGATCCCACTCGCCTTTGATCTCGCCAAGCTTGAGCTGACCGCAGGTTACAAGTTCAACGGGAAACTGGCTGCCGAGTTCACCGCAACCCCCAATCTCTATGGCGACAACACACTAACCGGCACCAATTACCAGCTGGCACTCGTATTCCAGCTGTGATTGCGCACGTCATTGCCGCTGTTGTCCTGCTATCGGGACACTACTTCGTTATGGCCATACTGGGGGCATATGGTGTTCACCGGCTTTATCTGGCGTGGCAGGCATGGCGGTCGCCGGCACAGCCTCGCACGCATCAGCGGTTCGCCGAACTGCCGTTGGTAACGGTCCAATTGCCGGTCTATAACGAACGGCATGTGATCGCCCGGCTGATCGATGCGGCGGTCGCGCTGGACTACCCGGCGGATCGGTTGGAAATCCAGGTTCTCGACGATTCCACCGACGAAACCACTGCGATTGCTGCTGCGCGGATTGCCCATCACCGGGCGCTGGGGGTGGAGATCGTGCATATCCGCCGTCCCGACCGAATCGGCTTCAAGGCCGGTGCGCTTGCCTATGGGTTGGAGCAGGCGCGGGGCGAGTTTGTACTGATCCTCGATGCAGATTTCGTTCCGGCGCCCGATTTACTGCGCGCGCTCATCGATCCGCTTGCCGACCCTGCTGTCGGTATGGTGCAGGCCCGCTGGAGTTATCTCAACCGCCATCGCAACCTGTTGACCCGCGTGCAGGCGGTGCTGCTCGATGCGCATTTCATGATTGAACATCGCCAGCGCGCGGCGCGGGGGCTGTTCTTCAATTTCAACGGCACGGCCGGCATCTGGCGCAAGCAGGCGATCCGCAACGCTGGCGGTTGGCGGGCGGATACGCTGACCGAGGATCTTGACCTTAGTTACCGCGCGCAGCTGGCGGGCTGGCGGTTTGTTTATCTGGGCGAAGTGGAATGCCTTAGCGAATTGCCTGCCGACATGAACGCGTTCAAGAGCCAGCAGCACCGGTGGACCAAGGGATCGATCGAGGTGATGCTGCGCCTCCTTCCCTCGATCTGGCGTGCAAGACTGCCGCTGCCGGTGAAGATCGAGGCGACGCTGCACTTGACCAGCAACTTGGCCTATCTGCTGTTCATCGCCGAATGCTTGATCCTGTTCATCCCCGGCGTGGCTGTACGCGAAGCCTATCACCTCGATGCGCTGCTATGGATCGATGTGCCGTTGTTGATCATTACGAGCCTAAGCAATTTTGCGTTCTTCCTTCTGGGCCAGCGCGCCTTGCATCTGGGCATTGGCAAGCCTGCGCGCCTGCATGAGGTGGTCTTGCTGATGCCGTTGCTTATCGGGCTGGCGTTGAACAATTGCCGCGCCGTGATCGAGGCGCTGCTTGGCATTCGCAGCGGGTTCGTGCGCACGCCGAAGCAGGGCAATGCCGCATCGGACCGTCCGACCTCACTTTATCGGACATCGCGATCGCGGCTTGGCGAACGCATTGAGATTGGGCTAGGGCTTGCCTTTGCCGGATGTGCCGTGTGGCTGGCGGGGCGTCACCATTGGCAGAGTGCGCCCTTTGCGGCACTGTTTGCAATCTGCTTTCTGGCAATCGGGATCGGCAGCGTGCAGGCGCTTAGGCGACGACCAACACAGCGCCAATTGAGCGCGGTATGAAGAGCGGTCTCGCCGCATCGCCGTCCGCTGTGTCCGCCTCAGCAGGCTGGATCACATCGCTCGCCTGCGCCGGGTTTCTGGCGGCAAGTCTCGCGGTGTATGGAATCGCCGCGATTGCACCGGCGCAGACCGGAACGGCCTATATCGTCCTGCATGGGCTGATGACCGCAGCCATGCTGGCAGCTTGGCGCTGGGGAGGAGCGTTGCACCTTCCGTTGATCCTGTTCACCGGCATTGCCGCGCGGATCTTGCTGATCCCGGCACCAATGCTGAGCAGCAATGATGCCGAGCGGTATCTGTGGGATGGTGCGGTTGCACTGACCGGGTTCGATCCCTATTCGGTGGCGCCCGCCGACCAGCTGGTTACTGGTTTGCGCGCAATGTGGGCGACCCCGCCCGAACATGCCGCCTACCCCACGCTTTATCCCCCCGTAGCGCTCAGCCTATTTGGCCTGGCGGCCTTGGCCGGGCCGGTGTGGGGCATCTGGGTGTGGAAGCTGATCGCGAGCCTCGCAGGTATTGCGCTGGTGCCGCTTGCGCTCCGGCTGCTGCGTCGACACCGGCTGGATCGGCATATCGCACTGGTCGCATTGTCGCCGCTGCTCGTGCTTGAAACCGGGGTCGGCGCACATGTCGACAGCATTGTCGCCCTGATCGTGACGGCTGCGCTGCTTGCATTCGACGCGCGGCGACCGGTCTGGGTTGGCGTGCTGCTCGGGCTCGGGATTGGCGTCAAGCTGCTGCCTGGCGCTGTGCTGGCTGCGCTTATCGTGGCAGCGGGATGGCGAGGCGGCGCGCGGATGGCGGGCGCGGCGATTGCTACGGTTGGTGGGGTTTACGGCCTCGCGTTCGCAGGCGGCTGGCGACCGATCGGAAGCCTTCCGGTGTTCTTCGAAAAATGGCGCAATGGATCGCCGCTGTTCACCTTGCTCGAAGCGCACTTGTTAGGCGCAGGATTGCTGGCGATGCTCGGGGCGCTGGCGGTTGTCGCCGGGGTGGCGGTCTTGGTTGTCGCGCGCAAGCGGCCAGTGATCGGGGCGCAGATTGCACTGGCAACGCCGTTGATCCTGAGCCCTGTCGCCTTCCCATGGTACTTGAGCGCGCTGGTGCCCCTATCCGCCGTCGCCCCGAGCGCGACCGTCCTGATCTGGCTGAGCACATCGCCACTGATCTACGAAGTGCGCGACCAGTTTGTCAGCGAAGGGGTGTGGATGCCCGCATTATGGCCGCTGATAGTGATAGGTGCAGGATGGGTCATGGGAGCCGGCATCGACGCGCGGCGCGAACTGTCACGACCTAAGCGGCGCGAGCGGCACGCCGACAAAAGCCTGAGCGAGCTGATCGACACACCGTCTAGCGGCGCGGGCTAGTAGAGAAAGTATCCACGGCTTCGGGATTGATGTGACCCTCCACTGCGACCCAACCTCGGAACGCTCTGGCCTGGTGTTTGCCGCCTTGTTCAGGTCCGGTGGGCTGGTTTTCTTCTCCTTCCGATCGTAATGTCTGCTCATGCCAAAGCCGGTCACTCGGCATGCCAGTTGCAAATGGCCGGAATGTCCCAAAATGCGACGATCGAAGACCATAGCTCCGCCTGCCGTCGGGCATAGCGAAGCGTCATTCTGCGCCGTCTCAAATCCCTCGACTTGCACGCCACGACGGACGATCGCCGTGTTGGCAAAGTCGCCTCAATTCAAGGGTTCAAAGACCATTGGTACCCAGTGATACGGTCTTGACACCGGGCCTGTAGCAATGCGACCGAACTGGTGGTCGAAACGAGCACCAAATGGCAAACTATGACGACGCCCTGAAAGTAATGGACGCGGTCGCAAAGTACCGTGAGGACGAGAGTTTGCCCGACGACCCGCACGAAATCGACCGCCTTTGTGAACGCTTGTTCTCGGACGATGGGTTTGACGAAGTCGCCATCGCATGGAAACGTATTTCGAAATACGAGCGTGAGGTACACGGAGGCGATTGGCCAAAGGCCGATTGATGAGAATTACCGTCATGCTACTATTACCGCATGGCGAAACGGATCGATCTCTACCAGGAAGCGTCCAAGCGCATGGCAATCAGCCCCGACGCTTGCATGGAGCGCATTCGGCGCTGCAGCATCAGTTCCAAATTCGGATATGAGGGCACTGACCCGGCATCGCTTGCCGCGATCGTGGAAATGGACGCAGACTGGGGTGCCGCCGCATTTGCGGAACTGCGGAGTACCGGTTTCATCAAGACGGACTGGGCCCGTTTCAAGTGGTACCAGCCCAGCGGCAAGGAACTCGATGATAAGATAGCCGAGTTAGCGGCAATCGAAGCTGCGGCAATCATCAGGCTGTCGTCCATGGACTGCGCGCCGGCACTATCTGCTATCCGCGCCTTGGCTTCGAACTTCCTCGAAGAAGCGGATGGAGGGGACACGATTGCGACGAGCCTTGCTCATAACAGGATGATGCTGGCGATCGTCAGCGCCACCGGCGAGCTTCGCCTCATGGAAGATTACGTCAAACACGCCAGTGTGGCGGTCGCCTATGCAGTTGCGGATCGACTTGAGGCGGCCGACCTCGAGGGCATGAAACGTTCAGCTAATGTCATTGTGGACCTCATCGGGACGACCGAACCGCGGGACTGCGCAGCCGAAGCTGTGGCCATGCGGCTCCACCCGAGAGAGCCCGTGAACGCGTGAGGCATCTCACTCAGCAAAGCGGCATGGCTGCCTGACCAACCTCCTCCAGAGGCTCGATAATCGGCGTGAATGTACGGGAGCTGCCCGCATAGGTTGGATAGCCCGCGATGTTGTCCTCGATCGTCTGGAATCCATTCTGGCGGTCATTGACCGGATAGATGCCCTCGCCCATCTTTTCGATGAGCGTTTGCAGCGAAGGGGCGATGCCATCGAAGAATATCCGGCTAGCCGCGCGAACGCCTGCAAGGTCGCCTGACCTCGCTGCATCAAGGAACCGATCGCTTGCCTCAACCAGAAACCCTGTGCGGACAGCATAAGTGTCTGCCATCCATAGGAGGCGGAAAAACGCTTGGGGGATGAACTGCGAAACTAGGTTGGCCAAGGTACTTTCCTTGCCACCCAGGACGATATGGGTGAGCCCCATTGCACCGAGAAAGAAGTCCTCGTGGTTCACAGGGACGTTTCGAATGCGTTCGTCGATGAATGCCGCGAGAGGGCCAAGATTTCCACCCCCGGACTGCGCCAATCGGACTGCCCCAATCTCGACGATGGCGCCCAACGAAAGGCGCCATTCCTCAACTTGGCTCTGCGAGAATGTTGAGATGACATAGGACGTGCCTGAGCGGGTAAGATAACCACCAACCTTCAAGGCGACCAGCAACCTGCGCGCCCTATTGATATGAAGCCCGTAATGCGCAGCCATGTCCGGGGCAGAGTACGGCGCTCCAGCCTTGAGCTCGCCAAATAGAATGCGCTCTCGAAGATCGAGATATGTCGCGTCAGTCTTCGATAACATGCTCTCAACGGCTCGCTTGAATTCAGCGTAACCGCTCCCCTTCTGGTATGATTCCGGCACCCCACGCAATCGCTGATACAAATCGAATCGGCAATCGCCTCCTAACCCCTCGCAGCGTTGAACCTATGATTGTCTTTTTGGCGTAAAAACGCTACGGAAAGGCTAGGAGAACGCCGATGGACGATTTCAGCCACAAATCGAGCATGGATCCGATTACCTATGCTGTGATGACCGGCGATACCTCCCGAGGAGCATCGGTTAGTGACCTTGGACGAACCTACGGCAGTCTTGAGGACGACACAAAAGATCTGACCTACAGCGGAACACACACAGGTACGGGCTCACTCCTTGCCCTCGTGCTGTCGATTGCCTTTCTCGTAGTCGCTATTCTCAGCTGGTAGCCTATTGGGATGATCGAGCGCTCAGACAATCAACGCTGATCCTTGTCATAGAAGCGCTCATTGAAGCGATCGTCGGCGCCGCCGTCACCTTTTCGATCCTGCTGAAAATCCTGACGGCGCTGGCCGGATCGAGTGACATTGGTCTCATAGCGCTGTCCGAGAGACTGACCGCCTTCATCGATTCGATCGCTGATCGCGCTGTCTGACGACCCCTCGACAAGATTGCGCGGCGATCCGATTGATCGGCGAGGTCCCTGTCCGCGTAAGTCTGTCTCCGTGAATGCGCCTGGGCCCGAAACATTGCCAACAAGCGAACCAGGCTGCGGGATCAGATCATTGAATGGCGCCACGCGCTGGTCATAGTAGTCGGCGATGATGGCCCGCGCGACCACTTCAGCAGTCGCCTGCTCCTGGGGGCTGAGATCTGTGCGTGCCAGACTCGGTGCCGTCAGCCCCAGTTCAGCCGCCTTTTCCTGATACCGGCTTGCGATAATCTGGCTGAGGTCAAAGGAGAGATTGGACCCGTAGCCATCCCTGCTCGAAGTGTTGCTACTGAGGGATTTCGAGACCTCATCGATCGCCGCAATGCGCTGGTCAATCCGCCGAACCTCCTCAAGCGCCTGCTCGCGGGAGAAGGCCGCCTCCGAGTACCCCTCGCTCCGGCTGAAGCTGCCGCTCTGCGCATAGCTGCCGCTGTCCTGCGTCGCGTTGGATCCATTCGACCGATTATCCGATGTCGATGAATCGAAGCCCTGGCTCTGATTGGCTTCAGTTCCTCGGGTGACCGTATCTAGCCGCGCACGAGCGCCAGTAATGCCAGCTTGAACACTACCACCAATCGCACCATTGGCGCCACTGCCGCCTTCACCATTCGCAGCGCGCTTCCCGCCTCGTCCCACTGAACCACCAAGGCTCAGCGAGCCACCTTTGGTTGTTTCGAGACGATCCGTATTGCTTTGCTGGGCTCCCTGCGAGGAACTCACACGGTCGCTCTCCGAGACCGTGTCGCGAGCATCAAGCGACTGATTGTCAAACCGCTGCAGGTTCTCGCCCGACCGGAACCCTGCAGAACTCTCGGAACCGCTGGAATTGCGGGTGCCGGTCGTTTGCCGGCTCGACGTTCGATCAGCCAACGATAGCGCGCGGGAGCGCTCTTCGCTCAGCGTATTGCGCGCAGTCTCCAGCTCGGACAGCGTCTGCTGACGCTCAGCATTCGCGAATTGGCTGACAGAGGATGCAAACGCGAGGCGGCTCATCGCAGGTGAGGTATCGTAAACCGTCGACCCATCTGATGTTGTTCGGGTGATCGCGGCATTCGCACCTACGCTCGACATGATCGGCGCGCCCCCCGAGAAAGACGGCGCCGTGTTCCACTGGTCAGACTGCCGGTTGGAGCTCGAGAGGTTCATGTAGCTCTCGTTGCCGTAGGCATAATTCCCAGTCGTGCGCTCCACTGCGGCAGCCTCGGCCGCAGACTGGGCAGGCGCCAACATCGAAGTTGCCTGAGACGAAACCGCCATCGCGCCCTTGGCCATGCCTGCAGCCAGAAACGGGATCGACATCATCAGGAAGCCAGCAATCGTTGCCGTATCCGTGTTGACGGCATCAATGCCTGCCATCCCGGCCATCGTCACCCCGCCAGGCGAGGTCGCGTTCATCGCATCAGCCGTCCGGTCCATAATGAACATGTGCAGGACCACGTAAAGCGGTCCCCAGGCGGCCAGGTAAAAGAAGCCGGTAAAGTACCCCTTCAACGCAGGCGTGCCGCTGCGCGGGATGAGGAAGAGCGGGAAGATCACCGGGAACATCGCATAAAAGACGACCGTCAGCACGATGTTGAGGAGCGGGACCCACGTCATGGCCTGCTCCGCTATCGACGTATAGGTATTGCGCGCCTGCTCCTCTGCGCGCAGGACAGCAAAGGTGTCACCATCGGCCGCGCCGAGGTTGGCGCGCGCCTGAAGGAAGGCGTTGACGAGCGAGCGCTGTTGGAAAATCTGCTGTGCGGTCTGCGAACTGCCATGGAAATGGTTGGCGACAATCGGAAGGTCCGCAATCAGCTTCGAGCGCGCGAGCGCTGGGGTTAACCCTGGGAAAATCTTGCGACCTTCTTCCTCAAGTGCCGTGTCGGAATAGGTCGTAACGCCGGTGGCGATCGCCGTATAACCGGCCTGACACGTGACGATGGTAGGAGGGCCGCTTTCGGGCACGAACTTCATCCCTCGCGCGGGCGATCCCGGCCCCATCTCCGTCAGGATATCGTTGGAGTTCGCGATCGTATCGAAGGATTTGAAGCCGAGCAGGATATCGTAGAAGAGGCACTGCTTCATGTACTCTTCAAGATTGGCGCTGATGCGGGGATCGCGGATCCGGAAGTCCTGGGTGCGGTCCCAAAGGCGCGCGCCGTAGATCATGCCATTGCTCGACATCTGGAGCGAACCTGGCATCACGAAAACCGTCTCAGCCGTGCGCGTGAGCCAATCACCAGCTGTCGAACTGACCGAGGCTATCATTGCCAGTCCCAGAGGGACGTTTGCGACCGTAGCGGGTGCCAGGGATGGATTGAGGCGGTCGGTAACCCTTACCGTCATCGTGGGTACGATGAGGGCACCGTACATGAGCGTGGCCCCCAGAAACCAGTTGAACCAGGCACGCCAGTTGAGGCTGAACGCCACCACCAGCAGCGTGTAAATCAAGCCCATGACCATCACGACGCGCAGCAGCGCGCGAAAGCCCCCTCCCCCTGTCCAAGCGGATACCGCGTTGAAGACATTGACGATGTATTCGCCCCCGCCGATCGTGAATATCTCCATCATGGCACGCGGTCCCTACTGGATGCCCTGGCGCGAAAGCGACGTGCTGAATGACAGCGCGGCCGACATCTGAGGCGACAGATTGTTCCTGAGCGTGCCCTCAAGGAACACCGCGCGCTGAACCACATGCTGGGTCCGGTCGAGGCGCAGCTTCATGCCTTGCGAGTATGTGTCGAGGACCTGTCGGACCGAATTGATCTGATCGCGCCACTGCGAAAGAGCTTCCTCATTGGCGTTCTGGAAGGAACCTACCCCGCGCGAGGCATAGCCATAATATTGCTGCGCAAGTGCATCGAGGAGATCCATGGCCACGATTTCGGCGAGGTCATTCATGTCGTTGCTGGTCATGCCGCCAAGGGTTGCGGCAGCGTTGACCGTCATGATCTTGTAGAGCGGAATCGTGGTCGCCCCGAGCAAGCCGATTTCGTCACTGGTGAGCGCGGCATTGCTACGAACCTTCCCGTTCATGCTCTCGATCATCGCCCGGACCCTGGGTTTCAACGCCTGTGACGCCGAAATCGACATGGCCTGCGTGGTCGGGTTGAGGCACTTGTCGTTGGTATCGCAATTCAGCATCGTGACCGAGCTGGTGCCGTCCAGAAGCGCGGTCAGAAGGGCGCGGTCGCCCTGCCCCACGAACTGGAAGCCGCGTTTGCCGCTGGCATCGCCATCCTGGTAGAAGATCACCGTTCCGACGAATGTCATGAGGTACTCACGGAATTCGGTCGAGAAACTGGGGTAACTTTGCTTGAGCATCTCCCAGGTGAAATTGTAACTCTGCGCGGGTATGTCGGGATCGCTGTTGGCCGCGATCGTCGAGGCACGCTGCCCCCCTGTCCCGCATTCATGACGGCTCTTCGCCCAATCGGAGAACAGCCCCTGGCTGTTGCCGACCGACTTGCAAATCTCCGAGGACATCCGATCGGACTTGCCCCACAAGCCGCCGACAAGATTCTGCGCCACCTCGCAGCTGTTCATGTTGAACTGGTTCATCTGCTGAACCTTCTGTGCCATCTCCTCGATGGTCGAGGCGATCTGAGGGCTGATCGACTTGATCGCGAGCTGGAAGGCAAAGCCCAGCGCGTTGTTGGCCGTCGCTTTCAGCATCGCCACGATCTCATCGGTGTTGATGAAGGAAAAGCTGCCGGAGAAGACGTCGATGCCTCCGCACCCAGCCTTGACCCCGGGCAGTTGGAGATTGACCGGGTTCACGTTCTTTTGCGGAAAGCGGGTCCAGATGTTGCCCCCCGAGTAATAGCCTGCCGACTGGCCCTGATAGGCGACGGGGCCGGTGGCATTGGCGGCGGCGCCCATATCGTCAAAGAAGCTATTGAGCTCCGAGCCGACATTGGCACTGACGGGGGCTGCGGCGAAACTCGCTGCGGCAAGCACGGCAAGGGCCGTCCCCGACGAGCGGAAGAGGCGGACGGCAACGCCGCGCTTGGTCTGGCGTGCCATCAGTAGTCACTCCCGGGCTCGATCTGGGTGAGGTAGAAAATGCGCTGCATCACATCGTCGGCTGCCATCACGCCGTAGCATAGTCGAAGAGCGCCTGGGCGTCGGCCTTGAATGTATCGGCCCGCGCCTCGATCGCTTTCGGGTCGAAGTCCGTCAAATCCTGGGCAACGACAGCGGTCACACCAAGCAGCAGGCTGGCGGCGAGAGCGGGGAAGAGTCCTCTGCGGTTCATTGGCGCGACCTCACAACATGCAGCAATTGCGTTTGCGCCAGAGGAGGAAGCCGACATCCTCGCCTTTGACGGGATAGACCTGCCCAGATTTGGGCAAGATCGTGGTCGCTCCAATCGGAGAACAGGCTTCGCGGCCACTCACCATGGCCCCCTAGCTGCGCGCCGTCCGAGGCATAACCGTTACCGATCGGAAAGCCGGGATCGAGCTTGATGCCGCCAAGGTTCGGAAAGCACCAAGGCTTGGTCGAGACATCAATCAGCCGGACCGGTTCCCAGAAACCGATCGCAAGGCCGATGCGCGGCACCGGCGTGCCGCAGGCGCAGATCGGAAGATCCGGATTGTCGGTGTCGGCACGCGATGATGGCCATATCTTGAGCGAGCCCAGCGACAAGGGGAACATGCAGCCCCAGCACACATCGGTCACCGGATTGACGAAACTGCCTGAGCACCGACCAGGCCCGCTGGGAAGACCCTGAGCCAGAACCGGGGGAGCCAGCACGGATGCCGCCATGAACAGAGACGCAAAGCCCAGGAGGAGCGCAAGGAGCCTAGAGCGCATCGTCTCTTTCCCTCATCAACCAGACATCATCTGCCGCATTCTTGGCCCGGACCCAAAGGCCCCCCTGAACCAGAGCGAAGGTCGTAGCGCCTGCGAACAATGCGAGAGCAAAAATGCCGGTTAGCGCCCGAAGAGCCCCGAACGAAACAACGAGCGCAGCGATCAGAAACAGAGCCGCCATCGTGCGCAAACGTGCCGCCTTGAGCGCGCGCGTTTCGGGGGCAGCAAGGGGCGCTGGAACCAGATTGCGCCAGGAGTTCACCCCTGCAAAGCTTGCCGTGAGGTCCTGTAGCAGCACCGACTTGCCCGAGCCGGACTTGCCCGAGATCGCGACATTGTGGTTGCCGGCACTGTTCTGGAAGGGTGACCAGAATTGCGGCTGCCCCCGGCGTCCGATGAAGAGCAGGTGCGGGATGTTGCCGCCGATGTATTCGCCCTGGATCGGCGCAATCGCGGCAAGGTTCGCCGAGCGCATGGTGCGCATGCGCTTCATCCGCTTGAGGTCGCTGTCTAGCCCGTCAGCCAGCAGCAGCGGAAAGTGCGCCATGAAGGCGGGCAGCTGGATATGGGTCTCGTCAATCAGATCCCACCCGCTCGCCTTGTAGAGAGCCTTCAGCGTACGCTCGCAGGGCTCGCCCCGGCCCTTGGGCGCGATGATCGTGACAGCGTAGTAGCAGGACACGAGCTTCTCGCCCTGCTTGACCCGGTCGGCCACGAACTGCCACTCAGCAGCTTCGGTGCGCAGCTTGGGCACAAGCTTCACGCCCTTGCCTTCCGCAAGCGAGCTGGTGCGCACGAACTTGTAGCCGGCCTTCGCTTCGGAAGACTCCTGATTGGGGATCACTCCACAAGCCGTCTGCAAGACGGGACACGGCAGGGAGAGCTTGGGGTTGAAAATGTCCCCAATCACCTTCTGGCTATCCCAGGGTGCCCAGCGATCCGGAAAATTGCGCACCGCCATGGTGCGCACATCGAAGCGCTCAGGCACGTAGTCCTTCAACTCGGGCACGCCATCGACTGATGAGCCGGTTGGCCGCAACGACTGTGCCTCAAGCACGAGGCGGTCACGCCCGACATGGGTGACGAGATCCCGCCTGATGCATTGCTCATTGATGGGATCGAACCGGTTGTATCCCGGCACTTCATCGCCAGCGCCAGTGGACGGGGCGAGGATCTCATCGAAGAAGCGGATGAGGTCGGTCGGAGCGAATTCCTTGACCGGGACATCGATGGAATCGAGGGCAGAAATGATCCCCTCGCGCATGGTCAGGAGGTCATCGGTCGAAAGGCCCGAACCGTCACTTATCCCGACTGCCAGCAGCACGCGAAAGCTCCGCACAAAGAACGGGCCATCGCTGGCAAGCGTGTCGCTCGCACAGATCACCGCTTCGGAGATTGGGCGGGTGCCGAGCACCGAAATCGGGCGCTCAACGACCTTGACGTCGAGCGTGGCGAGGGTCTCATGGAGGCGTTTGCAGTAGCCGCACCGGAAATCGCTGAAGACGGTGAGCGTCCGGCCACCCTTGCCCATCACGACGCTGCCGCTCGAGGGCAGAGCTGCCAGCGCTGCGGGATCGATACGTGACAGTGGCTCCGCGGCGCCCGCACCTGCCTGCCGTGCCGGTGTCGGCTCGGCAGCGTCCTCTTGCTCCCCAGCGCCCCCCGCGCCGACCAGCATGTCCGGGTTCATCTCGAGCAACCGGGCGGCTGTGAGATCCTGCTTGGTCTCCATGTCGTAGACACGACCAATGATGAGATAGCGCGCCGAGCGGTCGATGTAGAAGAGGTTCTGGCGTGCCTGAACTTCGCAAACGCCCTCGATCTTGTCGCAGTCGATCGTGGTGATCTCGGTCTTGGGGAGACGTTTGACGAGCGCTGCCTTGATGGTCGCTGCGTCATCTCCCGCCGCGGCATGAGCGGCTGCGGCGATAGCAGCGAGGGAGCCGGTGAGCGCAAGGGCGGCCCCTGCGACCTTCCATGTGGTCCATTTGAATTCCATGACGGGCCTCAATTCCTGATGAAGGTGCCGTCGAGGAACACGACCTCGACCGCAGCACCGGTGGGCATCTCGACGACCGGCTGATATTGCTCGGCCCGTTCGATCAGATAATCGGAGAGAGTGTTCCCGGCGTTGGCCGCGCCGCCGCCAATCGCCTGAATGCCGACATCGGAAGCTGACGGGAGCACGGGATCTTGGGAAATCCGGGGGATCTGGTTGGCACCCTGGAAGGCGTTGCCTACCCCGCTCACCAGCCCTGCAAGAAAGGCTTGCGTGGTCAGCGAGCCTTCACGGCTGACAACCCGTCCGCGAACGCCGACTTTGCCGCCAAAGGCAATGAAGCCCTTGACCTCTGACACCGCAAAGCGCCCGCCGGGCTGCGCGCAGGTCATGCGCTGTAGCTTCACATAGACCTTTTCGCTGGAGAGATGGGCTGCAGCACAACCTCGCGGTCCCGCGTCGATGCCGCGGTGAACATAACCACCACGAGAATGCCGAGCACGACACAGATGAGCGCAAGCAGGTTGCGCTGCTTGAGGGTCCGCTGCGACGCCTCATGAGCAAAAGAGATTTCCATATCAGCCCGCCATCACACGAAGATGAGATGGCGGAGCGACCTTCAGACCGAAGAATTCTCCCGGCAAATGCCAATAGGCAAAATGCAGGACCCAATGCATCGAACGCCCAGCTTTGACTTTGCGATAGCCGAACCACGCAGCCAGGGCCAAAAGAAGCCCGATGACAACGTGCTGAGCGAGAATTCCCCAGGTGAAGGGTATGACCATCACGAGGAATTCATCGAGGGTCCAGAACCCGATCAGTTCTGGATCGTCGAGATGTTTTGGGATCGAATACTGGTCCAAGGATCAACTCCGCCATAGGGAGGACAAGGAGCGGCAGCCCGAAGGGTGAACTGCGGTGCCCTTGCCATCATGAAGCGAGGGCGCAGCGTTCAGACCGTGCCGGTAACCGAGGCGGTTACGATCGGAATGCCGGTCCCGGCGCCGACGCCGACGCCCACCGGGATTGCGACCTGACCCAGCGAAAAGCGGCCCGACGCCAGCGCCACGATCCCGCCGGCGAGCGAGAGCACAGTGATGATCCGGCCACCGGAGCCTTCAAGGAAGCCGGTGAACTGGGCGAGAGCGGTGTTGAAGGTCGTGTCGGCTCCCGCCATTGCGGCATCAGCGCCGAACACGCTGGCGGCCGCGAGCGCCGCAATCGCAACAGCAAGCGTGCCGCTGCGATTCTTCAGATCGAGAGTGGTCATTGAGGTTTCCCTTTCGGTTGGATGCTGGCGTCTACCGCCACAGCCAAAGTCCGCCCGGGGGACACCTTTTCTCAAACATTAGATTCGAAACTGGTCGCCGATTCGTGCGACTGGTCCGGAATAGGCAACCAGGGTGGTTGCGATTCGCGGCCAGCCCGGTCGGAAAATGCAACCACCCCGGTCTGGATTCCCGACCAGGGCGGTCGAGATTCCTGACCACCCCGGTCGTGATTTCCGACCACCCTGGTCAGGAATTCCGACCAGGGGCTTCCCGCCCGCCAAAGAAATGATTCGAACCCGTGTCGGAAGCGGATGAGGGGGCAACCCTTCTGGAAAGACAGGAAGGTGGTTGGACATGGAGCAGGACACGCATGTGGCGCACGAAATCGCCGTCAGCGATGTGGCCTTCGAACAGATCGTAAAGGCCATCGCCTCGCTAAGCCTGGAACGAAGCCGCTTCGTAAAATTCAAAGACGTCCTTCTCTATGCCCTGGCGAGATATCAGGAGCCGAAGGAAGATCATGCAGCTGGCTTGGTCGCTCAACTCCCTGTGGACGGCCCCATCCGCATCTATGTGCGGCTCAATTCGAAGGAAAATGCCGCCGTCGAACGCCTAAAAGGGGAGCTGAGCGCCAAGACGAAAGTCCATTGCGGCGTACGAGAAACCCTTGTGTTCTGTGCCTTGCTTGTGGCGCAGGGTGAATTTTCCACTTGCAAAATTCCCGCCAGCAAGATCACACTATGAAATTGCATGGTATGGCATGGCGGAGGCATGGATGTGCAAGGGGACGCCCGAGGTCGTGGGAGTAAAGGCCCACAGCGTAAACAGAATGTACGCAGCTCTGATCAAGGAACAGATGCAGCTGCGCCATACGAGCCTCAGGAAAATGGCCGACGAAGGGGTCCTCAAACGGAGCCGCCGTGCAGGGTTCTTTGAAAGGCTCGAAGCCGGCAGCCTGACCATCGACGAATTCCAGAGAGTCCTGGTTCACCTCGAGATTGACCCAATCAGAGCTGGCCTCGTTCTGCTCTGCTACAACAGCGCCAGCTCATACGAAGACCCATGCTGCGAGACGACTGCCCTGGTAGCGGTCGCTCTCGCTGCTCGCCTTCCGAGCGAGCTGGCAGCGTGCGAGGGGCAATTCGAAACTATCCGTCAAAGCCTGTGCGAAACGATCGCGAAGAAGACATCCACCGCCATCGCGAAACACCATATGTCACTCGAGAACCGGCATAACGGCGGCGGATTTGAACATGCCTACGCATGATCCGTTCATCACGAAGGACCACATCGCTTCATGATGGAGCGCGTGACTGGTCACGAACACCTCGCCCCAAACGTTGCGGCGGCGGCGGAAGGCGCTCGGAACCGGAAAGCGGACCAAAGACGCAGGCGCCGCAGGGACGGTTTGCGCCCCTCGAAATCTGGCTGCCAGCAGCCATGATCGAGATGATCGACGAGCTCAAAAGGGATGATCTCTCGTCCAGGGAAGCGGTCATTGCAGCGATTGTGGCGACAACGCTCAGCGTCAGATCATCTGAACCATCAGAAGGACAACCGATGATGTTCTGAAATTGAAAGGGGGCCCCGCGCCAACGGGACCCCCTTTAACGCATCCTGTTGCCAGAGCGCCAAGTTCACTTCGCTTTCTAGCAACAGACCGAATGGCAAACAAGCGCTTCTGCGCGCGATGAAACGCGCCCGAACGCTGCCAGGGATCGCCGCACCAACTGGTGCATATGAAAGGGAGGTCAGCGACGCAGACATGAAAAACCCGGGCAGCGCCCGGGCCTTTCGCAGGAAGCTGTAATTTGCCGCGCCAAAGCGTGGCGAGAGACACCGGCAAGCTACCTGCTCCCTGACAACTTGCAAGCATTTTTCGCAAACTTTGCGGGCAATGTTCTTTGTCTGTGCCGCACCTCAGGACTGAGGGAGCGAAGGGGTGACTATTGTCCAAAATCAGGCAGCCTCGGAGGTAAATAGCCGCCGCCGGGGAGGGCCAGCAGCGATCGGCGCCTGTCTGCCAAACCTGGGGATGCTCGAGACCGACCAGCTGACAAAGATCACTTTCATGGAAGACCCGGCAGATCGGGCAAGACATGCAGCGCGCGTCAGCAAGATGATGCGGGGGTTCGGATATACCGGGACCGAAAACGCAGGCAGGCAGCGCCGGCGCAAACTGCTCGACATCATCGAGACCTTCGCGAGGATGCCGCCTGTGACGATCGATGTTCCGAGAATCGTCTGGCGCGATCTTTACGATGCCGCCGCGAGCATCGCGGCCATGAATATCGACTGGGACAGCCGCTGCGGCCCGCTCATTGCCGCCTCGAACGACCATCTCAAATGCCGGATCGGATGGACCGCCGCGCGCAAGAACATCAGGCGCCTCGCCGAATACGGCCTGATCATCCCCCATTGCCTCGCCGGCAACGGCAAGCGATTTCTTGGGTCACGAGACAGCGAGGATCGCTCCAACGCATCAGGATGGTCGCTGGCGCCGCTGCTCCTCCTTGAGGATTACCTCGCAGAGCTGGCCGCCACCGAGAAGGCCCTGGCCGCGCAGAACCTGATCCTGCCCAATGAAATTCGAAGGGCAACAAGCAGCGCGTACCGGCTGCTGCGGCCGTTCGAGCAGGGCCACCTTTGGGCTGACAAAGCCAGAAAGAAGCTCGATGCGATCGCTGCGGCGCGGCGCACATACCAGAGGCGGAAAGGATCCATGGACGCGATCGCAGTGCTCGGCCGTCTCGCCAAGGTCGCGACCCGGCTGCTTAATCGGTTGTCAGAGCGCATATCGCTCGGCGAGATTGCGTCGCTGACACCTCCCGGGGACACTAGGGTGCGCCTGGATGACCACCATCAATACAGCCCTGAAGAAGCTCTTGAATCTGTATACGGCTTGGCAGAGGGCGATTGCCGACGGGAACCTGATGACGTTCGAACCACGCCTGATGCCGACAGGGTGAAGGAGGAAACAGCCGATGCTTGTCAGAACACGCAGGTCTCGGGCGACGCAAATGATGTCTACGGCGTCCATCGATCGGGTTTCGTTTGGGCCGAAGCCCCTGCCCTCTTCCCCTTTATCGACGGCATGGTCGAAATTGGAACCCGACCGGGCCTGACCGAGCTCCACGAGGTCGCCCGCGTCTGTCAGATAGGTCAAGCTACGGCAGCGCGGGCAAGTGCGACACTGGGCACAGGGATCGTACTCCTGTGCGCGCTGATCACCGGGCATCACCTGGCCAACGGACAAATCCGCAAGACGCCCGATGCATACATGCAGGCGCTGGTGCGGCGCGCCCGCAGCGGTGAGCTCAATCTCGGCCACACGCTGCTCGGCCGCAGAAAGGCAGTATTCGGCCAGGGGGATACAAGAGCTTCGAAAGTGCGTATCTCTCTTCGACCATCGCTGCACTAGGTCCGACTCATGAAGCAGGAAGCCCTTATCGCTTGGACATCGCTCTACATCGGCGTGGGAATGACGGCGCTGATCTGCGCAGGGCTCGCGGTAGTAGTGACTGCCGACGACTGGCGCACTGGCAGGTGGCGACCCGCCCACCAAACGGGAATCCAGAAAGCTCTGGTCATCCCGAAGCTCTGGCTGCGCTGGCAGCTCAACTACCTCAAGGGCGCGCCCGTCATCCTGGCGATCAGTGTGTACTATGCTTGGCACGTTGGGTTCTCAGTGTTCTGGAACGTCTGATCGTCCGTCGAACGAGGCAAGCATCACCCGGCGAAACGGATTGGGCGCGGGAAGCGTCGCCGAGGCCAGCGACACACCGCCGGTCGAATTCGGGGTGGCAATCGAGCCCATGATCGTGCGCACATAGTTGCGGGTCTCACGAAACGGCGGGATGCCGCCAAACTGGTCCACACGGCCCGGGCCTGCATTGTAGGCAGCCAGTGCAAGTTCCCATGTCCCGAAGCGATCCAGCTGCTCGCGCAGATACCGCGCGCCGCCGACAAGGTTTTGCCGAACATCCCAAGGGTCGGTGACACGCAGATATTGCGCCGTGCCAGGCATCAGCTGAGCCATGCCCATCGCACCGGCGCTGCTTCGGGCGAAGGGACGATATCTGCTTTCCTGCGCCAGTAAGGCGTCAAACAGAACAACGGGCACGCCGGCATCGCAAGCAACGTCGACGATCAGGTTGAAATAGGCTGTCCGGCGAGCCTGGGCATCCCTGCTGATACCATATCGCGGGAAGAAGCTGCGGGACTGGCAGAGTGGGTCATCCTGCGAAGGGCGGAAGGGTGAAGAAGCAGGGCCCATGAATGATGCACCTGCCCGCATCCACGAAGGAACAGCGGGACGCGCGGCATAGGGATTGATCGTGAAGCTGTGAGGGACCAACTCAAAGTCGCCGTGCAACTCTTGTGAAAACGCATCCACTGGAGCCGGAAGCGGTTCGACTGATTGCTCGAGATCGACCGCCCCGCGCAACTGTGGGGCGAGCACAGCGAAGTCCGGTTTTGCCTCGGGCGAAAACACGTCGAGAATGGCTTCGCGCGCTGATGATGGCGTCGGCGTCAAAGCGACGAGCACGAACAGGAGAATTTTCATTACCACACCTTTCGGCGTGGTTCGGATATCGCCCCTCGTTTCTAAATGAACAGGCGGCGCATGGCAATCGCCCACAATCTGGCATCGCACAGAAGAAAGGGGCGGTGGCCATCGCGAGCCGTGCCGGAGAACGTCGGGTCGATCCAAAGGGGAAAGATGGTGGGGGTGAGCTGAGAGGAGCGAATTTATGCTGATTGCGCTCAGACCCACCCAGGAGACCATCGACATCGTTGCTGCACTGAAGGGCCGTTGGCACGGTTCCTACGCGATGTGCGTCTGCCCCGCGCACGCAGACAGAACCCCTTCCCTTTCTGTCCGGCAGGGCGAGCGGGGTATTCTGGTTCATTGTTTCGCGGGCTGCCGCAGCGAGGATGTCCTGCGCGCAATCGGTCGGACCAAACCGATCCTGCACTCCCCTCCCCCGACTTACAGTCCAGAAGGAACTGCGCCCAATGTCAGAAGGATCTGGGATCAGGGCATAGAAATCCGGGGAACGCTCGGCGAAGTCTACCTTCGATCGCGTCGACTGCCCGTCAACCTCCCCGACTTACGCTTTCATCCACGTTGCCCTTTTGGCCGCAAGCCCAAAACCATCTTCCGGGCGGCGGTGCTGGTCGCCGTCAGAACTGGGCACAAACTGACGGCTATCCAGCGGATCAGGCTGACGGACGATGGAACATGGCATGATGGCAAATTCATGCTCGGCAAACCCGGACAGGGTGCTTGGGCTCCACAGTTCGAAGGCAATGTGCTCGCCATTGCTGAGGGCATGGAGGATGCGGCAAGCTATGCTCAGATCAGAGGAATCCCGTGCTGGGCAGCACTCGGGAATGAGCGTCTCGCGCTAATCAACGTTCCAGGCCATGTTGGCACCCTTTACATCGCCGCGGACAACGATGGTCCAGGCCGATGCGCTGCAATGGCGGCAGTTGGATCACACAACATACCGGAAAGGCAGATCATTCGTGATCCACCGCCAAGGCGTTTCCACGACTGGGCGCAGGCAGCGGCAAAAACAGCAAGGCCCAGGGACGAGAAAAATTCGAGCAAAAACGCTTACAAATCGGACTTTACAGACGCAGACATTAGTTCATCGATCTAAGCCTTTTTCATCCTGTCGGTTGCTTGATCTACCAGATCGGAACGCCCGGCTAGTGAGCCTATCTGTCCGAAGGCGATCAAGGCCATTGTGCGACAGAAACTCACTACCTCCAGAAGAGAGTCGTCATCAAAGGCAGGCTCGATATAGTCACCTTGTAACCTTCGGGACACCTGATGGACACCGCCGTGGGTGTAGCCGTTCATCGCGCTCCATGCGCTTTGCTTCACCGTCGAAAGAAATTTGACCGAGAATTCTGGGCGCTCCTCGATCGCCTTGATCAGATCACCGAATTTCGGCGCGATCGTATCCTTTTCGACGAACGCTTCTATCTCCTGTTCCGAAGCGCAGTAATGAATCCAGGCCCCGCGCACGAAGCACTCGAAGGCAGATCGGACGAGAGCGAATGCACTTGCATAAGTGGCCATCGATATCAGTGTGATAATGCCAGCATGGTGCTCGATCGACAGATCGAAGAGTTGGCCAGGAATGCGATGCCTGTGATCGCCTTTGATCTCCAAGCCTTCGAGGCTGGCGCGAATCCATGCCAAATCATCCTGCGCCATTGAGATGGCCGTCCGAACGTTTTCCGAGCTTGTACTCGTTTCCATGTTTGTTTCTTTCCCACCGCCTGTGGCTGGGGTCATTGAAAGGTTAATGTCACCGCATTCCTTCGCGTGGGAGTGTGGGATCACCAGCATCAGACCTGCGCCAGTACTCTTCACCAGCAGCTATGCCAGATGCTGTGAGAACATAGCGGTCGGCATAATCGGAGCTTGCCGCGAGCAGCCCGAAGCGAACCAATGGCGCGACACTGCCGTCGGCAACCGATCTTTCGCTGCGCGTTTCACCGTTTACGATTGTCCATCGCTTGCGACCATTCTCGATGAATAACTCAATTTCGCTCGGAATTCTGGTCGGAGCAGACGCTTCGCCCCGTACAGTCGACCAGCGGTGAGAAAAACAGATTGTCAGGAAGCTCAGCGTCTCCCTTGCCCGAGGGGGAATTTCCAGCCAGTCGACCAAAGCATTGGCCGAAGGGAGCAACCCCTCGCGCTTGTTCAACAGGGCTTCTTGTCCGCAGACATAGGCCTTCACCATTGCGCGCTCGATCTCGCCAATCGTATTTTGCGTGCGCCCCCCTTTACGCGCCTCGCGATCCCGGGCGACAATGTCGCGCGCGGCCTCGCGGAACAACGCGGGGTCGGTACACAGAACGGACCCAGATATACGCTAAGGTTTTGCCGTGCCTTC
>LSKF01000149.1 GCA_001556995.1 Erythrobacteraceae bacterium CCH12-C2
CCGACGAGGCCTTTGCCGCGCGCTGGGGCGATCTGGGGCCGGTCTATGGCAAGCAGTGGGTCGACTGGCCGACCTACCGCTACCGCCCCGACGGCCTTTACGAGAAGGGCGAGGGCATCAATCAGGTCGCAGCCGTGATCGAGAGCTTGCGGCACAGCCCCGGCAGCCGCCGCCATATTATCGAAGGTTGGAACGTCGCCGAGCTTGATCGCATGGCGCTCCCGCCGTGCCACAAGACCTATCAGTTCCATGTCGCAGGCGAGGGTGCGGAGGCCCGCCTCAACTGCCTGCTCTATCAGCGCAGCTGCGATGTGGCGCTGGGCCTGCCATTCAACCTGTGGTCGGCCGCGCTGCTGACCCGGATGATCGCGCAGCAGGTGGGGATGCAGCCGGGCGAGCTGGTGTGGATGGGGGGGGATGTGCACCTCTATCTCAACCACGCGCACCTGATCGCAGAACAGCTGACCCGCCAGCCGCAGGGGCGGCCGACGCTGGCTATCACCCGCAAGCCCGGAACAATTTTCGAATATACGATCGATGATTTCGTGGTGCATGATTACGCGCCGCTACCCCCGATCAGTGCTCCTGTTGCGGTTTGACGCGCGCCAGAGACCACGCTTGACCGCTCCCCGGCGTTGAAATAAAAATACGTATTCAAGCAATGATTGCACCGGAATCGCACTGGGCAATCGCGAGGGGAGAGCGCTTCGATGGCCGAACCTGCAACACCGGCGGACAGCAATCGCCCAGCGCTGGCGCTGCACGTGCCCGAGCCCAAATATCGCCCTGGCGATGAGGCAGACTTCTCGCATTTGGAGATCCCCGCCGCCGGTACGCAGCCGCGCCCGGATGAAGGCGTGCACCCGTCTGCGATGCACGATCTTGCCTATGGTCTTGTGCGGGTGCTGGGCGAGGATCATCAGGCGCACGGGCCGTGGAACCCGCGCCTCAGCCCCGACACCTTGCGCGCGATGCTCGGCCACATGGCGCTGGTGCGGGCCTTTGATGAGCGCATGTTCCGCGGGCAGCGGCAGGGCAAGACCAGCTTCTACATGAAGTGCACCGGCGAAGAGGCGACCTCGATCGCGCCCGCCATGGCGCTGGCCAGCGACGACATGATCTTCCCTTCCTATCGCCAGCAGGGCATCCTGATCGCGCGCGGCTATCCGCTGCTCGAGATGATCAACCAGATCTATTCGAACCGGGCCGACAAGCTGAAAGGCCGCCAGCTGCCGATCATGTATTCGAGCCGCGATCACAGCTTCTTCAGCATTTCCGGCAACCTTGCCACGCAATGCCCGCAGGCCGTGGGCTGGGCGATGGCAAGCGCGATCAAGGGCGACAGCCGGATCGCCGCGACCTGGGTGGGCGAGGGCAGCACGGCGGAGGGCGATTTCCACGCCGCCTGCACCTTTGCTGCCGTGTACAACGCGCCGGTGATTCTCAACGTCGTCAACAACCAATGGGCAATCAGCAGCTTCAGCGGATTTGCCGGGGCCGAGCGCACCACCTTTGCCGCGCGGGGGCTGGGCTATGGTATCGCCGCCCTGCGCGTCGACGGCAATGACGCGCTCGCGTGCTACGCCGCCGCCGAATGGGCTGCCAACCGCGCGCGCGGGAACCATGGTCCGACGCTGATCGAATATTTCACTTACCGCGCGGAAGGGCACTCCACTTCGGACGACCCCTCGGGCTACCGCTCGGCGCAGGAGCGTGAGGAGTGGCCTCTTGGCGATCCCGTCACGCGGCTGAAGGCGCACCTTATCGCCATCGGCGAATGGGATGAGGAACGCCACGCGGCGATGGACCTCGAATGCGCCGAGCGCGTCAAGGCCACCACCAAGGAGGCGGAGAAGAACGGCATCCTCGGCCACGGCCTCCACCACCCGTTCCACACCATGTTCGAGGATGTCTACGAGGAGCTGCCTTGGCACCTTGAGGAACAGGCCGATCAGGCGATCCGCGAACGTATCGCCAAGTTTGGCGTCGAAAGGCCCTTCGGATGAGCGAGAACCCCGCAACTCTGGGCGAGGCCGCCGTGACCGAACGCCGCCTCAACATGATCGAGGCGATCAACGAGGCGCTCGATATCATGCTCACCCGCGATCCCGATGTGGTGATCATGGGCGAGGATGTCGGCTATTTCGGCGGGGTGTTCCGCGCGACGGCGGGGCTTCAGACGAAGCACGGCAAGACCCGCGTGTTCGACACGCCGATCAGCGAATGCGGCATCATCGGCGCGGCAGTGGGGATGGGGGCTTACGGCCTGCGCCCCGTGCCTGAAATCCAGTTTGCCGATTATATCTATCCCGGCCTCGACCAGTTGATTTCGGAAGCGGCGCGGCTGCGCTACCGTTCGGCGGGCGATTACATCGCGCCGCTTACGGTGCGCTCGCCCTTTGGCGGCGGCATTTTCGGCGGGCAGACCCACAGCCAAAGCCCCGAGGCGCTCTTCACCCACGTCGCGGGCCTCAAGACCGTGATCCCGGCGACGCCTTACGACGCCAAGGGCCTGCTGATTACCGCCATCGAAGACAATGATCCTGTAATCTTCTTTGAACCCAAGCGCATCTATAATGGCCCGTTCTCAGGCTATTACGATAAGCCGGTCGAGCCGTGGAAGAAGCACCCCGATTCTGTGGTGCCCGAAGGCTATTACCGCGTGCCCCTTGGCAAGGCGCGGCATGTGCGCGAAGGCGAGGCGCTGACGGTGCTCGCCTATGGTACGATGGTGCACGTGGCCGAGGCGGTGTGTGAGGCCAAGGGCGTGGACGCTGATATCCTCGACCTGCGCACGCTGGTCCCGCTCGATATCGCCGCGATCGAAGCCTCGGTCGAAAAGACCGGGCGCTGCCTGATCGTCCATGAAGCGACGCGCACCAGCGGGTTCGGCGCCGAGCTTTCAGCGCTGGTCACCGAGCGCTGCTTCTACCATCTCGAAGCGCCCGTTGAACGCGTCACCGGCTTCGACACGCCCTATCCGCACAGCCTCGAATGGGCCTATTTCCCCGGCCCGGTCCGCATCGGCGAGGCGATTGACAAGCTTTTGAAGGACTAAAGCGCCCATGGCCCAGTTCATTTTCAAGATGCCCGATGTGGGTGAAGGCGTGGCCGAGGCCGAAGTCGTCGAATGGCACATCAAGGTCGGCGACCGGGTCGAGGAAGACCAGCACCTTGTTGACGTGATGACCGACAAGGCGACGATCGACATCGAAAGCCCGGTGGCAGGCGTGGTGACGGCGCTCGCGGGCGAAGTGGGCGATACCATCGCGATTGGCGCGATGCTGCTGGTGATCGAGGTTGAGGGCGAGGGAGAGGCGACGTCTGAGCAAGCCGAAGCCGCGACGGTGCAGATTGAAGACGATATGTCCGATGCGATTGAGCCCCTTCCCCGCGGGGAAGGGGCTCAATCGCATCGGACATATCGTCTTCAATCTGCACCGTCGCGGCTTCGGCTTGCTCAGACGTCGCCTCTCCCTCGCCCTCAACCTCGATCACCAGCAGCATCGCGCCAATCGCGATGGTATCGCCCACTTCGCCCGCGAGCGCCGTCACCACGCCTGCCACCGGGCTTTCGATGTCGATCGTCGCCTTGTCGGTCATCACGTCAACAAGGTGCTGGTCTTCCTCGACCCGGTCGCCGACCTTGATGTGCCATTCGACGACTTCGGCCTCGGCCACGCCTTCACCCACATCGGGCATCTTGAAAATGAACTGGGCCATGGGCGCTTTAGTCCTTCAAAAGCTTGTCAATCGCCTCGCCGATGCGGACCGGGCCGGGGAAATAGGCCCATTCGAGGCTGTGCGGATAGGGCGTGTCGAAGCCGGTGACGCGTTCAACGGGCGCTTCGAGATGGTAGAAGCAGCGCTCGGTGACCAGCGCTGAAAGCTCGGCGCCGAACCCGCTGGTGCGCGTCGCTTCATGGACGATCAGGCAGCGCCCGGTCTTTTCGACCGAGGCTTCGATCGCGGCGATATCGAGCGGGACCAGCGTGCGCAGGTCGAGGATATCAGCGTCCACGCCCTTGGCCTCACACACCGCCTCGGCCACGTGCACCATCGTACCATAGGCGAGCACCGTCAGCGCCTCGCCTTCGCGCACATGCCGCGCCTTGCCAAGGGGCACGCGGTAATAGCCTTCGGGCACCACAGAATCGGGGTGCTTCTTCCACGGCTCGACCGGCTTATCGTAATAGCCTGAGAACGGGCCATTATAGATGCGCTTGGGTTCAAAGAAGATTACAGGATCATTGTCTTCGATGGCGGTAATCAGCAGGCCCTTGGCGTCGTAAGGCGTCGCCGGGATCACGGTCTTGAGGCCCGCGACGTGGGTGAAGAGCGCCTCGGGGCTTTGGCTGTGGGTCTGCCCGCCGAAAATGCCGCCGCCAAAGGGCGAGCGCACCGTAAGCGGCGCGATGTAATCGCCCGCCGAACGGTAGCGCAGCCGCGCCGCTTCCGAAATCAACTGGTCGAGGCCGGGATAGATATAATCGGCAAACTGGATTTCAGGCACGGGGCGCAGGCCGTAAGCCCCCATCCCCACTGCCGCGCCGATGATGCCGCATTCGCTGATCGGCGTGTCGAACACGCGGGTCTTGCCGTGCTTCGTCTGAAGCCCCGCCGTCGCGCGGAACACCCCGCCGAAATAGCCGACATCCTCGCCCATGATCACCACATCGGGATCGCGGGTGAGCATGATATCGAGCGCCTCGTTGATCGCCTCGATCATGTTGAGGCGGCGTTCGGTCACGGCGGCCTCGCCCAGAGTTGCGGGGTTCTCGCTCATCCGAAGGGCCTTTCGACGCCAAACTTGGCGATACGTTCGCGGATCGCCTGATCGGCCTGTTCCTCAAGGTGCCAAGGCAGCTCCTCGTAGACATCCTCGAACATGGTGTGGAACGGGTGGTGGAGGCCGTGGCCGAGGATGCCGTTCTTCTCCGCCTCCTTGGTGGTGGCCTTGACGCGCTCGGCGCATTCGAGGTCCATCGCCGCGTGGCGTTCCTCATCCCATTCGCCGATGGCGATAAGGTGCGCCTTCAGCCGCGTGACGGGATCGCCAAGAGGCCACTCCTCACGCTCCTGCGCCGAGCGGTAGCCCGAGGGGTCGTCCGAAGTGGAGTGCCCTTCCGCGCGGTAAGTGAAATATTCGATCAGCGTCGGACCATGGTTCCCGCGCGCGCGGTTGGCAGCCCATTCGGCGGCGGCGTAGCACGCGAGCGCGTCATTGCCGTCGACGCGCAGGGCGGCGATACCATAGCCCAGCCCCCGCGCGGCAAAGGTGGTGCGCTCGGCCCCGGCAAATCCGCTGAAGCTGCTGATTGCCCATTGGTTGTTGACGACGTTGAGAATCACCGGCGCGTTGTACACGGCAGCAAAGGTGCAGGCGGCGTGGAAATCGCCCTCCGCCGTGCTGCCCTCGCCCACCCAGGTCGCGGCGATCCGGCTGTCGCCCTTGATCGCGCTTGCCATCGCCCAGCCCACGGCCTGCGGGCATTGCGTGGCAAGGTTGCCGGAAATGCTGAAGAAGCTGTGATCGCGGCTCGAATACATGATCGGCAGCTGGCGGCCTTTCAGCTTGTCGGCCCGGTTCGAATAGATCTGGTTGATCATCTCGAGCAGCGGATAGCCGCGCGCGATCAGGATGCCCTGCTGGCGATAGGAAGGGAAGATCATGTCGTCGCTGGCCAGCGCCATGGCGGGCGCGATCGAGGTCGCCTCTTCGCCGGTGCACTTCATGTAGAAGCTGGTCTTGCCCTGCCGCTGCCCGCGGAACATGCGCTCATCAAAGGCCCGCACCAGCGCCATGTGGCCGAGCATCGCGCGCAAGGTGTCGGGGCTGAGGCGCGGGTTCCACGGCCCGTGCGCCTGATGATCCTCGCCCAGCACCCGCACAAGACCATAGGCAAGATCGTGCATCGCAGACGGGTGCACGCCTTCATCCGGGCGCGGCTGCGTACCGGCGGCGGGGATCTCCAAATGCGAGAAGTCTGCCTCATCGCCAGGGCGATATTTGGGCTCGGGCACGTGCAGCGCCAGCGCTGGGCGATTGCTGTCCGCCGGTGTTGCAGGTTCGGCCATCGAAGCGCTCTCCCCTCGCGATTGCCCAGTGCGATTCCGGTGCAATCATTGCTTGAATACGTATTTTTATTTCAACGCCGGGGAGCGGTCAAGCGTGGTCTCTGGCGCGCGTCAAACCGCAACAGGAGCACTGATCGGGGGTAGCGGCGCGTAATCATGCACCACGAAATCATCGATCGTATATTCGAAAATTGTTCCGGGCTTGCGGGTGATAGCCAGCGTCGGCCGCCCCTGCGGCTGGCGGGTCAGCTGTTCTGCGATCAGGTGCGCGTGGTTGAGATAGAGGTGCACATCCCCCCCCATCCACACCAGCTCGCCCGGCTGCATCCCCACCTGCTGCGCGATCATCCGGGTCAGCAGCGCGGCCGACCACAGGTTGAATGGCAGGCCCAGCGCCACATCGCAGCTGCGCTGATAGAGCAGGCAGTTGAGGCGGGCCTCCGCACCCTCGCCTGCGACATGGAACTGATAGGTCTTGTGGCACGGCGGGAGCGCCATGCGATCAAGCTCGGCGACGTTCCAACCTTCGATAATATGGCGGCGGCTGCCGGGGCTGTGCCGCAAGCTCTCGATCACGGCTGCGACCTGATTGATGCCCTCGCCCTTCTCGTAAAGGCCGTCGGGGCGGTAGCGGTAGGTCGGCCAGTCGACCCACTGCTTGCCATAGACCGGCCCCAGATCGCCCCAGCGCGCGGCAAAGGCCTCGTCGG
>LSKF01000150.1 GCA_001556995.1 Erythrobacteraceae bacterium CCH12-C2
CCCCCGAACCGCGCCCCGGCCCCACCGGAATGCCCTGCTCCTTGGCCCACTTGATGAAGTCGGCCACGATCAGGAAGTAGCCGGGAAAGCCCATCTTCACGATCACGTCGATCTCGAATTCGAGGCGACGCTTATAGGTGAGAATCTGGTCCCAAATCCCGTTCGTCCTGAGCTTGTCGAAGGACTGTTCTTGTTCTTCAAGCGCTTCGGCGGAAGGCAAAAGCAGGGCTTCGACAAGCTCAGCCCGAACGGTGTCGGGGTAGTAGGGCGCGAGCCGTTGCACGAGGCCTTTGCGCGAGTCCTCGGCCAGCATCCGCGCCTCGCCCGCAAGGTCGCCAGCAAGGCTCGGCAGGATCGGCTTGCGATAGGGCGGCGCGTAGGCGCAGCGCTGGGCGATCACTAAGGTATTGGCGGTTGCCTCGGGCAGATCGGCGAAGCTCTCCGCCATCATGCTTGCGGATTTGACGAAGGCCTGCGGGTTGGAGCGCGGGCGATCATCCGCCTCGATCTGGGTGGAGTGGGCGATGCACAGCATGGCGTCGTGCGCCTTGTGCATATGCGGTTCGGCGAAGTTGGCGGGATTGGTGGCGACCAGCGGGAGGCCCCGGACATAGGCCAAGTCAATCAGCGCGTCCTCGGCTCGTTCGGACACAGGGTCGCCGTGGCGGGCAATCTCGATGTACAGGCGACCGGGGAACAGCGCTTCCAGCCGGTCAGCGAGCCGCGCGGCGGCCTCATACTGGCCTTCTGCGAGCAGCCGGGTGAGCCCGCCCTCGCCCGCGCCGGTCAGTCCAATCAGACCCTCGGTGCGGCCCGAAAGGTCGTCCAGCGTGACGTGCGGATCACGCTCCAACGGGCGATCAAGGTGCGCGGACGACACCAAGTGACAAAGATTGGCATAGCCAGCATCGTCCTGCGCAAACAGCGGCAGATAATCGACCCCGCCGCGCTCATCATCGCGCGCCACGCCGATCAACGCGCCAATAATCGGCTGCACCCCTTCAGCCTTGCACGCGGCAGCAAAGGGCATGACGCCGTAAAGCCCGTTGCGGTCGCAGATCGCGATGGCGGGAAAGCCCCGCTCCTTCGCCAGCTTGGCCAAATCCTTGGGATCGATCGCCCCTTCGAGCATCGAATAGGACGACAGCACGCGCAAAGGGACGAAGGGAGCGAAGGGCATTGCGAGACGCTAGTTTATGAGGGAGATTTCGCAAAGCGGTGGCCTCGTGAATTCTCCACAGACGCGACCGACTAGGTCAAATTCAAACCCCAGATCACCCCATAAGAAACAGCACAACCGATCAGCAGCGAATACCCGACCGATTTGGGTGCCGGGGTATTGCTGCTACGCGAGCGGAGCCCCAATCCGAAAGCGGCAATCCACCATGGCACCCAGCTTAAACTGGCAATCAAAAGCGCGGTTTCGCTACTTATCGCCCTGGCAAGAGACAGTAGGCCGGCGCTGAAAGCAGCCACCGTTGGCACCCACAGGAGCCTTTGCTGGATCGTTGCAGTATCGAGCCGCGTGCTCATGAACAGGTCGTCACAGCAGCGCTTCGATATCCCGCGCGATCCGATCCGGCGTGTCCGTCGGGCCGTAGCGGCGCACCACTTTGCCGTCGCGCCCGATCAGGAACTTGGTGAAGTTCCACTTGATCGAGGTCGAGCCCATCAGGCCCTTGGCCGAAGACTTCATCCAATCGAACAACGGCGAGGCGCCCGTGCCATTGACCTCAACCTTGGCCATCAGCGGGAAGGTGACGCCGAAATTGACCTTGCAGAACTCCGCGATCTCATCGGCATTACCGGGTTCCTGCCCGCCGAACTGGTTGCAGGGGAAGCCCAGCACCTCAAAGCCGCGATCCTTATAGGTCTGATAGAGCTTCTCCAGGCCGTCATACTGGGGGGTAAAGCCGCATTTGGACGCGGTGTTGACCACCAGCAGCACGGTGCCGAGCTTGTCCTTGAGGTCGAGCGGTTCGCCCCGGTTGGTGGTGACGGTGAAATCGGCAATCGTCGTCATGCGGCTTTCCCTTCAAGCTTCAATCAGCACGCCTTCCTTGAGGCGCACCACCCGGTCCATTTTTGCAGCGAGGCGTTCGTTATGGGTCGCAACCAGCGCGGCGCTGCCCTCGCCCCGCACCAGCGCGAGGAACTGGGCCAGCACCGCGTCTGAGGTGTGCTCATCAAGGTTGCCGGTCGGCTCATCCGCCAGCACCAGCGTCGGCCTGTTGGCGAGCGCGCGAGCGACCGCAACGCGCTGCTGCTCGCCCCCTGAAAGCTGGCTCGGCCGGTGGGTCAGGCGATGGCCGAGCCCGAGGCTGGTGAGCAGGCTATCAGCCCGCGCTTCACACGCAGCCCGCGGGGTGCCGAGGATCATTTGCGGCATGATCACATTCTCGCGCGCATCGAAATCGGGGAGCAGGTGGTGGAACTGATAGACAAAGCCGAGATGCTCGCGCCGGAGCCGGGTACGCTCGTCACCCGCCAAATCTTCGGCCCGCGTGCCCGCAAGGCTGATCGAGCCTTCGAACCCGCCTTCGAGCAGGCCGACGGCTTGCAGCATCGTCGATTTGCCCGAACCCGAGGGGCCCAGCAGCGCCACGATCTCGCCCGGCATGATATCGAGATCGACCCCGCGCAGCACCTCTATGCGCTGCCCGCCCTGCTCAAAGGCGCGCTTCAGACCGCGCAGGGCAACGATCGGCTCCGGCCTATTCATAGCGCAGCACCTGCACCGGATCGGTATTGGCGGCCTTGAAGGCGGGGTAGAGCGTGGCGAGGAAACTCATGCCCAGCGCAAGCGTGATGATCCCCAGCACCTCCCACGGATCGGTGCGCGACGGCAGGGTGGAGAGGAACCGCACTTCCGGGTCCCAAATCTGCTGGCCCGTGGCAAAGGCGATGAAATCGACAATCGGCTCGCGGAAAAACAGGATGATGAACCCCAGCGCCAGCCCCGTCGCCGCGCCAATCGCGCCGATGGTGCTGCCGGTGGTGACGAAGATCTTGAGCAGGCTGCGCCGCGTCGCCCCCATGGTGCGCATGATTGCAATGTCGCGGGTCTTGGCGCGCACCAGCATGACGAGGCTGGAGAGGATGTTGAACGCGGCCACCACCACCATGAAACTCAAGGCAAAGAACATCGCAACCCGCTCGACCTGCAAGGCTTCGAACAGCGCCGAGTTCATCGACTTCCAGTCCGCGATCACGGCACGCCCCGTCAGGCGCGCCGCGACAGGTTCGAGGATCTGGCCGACCCGGTCGGGGTCTTCGACCGTCACTTCGATCTGCGCGATGGAATCGCCCATCAGCAGCAGGCTCTGCGCGTCCTTCAGCGGCATCAACACGAACTTCTCGTCGAAGGTGTAGATGCCGACCTCATAGATTGCGCCAACCTCGTAGCCGACCTGACGGATCGAAGTGCCGAAGGGCGTGGTGCGGCCCTGCGGGTTGATGATGGTGATGGTGTCGCCCACCCTGAGACCAAGGTTCTGCGCCAGCTTGCTGCCGATCGCGACCGTCCGCGATCCGACCTTGAGACTGCCGATGTCGCCCAGCAGCACCTTGTCGCGCATCGCGGCAATGTCCTTATCGACATGGCCGCGCACGAACACAACCTCCGTCCGGCCATTGAAGGCCGCGGCAAGCGGTTGCTCGATCAGCGGTGACGCGCTGACGACGCCCGGGGTCTGCTTCAGATCGGCGAGCACGCCCTCCCAATTATCGAGCCGCCCGCCATAGGCCTGCACCACTGCATGGCCATTTAGGCCGGTGATCTTGTCGAGCAGCTCCCCGCGAAAGCCGTTCATCACGCTCATGACCACCACCAACAGGGCGACCGACAGCGCGACCACGCCCACCGAAATCCCAGCGACCAGCGCAATGAACGCCTCCCCCTTGCCGGGCCAGAGGTAGCGTTTGGCGATCATCCATTCGAACGGGGAGAGCATGAGAGGTGCGAGGCGACCCTGATGGTTAAGTGCGCTGCATGTAGGGTGCCCTCGCCCCACCCGCAATCCCGCGTGCCCCCCTGTCCCCCAATGTCGTAGCCTGAATGCCACCCTTGTCGCATAGCGGACGACAAAAAGCCGCCCGCTTGCCGCGTGCTTTGACTTGTAATTGATCCGTCACATCGCCATTGGGGCGGTGCGCTCCGGCGGCAATCGACACGGACAGGTCTGGTGATGCCGATGACACTCTGCAATGTGACCCACCCCTTCCTTGACGCCGATGGTGACAAGCTGCGGGAAGAGTGCGGGATTTTCGGCGCGATCAACGCCTCCGATGCCGCTGCCACGACCGCGCTCGGCCTCCACGCGCTGCAGCACCGCGGGCAGGAAGCGGCGGGAATCACCAGCTACGACGGCAAGGATTTCTATTCCCGCCGGGGGCTGGGCCATGTCGCCGAGAATTTCTCGTCATCAGAAGCCATCGCGGAACTGCCCGGGCATATGGCGGCAGGGCACGTGCGCTATTCGACCACCGGGGGCTCGGGCCTCAGGAACGTCCAGCCGCTTTACGCCGAACTGGCGAGCGGCGGGTTTGCGGTGGCGCATAACGGCAACATTTCCAACGCGATGATGCTGCGGAGCGATCTTGTGAACAAGGGGTCGATCTTCCAGTCGACCTCGGACACTGAGGTGATCATTCACCTCGTCGCCACCAGCCGCTATCCCACCATTGCCGACCGGCTAGTCGATGCCTTGCGGCTGGTTGAAGGGGCCTATGCGCTGATCGTGATGACCCCCGAGGGCATGATCGCCTGCCGCGACCCGCTCGGCATCCGACCGCTGGTGATGGGGCGGATGGGGGATGCGATCCTGTTCGCCTCCGAAACCGTCGCCTTCGATGTGGTCGGGGCCGAAGTCATCCGCGAAGTGGAACCGGGCGAGTTGGTGCTGGTCGATTTCGCTGGCGAGATCCGCTCGGTGCGCCCCTTCGGCAGCCCGGCCCCGCGCCCCTGCATCTTCGAACACGTCTATTTCAGCCGCCCCGACAGCGTCTTTGCCGGACGCAGCGTCTATGAGGCGCGCAAGGCGATCGGCACCCAGCTTGCGCACGAAGCGCCGTGCGAGGCCGATCTGGTCGTGCCCGTGCCCGACAGCGGGGTGCCCGCCGCCATCGGCTTCGCGCAAGCTTCGGGCCTGCCGTTTGAGCTCGGCATCATTCGCTCGCACTATGTCGGGCGCACCTTTATCCAGCCGGGCGACGGCGCGCGCCATTCCAGCGTCAAGCGCAAGCACAACGCCAACCGCGCGCTGGTCGAGGGTAAGCGCATCGTGCTGATCGACGATTCGATCGTGCGCGGCACCACCTCGCTGAAGATCGTCGAGATGATGCGCGAGGCCGGTGCCAGCGAGGTGCATTTCCGCGTCGCCAGCCCGCCGACCGCGCATTCGTGTTTCTACGGGGTCGACACGCCCGAGCGCTCCAAGCTGCTCGCCGCGCGGATGGACCTTGAGCCCATGCGCGAATTCATCAAGGCCGACAGCCTCGCCTTCATCTCGATCGACGGGCTATACCGCGCGGTGGGATCGCAGGCCCGCAATGCCGCCTGCCCGCAATTCTGCGACGCCTGCTTCACGGGCGACTATCCGACCTCGCTGACCGACCTCGCGATTGCTGAGCAAAAGTCCGCCGAGCTTCCCTTTGCCGATCCGAAAGCAGCCTGACCACCATGACTGACACGATGAAACCGCTTTCCGGGCGCACGGCGCTTGTCACCGGCGCAAGCCGCGGCATCGGCGCGGCCACGGCCAAGGCGCTGGCGGCAGCGGGGGCGCATGTCATTCTGGTGGCGCGCAAGGTCAAGGCGCTGGAGGCGGTCGAGGATGAAATCCACGCCCTCGGCGGCACCTCGACCATCGCGCCGGTGGACCTCACGGAACCCGATGCCGTCACACGGCTGGCAAGCGCGATTGCCGGACGCTGGCAGACGCTCGACATCATGGTGCTCGCGGCCGCCTACCTGCCCGAGCTGACCCCCGCCTCGCAGATCGAACCCAAGCAGTTTAACCAAGCGCTGCTCACCAATGTGGTCGCCACACAGGCGCTGATAGCAGGTTTCGACCCGCTGCTCCGCCGCGCCGAGTCCGGGCGAATCATCGGCCTCACCAGCAGCGTCGGATCGGCCCCGCGCCCTTATTGGGGCGCTTACAGCGCAACTAAGGCAGCCTTCGAGAACCTGCTCGAAACCTATGCCGCCGAGGTCGAGCGCCTCAGCCCCTTGCGCGTTGCCATCATCGATCCCGGTGCCACCCGCACCGAAATGCGCGCCCGCGCCTATCCGGGCGAAGACCCCGCCACGGTCAAGGCACCCGAAGTGGTGGCGCAGCGGCTGGTTGCTCTGCTGACCGAAGGCTTCAGCGAATTGCACCGCGAACGGATCGACTGAAAAACAGCGATCTCCTACGCGATTAACCTTTCAGCGTAACGAAGCATTAGGGATGCTTGTTGCATTGGTGTCGATTGTAAGACCTCCGAAAGGGGGCCGACCTCGAACACAAGGTTTTCGCCAATGCCCCTTGATGCAGATCCCTATCGCAGGGCCGCGCAAGAAGATCGCTGCAGCCCCCGCACTCGTCTGACGATTCCGGCGACCTTGCGCGCCTCGGGTGGACGCGCGTTTCAGAGCGTGGTGCATGATCTGTCGATCTCGGGCTTTTCTGCGGCTTCAATCAACCGCATGCACGAAGGTCAGCTGTGCTGGCTGACGCTCCCCGGCCTCGAAGCGCTTCAGGCCGAAGTGGTGTGGTGGGACAACTGCATCGTCGGCTGCGCGTTCTCAGAACTGCTCAGCCCGATCGTGCATGACAACATCCTGCAGCGCTACAGCAATGTCGGGGTCTATCGCCAGGTGATTTAGGGCCGCCGCTGCCTTAGTCGAGGCTCGCCGCGATTTTCTGCGTTGCCGCAAGCAACCGCGCTCGCTCTGGCCCGCCGCTTGCGCGGGACCAGTTGCCAACATAGGCGACGACGAGGCCCTTGTCGGGCACTAGCGTGATCCCCTGCCCGAAGATACCCTGCGCCCCGTAAGTGCCCTGCGGGTAAGTCCACCACTGGTAGCCATAGCCAAAGCCACTATCGCCGAAATCAACGGCGCTGTCGGTCGCCTCGGCAAACCAGCCCTCCGGCACCGCGCCCTTGCCCCCTTCCAGCGCAAACTGGCCCATGCGCGCATAGTCGGCGAGCGTGATCGACAGGCAGCATCCGCCGATATTCCCGCCGCGCGGATCAACCATCCAGAACAATCCGCCAGCAAAGCCTGCCGGATCGACGATCTTGGCTTTGGCATACTCCGCCAGCGGCTTGCCCACGGCGTTTTCGACCAGCACGCCGATGAGGTTGGTCTCGCCGGTCTTGTAGACCCACTTGGTCCCCGGCTCGGCCTCGCGCGGGAGCGACTTCATCTGCGCGACGATGGCATTGGCGCCGTGTTCGATGACAAAGCTTTGCGTCCGGGCGACATCGCTATTGGGATCGGTGTAGCTCTCGTTCCACTTGACCCCGCTGGTCATGGTGGCGAGCTGCTTGACGGTAACGCCTTCATAGGCCGAGCCTGCAAGGCCCGGGATATGCTTGGTCACCGGATCATCGAGGCTGATGAGCCCATCCTTCACCGCCGCGCCCAGCAGGGTCGAGGTGAAGCTCTTGGCGACCGAAAAACTGGTCCAGCGGTCCTGCGGGCGCAGGCCGAGGCCGTAATGCTCGAAGGCGATCTTCCCGTCGACCAGCACCATCACGCCTGCCGTGTTGGTCTCAGCCATCAGGGCCTTCATTTCGGCCTGCAGCGCGTCATCGAGCGGTGCGCCCTTGGGCAAGGCGCGCGAGGACTTGGCGGCGGGGACTTCGTGTCCGGCAAACCACTGCTCCATCGCACGGAACCGCTCGGACCGCTGGGCATCGGACCAGAACAAGACCTGCAATTCGGACTGGTCGCGCGCGGGCGGCTGGGTCAGCTGCACGCTCGGCGCGGCGGGGCCCTGTTCCTGCGCGATCGCAGCGGTTGTCGCGAGCAAGCCAGCCAGTATCAGCCCCGAAGCGGCGCTTTTGATCATCCCCATCATGTCACCCTCTCATCTGTTCTCGGGCGTGTGCATAGGCGGATGCAGGCGCTGGGAGCAAGCCCTCGGCTAACCCTCTTTCATTGCCTTCAAGGCCGCCAGCGCCCGCTCGCGCGCGGCCTTGTGGGGCACGATCTTGCGCGGATAGTCCGCAGGCCTGCGCCCGAATTCCTCTGGATCGTGGACGTAAGGCTCCTCCAGCCCCTTCAACTCCGGCACATAGGTGCGGATGTAGCGCGCGGCATCGAATTTCTCGGATTGCGAGAGCGGCGCCATGATCCGGCTGAACATGTTGCTGTCCACCCCTGTCCCCGCGGTCCACTGCCAGTTGGTGGCGTTGGAGGCGTAGTCGGCATCGCACAGCGTATCCCAGAACCACTTCTCGCCTTCGCGCCAGTCGATCAGCAGATGCTTGATGAGGAAGCTCGCGGTGATCATCCGCACGCGGTTGTGCATCCACCCGGTCTGCCACAGCTGGCGCATCCCGGCATCGACGATCGGGTAGCCGGTGCGGCCCTGCTGCCAGGCTTTCAGGTCGCGCGCAGCGGCTTCGTCGTTGGCAGGGTCGCGCCACGGGAAGCGGTCGAAATCCTCGCGGTAGTTCTGCGTGGCGTAGCGCGGGAATTGCAGGATCGCGTTCTGCGAATAATCGCGCCAGATCAACTCGCCCTCGAAGGTCTCCCAGCCCTTGGAGGTGCGGTCCTTGAAGCGGTGCCAGATCTGGATCGGCGAGATTTCCCCGAAATGCAGATGGGGCGAGAGGCGTGAGACCTTGTCGACGCTTGGCAGATTGCGCTTGTCGTCATGGTCATCGACATCGGCTTCCCATGCCGCAAGGCGCGCGTGAGCGGCCTCTTCGCCCACCTGCCAAAAGTCGCGCATGCCGCCCGCCCAATCGGGTTTGGTCGGGAGTAGGTTCCACGAGGCGAGGTCATCGGAAGCGGGCCAAGTGGAGGGGGCTTCGAGCCGCTCGGGCGCGGGGACTTCAGCGCGCGGTGGGAATTCGGCCCGCACCGCGCGGCTGAAGGGCGTGTAGATCTTGTACTGCCCGCCGGTGCCGGTGGTGATGCTCCCCGGCGGCATCAGGTAATTGCCGTGGTATAGCCGAAGGTCGAGCGACTTCGCCAGCTTGCGCTCGGCATTGAGCCACCACGGTTCGTAATGGCAATTGGCGTGGATCGTGGCCGCGCCCGTCTCCGCCGCCAGCTTGGTCAGCTCCGCCACCGCATCGCCGCGCCGCAGGATCAGGTTGGAGCCGCGCGTTTCCAGTGACTGCGCAAGACTGCTGAGCGAGTGATGCAGCCACCAGCGCGAGGCGCCGCCATAGGCGTGGTGTTTAGGTGCCTCATCGTCGAGCACATAGACGCATACCACCGGCCCGGCCTTGGCGGCATGGTAGAATGCAGGATTGTCGGCCAGCCGCAGATCGCGCCGCAGCCATACGATTTGAGTAGAGGACAAAACCAAACTCCGTTCGGGCTGAGCTTGTCGAAGCCCTGCCCTTCCTTGCTTAGCGAGGCAAAAGTGAAGTGCAGCCCTTCGACAAGCTCAGGGCGAGCGGATGTGGGGACGTAATGCGCCTAACCCGAGGTCGGTTCCTCACTCAAGCGCTCGCACCTCACATCGGGCAGCGCGACCGCAAACCGATCCCGCGCGCGCGGATCGTAGAAGCGGGCGTCGTAAAGGATCACCGAGCCATCCGCCGCCCGCGTGGCAAAGGGCGCGCGCGACCAGAACAGGAAGGCGTCGAGTTGAGAGTTGGTTCGGCGGGCGGCGGCGAGGTCGGGCGTTGCGCAACGCTGCTTTGGATCGACGAGTGGTCGGCCAGCGCTTTGCAAGTATGGGACTTGCGCGCCTTCCGATTTCATATCCGGCCAATTACGACCTACCCGGATCACCTCCCGCTCCCAGAAATAGAACGGGACTGGCATCGAGATGCGCTCTTTGCCTGGGCCATCATATGGTTCGATACCGAAAGGCTGATGCGTGATTGCCCCGTTCACCCCAATATACGCCACCACCGCCACAATCCCTACCCGCGCAGGCCGCGTCCACGCACGGCCGCGCTTCTCCCGCCGCCGCGACACCCACACGCTGCCAATCAGCAGCGCCCAAAGCCACGGGTCGATGATGAACAGCGTATCGCCATAGAACCATTGCGAGGAAAACGGCTCCAGCAGCCGGATGCCATAGACGTTGAGCCAGTCGAAGAACGGGTGGCTGAGGCAGCCGATAAACGCCATCGCATAAAGCCAGCCAAAGCGCACCGGCAGCCGCGCCTCGGGTCGGGTGCCGCGCTGCGTTTGCCAGCGGTCGAACGCCCACAATATCCCCGCCAGCATCAACGGCAGCAGCACCAGCGCGGGCGGGCCGTGGGTGATGCCTCTCCGAAACGCGAGATGCTCGGTACCCTCCAGCCAGAAAAAGCACGCTGCGTCCACATCCGGCAGGTTCGCGCCGATGATCAGCGCGGGCATCGCAAGGCCCGTGGTGCGCTTCAGCCCCGCCTGCCCCAGCACCGCGCCGACAAGGCTATGTGTCAGATTGTCCATAGTCTTGCAGGCTAGCGCGCCCCCCGCAGTCAAGCGAGTGGAAATGCACTTGGCACCAGCGCCCGCCCTCGCCTATCGCACCGGCAAACAGACCTGCAGGAGAGCGCACAGATGACCGACACCCCCTATATCCGCCCCGACATGAAGGGCTTCCTCGACATGATGGCGGCGGTGAACGGTCCAAAGCTGACCGACATGACGCTGGAGGAAGCGCGCGCTTCCTATGTCGCCCTGCACAATATCGCCGACCGCCCGGCGCGCGACCTGCCAGTGATCCGCGATCTTGCCTGCCCCGGCCCAGCGGGCGACATTCCACTGCGCCTGTATGATGCGCGCGAGACCCGCGAGGAGGCATCGCCCGTGGTGATGTTCTACCACGGCGGGGGGTTCGTGATCGGCGACCTTGAGACGCACCACGCGTTGTGCACCGAGATCGCGGCGCTGATCGACCTGCCCTTGGTCGCGGTCCATTATGCCCGCGCGCCCGAAGCGCCCTTCCCGGCCGCGATCCTTGACTGCGAAGCGGCGACGCGGTGGGTGGCATCGAGCCCCGCCGAATTGGGCCGCACCGCAAGCGGCATCATCACCATCGGCGACAGCGCGGGCGGCAATGCGACGGTGGTGATCGGCCAGCTCCTCGCGGCCAATCCGGCGGCAGTTCCGGTGGTGCTGCAAGTCCCGATCTTCCCGCTGGTGGCCGATGCCAATGGCTCGGAGAGCATGGCGGTCTTTAGCGAGGGTTTCGTCCTCACCGCCCAGACCATGGCCTTTTTCGATGCGGCCTACGGCGCCGACCGCAGCGACCCGCGCGGTTTCCCGATCCTCGGCGATCACACGCAGGCGCCCCCTACCATCGTCGTCACCGCCAGCCTCGATCCGATCCGCGATTCGGGCCGCGCCTATGCCAAGGCGCTGGTCGATGCCGGGCGCGACTGCGTGTTCCTTGAGATGCGCGGGGTCACCCACTCCTTCACCAACCTGCGCGGCGCGGTGCCGAGCACCCAGCGCGACCTCGAACGCATTATCGCCGCCATGCAGTTCATGCTGGCAAACCCGGCATGAACCCCGAGGGCTTGCCCTATCGCCCCTGCGCGGGCTTCATGCTGGTGAACCGCGAAGGACTCGTCTTTGTCGGCCAGCGGATTGACCCTTCCGCGCATGGCTTCTGGCAGATGCCGCAGGGCGGGATCGACAAGGGCGAGGATATCGAGGCCGCCGCCTTGCGCGAATTGCGCGAGGAGATCGGTGTCGCCGAACACCTCGTCGAGATCATTGCCCAAGGCTCACGCCCGCTCCTCTACGACCTGCCGCCTGAGCTTCTGGGCAAGGTGTGGAAGGGCAAGTATCGCGGGCAGGAGCAATATTGGCTCCTCGGCCGCTTCCTCGGCGAGGATGCCGATATCGATCTGGAGGCGCATGATCCGCCCGAGTTCAACGCATGGCGCTGGGTCGCGCCTGAACAGCTCCCCGAGCTCATCGTGCCGTTCAAGCGCGCGGTCTACGAAGCGTTAGTGGCCGAGTTTGCGCCGCTGATCTGAGCGTCAGTTCGAGGCCGGACCCGCGCTGGCACTGCCATCGGCTGCCAACCGCGGCGAGGGACCGCGCGCAATGCTGGTCTGCAGCGCCACCGTTTCCGGGCAGGCCGCGCCGCACAGCGATTGCAGCTTGGCGAGATTGCGCTTGGCCTTCTCCAGCGCGCCCTTTTCCACCATCGCCGCGCCCTCGCCTGAGATCGCGGCGAAATTGCCCGGATCACGCTCCAGCGCCTCGCGATAGTAGCGAATCGCCTTGCCTTGCAGGCCCTGCCGCCGGGCCGCTTCGGCCAGATCAATGAAGATCGGCGTGTGCCCCGGATCAACCGCCAGCGCGGCCTCGAAAGCGTCAACCGCAGCCTGCGTCTCCCCCGCTTCCAACGCGGCCTGCCCCTGCGCGATCAAGGTCGCCGCTCGCGGATCAGGCTTACTTTCCGCCCCTGCCAAGGTCACACTCGCCGTCATTGCGAGGCATAGTGACAGAGCGGCAGCAGCAGGCGCGAAACGCATCAGAAGATCCTTCAGTGCTTGAGACCGGGAACCGGAACGGTGGGTCATAACACGTCAAACTATCATGGTGAACGCAAGGCTGCGATGAAAAAACCATCCGTGCCGTCATGAAGCGGATCGAGCCGGATGCCGCCCCCGCGTGGACGGCCCAGCGGTAGGGTGAGCGGCTCGGCCTGCCAGCCGGGATGGCGGGCGAGAAAGGCCGTGATGCGGTCCGCGCCCTCGCTGTCCAGAACCGAACAAGTGACGAAGGCGATGCTGCCTTGGGGGCGCACCAGGTGCGCCGCCAGATCGAGCACGTGGTCCTGAAGATGGTTGAGACGCGCAAGCTCTGCCGGATCGAGCCGCCAGCGCCCCTCGGGGCTGCGGCGCCAGGTGCCGCTGCCCGAGCACGGCGCGTCGACCAGCACGTGATCAGCCTTGCCCACCCACGGCGCGAGCGCCGCCATCTCGCGGCCCGGATCGAGCAGCACGATATGATCCACTGCTGCTCCCGCGCGCGCGGCGCGCGGAGCGAGGTTGCCGAGGCGGCGCTTGTCGGTATCGGCAGCGATGATGCTCGCTGCATTGCCAAGCCGCGCAGCGAGCGCCAGCGTCTTGCCGCCGCCGCCTGCGCACAGATCGATGATCGTGTCGCCGGGCTGGACAGGCAGCGCCTCGATGATGAGCTGGCTGCCGAGGTCCTGCACCTCGATCAGCCCTTGGGGATAGGCGTCCCATTGCTCGACCGGCGTGCCCGAGGCGAAGCGCAAGGCTTGGCGCGCGGCAAGCGGTTCGCCCTTCTCGGGCAGTTCGATGCTGTCACGATCAGCCTTCAGGGCATTGACCCGAACATCCAGCGGCGCGCGGCCCAAGAGCGCGGCAATCTCTGGCCCGCCCAGCCCCGAGACACGCAGCGCCGCCGCCAGCCATTTGGGCGCAAGGCCGGTCTTGGCCGGTTCCTCATCCTCGCCGCGCGGCGCGGGGCCGTGGGGGGAGCCATCGAACAGTGCCGCAACCGCGCTATCCTGCCCCGCCACCGCGAGCATCGCCGCCCGCCCGCTCGAGGGCACCGGGCCGCAGAGTCGGATTGCCAGATAGACAAGATCGCGCACTGCCCGCCGATCCTTGGACCCGGCATAGCGGCGCGCGCGGAAATAGTCGGCGATGATGCGGTCAGCAGGCGCGCCCTTGCTGCGCGCGGCCGGAATGATCACGTCGAGCAGCTCGATCGCGGCCTGAACACGCGCGGCGGGGGTCACGCCTGAGGCCTAGCGGGTCGGGTAATTGGGAGCCTCACGGGTGATCGCGACATCATGGACGTGGCTTTCGGAAAGCCCCGCATTGGTGATCCGCACGAATTTGGCGTTGGCTTGCAAGTCCGCAATCGTGGCCGAGCCGGTGTAGCCCATCGCCGCCTTGATCCCGCCCACCAGTTGGTGGATCACATCGGAGGCCGGGCCCTTGAACGGCACCTGGCCTTCGATTCCTTCGGGCACCAGCTTCATCGCAGAGACATCCTGCTGGAAATAGCGGTCAGCAGAGCCGCGCGCCATCGCGCCGACCGAGCCCATGCCGCGATAGGCCTTGTAGGAGCGGCCCTGATAGAGGAACACCTCGCCCGGGCTTTCGGTGGTGCCAGCGAGCATGCTGCCGATCATCACACTCGAAGCGCCCGCCGCCAGCGCCTTGGCGGCATCACCGCTGGTGCGAAGACCACCATCAGCGATCACCGGAACGCCGGACTTGGCAGCTTCGGCGGCGCTTTCCATGATCGCGGTCAGCTGCGGCACGCCCACGCCCGCCACCACGCGGGTGGTGCAGATCGAACCCGGCCCGATCCCGACCTTGACCGCATCGGCGCCTGCATCGACGAGTGCGCGGGTGGCTTCGGCGGTGGCGACATTGCCGGCGATCACCTGCACCGCGTTCGACAGCTTCTTCACCCGCTCCACCGCGCGGGCGACTTCGATATTATGGCCGTGGGCGGTGTCGATCACGATCACGTCGACCTCGGCATCCACCAGCGCTTCGGTGCGCGCAAAGCCCGCATCGCCCACCGTGGTCGCCGCCGCGACGCGCAGGCGCCCGGTGCTGTCCTTGGTGGCATTGGGGTAGTTCACCGCCTTCTCGATATCCTTGACCGTGATGAGGCCAATGCAATGGAAGGCATCATCGACCACCAGCAGCTTCTCGATCCGCCGTGCATGGAGCAGACGGCGGGCTTCCTCCTGACCGGTGCCAATGGCCACGGTGGCAAGGTTCTCGGTCGTCATCAGCTCGCGCACCGGCTGCAGCGGGTTCTCGGCAAAGCGCACATCGCGGTTGGTGAGAATGCCGACCAGCTTGCCGTGCGCGTCTACCACCGGAATGCCGCTGATGCGGTGGAGCTGCATCAACGCCTGCGCCTCGCCCAGCGTTGCATCGGGGCCGATGGTGATGGGATTGACCACCATCCCACTCTCGTAACGCTTGACCGCACGCACTGCGGCACATTGTGCGTCGATGTCGAGATTGCGGTGGAGCACGCCGATGCCGCCCAATTGCGCCATCGCGATCGCCATGTCCGCCTCGGTGACGGTGTCCATCGCCGAGGAGAGCACCGGGATGTTCATCGCGATATCGCGGGTCAGCCGGGTCGAGGTGTCAGCCATGCTCGGCAGCACGTTGCTTTCCGCCGGGCGGAGCAGCACGTCGTCAAAGGTCAGGCCGAGCGGGATATCCATGTGCGCCACTTTCCGTGATCAGAGAGGTTCGATCGCACACCCAGTGCGAGGGAGAATCGTGGCGGCCCATGTAACCGCGCTTGGCGCATTGCGCTAGGGCGCAGTCCCTTCGGCTGCACGGGGCTGATATTGCGCCGGGTCAGCCACGATGCGCACCAGCCCCTCATGAAGCAGCAGGTCATCTACCGCCCCGCTCAGATCGAGCGCTTCCACCTGATCCGATGGGCGGTGGTATCGGCTGGAAAGGAACGGCTGCAGGATATCGCGCGTGCCATAGCTGCTCGACAGTAGCACCGTCGGCACGCCGCTGTTGAGCAGGGCTGCGCCATCATGGCGCTGCACGAAACTGTCCGCCAGCGCCTGATCGCCCAGCACCCGCCCGCTGCGGGCGATGTGATCGATGATGACCTGATCGAGCGCCGGAGTCCGCCCGCGCCCGATGAACCCGAGCGCGCTGCCTGCGGGCGCAATCGTGATCATGTCGAAATTGAACGCGGCGACGATGCTGGACAGCGGCAGGGGCGGCGCAGCGGCAAAGGCCCGCGCGCCCAAGAGGCCGGATTCCTCGGCGCTGGTGGCGAGCAGATAGACATCGCGCGCCAGCGGCGGCCCTGCCTTGATGCGCCGCGCCATTTCCAGCATCGAGGCGATGCCGCTGGCATTATCCGCCGCGCCGTTGCAGATCCGGTCCTCGGCCTCGGGCGCTCCGCATTCCCCCAGATGGTCCCAATGGCCCAGAAGCATCACCGCGCCTGAGCCCGGCACCTTGCCGGGGATCATGCCGACAAGATTGTAGCTGGTAAACGCGCGCCGCTCAGAAGCCGCTTCCAGCGTCATCGCCAGATTGATCTCGAGCGGCGCGAAATCCGCCAGCTTGGCATCGGCCTTGAGCCTCTCCCAGCGCGCCTTGCCGATCGCTGCGGCGAAGGCGGCGTCGGTGATATAAGCCGACAGGTTATCCTGATCCTCGCTGGCAAGGCGGACCCGCTCGCGCGATCCGGCGCGGCGCAGACGCGTGATCGTGGCATCATCGGGCACGATCGTCACGACAGCCGTTGCCCGCTGCGCAAACAGCGCCGCGCGCCGGGGGCCATCGCTTCCCGGATCAGCGAGCATGACCGCCACTGCGCCCGCCATCGCATCACCCAGTTGCGCGCCGTCTTCATTGCCCACAAACACCACTGGCACGCCGGTCGCCGGTCCTCCTGCTGCCAGCGCGCGGCGGCGCGAAGTGAAACCCACGCCTTCGTTTTCGGCCACCGTCACCATTCTGCGGCCCTTGCCGAGCGTGATCCGGGACGATAGCGGCCGGGTCGAGACCAGCTCTACCGGCATCCGCCAGTAAGAACCCGGATCGCCCGTGCCTGATACGAGGCCAATCTCGGTAAAGCGCTTTTCGATATAGGCGAGCGTCTTTTCCTCACCCGGCGTGCCCGGCTTGCGCCCGCCGAAATCATCGCTGGCGAGGACTGCAATATCGGCCCTGAGCCGCGCTTCGATCGCCGTGCGGTCGGCGGTCGATACGCTGGCCACAGGTGCCCGCGCACAGGCGGCGAGCAGACCGCTCGCGAGCAGCAGAACCAGCCATTGGAAGCCCCGCCGCATCATTCTGCCGTCCATCCGCCATCGATGCTGTAATTGGCACCGGTAATGTTACGCGCCGCATCCCCGCACAGGAACAGCGCCAGCGCGGCGACATCCTCGGGAAGGACGAAGCTCTTGGTCGGCTGTTTCGCCAGCAGCACGTCGTTCATGACCTGCTCGCGCGTCATCCCGCGTGCAGCCATGGTGTCTGGGATCTGGTTCTCCACAAGCGGCGTCCAGACATAGCCCGGCGAGATGCAATTGGCGGTGATCCCGTGCGTCGCCAGTTCCAGCGCGATGGTCTTGGTGAAGCCCGCCATCGCGTGCTTGGCCGCGACATAGGCGCTCTTGAACGGCGAGGCGGTGAGCGAATGCGCGCTGGCTGTAGCGATGATGCGGCCCCAACCCTTCGCTTTCATCCCCGGCACGGCGAGGCGCGCGGTGTGGAACGCCGCCGACAGATTGAGGGCGATGATTGCGTCCCATTTCTCCGGCGGAAAATCCTCCACCGGGGCGACATGCTGCATCCCGGCATTGTTGACGAGGATATCGATCGGGCCGATCGCCGCCATCATTGCAGCAATAGCGGCGGGGTCCATCAGGTCGGCACCCTGATAGGTCGCGCCCAATTCCGTGCACAGCGCGGCAATTTCGTCAGGATCGCCGAGCCCGTTGAGGATCACCTCGGCCCCCTCGGCCGCCAGCGCGCGGGCAATCGCAAGGCCGATGCCTGAGGTCGAACCGGTGACCAGGGCACGCTTTTCCTTGAGCATTCGCCGCATCTCCTGCACGTTTGAGCCATTGGCGTATCGCTTTTGCCGTGCGCTTCGCGAGTGTCCAGCAAATTGCTGTTTCGCCGCGAAAGAGGGGGGATATTTCACAATGCGGCTTGGCCCGTTCGATACGTCGCGCATCAATGTCCGCTCCAGCGATGGCGGGGGCGGCGGTGTGAGCCGCGCCGGAGGGATCGGCTGCGGCACGCTGGTGATCGCCTTGATCGGCGCGCTGGTGTTCGGGCTCGATCCGATGTCGACCATCAATCTCGTCGAGGGTATCCAGCAGCAGGCTGGCCCGGTGCAAACGGGGGGCAACAGCGATCTAAGCGAGGCCGAAGTCTGCACCAGCAGCCCCTATGCGACCGAAGCCTGCAACGCCCTTACCAGTCTCGATGCGACCTGGGAGGCGACCTTTGCGCGTGCGGGCATCCCGTTCGAGCAGCCGGTTCTCGATCTCTATCAGGGCGGCCGGGTGACGACCGAGGGGTGCGGTAGTGCGACCTCCGCAGTGGGTCCGTTCTACTGCCCGGCGGACAAGGGCATTTATATCGACACCGGGTTCTACGATCAGCTCGCTCAGATGTCCGGCACCGGCGGCGACTTCGCGCGGCTCTATGTGCTTGCGCATGAATATGGCCACCACATCCAGAACATCACCGGCCTCGCCGCCCAAGTGCGCTCGGCGCAGCAGCGCAGTCCGTCAGAGGCAAACCGGTTGCAGGTGGCGATGGAGCTGCAGGCGGATTGCTATGCCGGGATGTGGGCCGGAAAGAACCGAAATCTCATCGAACCGGGCGATTTGGAGGAGGGATTGAAAGCCGCGAGCGCAATCGGCGATGATACGCTGATGCGCAATGCCGGGCAGAGCATCAATCCTGAGCGCTTTACCCACGGCACCAGCCGCCAACGCATGGCGGCGCTCAAACTGGGATTGGAGAGTACCGATGATTCTGCCTGTGAGGTCTTTTTCGAAGCGGGCTAAGCCCCGCGCCCTGCTGACCATGGCGGCCTTGCTGTGCGCAAGCATCTTGACAACACCCCAATCGGTCGCAGCGCAGGCCATGCCTGAACCCGACGCCAAGGAAGTGGCCAAGACCCCGCTGCGGGATCTCAACATAGATGCCCGCGATATTCCCAAGGTTTTGCAGACCGCCGCGCGCGATCCCTATGCACTGAAGGGGATGGGCAAGTGCGATGCCATCGTTCGCGACATTGCCGCGCTCGATACGGTGCTGGGCGCTGACTACGACATTGCCGAGGACGAGGAAAAGAAGCGCATCAGCCAGGGCCGTATCGGGCAGAGCGTGGTCGGCTCGTTCATCCCCTTCCGCGGCATAGTCAGGGAGGCGTCAGGCGCGGCCGAGAACGACCGCGAACTGCGCGCCGCCTATACTGCGGGGATGGTGCGGCGCGGGTTCCTCAAGGGCGTGGGCATGAGCAAGGGATGCGCCTACCCCGCCCGGCCCAAGCCTGCGGACCGGTAGATCCCCGCCCCGATCAGCCCTCCCGGTCGCGCCAGCGCGCGATCTGGGTGTCGAGGGTCTTCAGCAATTCCTTGCGGGTTTCCTCGGGGATGTCCTTGTCGCGGGCGATTTCGGCGCGGGCTTCCTCAAGACCCTTTCGGGCCGATGCGAAGACCCGCTTGTGGCAGATACTGATGATTTGCGCGCCGTCCTTGGAGGTGGTCTCGCTCACTTCGTCGCTGCCGGGCTTGCATTCGCGCTTGACCATCACACGCTGCGCGCCAGCCATCGCGTGGGCAGCGTCGGCTGAAGCCCTTGCTTCGTCCATGATGCGCGGCAAATCAGCGAGCGCCCGATCGGCTTCGGCGAGGCCCGCCCGCATTTCGGCGAGCATCGCCTCACGGTCTGCCTCGCCGACTTCAAGGTCTTTGAGCTCGCTTTCAATCCGCGCCTTTTCGCCGCTGCGGATCACCATCTTCACGCGGCGCTCCTTGCCATCGGCATCGCGCCACACGCGCTCGGTGACTTCAACATCGCCGTCATCGTCCGAGGCCTCGGGCGGCTGCGGCGGCACTGGCGGTGTCGGTGCATCCGGAGCGGCAGGCGGAGCCGGGGGGGCGGGCGGTGCAGGCGGCTCGGGCGGCGCGGGGATTTCCGCGAAGGTTTCAGATGCTGCGTAGCTGATCGTAGCGGTCAGCGGCAGGACCAGCAGACCCGCGCCCAGCAGCGCGCGGCCCGCCAAACGGCGACGGGGGGACAATTCGGACATCGACAGGCTCCTCAAACGATGAATGATCGATTTCTCGCCCAGCACGGGGCAGGCCATGGGCGCGGTCAGCGCGGCATGGTGGGTGGCATTTGGTGCGGTGGCAAAACGGGCAATGAGCGCGGCATAGGCGGCCCGCTCGGCAGCATCGCGGCGGGCCATGACCCGGGCATCGCAGGCGGCTTCCTGATCGCGCCGCAGCGCCATCCAGCCATAGCGCCCGAGCGGGTTCCACCAATGCAGCGCGAACAGCGGCTGGACGAGCACATTGACCAGCAGATCCCCGCCACGATGGTGCGCGAATTCGTGCGCCAGCGCCAGATCGCGCGCGCCGCGATCATGCAGGGCCATGAAGCCGGGCGGGAGCGCGATCACTGGGTCGAGCACGCCCATAGCGAGCGGCGCAGCGGTCGCCGGGGTCTCGATCAGGCGCACCTTTCCGAGCAGACCGGGCGCACGGCCCACTTCGCGCGCCTCAGCGAGCAATTCGGCGCGCAAAGCGAAATAGGCTCCAAAGCGCTGCCACAGGAATACGCCCGCCCCGCCCAGCCACGCCAGCAGCGCAAGCTCAGCCCACGGCATGCTGGCAAGCAGCGCCAGAAGGTCAAAACCAGCCTCGGGCGGCGGCGCGGTCGGAGCGGCAGCGACCGTGGTCCATTCGGCCGCTTGAGCCTGATCCGGCATGGTCAGAACGGTCGGCTCGGCCATGTCAGCGCGCGGGGCCATCCACGCGGGCAAAGTGATCGGCGGGAGCACCAGCCGCAGCAGCGGCAAGGCCCAGAGCATATAAGCCGCCTCGGCCCCCAGGCTCCGCGTCACCGGGCGGCGCAGCAGAAGCACCAGCGCGATCAGCACGCCGGTCCATGCCAGCGTTTCGAGCAGCACCGCGCTCATGGCTTCAACTCCTTGAGCAGCGCCTCGATCTCGGCAAGGTCCGCCTCGGTGAGCGCCTCGGTCTCGGCCAGGTGGGCGACCAGCGAGGCAGCATTGCCGCCGAACAGCCGATCGACCAGCCGCCGCGATTCGCCACCGACGTAATCGTCGCGGGCAATCAGGGGGGTGTAGAGGAAGCGCCGCCCATCGGGCTCCGCCGCAAGCACGCCCTTCTGGACGAGGCGGGAGAGCAGCGTCTTGACCGTGGCAAGGCTCCACCCACGAGTCCGGCACACTTCCTCGCACACTTCGGTGGCGGTCAAGCGGGGCCGCTCCCACAGCGCCTCCATCACCGCGTGTTCGGCGTCGGTTATGCGCTCTGCGGGGCCTTCATAGGAGGGGGCATCGGACGGGGTCACCGGCATCTCCACTTGCTGATTACACCTGTAGTCACATCGGCTACATCTGTAAACCTTACGCAGGGATGAACAGCCCGCTTCCACCCTTGCGCATCGGCGAAGCGGCGATACATCCGGACGAATGACATGCCTGCGCCCGATTGTCCTCGCTGTGCTTGCCCTGATGCTGTGGGTCCCTGCGGCGCAGGCGCAGAAGGAATTCCTCCCGCTGACCTCGTCCGTCGAGCTGCAGCCTGGCAGCAGCGATGCCGAAGTCGGCGAGTTGGTGTTTCGCGGCGGGGTGGAGATTGCGCCGGATAAGGCCGGGATCGGGGGCATTTCCGGGCTCGAATGGCATGATGGGCGGCTTTATGCGGTCAGCGATGATGGGCGCTGGCTGGTCCTGACCCCTGAGGATGTGGCCGGGCGGTTGGTCGATGTCTCGGCGGTGACAATCGGCGATCTGCGTGATGCCAAGGGCAGCAAGCTCGGCTCCAAGGCGCGCGGCGATGCCGAGGCGATCACGCGGCTTGCTTCAGGCGAGTGGCTGATCGCTTTCGAGCAGGAGCACCGCATCTGGCGCTATCCCGAACTCGGCGGCGCAGCGTCGGGCAGCGAGGATGGCGCGGCCGCGCTGCTTGTCGGGGCCGAGGCCAATGGGGGGATCGAAACGCTGGCGAGCTATCCCGGCGGTCTGCTGGCCTGCGGTGAGTGGGTTGATCCCGCCCGTCCCAACTGCCTTCGGATCACGTCGGAGGGGAAGCAAGCCTTCCGCCTCCCCGCACCCGAGGGCATCGCCGAGGTCGGCGGCGTGCCCACCGACGCCGCCTGCCGTGCCGATGGCACCTGTTACGTGCTGATGCGCAGCTATACCCCCGGACAGGGCAACCGCGCCGCGATCCTCGCGCTGGGTCCCGATGGCGCCGTCTCAACCCTCGCGCTCCTCGCCCCGCCGCTGATGCTCGACAATTTCGAAGGGCTGGCGGTGCACGAAGAGCGCGGGCGCACCTTTTTCTACCTCGTCTCGGACGACAATTTCCGCAATTGCGAAACGCGCCCCGGCGGCGATTGCCAGCGCACGCTGCTGATGAAATTCGAGCTGAAAAGCACCGCGCCTGACCCGGATGTGCCCGTGGTGGTCGAGGCCGCCCCGCCCACCCTCGCAACCGGCCGCCCCGGCACCCGCCCCTTCCCCGCTGCGGCGAGCGTGAACGTGGTGCTCACCACCGAACTCGGCCCCATCACCATCGCGCTCGAAACCGAACGCGCGCCCATCACTGCGCGCAATTTCCTGCGCTATGGCGATGAAAAGCGGTTTGACGGCACGGTGTTCTACCGCGCGATGCATCTTGATCGTGATCCCAAGCCCAACGGCCTGTTGCAAGGTGGAACGCAGTGGGATCCCAAGCGCATCCTTCCCGGGATCGCGCATGAGCCGACCACCCAGACCGGCCTCACCCACAGCCACGGCGCGGTGTCGATAGCGATGGGCGATCCGGGGACGGCCAATGGCGATTTCTCGATCATGATCGAGGACCAGACCGGGCTCGACGCCGATCCTTCGGCGAGCGAAGCGGTGTGGAAGAACGGCTTCGCGGTGTTCGGCTATGTCAGCGACGGGATGGACGTGGTCGCCGCGATCCACGCCACCGAGCGCGACCCCACCAAGGGCGACGGCGTGATGAGGGGCGAGATGCTGGCAAAGCCGGTGAAGATTATTTCTGCCCGCCGCGCGCCTGCGCCCTAAAGCACTAACTGCGTCTGGATCACCACCGCGACTGGCTTGCCATCGGCGGTGGTGATCGTCGTCTGCCATACCGACATGCGCTTGCCGGTCTTGAGCGGAACGCTGCGACCCCTGACGAGCGCGCCCACGGGGGCTGCGCCGAGAAAATTGGTCTTGCTCTCGATTGTGGTGGTTCCGCCCGCGCCCTGCGGCAAGCAGGCGACTGCGCCGACCGCGCCGAGGGCATCGGCAAAGGCCATGATCGCTCCGCCATGCATGATCCCGCCCGCGGTGCACAGATCTGGGCGCACGGTAATCTCGCCCTCGATGGCCTCAGGCGAGGCAGCGGTAACATTGACGCCCATCAGCTTGGAAAAGGGCATGGAATCGGCAGGGTTCATGGGTGGTCCTCCTTCTGGCTGGTGCCGCTCCATAGCGGCTGGGGTGTCTGGGGCTGGTGCTCGCCGAGACCCGCGATGCGCAGGATTTCCTCGACGAATTCGGCATCGCTGCGCATCCGCAGCACGCCTGCATGGTGGAGACCGATGCCGCCATGGGCCAGCATCCAGATCCGCATCACCGCCCGCCTGCGGGTATCATAGTCGGTTCCGTCAACCGCAAGCTGGCGCAGCGCAATCGCGATCATCCGGTCGGCCGCAGCGCGCAAGGCCGGCGCGGCGTTGAACTGGTCATAGCTGCGCGCCATCATCACCCCGTAGAGCCCGGGCTGATTGAGCGCGAAGCGGACATAGGTGGCTAGAAAGCCCGCCGCATCGGGCGCCTGCGCGAGGATGTCCGACAACCGGTCGAACCCGCGCGCCGCGACCGCCACGAGCAGGGCCTCGCGGTCGGCAAAATGGTTGTAGAGCGCCCGGTGCGCCACCCCGAGCCGGTCGGCCAGCGCCCGCAGCGAGAAGCCAGCCGAGGCATCATCCTCGATCAGCTGCAACGCAGCCTCGACCGCAGCCGCGGCCAGATCGCCGTGGTGATAGGCCCGCCGGCCAGCCATCGCGCCGCCTCAGGCCGCCCGCGCCAATGCGGAAAGGTGCCAGTCGACAGTCATGCGGGCGACCTCGCGGCCTTCGGCATCGGTCATGCTGACCTTGACAGGAAAGCGCGCCTTGCCCTCGCCATCGAGCGCGGCGAACAGTTCGCACTGCTGGCCCTCCACCACCGCGCTGGCGGTGATCGCGCCTTTGGCGGGCTTCACGAAGTCGATCGTCGCGCTGGCGGCAACCGGACGCAGCCCAGCCAGGCGCTCAAGAAACATCCCCGCCATCGCCGCGCCCGACGCGGCTTCGGCAAGGGTGAAGAGCGCACCGGCGTGCATGGTGGCAATGTGGTTGCTGGTACTGTGCGACTGGTCGAGCTGCGCGGTGGCCCGGCCCGCTCCGATCTCGGCAAGCGTGACACCGACATGGGCAGCAAAGGGCACGGCGACAGAAAGCTGTGTCTTGAGGGCATCGAAGGGGGTCATGGGCTTCATCCTGTACGTGTTATCATGTATCCACTGGATACATTGCCGCCGCAAGTCAAGCCCGCGCGAGGCCAACCCGCCGGACGTGATCAAAAAAAAGACAGCGCGTGCAGGCCAGTCATTTCGTGCCAGTGCGCGCCGCTGCCGTGAACTGCGCCGGATCGAAGGCCGGCCGCCCCACCGGCGCGCTGGCGATTTGCGGCTTCGCAGCTTCCAGCGCGGGGAGCCAGGTGGCGACATCCTTGCCGATGCTCACCTGCGGAAGCGAGGCGAGAAAGCGCGCTTTGGCCTCCCATTCGGCGACCGAGCGGCTCGCCATCCGTGCCGCCTCATCGAGCGCGACCGGCTGGCGCAGTGCGCGGTTGATCAGCGCATCGCCGAAGAAGGTCCAGTCATTCTCGGCCACACAGCCGAAGGACGAGCGGGTGCTGGCGGCAGCGGTCAGGATCGCGGTGTCGGGGCTGGCGAGCACCGGCACGAACACGCCCGAATAGCAGGCCGAAATGATCAGCACCCGGCGCTTGATCCCGGCTTCCTCGAGCACGGCCTTGAGCTTGGCAGGGCTCAGCACGCCGTAGCCGCTGTCGCCGTAGTGATAGGTCAGCCCGAGATCATAGCCGTGGCTGGTGGTGTAGAGCACTAGCACATCCTCGCGGTTGTCCATGATGGAACCGAGATGGCTCAGCGCCAAGACCAGCGCGGTGATCGAGCCATGTGGGGCATCATCGCGCGCGCCGTCCGGCCCGGCGAGTACCAAAGTGCGCCCCGCCGCTGCATAACGCGCGGCCAGCACCCGGCCTGCCTCGCGCGCTTCGCGGGCGAAGACCGGATCGCTGTCGAGCGCGATGGTGACAACGTAGGCCTCCGCCACGCCCGGCCGCTGCGGCTTCAGCGCGGCGAGCGCGGTATCGAGCCGCCGCTGCTGTTCGCGCAGTTGGGCAGCCGAGACCCCGCGCAGAAGCTCCGGTCCGAGTTCGTAGCTGCGCTTGCGCTCCGCCGGGGTGCTGCCGCTGCCGAGATCGGGGAACGGCGCGGTGTGCGGCGGGGGCTGGTTGGGGTTGGGCGCGGGAGCCTTCGGAGTGGACTGCGACAGCGCGGGCACGGCCAGCAGCGCCGCCAAAACCCCAGCAATGATCGCGTCCCTGTTCATGTGGGGGCCAAGCTGCCCTTGAGCGGCTTGTGGGTCAAGCGGGATAGGATAGGGCGTTCGGATTGCGATTGTTACCAAGATATGGTAATCGCTGAGGCATGGGAAAGAACACCTCCATCTCGCTCGGCGACCACTATGAAGCCTTTGTCCGCCGCAAGGTGGAGTCGGGCGAGTTTGCTACCATCAGTGAAGTGATCCGCGATGCGCTGCGCCGCGCGGAAGAGCGCGAGAGGCGCATCGCAGCGCTTGACGCAGCCTTGCAGGAGGGGCTGGATAGCGGTCCTGCGGAGGAATTCGATTTCGATCAGTTCATCGAGGAAATGCACAATTCCTACAAAGCCGGATGAAGCGCTTGATCGTGCTTCCGGCTGCCCGGCGCGATCTGGCGCGCATCTGGGCGGCTACTGCGGAACGATGGAATATCCATCAGGCAGACGCATATATAGAAGCGATCAACCACCGCTTCGCGAGCATTGCTGAATTTCCTTCAAGTTACCCTGAATACGTCGGCAAACTTGGATCTTTCCGAAAGGCGCCGAGCGGAGAGCACCTCATCTTTTATCTTATCTGGGCCAACAGGGTTGAGGTCGTCAGGGTGCTGCACAACCGCATGGATATTGGCACGCAGCTTGAGTGACGATCAGTGAAAAGAAAAAGCCCACCTCTGACGCGAGATGGGCTTTATCATTTCGATAGCCAACAACGATGATCAATACACCCGCGCCTTGGGCTCGATGTACTTGATGTCGTCGGTCAGCGTGTACTCATGCACCGGACGGTAATCGATCCGGCTGTTCGACCCGCGCCCGCCCCAGCCGTCGAACCAGGCGATGGTGTGCTTCATCCATTCCTTGTCGTTGCGCTCGGGGTAGTCTTCGTGCGCGTGGGCACCACGGCTTTCCTTGCGGTTGGCGGCCGATGCCATCGTCACGTTGGCCTGCGCCATCAGGTTGTCGAGTTCCAGCGTCTCGATCAGGTCAGAGTTCCAGATCAGCGACTTGTCGGTGACGTGGATGTCCTCCATCCGTTTGTTCTGCTCGGCGAGCTTGGCGACGCCTTCGTCCATCAGCTTCTGATCGCGGAACACGGCGCAGTGCTTCTGCATCGCCTTCTGCATTTCCGCGCGGATCTGCGCGGTGGGCGAACCACCCTGCGCGTAGCGGAAGTGATCGAGCCGGGTCAGCGCAAAGTCGGCGCTGTCGGCGGGCAGCTCCGGCTGCTTGGCATTGGGCTTCAGGCTGTCGCGCAGATGGTGGCCGGTCGCGCGGCCGAACACCACGAGGTCGATCAGCGAGTTCGAGCCGAGGCGGTTCGCCCCGTGCACCGAAACACACGCTGCCTCGCCCACGGCATAAAGCCCGGGGATGACATGATCGGGATTGCCATCCGGCCCCAGCGTCACGACCTGCCCGTGATAGTTACAGGGAATACCGCCCATATTGTAATGCACCGTCGGGGTGACGGGCAGCGGCTGGCGGGTCAGGTCCACGCCTGCAAAAATCTTCCCGCTCTCGGTAATCCCCGGCAGGCGCTGGGCCAGTACGGCGGGATCGATATGGTCGAGGTGCAGGTAGATATGGTCGCCATCCGGCCCCACGCCGCGCCCTTCACGCATTTCCAGCGCCATCGAACGGCTGACGACGTCGCGGCTCGCCAAGTCCTTCGCAGACGGGGCATAACGCTCCATGAAGCGCTCGCCTTCGGAGTTGGTGAGATAGCCGCCCTCGCCGCGCGCGCCTTCGGTGATCAGCACGCCCGCGCCGTAGATGCCGGTGGGGTGGAACTGGACGAACTCCATGTCTTGCAGCGGGAGCCCCGCCCGCAGCACCATCCCGCCGCCGTCGCCGGTGCAGGTGTGGGCCGAGGTGGCGGTGTAGTAGCACCGGCCATAGCCGCCGGTTGCCAGCACCACAGACTGCGCGCGGAAGCGGTGGATCGTGCCATCATCAAGGCACATAGCCATCACGCCAACGCACTTCTTCTCGCCGCCCTCGTCGGCCATGATGAGGTCGAGCGCGAAATATTCGATGAAGAAGTCCGCGTCATACTTCAGGCTCTGCTGATAGAGCGCATGGAGCATCGCGTGGCCGGTGCGGTCGGCAGCCGCGCAGGTGCGCTGCACCGGCGGGCCCGCGCCCATGTTCTGCATGTGCCCGCCAAACGGGCGCTGGTAAATCGTGCCATCGGCGTTGCGGCTGAAGGGCACGCCCGCGTGCTCCAACTCGTAAACCGCCGCTGGGGCTTCGCGCGCGAGGTATTCGATCGCGTCCTGATCGCCCAGCCAATCCGACCCCTTGACGGTGTCGTACATGTGCCAGGTCCAGTGATCGGGCGAATTGTTGCCCAGTGAAGCCGCAATCCCGCCCTGCGCCGCAACGGTGTGCGAGCGGGTCGGGAAGACCTTGGAAATATTGGCCGTGCGCAGGCCGCTTTCCGCTGCGCCCATCGTGGCGCGCAGGCCCGATCCGCCCGCGCCCACCACCACCACGTCATAGGTGTGATCGATGATCGTATAGGCGCCCTTCAGATGCGCGCCGCCGACATCATTCGCGGTTCCCTTGGGTGCTGCGGTTGCCATCAGGCCTGTCCTCCGAATGCGAGCTTGGCGACGCTGAAGATGGCAAAAGCCCCGCCGCCGATGGTTGCAAGGTTAAGCGCCGAAATCAGCGCGAATTTCGATCCGGCGTCATGGATGTAATCCTCCAGCACCACCTGCAGCCCCAGCCGCGCGTGCCAGAACAGGCTGATCACGAGCAGGATCATCGCCGTCGCCGGGAGCGGCTGCGACAGCCACTTGGTGACGCTGGCATGCCCGAAATCGCCGAGCAGCACGAAGCTGACCAAGAGCCAGCTCATCAGCACCACATTGCCGATCGCGGTGAAGCGCTGCACCAGCCAGTGGTGCGGGCCGTGGTGCGCCGCGCCCAGCCCGCGCACCTTGCCGATCGAGGTTCCGTTACCCATCGTTCCGTCTCCTCAGCGCAGCAGCATCAGGGCCCAGAAGCCCGCGGTCAGAAACACGGCAATCACCGGGGAGGCGACCGACCACAAGCGGTTGGTATCGAGTTCATACCCCGCACCGATATCGAGCACGAAATGCCGCATCCCGCTCATCATGTGGGTGAAGAACGCCCACGACAGGCCAACCAGAACCACAAGGCCAAGCGGCGAGCCCATCACCGCCTGAAAGCTGGCATAGGCCTCAGGCCCGCTTGCCAGCGCGCCCAGCCACCAAACCAGCACCGCCAGCCCCACCAGCGCCATGCCGTCGCCGGTCACGCGGTGGAGGATCGATACCAGCATGTGCGGTCCCCAGCGCCACACCTGCAAATGCGGAGAAAGCGGTCTTTGATTCATGATGATCCGGTCACATCCCTGTTGCGTGGCATTCCACTTAGCGTCGCTGACGCGCGAGGCAAGCCGCGAGATGGTGGACACCGCTTGCAAAGTTTCGGATAGACAATTGCATGGGACACATCCTCGTTACCGGATCAAGCCGCGGAATAGGCCGGGCCGCGCTCGAAGCTCTTGCTGCGCGCGGCGTGCCAGTGATCGGCCACGCCTCGCGCCCACAGCCCCCAGTGCCCGGTGCGCCGCCGATCATCGCCGCCGATTTCGGCGATCCCCTCTCGGTGCAAGCCGTGTGGGATCAGGCGCTTGACCTTGCGGGAGGCGAAATCGACGTGGTGGTCAACAATGCCGGGCGGTTCGAGGCCAACCGGCTGGATCGCTCGGATATCGAGTGGCTCGATGCATGGGAGGACACCATGCGGGTCAACCTCACCAGCGCCGCGCAGCTCTCGCGCTTCGCCGTCCTGCACTGGCAGGCGCGCGGCTTCGGCGGACGGCTGGTGCATGTGGCGAGCCGCGCGGCCTATCGCGGGGATTCGCCGGCGCATTGGCATTACGCGGCGGCCAAGAGCGGCATGGTGGGAATGCACAAGACCATCGCCCGAGCCTATGCCAAGGACGGCATCCTCAGCTTCGCGGTCACTCCCGGCTTTACCGACACCAGCATGGCGGATGATTATCTCGCCAGCCGTGGCGGGCCGGGGCTGCTGGCGGATATCCCGCTGGGCCGCGTGGCGACCCCGGACGAGATCGCAGCGATCATCGCCTTTTGCGCGCTCGACGCCCCGCCGAGCATGACCGGCGCGGTGATCGACGCCAACGGAGCGAGCTTTGTCCGCTGACGCCACTTGGAAACTCTCTGCTTTCGCTCCCAAGCCCATCGTGCAGGCGGCGCTGCTGGCGCATGACCTGATCGACGACTGGGATTACGATTTGGTCATCGCGGGGCGCGAGGTCGCCGAAGACCAGCCCGACGATTGGGTGCTCGAAGGCTGGTATCCGAGGAAACCCGGCAAGGCGGAGAAAGCCGCGCTCGCCGGGCTCTTCGAAGGGCGCGCGCCGAAGATCACCGTCGAAGAACTGCCCCCCGCCGACTGGGTGACGCTGAGCCAGCACAACGCCCCCCCGATCCGCGCCGGGCGCTTCCATGTCCACACCCCCGACTATCCCGCCGATCCTGACCTGATCGACTTCGTGATCCCCGCCAGCCAAGCCTTCGGCACCGGCCAGCACAAGACCACCGCCGGGTGCCTTGAAATGCTCGGCAGCATGAAGGCGAGCGGGGTGACCGCGCGCAACATCGCCGATATTGGCACCGGCACCGGGTTGCTCGGTTTTGCGGCGCTAGCGCTGTGGCCGCGGGCGACTTGCACGCTCACCGATATCGATCCCGTCTGCACCGGCGTCGTTGAGGAAAATGCGCGGCTCAATGGTGTTACGCTCGGGCCAAGGCCGGGCGAGGCGGTGATGGTGGTGGCTGACGGGATGGACGATCCCCTGATCCAGCTGCGCGGGCCCTATGACCTCCTGATCGCTAACGTCCTCGCCGGGCCGTTGGTGGAGCTCGCCCCTGATTTCGCCCGCGCCGTGCCCCCGCGCGGCAGCTTGCTGCTGGCGGGCCTGTTGGCAGGCGATCAGGAAGCGGCGGTCAAGCGCGCAATGCAGCTGGCGGGCTTTCGCATGGCATCGCGGTTGCAACGCGGCGACTGGGCCATCCTTTGGCTGCGGCGGCGGGCCGATTGGAGGCGGGCGCGCTGATTTGCCTTGTCTCCATTCTTCCTGAGCTTGTCGAAGGACTGCCTTTCTTGAGCGTTTGTGCTCACTATCTGAAGCGAAGGACGGCCGTAGGGCGTTCGCCCACCTTCGGTTCCGACAAGCGCAGGGCGAACGGTGATTTTGCGCTAGGTCAGCGCCGCACGCTGCCGTTCAAGCCACAACCGCTCAGCCCGCGGTGGCCCAAGCGTCAGCGCGGCATCGAGCGCGGCCCGTGCCTCCTCGTGCCGACCCACCCGCGCCAGCAGATCCGCGCGCGCGGCATGCCATGGCCGGGCCAGCGCAAGGCGTTCGGCGGGCAGCGCCTCCAGCGCCGCAAGCCCGGCCTCGGCCCCCTCGACCTGCGCCAGCGCCAGCGCCCGGCTCAGCGCCACCATCGGTGACGGGCGCAGCACCAGCAGCACATCATAAAGCCGCAGCATCGCTCCCCAGTCCGTCACTCCATCAAATGCGCGGCGCGCATGGGTGAGCTGGATCGCCGCCATCACCTGATAGGGGCCGGAGCGCCCTGCCCGTGCCGCTGTCTCCATAAACCCCCGCGCCCGTTCAATCCGCGCATAGTCCCAGCGCCGCACGTCCTGCTGCGAGAGCGGCACCATTGCTCTTTTATCGTCCAGCCGCGCTGCGCTGCGAGAGCGCGCCAGCAGCACCAGAGCGGCAAGGCCAAGCGCCTCGGGCTCTTGAGGCAGAAGCTCCGCCACCAGAAGCGCTAGCCGCTCAATCTCTGCACCCAGATCATCGCCCAACGCCGCCGACAGCTCCCCGCCCGCATCGGCATAGGCGGCGGTAAAGGCGAGTTCGAGCGCGAGCAGCACCGCGCCAAGCCGCTCAGGCCAGTCGCGGCGCGGCGGGAGTTCGAACGCGATCCCCGCCTCGCGCACCTTGGCCTTGGCGCGGGTGATGCGCTGGAGCATCGTCGGCTCGCTGACCACAAACAGCTGCGCGATCCGGTCGGTCGGCAGCCCGCAGATGACCTTGAGCGCAAGCGCCGCGCGCGCTTCGGGGCTGAGCGCGGGGTGGCAGCAGATGAACAGCAGCCGCAGGCGTTCGTCCGGGATCGGCTCGGGCAGGGTCAGGATGTCGGCCATGTCGGTCACCTCTGCCAGCGCCTCGCCGGTGCGCGCTTCGCTCGCGCGCTTGCGGATCGCATCCAAAGCCCGCCGCTTGGCCGCGACGAACAGCCAGGCCGGCACATCGCGCGGCGGTGCGGGCAGCGCGAGGCAGCGGGCCGCCGCCTCGGCGAAGGCATCCTCCGCCGCGTCCAAATCGCGCAACTGGGCAGCAAGCGCGGCCACCACCCGGGGCCGCGCCGCCATGATCGCGTCTGCGCGGGCCGCGCTCAGCCTTCGGCCCCCATCGGCCAGACCGGGCGCACTTCAATGCCGCCCTTCGGCACCGGAATCCGCTTCGCCCAGCTGATCGCCTCATCAAGACTGGCGACATCAATGATGTAAAACCCGCCGAGCTCTTCATGCGTCTCGGCAAAGGGGCCATCGTGGAGCGTGGTGGCACCGTGGTCGAAACGGATCGTGGTAGCGGTGGCAGCAGGCTTCAGCCGCTCGCCCGAAAAAGGCACGCCGGCGGCGACCAGATCCTCGGCCAGCTTCATGTGCCCTGCGAGCGTCGCTTCAAGCAGCTTGGCTCCATCCGGGCCGCCATAGGCGCTTTCATCCTCGTTGATCATCAGCATGAATTGCATGTCACATCTCCGTCATCGAGCCCGCCGAAATAGCAAGGCTCTGACAGGGAGACGGACGGGGCAAGCGGGATTCGACAGGGGACGGGAAAAATATTCTCCCCGCAGCAGATTATGGGCCGGTGGCCTCCGCCACGATCGCGGCCCAGCCCGCTTCGTCGATCACCTCGATGCCCAATTCGGCAGCCTTCTTGAGCTTCGAGCCCGCGCCCGGACCGGCCACCAGAAGATCGGTCTTGGCGCTGACAGAGCCTGCCGCCTTCGCGCCCAGCCGCTCAGCCTGCGCCTTCGCTTCGTCGCGGCTCATGGTTTCGAGCTTGCCGGTGAAGACCACGGTCTTGCCCGCCACCCGGCTGGCGACGGTCTTGACCTCGTAGCGCGGCGGGGAGACTTCGCTCAGCAGATCGTCCCACACCGCCACATTGTGCGGTTCGTGGAAGAAATCGCCTAAGGCCTCGATCACTGAAGGGCCAATGCCATCGATTGATGACATCTCATTGAGTGCTGCCAAGTCACCCTGACCCGTCGAGATTTTCGCGATGGGGTCGCGAAAAGTCGTTCGGTGCGCTGCGGTCGCAGTCTCTCGCAATTTTTCAAGGGTGTTAAAATTCTTCATAAGGTCGCGGGCGGTAACTTCTCCGACGTGACGAATTCCGAGACCAAACAATAGCCGCGCCGCATCAGGCTGGCGCTTGGCGTTGATCGCGGCCAACAGGTTGTCCACAGACTTTTCCTGCCAACCTTCGAGCGCCAGGATTTGCTCGCGGCGGGCTTGCAGCCGGAAGATATCAACAGGGCTCTCTAGCCAGCCCAGCGCAAAGAACTGGGCGATAGTTTTCTCCCCCAGACCTTCAATATCGAGCGCTTTGCGCGATACAAAGTGCTTGAGCCGTTCTGTTCGTTGGGCCGGGCAGATTAGTCCCCCACTACACCGAACGTCGACCTCCCCGACTTCAGCATACGCCTCGCTGCCGCAATCGGGGCAGTGGTCAGGGAACACGAAATCGGCACGCGGTGCTTCGCGCGTCAGGTTCTCCACCACCTGCGGGATCACATCGCCCGCGCGCTGGATCACCACGCGGTCGCCGACCCTGAGGCCGAGCCGCGCGATCTCGTCGCGGTTGTGGAGCGTGACATTGGTCACCGTCACCCCGCCGACGAGCACCGGGGCGAGCCTTCCCACCGGCGTCAGCTTGCCGGTGCGCCCGACTTGAATATCAATCGCTTCCACGACGGTCTCGGCGCGTTCGGCGGGGAACTTGTGTGCCAGCGCCCAGCGCGGGGCCTTGGCGACGAAGCCCAAACGCTCCTGCCAGTCGAGCCGGTCGAGTTTGTAGACAACGCCGTCGATATCATAGGGCAAGGTAGCGCGTGCCCTGCCGATGGCATCGAAATGCGCGATCAATGAATCGACATCGCCATCGATACGAACAAACAACGGCGAGACCGGAAAGCCCCATGCCTTGAGCTGCGCGACAACCGCGCTTTGCGTCTCGCCCGGCACCGCAGAGGCCGCGCCCCAGCCATGCGCCCAGAACCGCAACGGGCGCTTGGCGGTCACGCTCGCGTCCTTCTGACGCAGGCTTCCCGCAGCGGCATTACGGGGGTTGGCAAACAGCTTCCCACCCGCCTCATGCTGCGCAGCATTGAGTGCAGCAAAAGCCTGTTTTTCCATATAGACCTCCCCGCGCACTTCAAACACCTCAGGCACGCCTGCGGGAAGGTTTTGGGGAATGTCCGCGATATGCGCGACATTCGCCGTCACATCCTCGCCCACCTGCCCATCGCCGCGCGTCGCTGCGCGAACCAGCACCCCGTTTTCGTAGCGCAGCGAGCAGGACAGCCCGTCGATCTTGTCCTCTGCCGTGCAAGCCAGCGGGGCATCCTCGGGCAGGTTCAGGAACCGCCGCATCCGCGCCAGCCAATCCTCCACCTCCTCGGGGCTGAAGGCATTGTCGAGGCTCATCATGCGAACCTCGTGGGTGACCTTGCCGAGCGGCGAGGCGGCCACCGCATGGCCGACCTTGCGCGAGGGGCTGTCGGGCCGGATCAGGTGCGGGAAGGCCGCCTCAAGCTCGGCATTGCGGCGGACGAGCGCGTCATAGGCGGCATCGGAAATCTCCGGCGAATCCTCGGTGTGATACAGCCGGTCATGCTTGGCGATGGCCCGCGCCAGCCGCATCAGCTCATTGGCCGCCTCCGCCTCGCTCAAGCCTTCCACACCCATTGCCTTTCCCTCAGCGCCCGCCCGCAATGTCCAGCAGCGCGGGGCCAATCGCGGCAAAATCCTTGGTCCCCGGCACCAGCATGTTGAAATGCTGTTCCTGACTGACCCGGATCACCTCGACCGCAATGCCCTGCGCCTTGAGGCCTTCGACGACCTCGGGCTCGGGGTCGGGCAGCGCGCCGTCGACCACCAGCAGGCGCTTGACCAGCGGCTTGTTTACCAAGGGGTCGAGCATGGCGTAGCGCGCCGGAACCTCCTCGGGGCGTCCGCCCATCAGCGGGACGATCACCGGCTGCCCGCAGATCGCCGCATCGACCCCGACAAAGGGCAAAGTGCGCAGCGGGCCATCGATGACCACCGCCGCGCGGGGCCTCGGCAGATCGCCGTCGATCACCGCATCGCCGTGATTGCCCGATCCGAGCCAGACCGCAGGCGTCGTGCCTGCCGAGTGGCCCATCAAGGTCAGGCGCTTCAGATCGAGCGGATAGGATTTCGACAGGGTCTTCACATAGGCGAGCCCCTGTGCCCAATCGCTGAAGGTGTTGGGCCAGCCCCCGTCCGAACCGAGCTCGCGGTAGCCGGGCGTCCAGGTCGCAACACCATTGCGGGCGAGGAAGGTCGCGAGCCCGGAGACCCCGGCAGGCCCGGAATATCCCGACCAGCATCCGCCGTGCCAGATCACCGCGAGCGGGAACGGTCCCTTGCCCGATGGCACCCGCAGTTCGCCATATTGCCGCGCCGAAGCGGTGCCGTAAGCGACCTTGAGCGTGGGTGGGTCGGAAGGGATGCGTTCGACGTCCTCGGGACCGTAATCCTTCGTGTCCGTCACCGCAAAGCGCGTATCGGGCGCAGGCGGCGTTTCGGCCAGCGGCTTGGTGGAGGCGCAGGCGGCGAGACTTGCAGCCAAAGCCATCGCGGAAATCGTCTGCTTGATCATCGTCTGTCCCCCATGACGGTTATCGTGTTCGCCCTTGCCCAAAACGCGGCGCTCAAGGCGCAGGCGGCTCACCTTTCAGCACGGCCAGCATCGCCGGTTCATTGGCAGCATAGACCGCGTGACCCGGCGTGATAATCGCAAAGTGGCTCGCCCCCGGGTTCTCGCGCAGGATCAAGCGTCCGGTGCCTTTGCGGATCGCGGACTGCGTGGCTGCAGAGGGCAACGCGAGCCGCGCCTGCACGAACAGGAGCTCGTCCAGTTGCGGCGCTTGGCTCGCGGGGGAGAGCGCGGCGTAGCGCTGCGGCACGGCCTCAGGCGCGCCGCCCATGAAGGGGTCGACGGCAGCAAACTGGCATAGCGCGTCGAAGCCTGCGCGCTCGGCCCCGACATCCCCCGGCCCGTCGAGCACGATCGCCGCGCGGACCTTGAGCGGTGCGCGCTTGCCGACCGGGCCGCCCTTGGCTTGCGGTGTGGCGAGCCAATGCGCGGGCAATCCGCCGGCAGAATGGCCCACCAGCGTCACCCGCTTGGCGTCAATCGGATAGCGCGCCGCGACATCGTCGATCAGCTTGGCCGAAGCGGCCCAGTCTTCGAAAGACCCCGGCCAGCCCCCGCCATCGCCCACCTCGCGGTAATCGACATTGAGCGTGGCGATACCCTGTTGCTGCCAGCGGGTGGCAAGCGGGGCCATGTAGGCCTGCGAGGCAATGCCGGTCTTCCAGCACCCGCCGTGATAAATCACCGCCAGCGGAAACGGGCCCGTGCCTTGGGGAAGCCGCAGTTCGGCAAACCCGCGCGGGTGATCGGCATAGCGCAGGACGGTATCCGGCGTTGAGGCGGCAAGGTTCGCGTCGGTGCCGTAGGTCGCATTGTTCGGCTGCACCTGCGGCGCGGCCTGCTCGGTCGCGGGGGGCACGGGCGCGCAGGCGGCGGCGAGCAGGAGAAGGGGGAGGAAAAGCCGCTCAATCATCAGAAAAGAAATCGGCGATCTCAACCGACCAGTAAGCTTCAGCTTCGTGAATCACCCCATCCGCTTGAATGAGAAGGTTAGCGTGTCGGACAAAGATGTCCGCCAACGCGGGATCTTCTCTTAAGCGGTGCATGGCCACCCAAAAGGTTTCTCCGTCAGGAGCCAGCCTGTCAGCATATCGAAGTAGGTCGTCAAAGTCGGGATCACCCAGTATTTCCAGCCTTATCCAAAAGCTAGTCAGCGCGCTCTCCAGGCTCGCACGTTCTTCAGAGTGAAAATCTTTATCGCACCGCGCGATAAAGATTAGAGCATTGAGCAAAGCAATCAGGTCAGCGCGACGACCAACTGAAAGCCCCCACGAGATTCCGGAATTAGAAATTTCATCCGCCTGAAATCGGGCAAAAAATGCCTGTGCCGGACTAAGAGATTCTCCAGTCGCGGCATCAAAAATGTCTTTTATCCGGTCGACACGAAAGGATCGCGGCGACTTCCGATTGTGGCAATAGGCGTTGATGTATTCCTTTCCCGCTCGAACTGAGAGCTTTCGACAGGTTATAAGGCGTTGAGACAGAATGCCTTTGGAATCTGTATACTCGATAACTATGCTAAGCCCCCCTAGACTACCGAGATCGTCGAGGGGTTCGACGTGCTGCTCATCGTCATCAAACTCGGGAATGTCGATCCCAACTTCGGAAAATCGATTATGAACACGTGGCCGCACAGCCATCGAGAGCATTTCTCGCAATTTCATCACACCCCCTCCAACAGACGATCCGCCTGCGCCCGTGCCTCAGGCGTCACCTCCGCGCCGGACAGCATCCGCGCGATCTCCTGCCGCCGCCCTTCCGCATCGAGCAGCACCACGCTGGTCTTGGTCACAATCCCGCTCGAAGCCTTGGCGATCAGATAATGCTGCCGCCCGCGCGCGGCCACCTGCGGCGAGTGCGTCACCGCGAGCAATTGCCCCTCCTGCGCCGCCAGACGTGCGAGGCGCTCGCCAATCGCAGAGGCCACCGCGCCGCCCACACCGCGGTCAATCTCGTCGAAGATGATCGTCGCCGCGCCGCCCTGCTCGGCCAGCGCGACCTTCAGCGCGAGGATGAAGCGCGACAATTCCCCGCCGCTTGCGATCTTGCCCAAGGGCGCGAAATCGGCGCCGGGGTTGGTCGAGATCAGGAACTCCACCGCGTCCATCCCATGGGCGCCCCAGCGCTCTTCCGGCAAGGGCAAGACCTGGGTCAGGAACCGTGCGGCATCTAGCTTGAGCGGCGCGAGTTCCCCCGCCACCGCCGCGTCCAGCCGCGCCGCCCCCGCCACCCGCGCGGCGCGGGCGGCCTCGGCGGCGGCGATATAGGCGGCGCGGGCCTCCTTGGCGGCGGCTTCCAGCGCGTCCAATTGCGCCTCCCCGCCCTCGATCGCATCAAGCCGCGTGCGCATGGTGCGCATCAATTCGGGCAGATCATCGACCTCGCAGCGATGCTTGCGTGCGGCCGCGCGCAGTTCGAACAGGCGGGTTTCCGCGCGCTCCAACTCCATCGGATCGTGCAGCAGCGCATCGGCCGCAAGCCGCAGCTTGTCCTCCGCCTCGCTCGCCTCGATCACCGCCCGGTCAAGCGCGGCGAGCGCCTCGGCCAGCAAGGGATGCTGTTCGGCGATCCGGTCCAGCTTGCGCGCCGCCACCCGCAGCGACGCGAGCGGCGAATCCGAACCTTCCCACACATGGCGCAGCGTTTCGAGCTCGCCCGCCAGCCGCTCGCCTTTCTGCATGTCGGCGCGCGCGCCCGCGAGCCGCGCTTCCTCGCCCGCCACCGGCTCCAGCGCCGTGAGTTCAGCGAGATGCGCGATCAGCAGGTCCTGATCGGCCTTGGCCTGCTCCACAGCGTCGCGCGCCTCAGCCAATTGCGCCTCGGCGCGCGCCCAAGCGGCAAAGGCGCGCTCCAGCCCGGCGACATCGGTCCCGGCAAAGCGATCGAGCAGCACCCGGTGCCCGCGCGGGTTCACAAGGCCGCGGTCATCATGCTGGCCATGCAGCTCCACCAGCGCGGGCGCGAGTTCGCGCAGCAAAGCGACGCTGGCGGGCTGATCATTGATGAAGGCCTTGGAGCCGCCATCGGCCTTGACCTGCCGCCGGATCATCAGCGGTTCGCCCGGTTCGATGGCGAGGTCGGCATCATCCAGCGCGGCGGCGATGGCAGGCGGCAGCGCGGCGAATTCAAAGCTGGCGGTGACCGACGCCTTGTCCTCCCCGGCGCGCACCAGCGAGGTCTCCGCCCGGTCGCCCAGCACCAGCCCCAGCGCATCTAGCAGGATCGACTTGCCCGCCCCCGTCTCCCCCGTCAGCACGCCCAGCCCGCGCGCGAAATCGAGATCGAGCGCTTCGATAAGGACAATGTTGCGGATCGAGAGGCGGGTGAGCATGGGCAGACCCGGTCTAGCGCACCCCTAGCGCGGCGTCACGCATCAAGCTTGGGTCAATCCCCAAGGCTTGGCGCCGATCAACCCGCTGTCACCCCATCCGCATGCTTGCCGACCAGCTTGAACGCCCGGTCGTACCATTCGCTGCCAGGGTAGTTGGCCCCCAGCACGGCGGCGTACTTGACCGCTTCAGTGGGCACGCCCAGCGCCAGACTGCTCTCGCACAGGCGATAGAGCGCTTCGGGGGTGTGGCTGGTGGTGTCGAACTTCTCGACCACGTTGCGGAAGCGCATATCGGCGGCGAGCCACAGGCCCATGCGCTGGTAATGGCGTCCGATCTCCATTTCCTTGCCCGCAAGGTGATCCGCCACCAGATCGAGCTTCAACCGCGCGTCGGCGGCATATTCGGTCTGCGGGAAGCGGCGGTTGACCTCACGCAGCGCGGTCTGCGCCTGCTCGGTGATCTTCTGATCGCGGTTCACGTCGCTGATCTGCTCGTAATAGCTCAGAGCGATCAGGTAATAGGCGTAAGGCGCATCCTTGTTGCCCGGGTGGATCGACAGGAACCGCTGCGCGTTCTGGATCGCCTTGTTGTAATCGCGCGCGATGTAATAGCTGAAGGCGCTCATCAGCTGCGCACGGCGGGCCCAGGGCGAATAGGGGTGCTGGCGCTCCACCTCGTCGAACAGGGCTGCGGCCTGCAACGTGTTGCCCTTGTCGAGCCGCCGCTGCGCCTCGGTATAGAGCGATTCGACGTCGCGCGCGACGTAGGCGACATCCTTGCCGGCGGTGCTGCCCGCACAGGCGGAAAGCGAGGCGGCAGTGGCCGCGATCAGCGCGGCGCGGGCGATACGGGTGGTGAAAGTGATGGCCATGGGAGCGGTCTATAACGGCGTGCTCGCTGAACGCCAAGTGAAGCCGTGCGGGGCAGGCGTGGCAATCCTATAAGGGTCCGGTCCTAAGCCGTAAGCTGACAGCTGCTCTGCCGAGGCAATGATCCTTAGCCGCAACCCTTAGGCGCGAGCCCAGTCGCAATCAGCATTGATCTGCTATCGGTTTACGGCAGCCCTGATCAGGGCAATCGCTTCCGCCTGAACCTGCGCGCACTCGCTGCGTCGCTATCGTCCTCAACGAAGGTGCCGAGATTGCCTACGGTGATCGCCGACACGTCATTATCGCCGTCGACCTGCGCAGTCGCGTTTCGGTCGGTTGCCGAGATGACTCGGAAACGAACCGCGCCGAGGCCCTGCGATTTGCTCACGTCAATGATGCTGCCCATCGGCAACAAGGCACCGCCGTAATTGACCTCAATCAGATCGTCTTCGACCGCTGTCACGCGCAACGGATCAATCCCAAACGCAACCTTGCGAGCGAGCATTTGCGCGACTTCGCGTTGCATCAGATCATAGACCGAAGCGCCCGGCTCGGACACGCGCATCGAGAAATCGGCGGTATCGATCGTGCGCGACATCTCGATCGTCTTGGTCACCACTCCCCCGTCGATATTACGCCCCGCCGCATCCTTGAGAGCGTAGGAGACGGTGACATTGGCGGTACCCCAGCTGGTCTGGTAACCGTTGGGATCATTGACCGGCGCGTTCTGGGCTGGGCCAGTCTCACCGATGTCGGAAATGGTGATGTCGAGCGTGTAGCCGCCGCGCCCTGTGGTCAGCCGACCGGACGAGGCCATTGCGCCCTCGACTGCGCTGCGCAAGGTCTGGAAGTTGTTTTGACAATCCTTCACGACCCAGCTTCGCCATGTGGTGTGCGCAGCATAGTAACGCGCACCTGCCTCGAGGCCCCACAGCCGTGCATAGTATTCCTCGCCATATTCGAGCCGACTGCCGGAATAATTGCGGAAATAGGTGCAGGTTTGAGTCGAGGTGATGGTCCCTACGTTGACTGTCTGACGGCCCTGGGCTGCAAGGGGGGTGGTTACCGCAAGGCCAGCGGCCAGAACGCAAAGGGCGGCAGCGCGCCGAAACACGGGCATCGTGACCATCGGTCTCACCGCTTCTTCCTGCTCTTCTGCAATGCCTTGACCGCGTCCGGATCTGCCGGACGGGCGACCGTGCCGACGGTCAGGGGCACGGTGAACGGCGTCACCTGCACTGCGCGGGAAAAAGCATTCTGGACATCGGTGATCTGGATCGCGCCGATCTGCTCGCCATCAATCTTGATCGTGCCGGTGCCCGAGGGATCGGGAATTTCCGTGGTTTCGCCATAGACCATCAAATACTCGCCGCGCTCGACTGCGCCGGCACCATAGTTGAGGATGACTGTCCCATCGCCCTGAATTGCCGCGACCTGGATCGGGAAGATGGTGGTCACCAGCCCGGTGGCGATGCTGTCGGCTGCGCCCCGCATGAGGCCGGCGCTGTCGATTTGCGTGCCGCCGCCGCAGACCGTCGCCGATTCCTGTTCCTGACTGATGCGGGTTGCATAGCGCACTTCGCCCGTGTTGGTGTCGGTAATCCGGATATCGGCTTCCATCCGCACCCGGGTGTTGAAGCATTCCGCCTGCTGCGCGCGGCTGCCGCCCAGCACACCCCGCAGAAGAGTGTCCCCCATGTTCGATTTGTTCACCGCCGAAATAGAGGTGATCGTTCCGTAGACCAGGTAGTCGACGCCTTCAAAGCCGCCGACCCTATTCTTATTGTTGGTGGTGACCATGCCGCTGCGGCCCAACCCCTGCTCCTTCAGCAGAGTCGCGAGACGCGCACGCTCAATGATCCGGAATTTGCCGCTGCCGATGATCGCAGTCTCGATCATCGCCACGAAATTGTCCGCCTGAGCCGCGCCGGTCAGATCCTGCATTTCAGCAATCCCGACAATCGGCTTGTTGTTTTCCTGTGCCGCAGCGGGCACAGCTGCAAACACAGCAAGAACGGCCAAGATCGTCCTAATCATTGTAAAGCCCCCGCTTTTGTGAGTCGCTTAAACTTACTGCGCACCTTCAAGATGTCACCAACTTTTGTCCGGTAGCGATGTCGTGTGCCTAAAGTGACCGCTCCTCATCGCCCAATCAAGCGGCTCGCGAGATGCTCCGCGATACGAGTGGGAGACCCCAAGAGCGCGACGCGAGTGCTTATTCCTCCCCCATCCGCAGCGCGGCGATAAACGCCTCTTGCGGGATGCTCACATTGCCGTACTCGCGCATCCGGGCCTTGCCCTTCTTCTGCTTCTCCAGCAGCTTCTTCTTACGCGTAATGTCGCCGCCATAGCACTTTGCGGTTACGTCCTTGCGCAGCGCCGCGATGGTCTCGCGGGCGATCACCTTGCCGCCGATCGCCGCCTGGATCGGAATCTTGAAAAGATGCCTTGGAATCAAGTCCTTAAGCCGCTCGCACATGCCACGCCCGCGCTCTTCGGCGTTCTGGCGGTGGACGATCAGCGACAGGGCATCGACGGGCTCGTTGTTGACGAGGATGTTCATCTTCACAAGGTCGCCCTCGCGCGTGCCGATCTGCTCGTAGTCGAAAGAGGCGTAGCCGCGCGAGATGGATTTCAGGCGGTCGTAGAAGTCGAACACCACCTCGTTGAGCGGCAGCTCATAGGTCACCTGCGCGCGGCCGCCGACATAGGTGAGCTCGGTCTGGATGCCGCGGCGGTCCTGACACAGCTTGAGGATGCTCCCGAGGTACTCGTCGGGGGTGTAGATCACCGCCTTGATCCACGGCTCCTCGATCGTGTCGATGCGGTTCACATCGGGCCAATCGGCGGGGTTGTGAATGTCGATCACCTTGGCGTCCTCAGACTTCGAACGGCCAAGGTGGATGCGGTAGACCACGCTAGGCGCGGTGGTGATGAGGTCGAGGTCGTATTCGCGGCTGAGGCGTTCCTGGATGATCTCAAGGTGCAGCAGCCCGAGGAACCCGCAACGGAAGCCAAAGCCGAGCGCGGCGCTGCTCTCCATCTCGAACGAGAAGGAGGCGTCGTTGAGGCGCAGCTTGGCGATGCTCTCGCGCAGCTTCTCGAAGTCGGCGGCGTCGACCGGGAACAACCCGCAGAACACCACCGGCTGGACTTCCTTGTAGCCCGGCAGCGCCTCGGTTGCCCCACCCTTGACCGTGGTGATGGTGTCACCGACGCGGGCCTGCTCCACCTCCTTGATCTGGGCGGTGATGAAGCCGATTTCGCCGGGGCCGAGTTCGTTAAGGTCGGTGCGCTTGGGGGTGAAGCAGCCGACGCGGTCGACGAGGTGTTGCGTTCCGCCCTGCATAAAGCGGATGTTGAGGCCTTTGGTGAGCTTCCCGTCGATCACCCGCACGAGGATGACGACGCCGAGATAGGGGTCGTACCACGAGTCCACGAGGCTGGCGGTCAGCGGGGCTTCGATCCGGCCCTTGGGCGGGGGGATGCGCTCAACCACGGCTTCGAGCACGTCCTCGATCCCGATGCCCGACTTCGCGCTGGTGAGCACGGCCTGCGAGGCATCGAGGCCGATGATCTCCTCGATCTCGGCCTTGACCTTTTCGGGTTCGGCCGCGGGCAGGTCGATCTTGTTGATGACGGGGACGATCTCGTGGTCGTGCTCGATCGACTGGTAAACGTTGGCGAGGGTCTGAGCCTCGACGCCCTGCGCCGCGTCCACCACCAGCAGTGCACCTTCACAGGCGGCGAGGCTGCGCGAGACTTCGTAGGCAAAGTCGACGTGGCCGGGGGTGTCCATCAGGTTGAGCTGATAGGTTTCGCCATCACGCGCGGTGTAATTGAGGCGCACGGTCTGCGCCTTGATGGTGATCCCGCGCTCCTTCTCGATGTCCATGTTGTCGAGCACCTGCTCGGACATCTCGCGCGCAGTGAGCCCGCCGGTGAACTGGATCAGCCGGTCAGCCAGGGTCGATTTGCCGTGATCAATATGGGCGATGATCGAAAAATTGCGGATCTTGGAAAGGTCGGTCATTGCGAAAAGCGATTAGCCGTGACCCGCGGCAATGTCATTCGAGAAAAACGCAACAGTCCCCCGAGGGTCAACCCCCGTCGGCGCGAGGGGGCTGCGCATAGCCGAACTGCGGCACTGCCCCGCCCTGATCCATGCCGCGGAAGCTACCTGGGTCAAGTGCCGCCAGCGGCGCACCAGCTGCGGCCAAGGCGTAAGGCGAGACCCGGTGCCGGGTGCACAAGCCGCCCGAACCATCGTCGATCAACGATTGTTCGAATTCCAGACCCTGAATATCGCCGTTGCTGCGGATGACAGTGGCAACTGCCAGCTGCCCGCCGCCGAGATCGACCACGAATTGCGTGCCCTTGGGCACATCGGCAAGGCCTTGGATCAAGGCTCCGGTCTTCGAGAGATTGCGCAACGTGACTTCATAAGCGTAGTCATCGTGGATGACTTGAATCTTGCGGAATACCGTACGCCGACGGGCACGGCGTGTCCGATCGCTGCCGGGCTCAATCTTCCACGTGCCGACTGCCATTTCCTGCGCAATGGCATCGACATCCATCGGCTCGCTGAAGATCGGCCCTTCGAGGAACCGCACGCCGCATTCGGTAAGCCGCTCCAGCAGCACCGGGCTTTCGACGCCATTGGCGATCGTGTCCATCTGCAGGGCACCGGCCAGTGCCACGATCGCGCGCACCAGCCCGAGCTCGCGGCTGTCCTGCGTCTCCGCCTCGGCAACCAGCTTCTCATCGATCTTGATGCTGTCGAACGGCGCACGCCGCAGATAGGCAAGCGAGGAATAGCCGCTGCCGAACTCGTCCAGCGTCAGCCGGACACCGAGCTTGAACAGGGCCGAGAGGGTGCGATCGACCACATTGGTATCGCCAAAGAATACCGCTTCGTTGATTTCAAGCTCGAGCCGCTGAGGCGCAATCCCCGCCACTTCCAGCGCGGCGGTGACCAGTCCAACGAAGTTGTCCGATAGGAACAGCGCCACCGGCACATTGACCGCCACCCGGACGCTGTCCGGCCACTCCGCGGCGGAAAGGCAGGCTTGGGCAATAGCCCAGGTGCCAACCTCGCCGAGCAGGCTTGACCCTTCAACAATCTGGGCAAACTCCTCCTCGTCAATGATCCCGCGCTGATCATGGGTCCAGCAAACATGGGCTTCCAGCGCGCAGACCGCCTGAGAGCTCGCATCAACAATCGGTTCAAAGCGCAAAAACAACTGTTCTTCGCGCAGCGCCTGCCCCAGATCCTGTTCCAACCGACGCCGAAAGATCGTCTCGTTTTCAAGCTCCCCCGAGAAGAATCGAAACTGCGCGCGCCCGCCATTCTTGGCCGCGTAAAGCGCAAGGTCAGCCGCGCGCACAATCTCGTCACGAGTAATACCATCGTGCGGCGCGATCGCGACGCCAACCGAGGCTCCGATGACGCAGCGCCCCTCCTCCAAGCTGAAAGGCTGGCGCAACATGGCGATGATCCGCATCGCCAATTCGCCAAGGATACCGCGATCGTCGATATCCGGCAGCATGACCTGAAATTCATCGCCGCCCAGCCGGCCGATCTCGCATTCGCGGTCTATTGCCCGCGTAATCCGAGCGGCCACCTGCTTGAGCAGCTCGTCGCCCGCCGCGTGTCCGAGCGTATCATTCACATGCTTGAACCGATCGAGATCGATCATCATCACGGCGCAATTGCGACGCGCCGCCTTGAACGCCGTCAGCGTCGTCTCGATCTGATGCGCCATGCGGTGGCGATTGCTGAGGCCGGTGAGCGAATCGAGCCGCGCCAACCGAGCGGTTTCCTCCTCGCGGTGATACTCATCGGTGATGTCGGTGCCGGTTCCGCGAAAGCCCGCAAAATTGCCGTCAGGAGTGAACAGCGGCTGGCCGGCCAGACGCAAGACAACACCCTCTGGTCGCCGCGCCACCCGCACCGCCAATCCTGAGAAGGCCTTATGCGCGCCCAGCATCAGCGAGAGCGACTTGCCCCGCCCTTCGCGGTCGGCAGCGGTAAAGATGGTCGTCATCGGCTGGCCCAGCAGGTCTTGCAGTTGCAGATCAAGCCGTGCCGCGATCGCGCCCGAGACATAGGTCAGATGCCCCTTGGCATCGCTCGCCCAGAACCAGCCGAGCCCGGACTGCTCCAGCTCGTCAAGCATCGCAAGCCGCTCGGTATCGGACAGGGCTGAGGCCGGCGTGACGCGCGACATCGGCGCGTTAGCGGCGCTGCGTGCAGACCAGAGGCCCTTTAGGGACATCTCGGGCTAACCTCCATTTTACTTAGCGGGCGGTCAGGCAGACGATCGCCAGACCAATGAAGAAGTAAAGCCCGATGGTTATTTTTGTGCTAACGGGCCGGCACAAGAAACATGGTAAGTCCGGCGTTAGCGCGAAGCGCGGCACAGATTACCAGCCGCTCACCGCAGCTGCCTGTGAGCGCTGGCTCTTGAGTACGGCGAAAGAACCATCCGCGCGCCGTTTGAGCGGCGCGTGGAATTCTATCCCCACCCGATTTTCGCGCGACCAACGGACCTGAGCGGTCACCGACTTGTCAGCACCGAACTCAATCAGAATTCCACTGCCAGCGGGCATGTTCCACAAGCCTTCGATCATGGCGCCGCTTTCAGAGATGTTGCGTACCGTCGCGTTCAGACGGTTGCCGTTGTGCACCACGATCACACGGCGCAGCAGGTTCTGACGCGGTGCGCGTGCCGATTGGGGGCCATCCGCTTCAGCCGTCAGATCGCCTGAAACCAGAGAAGTTGCATCTGAAGCGCTCATCGGTTTGAAGTAGATGTAACCTTGGACATGACTGCATCCGAGCAGCCGCACCAGCTCCAATTCGTCGATCGTCTCAACGCCTTCCGCAGTTGTGTCCATATGCAGCGCTTCGGCCAGCGACGTGATCGAGGCGATGATGGCACCGTTGCGGCTGCCTTCCTCGGTCGCACCCTGCACGAAGCTGCGGTCGATCTTGATCTTGTCGAACGGCGCTTTCTTGAGGTAGCCGAGCGAGGAATAACCCGTGCCGAAGTCGTCAAGCGCGAGCCGCACGCCAACCCGTTTCAGCGCCTTGAACATCGCGTCGGTGCCAGCGCTGTCGTTGAGAAACACGCTTTCGGTGATTTCGAGTTCAAGCCGCGAGGCGGCAACGCCGCTATGGGCCAGCGCATTGGCGACGATCGTGGGCAATTCCGGATTGGAGAATTGCAGCGGGGACACATTGACGGCGCAGCGGATCGAGGAAGGCCAGCGCGCAAGATCGGCACACGCTGTGCGCAAGGCCCATTGCCCCATCCGGTCGATCAGCCCGGCATCCTCGGCAATCGGCACAAATTTGGCAGGGCTGAGCCAGCCGCGCTTGGGATGGTTCCAGCGCATCAGCGCTTCGAACCCGACGATCTTCTCGTTCGCCGCGTAGACGACGGGTTGGTAGTAGAGTTCAAGCTCGCCCTTGGCGATGGCATCGCGCAGGTCCTGCTCCAGCTCCGCGCGTTCTTCTGCCGCTGCATGAAGGTCTTCGGCATAGAAGCGGAACACACCGCGACCTGCGTCCTTGGCTGCGTAAAGCGCCAGATCAACATTGCGGATCAGCTCGTCGCTGGTCCTGCCCTGCTCGGGGGACAAGGCAATACCCACTGACGCTCCGATGACCACGCTCTGCCCATCAATCGAATAGGGCTGGGATAGCGAGGCAATGATGTCGCCTGCCATATGGCCAAGCGTGCTGCGATCCTGATCGCCGGGGACAATGACCTGAAACTCGTCGCCGCCCAGCCGTCCGCACCGACCGGCCCCGCCAATCGCACGTTCGAGCCGCTGTGCCACCTGCTTGAGCAGTGCATCGCCAGCGGGATGACCAAGCGTATCATTCACCTGCTTGAACCGGTCGAGATCGAGCATCAACACGGCACAACGGCGTTCACGCTCGCTGGGGGCGGCAAGGATCTGTTCGAGCGCCTCGCTCATCTGCACGCGATTGGCGAGGCCGGTCAGGGAATCGTAATGCGCAAGCCGGGAGACTTGCTGTTCGCTGCGGCGCTTTTCGGTCAGGTCGGTGCCATGGCCGCGAAAGCCGCAGAAATTCTTGAAGGAATCATAGACCGGGCGTCCGGTCAGCGCCCACCAGCGTTCATCATCTTCGGTCGCCGCGCGCACTTCGACATCGTGGAAAGCCGAGCGAGCAGACAAGTGAAAGGCCAGCGTGCGTTCAGCGTCGTTTGCGCCTGCGCTGGCATCGACGATTTCGCTGAGCGGACAGCCGCAGATGGCATCGGTGTCCTTCCCCAGCACCATAGCTGCTTTGGGCGAGATATAGGTGATCAGCCCTCGTCGGTCCGTTTCCCAGAACCAGCCCTGCCCGGTCTCCTCAAAGCTGCGCAGAATATCCTCGGCCCGGGCTGCCACACGCTCGCGCGCTTCACGCGCTGCGCGGCGCTGCTCAGCCGCCCGCCACTCAAGCCTGGCCATGAGCGCAAACGTGATGCCTGTAGCTACCAAGGCAGTAGCGGTAACCGGTCCTGGCGCAACAAGGCTAAAACCTGCCCAACTGGCAATCTTGGCGCAGAACAGTGAGATAATCCGCATCTCGAATAGCGCGGCGGCCGCGGCATTCATGCATACCATGGTCGCTACAGCCCATTGCCATGGCAGGCCCTCGCCAACCCACAGGGCAAGGGCATAACCAGCACACCCCATTGGCAACACAATCGCAGTCAAAATCACCAGTATCCGCAGCCATGCGGCGGCGTGCGTCCTGCGCTCGGTCGCGGCAAACACCGAGCCGCACGCAAACAGGGCGGCAGAGCCTAGCGCGAACGACAGCGTCGTGGTTGAAGGCAGTCCTTGCGAAACGCCCGCCGCTATCGTGTAGGCCGAAAGCAGAAAGACGGTCATGGCGCCCGCTTCACGCGGGAGCAGGAAGGATTGCTCGCTGGCTGATTCGCCCTCGGACAGGTGCGCGGCGGCATGGTCGTGAGGTCGGGTCCGATCCGATCCGCGCCGCTCGCCACGGCTGCGCTGATCCTGCTTGCGCGGCTTAGACCCGGGAAATGTACGCAGCTCTCCCACGCCGCCAGGAGCAGGTGGAGTTGGAAGTGCAAATTTCCGAATGGGCTCCCCAGACATCGTCGAGGATATGGCGCAAAACCGCTAAGAAAAGAGTTAACCGCGAGATTGAATTTTGTGTTGCAAAGACCCCGCTACAATCACAGCCCGCTGCGGCGCGCGCTTGCAACTTGAACCGCCACGCTGCATTCTGATCCGTAGCACGCCGTTAAGAGATTGCGGTCAAACAGGCCGGACCACACAGGCGCGACGATAAGAGGATGTTATGGCTAGCAGCAAAGTGAAACTCGAAAACGAAGCCGCCCAGTCCACCAACGCCCTTGGCCCGCTGATCGGGGTGGCGCGGGAAGATTTCGTCAGCGCGGTCGCCTTGTTGCTGCGTGAGACAGCGTCCGATCCGACCCGCTTCATCCGCCACTCGACGGCGATGGCACAGGACATGGTCAAGATCATGACCGGCAAGAGCGAGCTAGCTCCCGATCCCAAGGACAAGCGGTTCATGGACCCGGCGTGGCAATACAACCCGTTCTTCCGTGCAGGGGCACAATATTACCTCGCTGTTCAGAAAGGCATGAAGAACTGGCTGGAAGAGCTTGAGCTCGACGAGCTGGAACGCAACCGCGCGAACTTCATCGCCAATATCATTCTCGATGGCCTCGCTCCGACGAACACGCTGGTCGGCAATCCCACTGCGCAAAAACAGATCATCAACTCAGGCGGCCTCAGCCTGATCAAGGGCCTTCAGAACGCCTATAACGATATCGTCCACAACAAGGGCATGGTCAGCCAGGTTGACAAGCGCCCCTTCAAGCTGGGCAAGAACGTCGCCACATCCAAAGGCAATGTCGTCTATCGCGATGAGATGATGGAGCTGGTCCAGTACGCCCCGTCCACCGAAGAGGTCTACGCCATCCCGCAGCTGACCATCCCGCCGCAGATCAACAAGATGTATATCAACGATCTCAGCCCGGATAAGTCCGTGGTGAAGTGGCAGGTCGACAACGGCATCCAGACCTTCGTGATCTCGTGGCGCAACCCCTCCAAGGAACAGGGCAAGTGGGGCATGGCCGACTATATCGCCGCCTGTGAAAAGGCGCTGGAGGTGGTGGCCTCGATCACCGGATCGAAGAAGGTCAATGTCTCGGCCGGGTGTTCGGGCGGGCAGACCGCATCGGTGCTCGCGTCCAAGCTCGCCGCGACCGGCAATCCGATCCTCGGCACGCTGACGCTGATGGTGTGCGTGCTCCACCCCAAGCCGACCGATATCGAAGCCGGATCGCTGGTCAGCGAGAACGGGATGCAGCTCGCGCGCCAACGCGCGATGAAGCAGGGCGTCATCAAGGCCGACGATCTGGCGCGCGGCTTTGCCTGGCTGCGCCCCAATGACCTGATCTGGAACTATGTCATCAACAACTACCTGCTGGGGCAAGACCCGCCCGCTTTCGACGTGCTGTTCTGGAATGCGGACGCCACCAACCTGTCATCCAGCCTGATGGGCGATTTCCTCACCCTTTTCGAAACCCTCGCCTTTACCAAGAAGGGCGAGGTCGAGATGGCAGGGCACAAGGTCGACCTCAGCAAAGTCACCGCGGACCTATTCATCCTTGGCGGGGTGACCGATCATATCACCCCGTGGAAGGCGACCTATCGCTCGACCCAGCTGTTCGGCTCAAAGGATGTGACCTACGTGCTCAGTCAATCGGGCCACATGCAGGCAATCCTCAACCCGCCGGGCAATCCCAAGGCCAAGTATTTCGTCCAGAAAAAGAAGGGCAAACTCCCGGAAACCGCCGACGAGTGGTTGCAAGGGGTCGAAGAGGTCCCTGGCAGCTGGTGGCCGCTCTGGATGGAGTGGGTTCAGGCGCGCTCGGGAGCCAAGAAGCCGGCTCCGGCCGCGCTCGGGAATGGCACCTATTTGCCGCTTGAGCCCGCGCCGGGACTCTACGTCGTCGAAGAAGTCTGATATTGCGGTGCAGCGCGCAGGGCCGCTGAGGGGCGGTGCTGGCGCGACATTTTGTGGGCGCGCGGGTTAAGGGATCGACCTGCGCGCCCAACCCAGCGCCCTGTTTGGCGCGCAGAAAGGACGGGTTTTTCGTGGCCAATGCAATGGACGGTGCTGTCGTCACCATGGAACAGGTGGGCGGCCGGACGCTACGGACTGCGGCATGGCGGCTCGACATGCCATCCGATCACCTGCCGATCCTGTTCTTCAACGGCATCGGCGCGAACATCGAGGCAGTGGCCCCGCTCGCAGCCGCCATGCCCGAGCGCGGTTTTATCATGTTCGACATGCCGGGCACGGGCGAATCGCCCGATCCGGTGCTGCCCTACAACCCCTTCATCATGAGCTGGACCGCAGCCCAGTTGCTGGCGCGCTATGGCCTCGATCAGGTCGACGTGATGGGCGTATCGTGGGGCGGTGCGATGGCGCAGCACTTCGCGCTCCAACACCCCAAGCGCACCCGGCGGCTGACCCTGATCGCCACCACCCCGGGCATGCTGATGGTGCCGGGTAACCCGGCCGCTTTCACCAAGATGGCCGACCCGCGCCGCTATATCGACCCCGAGTTCATGAATGAACACTTCGCCACGCTTTATGGCGGGGTCGACAAGGACGGGGCTAAACACCAGAAGGACAGCCATATTGGCCGGTTGAAGCCCCCTTCACCGCGCGGCTACATGTATCAGCTGCTGTGTATGCTCGGCTGGACCAGCCTGCCCGCTCTGCCTTTCCTCGGGAAGGAAACGCTGATCATGATGGGCGAGGATGACCAGATCGTCCCCGTGATCAACGGCAAGATCCTGAAGGCGATGATCCCGCGCTCGCGTCTCGTTACCTTTGAGGGCGGCGGTCACCTGTTCCTGCTGACCCACACCGACGAGAGCCTGGTCGCGATCCGCGAATTTCTCGACGCTCCCGAGACCGAGAAAGAAGGCCGGCGGACGGCGATGGCCTAGGGCAGCAAATCCAACAAGTCCTACAACGAGCGGACAAAAGTTGAAGATTTTGGCAGGTAGACGCCCTCAGGCGCGCGAAGGTGCTTTGTCAACCAACGCGCCCACCCCTTGTAGGCGCCTGCACTTTGCGACATTCTCCCGGACAAAAGGGAGAGAGAAAAAATGGCGCAATATGACCTCATCCTCCGGGGCGGGACGATTGTCGATGGCACCGGGGCGGCGGGCTTTGTGGGCGATGTTGCGATCAGGGGAGGTGTGATCGCAGCAGTGGGCCGGGTCGAAGGCACGGCTGCGGAGGAGATTGACGCGGCTGGTAAGATCATCACCCCCGGCTTTGTCGACATCCACACCCATTATGATGGTCAGGCGACCTGGGATCAGGAGATGGCCCCATCAAGCTGGCACGGTGTCACTACGGTGATCATGGGCAATTGCGGCGTCGGCTTTGCTCCCGCCAAGCCCGACCGCCACGAATGGCTCATTAGCCTGATGGAAGGGGTGGAAGACATCCCCGGCACCGCGCTCGCCGAAGGGATCACCTGGGATTGGGAGACCTTCCCCGAATACCTCGATGCCTTGGAAAAGCTCCCCCGCACGGTCGATATCGGCACTCACGTCCCCCACGGCGCGGTGCGGGCCTATGTGCTGGGCGACCGCGAACAGCCGGGCGCAGTGCCCACCGATGAGGACATCGCCGCGATGGCGCGCATCGTCGAGGATGGGGTGCGCGCTGGGGCGCTGGGCTTCTCGACCTCGCGCACGGTGCTGCACAAGTCGGTCGATGGCGAACTCGTCCCCGGCACCACGGCCACGCCTGAAGAACTGATCGCCATCGGCGAGGCCATGGGCCGCGCCACTGCCGCAGGCGGCCATGCCGTGTTCGAGATGGCAAGCGACCTCAAGCGCGAATGGAACGAGTTCGTCTGGATGGGCAAATTGAGCCGCGAAGCCAAGATCCCGGTCACCTTCGCCGCGCTCCAATCCATCGCCAAGGAAATGCCGCTGTCCGAGCAGATCGCGAATATGCGCGCCGAGAACGATAATGGCGCAAACATCGTCGCCCAGATCGCACTGCGCGGCAACGGGATCATCATGGCATGGCAGGGCACGGTAAACCCCTTCGCCTTCCGCCCAAGCTGGATGGCGATCAAGGACCTGCCGTGGGAGGCGCAAAAGGCGAAACTGCTCGACCCTGCCTTCAAGGCACAGCTGCTGGCTGAACCCAATGACTACACCAACGCCCCCACGGATATCGGCGGGGTGGTGATGGTGATCAGCCAAGGCTGGGCGATGCAATACGAGATGGACCCCGATTTCGACAATGAACCCGGCCCGGAGGCGAGCATCAACGCCCGCGCCGCCGCCGCCGGGATGACTCCGCAGGAATATGCCTATGACCTGCTGTGCCGCGACGAGGGCAAGGGCTTTATCTACCTGCCGATCCTGAATTACGCCGACGGTAATCTCGACTTCCTCCACCCACTCCAGCACGCCGATGACACGGTGAATTCGCTGTCTGACGGCGGCGCGCATTGCGGCACGATCTGCGATGCGGCCTCGCCTACCTTTATGCTCGAACATTGGGTGAAAAGCCGCCGCCGCGGCGCGCGGATTGCGCTCGAACAGGCGATCAAGCGCCAGTGCCGCGATACGGCGGTGCTTTATGGACTGGAAGATCGCGGCGTGATCGCGCCGGGTTATCTTGCGGACCTCAACGTCATCGACATGGAGCGCCTGAAGCTCGGCAAGCCATGGCTGGCGTTCGACCTTCCGGCAGGCGGCAAGCGGCTGTTGCAGAAGGCCGATGGCTATGTTGCCACCATCAAGAGCGGCGTGGTGACCTTCCGCGATGGGGCGTGGACAGGCGCCACCCCGGGCGGGCTGATCCGTGGTCCACAGCGCGTGGGATGGGCAGAAGCGGCGGAGTGATCCGCCGCCGCACCCTCCGGCCTAGGGCTCGATCACGATCCCCTTGGCCGGGTCAATCTGACCCGCGACCATCGCAGTAAAAACGTCACGTGCGGCAGCGAGGCCGTTGTGGCGTTCGATGGCGACGGTGCCCTCAGCAGCCTTGAGAAATTCGTGCCAGGCCGCAGCAACCAACTTGCCGCCCTCCTCGGCCCCATGCGCCTTGAAGAAGGCGACCGCGTGATCAGGGGCGAAGAACAACGCGGGCTTGGGGCCGGGCAGTGGCTCACCCGCGCCGAAGGTCGAACGCGCTTCGATGTGGGTCATGCCGACCAGCGCCGAATGGGCCAGTGCGTCCTCAAAATGGCGGTGGATGCTCCCCAGCACCGCGGCGTTCCCCGCAAAATCGACACTGACGCTCCGCACGACGGCGAGCCGGTCAATATCGTCATAGGCGATCACTTCGTCATACAGCCCGGTTGCGGTGACGAAGGCGATATTGCCCTTGGAGGTCAGCCCGACCCGCTTGATCCCCGGCGAGGATTGCCGCGCCACGCTCGCCAGCCCCATCGCGGTCTTGGACGAGGCACTGGTCACGACCAGCTGCTCGGCTCCGAACCAGGCTTCGGCGCGCAGGAAGTATTCGATCAGGAACCCGGTGCGGAACAGCGGGCCAAAGATCATCCTCTCCGCCTCGCGCGCCGGATCATGCTCGGGATCGGCCGCCAGCCGGGTGTAGCTGTTGTAGACCGGGCTCATCGGCTGGCGGTGGGCGGCGGTGTCGGAGAAGCCGCCCGGCGTCACCCGCCCCGGGATCACATCGAGGTGGCTCGCCATCGGCAGATAGCCATAGACCCGCTCGCCCACCGTAATGTCGGGGTGGCGGCTTTCGATCACCCGCGCATGACCCCACATCGGAACGATGCCCATGCGATCAGGCGCGGGGAAGAAGTCCCAATATTTGAAGCTGTCCCCGGCGACCGCATAGGTGACGTTATTGGCGGTGACCGAGAAGCTCTCAACGGCGAGCCGAACCGCGCCGTCCGCCAGCGGGGCGAGCGGCACCTCGGCCAACGCAGCGTCCGCAAGCGCGCCCTTGGACACGTGAACCTGAACGGCATTCATCAGCGATTCCCCTCCCTGGTGGCGGGGGTCACACCCGCATCGGCATCAGCACATAAAGCGCGCGGGCCTTGTCGTTCTCGCGGATCAGCGTCGGCGCGCCGGCGTCGGCGAGGTGCAGTTCGACCGTATCGGCGTCGATCTGACCCAGGATGTCCTTGAGGTAATTGGCGTTGAAGCCGATCTCCATCCCTTCCGAGCGGTATTCAGCGGCGATTTCTTCGGCGGCGGTGCCGTTATCGGGCGAGGTGACCGAGAGCGTCACCCGGTCCTGATCGAGCCCGATCTTCACCGCGCGGGTCTTTTCCGTGGCGATGGTCGCCACGCGGTCGACGCCGGAGAAGAACAGCTTGGGATCGACCTTGAGCAGCTTGTCATTGGCGGTCGGGATCACCCGGCTGTAATCGGGGAAGGTGCCGTCGATCAGCTTGCTGGTGAGCACCACCCCGCCCTGCCCGCCGAGCGTGAAGCGAATCTTGCTGGCCGACAGATCGATGAGGACATTGCCGTCGAGCGCCTCTTCAAGGAGCTTGCGGAGCTCACCCACGGCTTTGCGCGGCACGATCACGTCGGGCATGCCAGCCGCGCCTTCGGGCCGGGGCAGCGTGAAGCGCGCGAGGCGGTGGCCGTCGGTCGCTGCCGCCTTGAGCAACGGCTCATCTTCGTCGGTCACATGGAGAAAAATGCCGTTAAGGTAATAGCGGGTTTCTTCGGTCGAGATCGCGAAGCGGGTGCGGTCAATCAACTCGGCCAGCAGCCGCGCGGGCAGTTCGAAACTGGTCGGAAGGTCACCCTCCACGATGATCGGGAAATCATCGCGCGGCAAGGTCGGCAGTTTGAAGTTGGAACGGCCGGCCTTGACCTCCAAGCGGTTTTCGCTGGTGGTCAGGCTAACCTGGCTGCCTTCGGGGAGCTTGCGCGCAATGTCGAACAGCAGGTGCGCAGACACCGTGATCGCGCCGGGCTGATCGACCGAGGAGGCCGACATGGTCTCAACCACCTGAAGGTCAAGGTCCGTCGCCATCACCCGCACCGAGCCGCCGTCGCTGGCGTCGATCAGCACGTTGGACAGGATCGGGATGGTGTTACGCCGCTCCACCACCGATTGCACATGGGAAAGGCACCGCAGCAGCGTCGCGCGTTCGATCATGGCCTTCATCGCGTGTCCCTATCATTCCTGTTTGTGGCGCATGCGGCAAAGGAATCGCCGTCAAGCGCCGGAAACTGCGCCAAACCTTAGCGCAGGCGGCGCGGCGGGCAAGTTGGTGCTGGCAACAGGGGGGATTGCGCTGGGGATAAGGGACAATCTGCGGCCCCTCGCGGTCACCCCAGCATCGCCATCCCGCCGTTCACATGCAGCGTTTCGCCCGTGACATAGGCCGCCTCGCGGCTGGCGAGAAAGGCGACCGCAGCGCCGATTTCGGCGCCCTCGCCCATCCGGCCCATCGGGATGCGGCCATTGATCGCGGCCTGCTGCTTCTCGTCGAGCGCGGCGGTCATCGCGGTGCGGATGAAGCCGGGGGCGACGCAGTTCGCCGTGATCCCGCGGCTCGCCACTTCCTGTGCGAAGGCCTTGGTCATGCCGGTGAGGCCCGCCTTGGCGGCGCAGTAGTTCATCTGGCCCGGATTGCCGGTGGCGCCCACAACGCTGGTGATGTTGATGATCCGCCCGAAACGCGCCTTCATCATCGGCTTGGCGCAGCTACGCATCAGGCGGAAGCTAGCTTCGAGGTTGATGCGGATCACGTGATCCCACTCCTCGTCCTTCATTCGCATACCGAGATTATCGCGTGTGATCCCGGCATTGTTGACGAGGATGTCGATGCCGCCCAGCGTATCGAGCATCGCCGGGATCAGTTCCTCGACCTGCGTCGTGTTACCAAGATCGCAGGTGATCTCGACATGGCCGTCATGATCGTGGTGCGGATAGGTTTCGTTGAGCTCATCGCGAAAGGCGCGCAGCTTCGCCGCATTCGAGCCCGACAGTGCCAGCCGCGCGCCTTGCGATGCGAGCGCATGGGCAATGCTCGATCCGATCCCGCCCGATGCGCCGGTCACCAGCGCGTTCATGCCCTTCAGTGAAAACATCATGCGATCTCCTTCGCAAAGGCCTCTAGATCGGCCATTGTCACGAGGCTCACCACATGGGCCTCCTTGTCAATCCTGTTGACCATCGGCGCCAGGACCTTGCCGCCCAGTTCGACGAAGTGCTCCACGCCGTCAGCACGCATTTGCAGAATGCTCTCGCGCCAGCGCACCCGGCCTGTGACTTGCTCAACCAGCAGCGCGCGTTCGGCGTCAGGATCGGTGACGGCGCTCGCGGTGACATTGGCATAGAGCGGCAAGGTAAAGGCTTGCAGGGCCGTTCCGGCGAGCGCCTCCGCCATGCGCGCGGCTGCCGGGGCCATGAGCGAGGAATGGAAAGGGGCCGAGACGTTGAGGATCATGCCGCGCTTGATCCCATGCTCCTTGACCTGCGCCACGGCCCGCTCGATGGCGGCCGTGTGGCCTGAGATCACCACCTGCGAGGGATCATTGTCATTGGCGACCTCGCACACCTGCCCCTGCGCCGCTGCCTCGGCCAGCGCCTGCGCCTGAGCGAGATCGGCACCGAGCAGCACTGCCATGGTTCCCTCGCCGAGCGGCACGGCGGCCTGCATTGCCTGACCGCGCAACTTAAGCAGTCGGGCGGTATCGGCGAGATTGAACGCACCGACCGCGCAAAGCGCCGCATATTCACCCAGCGAATGGCCCGCCACGCAATCGCCCGCAGCGGTCAGTTTGATCCCGAAATCCTGCTCCAGCACCCGCATCGTCGCAATGGCATTGGCCATGATCGCAGGCTGTGCGTTTTCGGTGAGGGTCAGCTCCTCCTCCGGTCCGTCACGCATCAATACGGCAAGCTTCTGTTTCAGCGCCTCGTCTACCTCGCCAAACACCTCACGCGCCGCCGCGCTGGCTTCGGCGAGTTCTGCCCCCATGCCGACTTTCTGGCTGCCCTGCCCCGGAAAAAGAAACGCGCGCATCATCCGACCTCTTATGGTTTTGGCGCGCGCCGCTACGGCTTTGAGGGCGGACTGGCAAGGCCGAAGGGCACAACCCTGTTGGCAGAATAGTGCCCGATCAGCGCGCGGCCGAGATAGGGGATCCCTGCCCGCGCGCACCAGAAGCGGGCGATCTCTTCCTCGCTCTGGCCGAATTCAACGTAGTTTTCCGGCACATCGGTCACCGCCCCTAACCGCAAGCCGGCCAATCGGGGAAGCGTGTTAGCGAGGTGAAAGAACAGGCGGTCGACGGAATAGAGATGCTCAGCCACTTCCTCGACCATGACGACATGGCCGGTCAGGTCGGGCATCATTGGTGTGCCCTGCAGCATCGCCAGCGTAATGAGGTTGAAGGCCGCAGCAGGCGTGGTGCCATCAAGGCTCGGTTCGACCCCGCTGGTATCCCCGGCGAGCCAGCGCAGCACCCGCCGGATCGCCTCACGCCCGCCCTCGGATCGGGAACTGACCGGCATGTGGCCATGCACACTCTGCCCGATCCCGTTGCGATAGAGCGCAGCGAGCAGATAGCCGGCGTCAGAAAAGCCTACATAAGTCTTGGCCCGTGCCGCTGCGTTCATCTGCGCCACGGCCGCTTCGGCAATGCGGTTCGAGCCATAGCCGCCCTTGGCGAACCACACGACATCGAAAGCGGGATCATTCGCACATTCGAGCAGTGCGGTCAGGCGCCGTAAGTCATCCCCGGCAAAATGCCCGGCGCGTTCGAAGCACTGCTCGTGAAAGGTGACCCGGTGCGCCGGAAACTCCTCCGCCACAAGCGCGATGAGCGCATCGCGCTGCTCGTGGGTGATCGGGGTTGCAGGGGCACAGATTGCGATATTTGTCATGTCTCAGGACTAGGGCGCTTGTCAGCTTTGGCGCAAGTCAATAACCACGGACAACATGGATAACGGGGCCATCACAGGGACGATTGCAGGGCGTCCGCTTTTCTTTTGCGGCATCGGTGGATCGGGCATGATGCCGCTCGCGCAGATTGCCAAAGGTCTTGGGCACCCGGTTGCGGGTTCCGACCGCAGCCGGGATCAGGGGCGCACCCCAGAGAAGTTCGCCTGGCTGGCTGCCAATGGTTTCGACCTGTTCCCGCAAGATGGGACCGGCGTGAGCTCGCCTGACCAGATCCTGATTGCCTCAGCCGCAATTGAGGACACTGTGCCTGAAGTGGCGCAGGCGAAGGCGCTGGGATGCCAGCGAATGAGCCGAGCAGAACTGCTGGCGCTGCTGTTTAACGATGCCGGCTATTCGATTGCGGTCGGCGGCACGTCGGGCAAATCAACCGTCACCGGCATGATCGCTTGGATCCTGGAGGAGGCCGGGCACGATCCCACGGTGATGAACGGCGCGGTGATGAAGAACTTCGTCACGCCGGAAAACCCCTTTGCCAGCGCGCGTGTCGGCCGTTCGCCTGTGTTCGTCAGCGAGGTCGACGAGAGCGACGGATCGATTGCGCTCTATCGTCCGACAATTGGTGTGCTCTTGAACGTCAGCATCGATCACAAGAGCATCGAGGAATTGCGGGCGCTCTTCGGCGATTTTCTCGCCGCGTCTGGGTGTGCTGTGATCAATCTCGATAACGGGGAAGCGGGTCATTTGCGTTACCGCAACCGCCAGCAGGTGACCTTCGGGATTCAGGCACGCGGTGCCGACATCTCAGTTGAACCCGATTCAATCGATGCGAGCGAATTCGGCATTCGCGCCGCAGTGATCGACAATAACCGGCGCGAGGTGTTTCCGCTGATCTTGCCGATGCCGGGCATTCACAATCTCTCAAACGCGCTGGCAGCGATCGCTGCCACGAGCGCTGCGGGCATCGACGTAGGCTTCTCCGCCTATGCGCTGCGCAATTTCAATGGTCTCGCGCGGCGGTTCGACCTGATCGGAATCTCGCCGTTGGGCATCAAGGTGATCGACGATTTTGGGCACAATCCCGAAAAATGCGCCGCAACCCTGAAAACGCTGAAGGCAATGCCCGGCCGGGTGATCGCCTTCTTTCAGCCGCACGGCTATGGCCCCTTGCGACAGATGGGGCGCGAGCTGGCGGAGACTTTTGCCCGGGTGCTCGGTCCGGACGACATCACCATCCTTTGTGATCCGGTCTATTTTGGCGGAACGGTCGACCGCAGCGAGGGCAGTGAACGGATCGTCGATCTGATCAATGCCGCGGGCGGAAAGGCCGAATACATCGCGGCCCGTTCGGACTGCGCTGACAGGATCGTGACGCTGGCCCAGCCCGGTGATCGGATCGTGGTAATGGGCGCGCGCGATGATACGCTCACGGAGTTTGCGCAATCGCTGCTCGCCCGCCTGCCCTGAGCCTGTACCAGCGCGCGGCGCGCCATGCTTGGCGGATGCTCGGCGTTCTGACGCTGGCGGTGGGCCTGGTGCTGGTGGTCGACCGGGTTTACGGCCATTCGACCCTCGCCTTTGCCGCGGCGATCATGCTTTTGGTGATCGCCAATGCCCCAATGCTGCGGTTCAATTGCCCGCGCTGCGGCAAAAACGCCTTCTTCCGCGGGATTTTTGTGGTGCTATGGCCCAACCGGACATGCACACGCTGCGGCGAGGATCTCGATCAGGCGGCGTAAGGTGCCACCGGCGCGGGATCGATGGCGAACGCCTCGACCATCACGCTTTGGCTGTTCATGACCAGCGGTCCAAAGGCAGTCAGAAAGGCAACATCGCCGCTGTCGCGTCCGATGCCGATCTTGGCGATCTCGCTCGCGCCCGCCATGCCAGTGGGATCGACCAGATGCCAGGCCCCGTCGAGAAACACTTCGGCCACGGCATGAAAGTCGGGTGGGTTGACCCCGGGGGCATAGACACTGGCGATCCGTGCGGGGATCTCGCCGGCGCGCGCAAGGGTGATCAGCAAGTGAGCATAATCGCGGCATACGCCCATACCGCTATGAAAGGTGTCGACCGCGGTTGTCTCGACTGTGCTCGCACCGGGTACATAGGACATGTGCCCGGCCACCCAGTCGCGGATAGCATGGATGCGGGCCCCGCCCTGAAGGGCGCCGAAACGGGCCTCGACGAAATCGGTGAACTGGTGCGAAGGGCAGTAGCGCGACGGCAGCAGGTATTGCACGGTCTCGCCCGGCAGGCGGTGCGGCGGCAGCGCCGGAAGGGCGGCAATGTCGCTGACCGGGCGCGCAATGCTGACTTCGGCGCTGTAGTCCACCACAAGACGGCCTTCGGCGCGCAGCCAGATGCGTGTCCCGATATTGTCCTGAGCGGGAACGCGAAACAGGGCATAGCAAGGGGTCACGGCGAGGTGACGATGGGTGACGCGCTGATCCGGCAAATCCGCTGCTTCCACCTGCAACAGCACATCACAGGGCCGCGCGAACCAATAATCAAGCTGCACGTTGATCCGCAGGTTCACGAGTCGCGTTCCAATCGCTGAAAGACCCGCGTAGCCGTGGGCGCGATCCTTTAGCCGGCGCTGCGCTCCAGCGCCAGCCGCCCCGCTTCTTCGCGCGCCATTGCCCGTTGGCAGGCCGACCGCCCGGTCAGGCGGGCGCGGTAGGCCTTGAGGCTGTCGGGCACACCTTCGTCGAGACCGACTCTCTGCGCTAGGATCAGCGCATAGCCGGCGCAGATGTCAGCGACCGTGAAGCGGTCAGCACACAGGAATTCGCGGCCCTCCAATCGCTGTTCCACCTTCACCAGGCGCTTGTGAAACCACTTGGCATAGGCCTCCCCCGCTGCCTGAAGACCCTTGTCCTTCTCGAACAGGCAGAAGCGCATGTAGACGGTCTGCGGAAAGGTGATCGTCGCGTCGGCGTGGTAGGTGTAGTCCAGATATTCGCCATAATCGCGCTCACCCGGCGCGATGGCGAGCGGGGTGCGGCCTTGGCGTGTGGCGAGGTAATGCGCGATGGCGCAGCTCTCCGTCATTCGGGTCTCGCCATCGATCAGCAGGGGCACCGTGCCGAGCGGGTTGAGGCCCAGATATTCGGGCGCCAGAAATCGCGGCGGGAACGGCAGGATATTGAGGTCGATCTCAACGCCCGCCTCCTCCGCCGCCCAAGTGGCGCGCAAACCGCGCGAAAGCGCGCAGGTGTACAGGATCGGTCTGGTCATAAGCCGGGATTAGTGGGCTTTGTCTGCGCCGACACCCAGCACTTTGTGCAGGACGAAGGCGATGATCGTGCCGAGGATCAATCCGAACACAGCCGACAGCGTCGTCGCCGTCAGCCACCCAAGCACACCGCCCGCCGCACCTGCCAGCTCATGCACCGCGTGCTCCGCGCCGTGGATCGGCGTATAGAGCCCATCCCACCCGAGCTTGTGCAGGCTGTCGACGACGATATGCCCGCCGACCCACAGCATCGCCGCCGTGCCGATGATCGAAAGCGCCACCAGAAGCTGCGGCACAAAGCGCAGCAGGAACCGTCCGAAAGCCTGCGCGCCCTTGTTGGCCTTCTGCGTCAGGTGCAGCCCGATATCATCGAGCTTCACAATCAGCCCGACCGCGCCATAGACCGCCACGGTGACGGCCACCGCCACCAGCGCCAACACCGCGCCGCGCATGACAAGGCTCTCGTCGGCAACTTCGGCTAGCGCAATCGCCATGATTTCGGCCGACAGGATGAAGTCGGTGCGGATCGCCCCGCCGACGCGTTCGTTTTCGAAAGCGACCGGATCGGTAATCTCGTCCTCCAGCGTCTCGCCGTGCTTGGCGAAACCGAGCTTTTCCATCACCTTTTCCGCGCCCTCGTAACACAGGAAGGCGCCGCCGATGATCAGCAGATAGGTAATCGCTTGAGGCAGGAATTCGGACAGGAGCAGCGCGCCGGGCAGCAGAAAGACCAACTTGTTCTTGAGGCTGCCCTTGGTGATCTTCCAGATGATCGGCAGCTCGCGCGCAGGGGAAAGGCCGGTGACATAGCTCGGCGTAACCGCCGCATCGTCGATCACCACGCCCGCCGTCTTGGTACCCGCCCGTCCGGCGGCCACCGCAACATCATCGACCGAGGCCGAGGCGGCCTTGGCGATCACCGAAATATCATCCAGCAGCGCGACGAGTCCTGATGGCACGGAAGTCTTCCCCTAGTTGTCGGATATGCAACCCGCGCTTGCCCTGCCTGTTCCCGCCGGACAAGACTTGCAATTCATCGCCAAAGCTGTAAGGGGCCGCGCTTCGCATGGGAACCGCCCGGCGATGTATCGAAGAAAGCCGGAGGGGCCCTGCGCATGTCGCGCAGATCAGCCAGCGATCGGCATGGAAGTGAAAGGACGCAAGATGGCTCTGTACGAGCACGTCTTTCTTGCGCGTCAGGATCTGAGCCAGGCTCAGGTTGACGCGCTGGCGGCGCAAGCCACCGAAATCATCGAAGCCAACAACGGCAAGGTCACCAAGACCGAAACCTGGGGCCTCAAGTCGCTCGCCTACAAGATCGAGCGTAACCGCAAGGCGCATTACGTGCTGCTCAACATCGATGCCCCCGGCAGCGTTGTCGCAGAACTCGAGCGTCAGACCCGTATCAACGAAGACATCATCCGCTACATGACCATCCGCGTCGACGAGCACGAGGAAGGTCCCAGCGTGATGATGCGCAAGAACGACCGCGAGCGGAAGCGCCGCGAAACCCGTGAGGAGCGCGACTGATGGCCCGCCCGTTTTTCCGCCGCCGCAAGTCCTGCCCGTTCGCGGCCAAAGACGCCCCCAAGATCGATTACAAGGACGTGCGCCTGCTGCAGGGCTTCATGTCCGAGCGTGGCAAGATCGTGCCTTCGCGCATCACCGCCGTTTCGGCGAAGAAGCAGCGTGAACTGGCCCAGGCGATCAAGCGCGCCCGCCAGATCGGCCTCCTGCCGTTCATCGTGAAGTAAGAGGAGAAGGACAGATGGATATCATTCTCCTTGAGCGCATCGAAAAGCTCGGCTCGATCGGTGACGTCGTCACCGTGAAGGACGGCTATGCGCGCAACTTCCTGCTGCCGCAGAAGAAGGCCCTTCGCGCAAACGAAGCCAACCGGAAGGTGTTCGAAGCCAACCGCGACCGCCTCGAAAAGGAAAACGCCGAGCGCCGCACCGCTGCACAGGCACAGGGCGAAAAGGTCGAAGGCGCAGAAGTGGTGCTGATCCGCGCTGCCTCGAACGCCGGCCAGCTCTATGGTTCGGTCAGCGTGCGTGACATCGTTGCCGGCCTCGCTGAGCAGGGCCACGACGTTGACAAGCGCATGGTGATCCTTGGCGCGCCGATCAAGAACATCGGCATGCACAACGTCACCGTTGCCCTGCACCCCGAAGTGCGCGTGACGGTGAAGGCCAATGTCGCCCGTTCGGACGACGAAGCCAAGCTGCAGAGCGAAGGCGTCGACGTGCTCGCGCAGATGTTCGCTGACGAACAGCGCGAGATCGAGGAACAGGCCGAAGCGACCCGCATCGACACCAGCCTCGAACCGGGCGAAATCCCGGCCGAGCTGCTCGAAGAGCGCCGCGACGACTGAGTGTTTCGGCCCCCATCAGGGCCATGATAAAAGCGAAGGGCGCGGGGGTCGGCATGATCCTCGCGCCCTTTTTGTAAACAGGGGGCCTTGCGCCGCCCGCCTGTCGCTGAAAGATAACAACAAAGGAGCAAAAGCCGCCGTCATGATCGACATTCCCAGCATCCTCGCCCAGCTCCAGCAACATTATGATGATGCGGTGCGCTCGCTGCGCGATGATGTCATCGCTTTCGGGCGTGATGGCACCATCCCGCCACAGAGGAAGCGCGAGGACGGCAGCTACGCCTACCCTCAGATCACCCTGCGCTATGCCGGGGTCGGCGCCCCGCGCGATCGCAGCCGCGCCTTTGGCCGCTTGGAGATGCCGGGCACCTATTCCACGACGATTACCCGGCCCGATCGGTTTGCCGCCTATCTCACCGAACAGCTTCAGCTGATCGCGCAGGAATACGAGGTCGACGTGACGGTCGAACGCTCGCGGCAGGAGATCCCCTTCCCCTATGTCCTCGATGGCGAGGCGGGTGCGGCGATGGTCGGGATCGCGCCGCAGGATATCGCGGCCCATTTCCCTTCGACCGACCTTGCGCTGATCGGCGATGAACTGGCCGACGGCATCGAGCTCGATGGCGACCACGACATGCCGCTGTCGCTCTTCGATGGCCTGCGCACCGATTACTCGCTGGCGCGACTCAAGCACTACACCGGGAGCGAGGTCAGCGATTTTCAGGACTTCATCCTGTTCACCAACTATCACCGCTATGTCGATGAATTCGTGAACTGGGGCGCGAAGCAGATCGGCAAGGATGGCTATGTCGCGCTGACCGGCGCGGCCGGGCTCGACATCCGCGAACAGACTGCGCACGCGCAGGATCAGCTCAACGACACCGCCTGGCGCCGTCACCAGATGCCCGCCTATCACCTGATCCGCGAAGACGGGCGCGGGATTACCCTCGTCAACATCGGCGTCGGTCCCTCCAACGCCAAGACGATCTGCGATCACCTCGCCGTGCTGCGTCCCCACGCGTGGATGATGATCGGCCACTGCGGCGGGCTGCGTTCGACCCAGAAGATCGGCGATTTCGTATTGGCCCACGCTTACCTGCGCGATGACCACGTGCTCGACGCCGTGCTCCCGCCCGAAGTGCCGATCCCGCCGATTGCCGAAGTGCAGCAGGCGATGGCGCTGGCGGCCGAGGAAGTCAGCGGCGTCCAAGGCGCAAACCTCAAGCAGCGGATGCGCACGGGCACGGTGGTGACCACCGATGACCGCAACTGGGAACTGCGCTATTCCTCGTCCGCAAAGCGCTTCTCGCAGAGCCGCGCGATCGCCATCGACATGGAAAGCGCAACGATTGCGACGCAAGGTTATCGCTTCCGGGTGCCCTACGGCACGCTGCTCTGCGTCTCTGACAAGCCCTTGCACGGCGAGATCAAGCTGCCGGGGCAGGCGAACAAGTTTTACGAGGAAGCCATCGCGGCGCACTTGCAGATAGGCATCGTCGCCGTAGCGCGGCTGCGCGATGAGGGCGACCGGCTGCATAGCCGCAAGCTGCGGGCGTTTAATGAGCCGCCTTTTAGATAAAGCAAGGGGCGGGAAACGCCCTGACCATCAACGAGGATTTGGTCCGGGATAGGGCTTCCTACCCCCGCCCTTTGGTCTTGGTTTGCCCGTCCTTGGCATTGGCGGCTATGAAATCAATGATTTGCCCGGCGATATCCTTGCCCGTCGCGCTCTCGATCCCCTCTAGCCCCGGCGAGGAATTGACCTCCATAATCACGGGGCCGTGATTGCTCCGCAGCATATCCACCCCGCACACGTTCAAGCCCATCCGCTTGGCCGCGCGCACCGCGGTCGAGCGTTCCTCCGGGGTGATCTTGATCACCTGCGCAGAGCCGCCACGGTGGAGGTTCGAGCGGAACTCGTCCGGTGCGCCGGTGCGTTTCATCGCCGCGACCACCTTCCCGCCCACCACCAGCGCGCGGATATCAGTGCCGCCGGCTTCCTTGATGAACTCCTGCACGAGGATGTTCACATTGGCCCCGCGAAACGCCTCAATCACCGACTTGGCACTCGACATGGTCTCGGCGAGCACCACGCCGATGCCCTGCGTTCCTTCAATCAGCTTGATCACCACCGGCGGGCCCTTGACCGCCTTGATAATCTCCTCGGCCTGCTTGGGATCATTGGCATAGGCCGTCAGCGGCAGGCCCAGCCCGTGCTTGGCGAGGATCTGCAAGCTGCGCAGCTTGTCGCGGCTGCGGCCAATGGCGACGCTCTCATTGAGCGACCAGATCCCGCGCATCTCGAACTGGCGCAGAATCGCGAGGCCATAATTGGTGATCGAAGCCCCGATGCGCGGGATTACCGCGTCATAGGCGGCAATCGGCGCGCCGTTGTAAAACACCTCGGGCCGGTGGCTGGCGATATGCACCGTGCAGCGCAGCGTGTTGAGGATGTCGAGCGTGTGGCCGCGCGCCTCGGCCGCCTCTTTGAGTCGCTGGTGCGAATAGAGGTTGGCATTGCGCGCCAGCATCGCGATTTTCATGGGGTACCTTTCAAGACCGGCGATCTACCGGCGGGCGCACCCTTTATCCGCAATTGCAGGAGATTGCAGCCATGAATGACCACTATCAACCACCATCCGCCGCCTGAGCGCGGTGCGCCCGATCAGCATCGGGAATTGCATCTGGGAACGATCCGCCAGGCTGATTTCTGCCCGGAAGGAAAGATTACCGATCCTCAGCGGCGTCTTGATGACAAAGCGCTCCTGCGTGTCGCCGTTCGAACTGGTGATGCCGCGCACATCGACTTGGACCGCCTCGCAGAAATGCCGCTCCCCGTCCCAGTCCACCGCGAACCGCACGAATCGTTCGCCCGCGCGCATGAAGTCTTCGAGCACATGGGCGTGGAGTGAGGACGTGCGCGCGCCGGTGTCGATCTTGGCCGGAATGCCTGAAAGGCCAAGGTCGGGCAGGCTGACAAGCTCGCGCCAGCCCACGACCATCGGAGGCCGCTCCGCCTTCAAGGCAGGATCGCCATCCCGTCCCCGCCCAATCCGACCTTCAATCGGCGCAGCACGGAGCCTTTGGCGTAGTCGACCTCGGCAACGGTATCGCTGGTGGTTTCGGCGACATAGACCCGGCTGCCGTCAGCCGACCACAGAATCGTGACCTGAAAACGCGCGTCAGCCTCGGCCGGGCTGGAGACGGGGATGGTGCGGATCACCCGGGCGGTGGCGGTATCGATCACGCTGAGGCTGCCGTCCTGAAGGTCGGAGGTGACTGCGACATCGCCCTGCGGCCGCACCGCGATGCGCAGGGGGAAGCGGCCGGTCGGCACGGTGGAACGCACCTCCATCAGCTGCGGGTCGAGCGCGAAGGCCTGATCGGACCCGCGCGCAGAGACCCACAGAGTGCCGCCGTCGGGAGAGAGCGCGATCCCCTCGGGCTCCTCACCCACGGTCACCGAAAGGGGCGCGCGGCGGGTGAGGAGATCAATCCGCGTGACCGTACGCGAGCCGAGGTCGGTCGTCCAAGCGGTGCGCGCATCGGGGCTGACCGCCAGCATGTGGCTGCCGTCCTTGCCGGTGGAAAATTCGAACAATTCGCGCACATCGGCCAGCGGTGCACGCAGCCAGAAGATCGACTTGCGTCCCTCGGCCGTGGCGTAGAGATCGCCATTGGCGTGCCATACGATCCCATGCGGGCGGGAATTTGCCCCCAGATCGATGCTGGCGACCTTCGCGAGGCTATCCGTGCGGAAGATGTCCACCGTGGTCCCGCCATAGCAGGCGAGCGCAACGTGCCGCCCGTCCGGCGCCGTCGCGAGTTCATGCGGATTGGTGCAGCTTGGCAGGCGGAGGACTTCCTTGCCCGTGGCCAGATCGACCTTGGAAAGGGTGTTGCCGCGTTTGGCAGCCACAAACAGCGTGGCGGGCATCTCTGCCCCTGCCTCGCCCGGCGCTGCTATCGGTGTGCAGGCAGCGAGCGCCAAAAGCGCCGCCGCCATGATCCATCCGCCCCCGCGCTGCATCACCAGCCCGCCTTCTCGCCCTTGTTCTGTTCTTCGAGCCACTTCATCAGCGGGGCGAAGTATTCGACCATCGCGGTGCCGTTCATCTGCCGCTCGCCGGTGAACGCTTCCAAGGCGTCCGGCCAGGGCTTGGACGCGCCCAATTCCAGCATCGCATTCAGCTTCGCACCGACGTCCTTATTGCCATAGAACGAGCAGCGATGCAGCGGCCCCTTCCACCCCGCAGTGTCGCAGGCGGCCTTGTAGAACTGGAACTGCAACAGCCGCGCGAGGAAGTAGCGCGTGTAGGAGACATTGCCGGGCACGTGATATTTAGCCCCGGCATCAAAGCCTGCGGGATCACGCGGCACCGGGGGTACAATGCCCTGATATTGCGTGCGCAGATCGTTCCAGCCGGTGTTGGTCGCGGCTTCGGGGATCGAGCCGTCAAACAGCCCCCAGCGATAACGATCGAGCAGCAGGCCGAAGGGTAGGAAGGCGACCTTGTCCATCGCCTGACGCAGCAACAGACCGATGTCCTTGTCGGCGCTCGGGACCTGCGAGGGATCGAGCATGTCGATCTGCACCAGATATTCGGGTGTGATCGACAGTGCGATCATGTCGCCGATGGCTTCATGGAACCCGTCATTGGCCCCATTGAGGTGAAGCAAGTCCTGCTTGTTATAGGCCCGCTGGTAGTAATTGTGGCCGAGCTCGTGGTGGGTGGTGGTGAAGTCATCCGCATTGGGCTTGATGCACATCTTGATGCGCAGATCATCGACATTGTCGATGTTCCAGGCCGAAGCATGGCACACCACTTCGCGGTCGGCAGGCTTGGTGAACTGGCTGCGTTCCCAGAAGGTTGCAGGGAGCGGCTCAAATCCCAATGACGAGAAGAACTGCTCGCCCACCTTGACCATGCCGACCGCATCAAGGTTTTTCTTGGCGATCAGATCAGTGAGGTCATAGCCAATATCGCCCGCGCCCGCCGGGGCGACCAGCGGGTAGATATTGCCCCATTCCTGCGCCCACATATTGCCGAGCAGATCGGCGCGGATCGGGCCGGTGCGGGGCTGCACGGCGTCGCCATACTTCTCGTTTAGCTTGCGCCGGACATAGGTGTGGAGCGCGACATAGAGCGGCTTGACCTCCTGCCACATCCGCTCGGTCTCGGCGGCAAATTGTTCGGGCGGCATGTCATAACCTGATCGCCACATGGCGCCGAGATCGTTGAAGCCCAGCTCCTTGGCGCCCTCATTGGCGAGTGCGGTCATGCGGGTGTAGTCTTGCCGCATCGGCGCGCCGACATTGTCGTGCCAGCTCGCCCACATTTCCTTGAGCTCCTCAGGGGTGCGTTCGAGATTGCCCATCTCGGCCTCGATGTCCGAGCCATTGATCGGCTGGCCATTGAGCGTACCCTTGCCCCGTCCGTAGGCCGAGTTCAGCCGCGTCGCGATGTCGTTCAGCTCCTCGGCCGCACCGGGGCGGTTCGGCGCGGGAAGGCTGATGCCGATCCGCAGAATGTCGAGCTTGCGGATGGTCTCGGCATCGAGCCCGGGGATGCGGGCATAGCGCGCCGCTTCATTGGCGTAGGCGACCTGCTTCAAGGTGAGCTGCGCGCCGTACTTTGCCGCGAGCGCGTCGGTGTCATGGGTGATGTGGGTCGCGTTGATCCAGGAAACCTGGCCGAATTCGACCCCGAAGGTCGCCAAATCGGCTTCGACCTTGGCGATCCATTGGCGTGCGTCTTCTGGTGTCAGTGTATCGGCGGCGGCTGCGGCCATAGCGACGGGCGCGGCGGTTTCTTCAGCAGCAAGCGGCGCAGCGGCAGCGATAGCCAGCGCGGCAGCGGCGCAGCGCAGCAGGGGGGCGGTGATGGTCATGAGGAGCGTTCCCGTTGGTCGGTTATGTGACAATGCCCTCGGGTGTGGACTGGCCTGCGCGCGGAATCAAGCCGTGAGGAAGCGGATGATCCCCTCGCCCAGTTCGGGCTTGGTCGCGCTGTCGAGGTGCCCGCCGGGGATTTCCTCGTAGCGGGCATCGGGAAGGAGCGCGGCGAGCTCGGTAGCCGAACCATTGTCCTGATCGCGCTCGCCGCAGATCACCAATGTCGGCGCGGTGACATGGGCGAGGCTGGCGGGGTCGAGGTTTTCGAAAGCGCCCAGCAGCAGGCGGGCAGCGGCGCGGTCCACCCCTTGCGACTTCAGGAACTGGCGTGAGAGCCATGCGGGATCGTCCCGGGTGATGGTGTCGAATTCGTCGATCACCCGGAGGAAGAATCCCGCGCGCCGGGTCCAGTCCGCAAGCCCCGCGACCCCCATCCCCGCCAGCACCAACTGCCGCGGGACGAACACGCCGCTCGCACAGCCATGCACCGCCGTGCGCGCGCCGAGGGAGAAGCCGACGAGATCATGACCGCCCTCCTCCAGCCCGAGGTGATCGATCAACGCCGCAACGTCGCGCACCAGCACGCCGGGGGGATAAGCCGCCGGATCATGCGGCGCCTCGCTGTCCCCATGCACCCGGAAATCGAGCATGATCACCCCGAACCCCGCCTCAGCGATCCGCGCGGCATGGCCCCATTTGATCCAGTTCATCTGCGCGCTGGAGAAAAGCCCGTGGAGCAGGATGACAGGGCGGCCTTCGCCTACCGTGTGATAGGCCAGCTGCGTGCCGTCGAAGCTGGTGAAGTGCGCAGTCGCGATCATGCGCGGTTCATCGGAAGAAGCACTGCGTACCGGCATAGAGCATTTCGACCGCGTCGCCCTCGATAAAGCCGCCGACATTGCTGCCGAGCGCAAATTCCTCGCCAAGCGTGCTGTCTTCAATGGGGTCATAGCCGGGGGCGGCTTCGGCGAGGCTGCGGGGTGAGCCGACCTGCACATCACCTGACAACTTAACGACGCCGCTCGCAGGGCGATCGCCATCCTGCGCCAGATGCCAGTTCCAGCCGACCAGACGGCCTTCCTGGAAATGGACGGTGAGCCCACCGCCAAAATCGGTGAAGGTGATCGGTCCCGCCCCGCATTCGCCATTGTCGCCGCTGCGCAACGGCTTGCCCAACGCCTTAGTGAGCGCGGCTTCGACCTCGGTCTGCCCGGCAGCGAAATAGAAGGCTTCGGGCCCCGCGCTGAGGCCCTCGCCGCGCAGCTCGACCACATTGGCCGCGACCATTTGCGGGGGCGCGACGCCCTGCTGGCGCTCGGCGGGGCTCGGCACTTCGCCGCTGTCGCAGGCTGCCAGAGCCACCGCGCTCATCAGCGCAAGGAGGGCCAGCCGCATCGCCTCAACCCTTCTTCAGATGCCGCCGTCCGAGCAGCTCGGCGATCTGCACCGCGTTGAGCGCTGCGCCCTTGCGCAGGTTGTCCGACACGCACCACAGGGTGAGGCCATTCTCGACCGTAGGGTCTTCGCGGACCCGGCTCACAAAAGTCGCGGCATCGCCGACGCATTCGATCGGGGTCACGTATCCGCCATCCTCGCGCTTGTCGATCAGCATCACGCCGGGGGCTTCGCGCAGGATGTCCATCGCCTGTTCCGCGCTGATTTCATTCTCGAATTCGATATTCACCGCCTCGGAGTGGCCGACGAATACCGGCACCCGCACGCAAGTTGCGTTGAGCTTGATGCGAGGATCGAGGATCTTCTTGGTTTCGACCACCATCTTCCACTCTTCCTTGGTCGAGCCGTCATCAAGGAAGCTGTCGATGTGCGGGATCACATTGAAGGCGATCTGCTTGGTGAACTTGGCGGGCTCCACCGGATCGCCGACGAAGATCGCGCGGCTCTGCTGGAACAGCTCGTCCATCCCCGCCTTGCCCGCGCCCGAAACCGATTGATAGGTCGCAACAACCACCCGCTTGATCGTGGCGAAATCGTGCAAGGGCTTCAGCGCGACTACCAGCTGCGCGGTCGAGCAGTTGGGATTGGCGATGATGTTACGCGCAGTGTAGCCGTCGATCGCATCGGGGTTCACCTCGGGCACGATCAACGGCACATCGGGGACCATACGATAGAGCGATGAGTTGTCGATGACGATACAACCAGCCGCCGCTGCCTTGGGGGCATATTCCTTGGCCGGGCCGGAGCCTGCCGCGAACAGCGCGATGTCCCAGCCGGCAAAGTCGAAATGCTCGATATTCTTGCACTTGAGCATCTTGCCAGTGTCGCCGAATTCGACTTCGGTGCCGGTCGAACGCGGCGAGGCGACCGCGGCCACCTCGTCGCACGGAAACTCGCGCTCGGCGAGGACCTGCATCATCTCGCGCCCGACATTGCCGGTCGCGCCGACCACTGCCACCCGGTAACCCACTTGGCATTCTCCTGTTACTTCGCAAGCGCGAAATAGCGACAGGTGCGCCAAGCGCAACCGCTATCGGTGCTCCGCAGACCTATTCCTTGGTCGGAGGCACCACCCCGTGGCTTTCGAGAAAGCGGAAGATGCTGTTCCAGACATGCGGGCTGACCTTCTCCCCGCCGACGCGGTGGGTGTAGCCGGGGTAGAGCATCATCTCGAAGGGCGTGTTGCTCTCCTGCAGGACGCTGATGAGTTCCGACGAGTTCTCGAACACCACGTTATCATCCGCCATACCGTGGATCAGCAGAAGCGGATCGGCGATTTTCGTGGCCTCAGGGATAGCACTCGCCTTTTCGTAAGCCTCGGGCACTTCGCGCGGGTCGCCCATGTAGCGTTCGGTGTAGTGGGTGTCATACAACTCCCACCGCGTCACCGGCGCGCCGGAGATGCCTGCGGCGTAGAGGCCCGGATCAGCCTCCAGCTGCTTCAGCGTCATGTATCCGCCGTAGGACCAACCATAGATTGCGATCTTGTCGGGATCGACGAAATCAAGGCTCTTGAGCCAAAGCGCCCCCGCCTTCTGGTCGCGCACCTCGGCTCCGCCCATGGCGCGGTAGAGCGGCTGTTCGAAATCAACCCCGCGATTGGCCGAGCCGCGATTGTCGAGCTGGAACCAGATATAGCCATTGTCGACGATCGCCTGCGCCAGCGTCCCGCCCCAGCCCTTCGTCACCGTCTGCGGCCCCGGCCCGCCGTAATGCTGGAAGAACACCGGATAGCGCTTGCCCGGCTCCATCTTGGGCTTGAGCATCATCCAGTGCAGCGGGGTGCCATCCTCCGCGGCGATCGTGCCATATTCGGGGGTCACGTGGCTGGCGAGGTAGAGCGCGTAGGGGTGCTCGCCTTCCACCCGGTTCTCCTCGATCCAGGCGACTTGCTTGCCGTCTGGCGTGGCAAGGTAGGACTGCGGGGGCTGCGTCGCGCTTGAACGGCTGACATAGAGCAGCCGCGCCGCCCCATCCATGCTGGCGCTGTTGGTAAATGCCGGATCGGACAGGAGCTCGGGTTCCCCCGTGCCATCCAGCCGCGCGCGGTAAATTTGCTGGGTGAGCACATCCTTGGTCGCCTGATAGGTGAAGGTGCCTGCAGCCTCGTCCACGCCGACCAGCGTGGTGGTGGGCGAGGTGCCGTGGGTCAGCTGCTGCCACCGGCCGCCTTCATACAGGTAGAAATGCCCATAGCCGTCGCGCTCGGACCACCACAGCAGGCTCCCATCCTTGAGGAAGCGGTAGTTGTCGGAGAGGTTCACCCAGTAATCGGGCCGCGCGGCGGTTTCCGTGAACCAGATCTGCGAGGCGCCGGTGGCGGGATCGACCTTGAGCACGTCAATCTTGGTCTGCGCGCGGTCCTGCCGCTGGACGTAGATTGCGCTGCCATCGGGTGCCCAATCGACCCGGGCGACGTAGATATCGACATTGAGCCCGAGATCGACCTTCACGCTGCCGGTGCCATCGGGGTTCATCACGAACAGCTCGACCACAGCGTTATCCGTGCCCGCCGCCGGATAGCGTTGGTCAAACACCTTGGTGCCCTTGGCGCCGATCGCGGCGCGGGTGACGATGCCCACAGGCGTCTCATCGGTGCGTTGGACGACGATGCGCGTGTCATCGGGCGACCACCAATAGCCCTGCAGCCGCGCCATTTCCTCCTGGGCCACGAATTCCGCCTCGCCCCAGCGGATCGTGTCGGCCTCGCCTGCCGGGGTGATCGGCTGCGCTTCGCCGCCGACCGGGCCGACCCACAGCCGCCGCTCGCGCACGAAGCTGACAAAGCTGCCCTTCGAGGACAGCTTGGGGTTGAGCTCGGTTTCCTCGGTGTCCGTCAGCCGCGTGACGGTGCCATCGAGCTTTGCGAGGAACAGGTCACCATCGAGCGGCACCAGCACGCCCGACCCATCGCTCGCCCATTGATAGCTGATGATTCCCTTCAGCCCTGCCACGCGCGCGCGCTCGCGCTGCATCTTCTCGTCTTCGGATAGCTCACGGCCTGAGCCGAGCTTCTCCGAATCCACCAGCATCCGCCATTCGCGGGTCTCGATGTCATAGCCCCACAGGTCATACCGCTCGCGATTGTCGGCGCGGTTGCGCAGCAGGGTGAGGTAGCGTCCGTCCGGCGACAGCTTCACTTGCCGGGGCGCGGGGCCATCGAGGCCGGGAGAGGCAAAGACCCGCTCGAAAGAAAGAGTGGGTGCAGTCTCAGCCACAGCGGTGGTCTCCGCCAGCACCGGCGCTGTCAGGCAGGTGGAAAGGGAAAGGGCAACCGCAGCTAATATCGAACGCATCCAAAGCTCACCTCGTCATTGCGAGCCGCCTAAGGCGGCGCGGCAATCCAGAGTTGGCGCGCGCCGCTCTGGATTGCTTCGTCGCTCCGCTCCTCGCAATGACGAAGAAGAATGGCAAGAGGCGCAAACGAAAAGGGCGGCCCCGCAGGACCGCCCTTCGCAATTTGGTGGCTGATGACGCCTTACGCCTTGGGCGCGTTCATCTTGCGCTCGGCGATACGTGCGCTCTTGCCGGTGCGGCCGCGCAGGTAATAGAGCTTCGCACGGCGCACCACGCCGCGGCGGACCACGGTGATGCTCTCGACGATCGGCGAATAGAGCGGGAAAACGCGCTCGACGCCTTCGCCAAAGCTCATCTTGCGCACGGTGAAGTTCGAACCCATGCCGCGGTTCGAACGGGCGATAACCACGCCTTCGAACATCTGAACGCGCTCACGGTTGCCTTCCTTCACCTTCACGCCGACGCGGACGGTGTCGCCTGCGCGGAATTCGGGGATGTCCTTGCCGGACTTGGCGATTTCTTCGGCTTCAATCTGCTGGATCAGGTTCACTGGTCCGGTTCCTTCGTTTCACGCCGCGCGCCAGAGGCAGGTTGGACCCGAGCGCCCTCATAGCGCTCCCACAAGTCCGGCCTGCGTGACCGAGTATCTTGTTCGCTCCGTAGCTTTCGCCACGCCGCGATCTTCGCATGATCCCCCGATCGCAGCACTTCGGGGATCGTGCGCCCTTCCCATTCCTGAGGTCGGGTATAGTGCGGGTATTCGAGGAGGCCGTTTTCATACGACTCCTCCGCCCCGCTAGAAGGCGCGCCCATTACGCCGGGAAGCAGCCGAATGCAAGCGTCAAGGATGGTGAGCGCCGCCATCTCGCCGCCGGACAGGACGATGTCGGCGAGGGAGACCTGCTCGATCTCAGGTCGGGCCTCGAACAGGCGCTCGTCGAAGCCTTCGAACCGCCCGCACAGGATGATGACGCCTGGACCTGCGGCAAGCTCGCGGATGCGGGCTTGGGTGATGGGCCGACCGCGCGGCGTCATGGCGAGGATGGGCACAGCAGAAGAAACCGTTCGTGCTGAGCTTGTCGAAGCACCGTCCTTCTCTTTCGCTGCGGGTTCAAGAGGGAAATACGGCCCTTCGACAGGCTCAGGGCGAACGGCATGGATGGCAATGGCCTGGTCCAAAGCCCGCGCCAGCACATCGCACTTGAGCACCATCCCTGCCCCGCCCCCCGCAGGCGTATCATCGACGGTCCGGTGCTTATCCTCGGCAAAGTCGCGGATCTGCACCGTGTCGCAGGCCCACTTGCCCTCGGCGAGCGCGCGTCCCGCAATGGACTGCCCGAGTGGTCCGGGGAACATCTCGGGGTAGAGCGTCAGGATGGTGGCAGTGAAGGTCATTTGCGGCGCAGGAAAGTCCAAACGGCCTTCCAGAACCGCGCTTCGAGCACCATCAGCTTCGCAATCCATTCTGGCATCGCGAATTCGCGCTCAAGTTGTTGAGCATCGGCACCCTTGAGGTAAGCGGCATTTATCACCTTCCAAAGCAAAACGCCTTCGAACATCAGAACCACTGCAAGAATCGCGCTGCGCAGATCGGACAATTGACCAATCAAAACCTGATGCGCTTCAGGCACAATCCACGAGGCCGCAAACAGGCCGATCCCGACAATGCCAGCAGTGCGGATCCGTCGTGCCTTGCGGGGAAGCCCGCTCGCGAATGCCAGCCAATAGAGACACGGCATGAAGACGCACAGGTCGAACAGCGCAACCCATTCGCTGCGGGGATAGGCCGTCCAGTCGAGCGAGCGGGCAAACGCCCATTCAATCGTGACTGCCAATGGCAGGGCGATCAGAAAGAACCATTTTTCTTTTGGTTTGCTCAGTTTGAGTTCCATTGCACGCCCTCCTTCGCCCGCGTATCCACCGTCAATTCAAACACATCGGGCCGCGCATAGTGTCCATCGGTATCGAGATTCGTCAGCCCCGCCGCCACCTCGCCCAGATCAAGCTCCGCCAGCAAAGTCTCCTCCCCCTCGCCTGCCTGCGCGATCACGCGGGTGTCGGGGGCGGCGATCAGCGAGCCACCGCGGTTGAGCACCTCCAGCGGGATCGCCTCCAGCAATTCGCGCGCAGCGGCATCACCACCGACGCGCTCTAACCCATCAAGCAGATCGTCCTTCATCTGCACCAGCCCCGCCGCCAGCACGAAGCAGCGCCCCTCCATCGCATAGTGCCGCGAGGCAATCGCATGGCTCTCGCGCACCGTCGGCCAGGCCGCCACGTGCACATCCTCGCCCAGATTATGCATCGCCGCGCGCGCCAAGGGCATCCAGTGCTCCCAGCAGATCAGCGAGCCGAGCCGGCCCCACTCCGCCTGATGCACGCCCAATGTCGAGCCATCGCCGCGCGCCCAGATCAGGCGCTCGCCATGGGTCGGCACCAGTTTGCGGTGATCGAGCACCGGCAGGCCAGGGCGGAAGGTCAGCTGGTTGTTGACGAGGCTGCGCCGCACCCGCTCATGCGCGCCGATGGAGATGATCGCGCCGCTGGCGTCGGCGAGTTCCTGCAAGGGCAGCAGCCGCTCGTCATTGGCGACCACGGCTTGCTCCAGCATGATCCGGTGCAATGCCTTGCTGCCGGGATGATCCCACAAGGCTGCGCCCGGGGCCTCATCCAGCCACAGCGGGTAGCCACCCAGAAAGGTCTCGCCAAAGGCCACCACCCGTGCGCCAGCATCAATAGCCTCACGGGCGAGGCGGAGGGCTTTGTCGATACCGGCTTGAAAAGCGAGCGGAATCGGGGCGGCTTGCACAACGGCGACAGAAAGCGTGGTCATGCCCGCCACTTACGCGCGTGCGTCAGCCCCCGCAACCGCCACAACCACCGCCGCCATCACCGCCGCCGCTGTCGCTTCCGCCGGAGCTGCCACCACTGTCGCCGCTGCCCTGCTGCTGCCGCATCGCATGGACCGGCTGCCACGGCGTGCCGACCAGCACGCCGGTGCCAAACAAAGCCACAGCTAACGCCGCCTCTTCGGCGCGCGGGGCGCGGCGGAGGCGACCGGACTGCTGGCGGAGCCGCTGCACCGCCTCGATCCCCGACAAGGTTCGCGGATCGCACTTCAAGAAACGGATCACGGCCAGCATCACCGTCACCGCCAGCAGCACGGTCAAATACCCGGTCGGCTCGCCGATCGCGCTGCCCGCCCGGTGGCGATAAATCCCGAGCAGGAACAACGCGATGAAGGGGGCAGTCGATAGCCAGCGCAGCCGGCCGAGCTCCTCAGACCGCAGCATCAGTCCTTCTCGCCGCAGCCGCGCTGCAACCCGGTCGGCATGAACCGCGAGCAGTTTGTCAGCCACGCTGGGCGTCAATGGCTGGCGCGCAGCCAGCAAGGTTCGGCCAGCGGGATTGGCGGGCAGATCGGGTTGTTCAATGTGCAGCTTGCCATCGGCGTAGTGCTTCACCCCGCCGCGGGCATAGAGATCGGCAATCACCGAATCGGTATAACCCGCGCGACCCCTCGCAAGCAGGGCGATCGACTCGGCATCGGGCGAGTCGCCACGGCGACCCTCGGCGCGAAGATGCGCCGGTATCCACCATGCTGCCAGCGTGCTAGCCCCTAGCAACATAATGTAAAAGGACAGAAAATCGCTGCCCGTCCAGGACGAGAACAGCTCCATTACATGATCCTTCCTGCGAGCCAGCCTCCCACGACAAGAAGCAGACCCAGCGCCAGCGCGACCCGGCGTTTCAGGACAATACCATCGGAAAAGTTAACGCGAACCCCTCGCGGATCGATCGAAAAACGCCGATGCGCGGTGGGCCAGATATCGGGCGGGGGCGGCGCACCAAAGGCGGCTTCGTAGGCGGCGAGCGTGGCCGCGTATTGGTGGTAGAAGCGGTCACGTTCCACCGGGCCACCCTTTGTCGGGCCGTGGTGGAGGTCGGACTGGAGCACATCCGGGCAGAAGCTCTGCCAGTAATCGCGACTATAGGTCAGATGCAGGTGCCAGGCCTGATCCACTGCGTCAGAGGGTGTGACTTTGTGCCCTGCTGTGATCGCGAGGAAGCAGAAGCGCTTGTATTCTCCAATCACGCGCTCGGTATGGGGCAGGCTCCAGCGGTTTTCGCGTGCAAGCCGGGCCGCGAAGGTCAGGGATACGTCGCTCGGCCCGATGGTGTACGCCTTGATGCGGTGCCACAGATCGCTGTCGGGTTCTCTCACCCGGCTAGTCTTCGGCGAAAGCGGCTCCGATCACAAGCCGGTGCTCGTCCCACTCGATCACGGCCGCCGGGATCATCGGCACCATGAAGGTCTTGGGGCCTTTCTCGGGTGCGGGATCTCGGGTGATCTCAATGATATCGGTCGCGCCGAAATTCTCGATCGCGAGTACGCTGCCAACGGCGTCACCCGCGTCGGTTACGACGGGCAGGCCCAGCAGGTCAGCGTGGTAGAATTCCCCCTCGCCCAGCGGCGGGAGCGCGTCGCGGGGGACGGTCAGCGCAGTGCCGCGCAGCTTCTCGGCATCGCCGCGGGTGGTGCTTTCGGCAAAGCGGGCGATTCCGCCGCCCTTGCCATCATCGCGCAGCTTCACCAGCGTGAGCGCGCCATCATTGAAACTCTTGTGCTTGGCGAGCGCTGGCACGCCCTCGCCAAACAGCTTCAGACGCACCTCGCCCGCCACCCCATGCGCGCCGATAATGGCGGCGAGGGTGACGGGCTTGGTATTCATTCAAAATCTCCGTTCGTCCTGAGCCTACCGAAGGACTGCTTTTCTTCTGCGCCAAGGCGAAAAAAGAAGGACAGGGCTTCCACAAGCTCGGCCCGAACGGAATTGGTCATTTGCGCTTAGCCTTCGGTCTGCTCGTCGGTGGCAGCTTCTTCAGCAGCCGGAGCTTCCTCAGCGGCAGCTTCCTCAGCGGGCGCTTCTTCCGCAGCCGGGGCAGCGGCAGCGGCCTTGGCTTCTTCTTCCGCGGCACGTGCGGCTTCTTCGGCTTCAGCGATCTTGGCCGCACGCTCTTCAGCACGCTCCTTGGCCTTGTCGCCGGGCTCGCCCTTCTTGGGGTTCACGCGGGCTGCACGCTCCTTGATGCCGGCGGCATCAAGGAAACGGGCAACGCGGTCAGTCGGCTGCGCGCCTACGCCGAGCCAATAACGGGCACGGTCTTCGACGAGCTTCACGCGCTCGGGCGAATCCTTGGCAAGCAGCGGGTTATAGGTGCCGATCTGCTCAAGATACTTGCCGTCGCGGGGCGAGCGGCTGTTGGCGACGACGATGCGGTAATAGGGACGCTTCTTGGCACCGCCGCGCGAGAGCCGGATAGAAATGGACATGGAATGCTACCTTTCGATTGAATTGAACTTTTGAAACGAAACAACTGACTTGAAACTATTTCTTGCGCGATGGGCCACCGAGACCGGGAAGGCCGCCCATTGGACCACCGGGACCGCCGAGGCCCGGAAGGCCGCCAGGCGGAGGACCGCCCAGCCCTCCCATGCCGCCCATCGGACCACCGCCACCGCCGAACATCGCGGCGAGGCCTTTCAGCCCGCCCATCTTTTTGATCTGCTTCATCGCGCGGGCCATTTCCTGGTGCATCTTCAGCACCTTGTTGACCGTCTGCACATCGGTGCCGCTGCCCGCCGCGACGCGCTTCTTGCGCTTGGCGTTCATAAGATCGGGGTTGGCGCGTTCCTTGGCGGTCATCGAGGAGATGATCGCCTCCATATGGATCAGCACCTTGTCGTCCATGCCGCTGGCCTGCATCGCGGCCTTGGCCTTCTTCATGCCCGGCATCATGCCCGCGAGCATCCCGAGGCCGCCCATGCTGCGCATCTGCTTGAGCTGCATGGCAAGATCGTCGAGATCAAACTTGCCCTTCTCAAGGTTGCGCGCCATTTTCTCGGCGTCGGCTTCTTTGATGGTGGCTGCGGCCTTCTCGACCAGGCTGACAACGTCGCCCATACCGAGAATGCGGTCGGCGACGGAGCCGGGCCGGAAGGGTTCAATGGCGTCGAGCTTTTCGCCGGTGCCGGCAAACTTGATCGGCTTGCCGGTGACCGCGCGCATCGACAGCGCTGCGCCGCCGCGGGCATCGCCGTCCATCCGGGTCAGCACCACGCCGGTCAGCGGGACTTCATTGGTGAAGCTCTGCGCGACATTGACCGCGTCCTGACCGGTCAGCGAATCGACAACGAGCAGCACTTCGTTCGGGGCCGAGACGCTGGCGACGGCCTTCATTTCGGCCATCAGTGCATCGTCGACGTGAAGGCGCCCGGCGGTATCGAGCAGCAGCACGTCGAAATTCTGGAGCCGCGCCGCTTCCATCGCCCGGCGCGCAATATCGACCGGCTGCTGGCCCGCGATGATCGGCAGGGTTGCGACCTCGACCTGCCCGCCCAACACCGCCAGCTGCTCCTGCGCGGCCGGACGGTTGACGTCGAGCGAGGCCATCAGCGCCTTCTTGCCGTGGCGTTCGCGGATCAGCTTGGCAAGCTTGGCGGTGGTCGTAGTTTTACCCGAGCCCTGGAGGCCGACCATCATGATCACCACCGGCGGGCGGGCATCGAGGTTCAGGCCCTCGACCTCCATCCCGCCGAGCGTTTCGACCAGCTCGTCATGGACAATCTTGATGACCATCTGACCCGGCGTGACCGAGCGCAGCACATCCTGCCCCACGGCCTTTTCGGTAACGGCATCGATGAAGCGGCGGGCAACCGGGAGCGCGACATCGGCTTCGAGCAGCGCGATCCGCACTTCGCGCATGGCATCGCGCACGTCCTGCTCACGCAGCGCGCCGCGGCCTTTGAGTTTGTCAAAGACCCCGCCAAGACGGTCGGACAGCGTGTCGAACATCGCCAACTTCTCCTCGCGCGTGCCGAAGCACCCGCATCATGCGAAAAACGCCGGCGGACGAAACCTCGTCGGCCAGCGTTGCGAATATGCGCCCCTGAAGGGTCCAACAAATCCGACTTTGATCAGTGATGCCTGGTGGAGCCTAGCGGGATCGAACCGCTGACCTCAACACTGCCAGTGTTGCGCTCTCCCAGCTGAGCTAAGGCCCCGAGCCAGTCATCATGCGAACCGGGCCATGCAGCCCTGCTCGCGGGAGGCGGCCATTATAAGGGCCGCTCTCCCATTGCAAGCGGTAAATCAGCTTTCGTCGTCGTCATCATCGCCCGAGGTGGCAACGCCGAGATCATCGTCACCGCCAAGGTCGACGTCATTGTCGGGCGAATCGCCGTCCTCGTCGATATCCTCGATGTCTTCGAGATCATCGATGTCGTCATCGCCGCCCAGATCGGCATCGGCTTCGACATCAACCTTCTTTTCGGCTTCCTCGAAGGGAATCGGCTGCTTGGACTTGAGCACCGGCTCGGGCGTCCAGGTTTCGCCGCATTCGATGCAGGACACGGGATCTTCCTTGCCCAGATCGTAGAATCGTGTCCCGCACTTGGGGCAGGTACGCTTGGTACCCCATTCAGGCTTCGCCATTGTCATTCCTCAAATCAGGCCGCCCCTTACGCCGGGGGCGGACAAAACGCTTGCAAAATCGTGGGTGGATTGATCAGCAATAGTGGGTTCCGGCAAGCCCTTTATCAAGGGCATGGCACGGGTGCGCGGCGCGCCTTGCCAGAAGCGCGAGGCGCTGTCAAAGACCGCCGCCTTATGACCAGCCATACCTTCGTCCCCACTGGCCCCTTGCGCGGCGCGATCCGCGTCCCCGGCGACAAGTCGATCAGCCACCGATCGCTGATGTTTGCAGGCCTCGCGGTGGGGCGAAGCCGGATTACCGGGCTCCTCGAAGGTGAGGACGTGCTGGCCACGGCGGCAGCCATGCGCGCCTTCGGCGCGCAGATCGTGCGCGAAAGCGATGGCACCTGGGTGGTCGACGGGGTCGGGGTTGGCAGCCTGCTCGAACCCAAGCAGGCGCTCGACATGGGCAATTCGGGCACCTCGACGCGCCTCCTTATGGGCCTTGTGGCCAGCCACGCGATCACCGCGACCTTCGTGGGCGATGCCAGCCTGTCGGGCCGCCCGATGAAGCGCGTGATCGATCCGTTGTCGCAGATGGGCGCAAGCTTCGAGGCGAGCGCAGGCGGCACCCTTCCCCTGATGCTGCGCGGCGCCAGCCCGACCGTGCCGATCACCTACCGACTCCCGGTCGCAAGCGCGCAGGTGAAAAGTGCCATCCTGCTCGCCGGGCTCAACACCCCCGGCATCACCCGCGTGATCGAGCCTGTTCCCACCCGCGACCATACCGAGCGGATGCTGACGGGCTTTGGCGCGCGACTCGAAGTGGGCGAGGAAAACGGGGAGACCGTGATCAGCATCCATGGCGAGGCTGACCTCATGCCGATGGATGTGACCGTGCCGGGCGATCCGTCCTCGGCCGCATTCTTTATGGTCGCCGCCACGCTCGTGCCGGGTAGCGACCTCACGATTCTCAACGTCGGCATGAACCCGACCCGCGCTGGGCTCGTGACCGTGCTGCGCCAGATGGGCGCAGACATCACCGAAGTCGATGCGCGCGAGGTTGGCGGCGAGCCGGTGGCCGATCTGCGAGTGCGCCATGCCGCGCTGAGCGGGATCGACGTCGACCCTGCCCTTGCCCCATCGATGATCGACGAATTCCCCGTGTTGTTCGTCGCCGCCGCGCTCGCCAGCGGCACCACGCATACCACCGGCCTTGAGGAACTGCGTGTGAAAGAAAGCGATCGCCTCGCCGCGATGGCCGCAGCGCTCCAGCTGGCCGGCGCGCGGGTTGAGGAGCACGAAGACGGCCTCACCATCCACGGCACCGGCGGCGAACCGCTCCGGGGCACCAGCAACGCGCGGGTAAAATCGCTGCTCGACCACCGCATCGCCATGAGCTTGGCGGTGGCAGGCCTCGTCAGCAAAGGTGGGGTTGAGGTCGACGATATCTCGCCGATCAACACCAGCTTCCCGACCTTCATGAGCCTGCTGGCCGAGGCGGCGGCGTGAACACCCCCCTCGACTGGGCCAGCCTTGTGGGCCTGTGCGGCACGGCCTGCATTATCGGCGCCTATGCCTATCTGACGCTGGCGAAGGCGACCAATCCCTTCGTGCTCCACGGCACCAATCTGCTCGGCGCCGCGCTGCTGACGGTCTCGCTGCTCTACCACACCAATTGGGCGAGCCTCGTGCTCGAATTCTTCTGGGCCTCCATCGCCATCTTTGGGCTGGTGCGCGCGTGGCGCAGCCGCGGGGAAGTGCCACTATGATCATCGCCGTCGACGGCCCCACTGCCTCGGGCAAAGGCACCATCGCCAAGGCGCTCGCCGCGCATTTTGGCCTCCCGCATCTCGACACCGGACTTCTTTACCGCGCGGTGGGACGACAGGTGCAGCTGAGCGCAGGCGATCCTGATAATCCCGAGGACGCGCGTGCCGCTTGCGGCTTTGCCGACGCGCTGCTCGCAGACGACATCCTTCGCTCGGAAGAGGTCGGCGGGTTCGCCAGCCGTGTCTCGGTCCACCCGGAGGTCCGCCGCGCACTTTTTGAGCGCCAGCGTGCCTTCGCCCTGCAACCCGGCGGCGCGGTGCTCGATGGGCGCGATATCGGTACCGTGATTGCGCCTGATGCCGAGATAAAGCTGTTCGTCACCGCCAGCGTTCAGGAACGCGCTCGTCGGCGCTGGCTCGAAATGCATTCGCGAGGGAGCGACGTTGCCCTCGCCGAGATCGAACGCGACATCGCCGCCCGCGACGCGCGCGACATCAACCGCGCTGAAGCTCCTTTGCGCGCCGCGCCTGATGCGATGGTGCTCGACACGACCTTCATGAACCGTGACCAGGCGGTTGAGGCCGTCATTGACGCGGTGCGCACGCGCCTTTCCTCACCACAGTCCTGACAGGGCGGTTTTCCTTGCATTTTGCCCCGGCCTCGCCTAGGCGCGCGGCCGTTCAACCCATCCTCACCGATGAGAAGAACCTTCGCGTTTCGCATTCGGCGACGCGGAGACGTCGGCCTCTTGCCCTGCCAGCCCGCGCAATGGTGCTCGGGAAGCAGTTTAAGACCCCGGAAAAACCGGTGGCCGGTAGCACAACGAACACACAGGACTGACATCGCCTATGGCAACCCAGATGCCCACTCGCGCCGATTTCGAGGCGCTTCTCAATGAACAGCTCGGCGGCGCCGGCGAAGACGGCTTTGAAGGCCGCGTCGTCAAGGGCACCGTCACCGCGATCGAAAACGGCTTTGCCGTGATCGACGTCGGCCTCAAGAGCGAAGGCCGCATCTCTCTCAAGGAATTCAGCCGCGGCGATGATGACCATGGTCTGGTTGTCGGCGGCGAAGTCGAAGTTTTCGTTGACCGCGTTGAGAACGCCGACGGCGAAGCGATGCTCAGCCGCGACCGCGCCCGCCGCGAAGCCGCGTGGGACAAGCTCGAAAACGAATTCGGCGAAGGCAAGCGCGTCGAAGGCCGCATCTTCGGCCGGGTCAAGGGCGGCTTCACCGTCGACCTCGATGGCGCCGTGGCCTTCCTCCCCGGCTCACAGGTCGATATCCGCCCTGTGCGCGATGTCACCCCGCTGATGGACGTGCCGCAGCCGTTCCAGATCCTCAAGATGGATCGCCGCCGCGGCAATATCGTCGTCTCGCGCCGCGCGGTGCTCGAAGAAACCCGCGCCGAACAGCGCAGCGAGCTGATCAACGATCTGGTCGAAGGCCAGATCATCGACGGCGTCGTGAAGAACATCACCGACTACGGCGCCTTCGTCGACCTCGGCGGCATCGACGGCCTGCTGCATGTCACCGACATGAGCTACAAGCGCGTCAACCACCCGAGCGAAGTGATCGCCATCGGCGACACGGTGAAGGTGCAGATCGTGCGCATCAACGCCGATACCCAGCGCATCAGCCTCGGCATGAAGCAGCTGGAAAGCGATCCGTGGGATGGCGTTGCCGCCAAGTATCCGGTCGGTGCCAAGCTTTCGGGCATGGTCACCAACATTACCGAATATGGTGCCTTCGTCGAACTCGAAGCCGGCATTGAAGGCCTTGTCCACGTTTCGGAAATGAGCTGGACCAAGAAGAACGTCCACCCGGGCAAGATCGTCTCGACCTCGCAGGAAGTCGACGTGATGGTGCTCGAAGTCGACAGCGACAAGCGCCGCATCAGCCTCGGCCTCAAGCAGGCCCAGCGCAATCCGTGGGAAGAATTCTCGGAGAAGCACCCGGTCGGCTCGGTCGTCGAAGGCGAAGTCAAGAACGCGACCGAATTCGGCCTGTTCGTCGGTCTCGATGGCGATGTCGATGGCATGGTGCACATGTCGGATATCGCCTGGGGCATCTCGGGCGAGGACGCGCTGGCGCTTCACCGCAAGGGCGAAATGGTCAAGGCCGTGGTGCTCGATGTCGATGTCGAGAAGGAGCGCATCAGCCTCGGCATGAAGCAGCTCGAAAAGGGCGCGCCTTCGGCTGAAGCGACCGCGACCGGCAGCTCGCTGCGCAAGAACCAGACCGTCACCGTCACCGTGCTCGAAGTGCGCGACGGCGGGCTTGAAGTGCAGGTGGGTGAAGACGGCGCGACCGGCTTCATCAAGCGCGCCGATCTCGGCCGCGACCGCGACGAACAGCGCCCCGATCGCTTCCAGGTCGGCAGCAAGGTCGATGCGATGGTGATCGGTTTCGACCGTTCGAAGAAGCCCAACTTCTCGATCAAGGCGCGTCAGATCGCCGAAGAAAAGGAAGCCGTGGCACAGTTCGGCTCCTCGGATTCGGGCGCTTCGCTCGGCGACATCCTTGGCGCGGCCCTCAAGAAGGGTCAGGAGTAATCCTGATTGGCGCTCGCCCCTTGCGGGCAGGCGCTCACAGCAAACGAAAGGCCCGCTTGCTCCGGCAGGCGGGCCTTTTCCTTTGGGGGCAGCGCCTGTAAGGTCGCGCCCATGATCCATGTTCACCAGTTCGCATGCCTTAGTGACAACTACGGCTACCTTGTCCACGACACCGACAGTCATGAAACCGTGGCGATCGATACCCCCGACGCGAAGGCTTACCTCTTGGAAGCCAGCATGAAAGGATGGCGGATCACCCAGATCTGGAACACGCACTGGCATCCTGACCATGCCGGCGGGAACGCAGCGATCCAGGCCGAGACAGGCTGCACCATTACCGGACCGGCCGAGATTTCGGGCAAATTCCCGATCGACCGGATCGTCAGCCACGGCGACACGGTGATGCTGGGTTCAGTGAAAGCTGAGGTGATCGACGTTTCGGGCCACACCAATGGCCACATCGCCTTCCACCTCCCCAGCGCAGGGGTGGCCTTTGTTGGCGACAGCGTGTTCGCTCTAGGCTGCGGACGGATGTTCGAAGGCGAACCGGGACAGTTCTGGGCGAGCCTCAGCCGCATCAAGGCCCTTCCCCCGCAAACGCTGCTTTACTGCGCGCATGAATACACCGCCTCGAACGCCCGCTTCGCGCTTCACGCCGATCCGGAGAACGCCGCGCTCGCGGCCTATGCGGAAGAGATTGCCGCCAAGCGTGCACGCGATGAATGGACCGTGCCGACCACGCTCGAACGCGAGCTCGCCACCAACCCCTTCCTGCGCGCCGATGATCCGGCGCTGATGGCGAAATGGGGCGGGAATGCCCCGCATGAGACCTTCGCAGCCTTGCGAGCGGCCAAGGACAATTTCTAAGACAATGCAGGCCCTCAGGGTCGAACGCCTTTCGCCGGATCTGTCAGGCGTTACCCTCGCCGACATGCCATCCCCCACCTGCGCGCTCGGCGAAGTGTTGGCGCGGGTGCGCGCGGCTTCGCTCAACTTTCCCGACCTTTTGATGACGCGAGGCGAATACCAGTTCAAACCCGAGCCACCCTTCACCTCAGGCCTCGAATTCGCAGGCGAAGTGCTTGAGGCCGATCCAGAAAGCGGGTTCGCCCCGGGGGACCGTGTCATGGGCGGCAACAAGACCGGGGCCTTTGCCGAGATCGCCAGCCTGCCCGCCGCCAAGCTCTCGCCCATGCCGCGCGGCATGGATTTTCCGCAGGCCGCTGCGATGGGGGCGGGCTATTCGACCGCCTTTACCGGGCTGGTCGAGCTTGGCGGCTTGCAGGCGGGGCAGTGGGTGCTGGTCCACGGGGCAAGCGGCGGGGTGGGCCTTGCCGCCTCTGATCTGGCGCAGGCGCTAGGCGCGCGGGTGATCGCCACAACCGGAAGCCCCGCCAAGGCCGAGCGCATTGCCGCCATTGCCCGGCCAGAGGCAGTAATCCTTGCCGAGGGCCGCTTTCGCGAGCAGGTCGCTGCCGTTACCGGCGGAGCGCTCACCGACATTGTCTTCGATCCCGTGGGCGGCGACGTATTCGACGAATCGACCCGCTGCGTCGCGTTCGGTGGCAAGCTAGTGGTTGTCGGCTTTACCTCGGGCCGGATCGCCGAGGTCTCCACCAATATCCCGCTGATCAAGGGCTTCAGCATCATCGGCCTGCGCGCCGGCGAATATGCCCGCCGCTTTCCCGAGCGCGGGGCGGCGATCCAGCGCGCCATCACCAGGCTGGCCGAAGAGGGCCGCATCACCCCAGCGATCGACCGAATCTTGCCCCTGTCCCGCTGGAAGGAGGGCTTTGACGCGATGGCGCAGCGCCAGCTGGTGGGCAAAGTGGTGTTTGTGCCGGGGGCGTGAAACGCCAACGAAAAAGGGCGGCCCAATCGGACCGCCCCTTCATTCATAAGCGAAAGAACCTCAGGCTCAGAGCGAAGCGATAACTTCGTCGGCGAGCTTGCGGTCCGCTGCACTGTCGTGGCGCTCGGCGATGAGCTTACGCGATGCAGCCGCGGCAGCCGTGACGGCGCGGGCCTTGACCTCGGCGATAGCGGCACGCTCGGCGGCGGCGATCTTGTCTTCGGCCATGCGCTGGCGGCGGGCGACCATCACTTCGCTGTCGGCTTCGGCCTTGGCGAGGATGGCGTCGGCCTCTTCGCGCGCACCGGCCAGCATCGCCTCGGCGTCCTTTTCGGCGCTGGCGATCTTGGCGGCGTATTCGGCGCGCAGGGTCTCAGCCTCAGCCCGCAGGCTCTTGGCTTCGTCGAGCGCGCGGCGGATTTCGGCGATCTTGGCGTCGAGCCCGCCGGTGATCATGCCCGGGACCTTCTTCCAGAGGAACACACCGATCAGCACGCTCATGGCGAGCGCGACCCACTGGTAGGAATCGAGCCCCAGCACCGAAGGTTCAGCGTGGGCTTCAGCCCCGCTGGCGAGCAGCATCAGGATATCAGCCATGCGCCATTACCTCCTTGACCGCAGCCTCGGCGGCAGCGGGTTCGATGTCGGCCCCGGCGATGCGGGCGACGATGTCGCGCGCGGCATCTGCGGCCACCGCTTCGATCTCGGCCATGGCGCTGTTGCGCGCGGCTGCGATCCCGGCTTCCGCTTCGACCAGACGCGCATCGAGCCGTTCTTGCGTCGCGGCAAGCTTGGCGTTGCTGGCGGCGCCTGCCTTGGCCTTGGCCTCGGCAATCACGGCCTGAGCCGCGGCACGGTTGGCGTTCTCACGTGTGCGCCATGCGGCTTCCTCGCGGTCCGCGGCATCGCGCGCGGCCTGCGCCGCAGCGAGATCATCGGCAATCTGCTGGTCGCGCATGTCGACCGTGCCAAGGATCTTGGGCACCATGCCCAGCCCGACGACCACAAAGGTCAGGCCAAAGAACACCAGCAGCCAGAACACCTGACTGGACAGCGTTTCGGCAAGTTGTTCGATCTGAGGCATTGGCGGCCTTTTGTTACCGGCAGTTCTCAACAAGGCACCGGGGGGACAGACACAGGTCCGCACCCACCGGTACTCTCATGCGTTTGATCTTAGCGGAAGATCAGCAAAACGGCGATAACGAAGGCGAGCAGGCCCAGAAGTTCGGCGGCCGCGAAGCCGATGAACAGGCGGCCCTGCTGGCCATCAGCCGCGCCCGGATTGCGCAGCGCGCCTTCGAGGAACGAGGCAAACACGTTGCCCACGCCGAGCGCCGCAAGACCGGCGCCGATGGCGGCGAGACCTGCACCGAGGAGAGCTGCAGCAGTTGCGTCCATTGTAATAACTCCTTGAGAAAATTCGTGGGTTAATGAAGGTTTCTTGAAAGAGCGTTTGAGCTCTTAGTGAAGGTTTTCCGCGTCGTTGATGTAAAGCGAAGTCAGCAGCGCAAACACATAGGCCTGAATGCCAGCCACCAGGATTTCGAGCGCGCTGATCGCGACCATCAGGATAAAGCTCGGCACGCCGACCAGCACTCCGGTGCCGACCCCGCCCGACCCGCCTGCAATAACGAAGCTCGCGAGCACCTTCAAAAGCACGTGCCCGGCCATCATCGCGACGAACAGACGCAGCGCGAGGCTGAAGGGGCGAACCATGAACGAGACCAGCTCAATCAGGCTGATCGGCAGCGCCAGAAACGCAGGCGTGTTCGAGGGCCAAAACAGCGAGAAGAAGTGCAGGCCGTGCTTCCAGAAGCCCACGATCAAAACGATCGAGAAGCTCATTATCGCCAGCACGCCGGTGGCGGTGAAGTGGCTGGTGAAGGTGAAGGCGTGAACGTGCGGGATGAGCCCCAGCGGCACCAGACCCAGCAGGTTGCCGAACAGGATGAACATGAACAGCGTGAAGATGTAAGGCACATATTTGCGCCCGGCCTTGCCGACGTTCGCCTCAAGCAGATCGTCGATGAAGCTGGTCATGGTCTCGACCGCCATCTGCCAGCGCCCCGGCACCAGCGCGCGCTTCATGCCGCCGGCGACGAACACCCAAACGAGCGCAGCCGTCAGGGCCATCCACAACGCGGAGTTGGTGAATGCGATGTTCAACCCGTCACCCAGTTGCCAATCGGCCCCGAAAATGGGCTCGATGGTAAACTGCTTCATCGGATCGACCTTGCCGGCTTCGGCTGCTTCCACTTGCTGCACGGCCGTAGCCACGCTCTGTCCAGCTGCCTTGATGCCATCCTCGGCTGCCACGATCGAACAATCCCCAAAAGTTTCACATGAAACGCGCCCCTAGAGGGGGCCTCAAGCGGTCTGGCGGGGGTCTATCCCTCGCTATCCGGCTGCTCGGCCTCATCTGCGGGGCGCGTATTCGCGCTCAGAATAATGCTCCTGAAGGCCGATGCCGTTCCGAGGAACAGGCCGGACAACAGACCCCAGGGCTGGACGCCGAACAATGCGTCAATCGCAAAGCCGATCACCAGACCGCCGATAATCCCACCCAGTAAGCTGGCCAAGGCCCGGTTGCCGCTGCGGTAATTCGCATCGACCCCCTGCACCTTGGGCCGGTTGCGCTGCTCCTCGCGCTCGCGGGCGGCTTTCAGCCGCGCCTCGAGCGCGTCGATCCGCGCATCCTCAAGGATGGGTTCTCGGGCGGGTTTCTCATCGCTCATGCCATGCTCCGTCAAAGGACAAACGCGGCACGCGCAACAAGGTGCCCGCCGAGGGCGCCGCCCCCTTAGAAGGGGGGCACATAGGTGTCAACATCACGCGGATGCTGATTTGTGCAAGTGCGAAAGACTTTTGTTGGTTTGCATCGCGTCGCGATGCAAGTTCCTCGGCCCATGAGGGCCTGCGGGCGCGCAGTCGCGCTTGCGGTCGCGGAATCGACCGATCTTAGGGACAACGCGGATCGCGGATCGGGGGCGCTGCGGTGCGGGTCTGCCAGCTGCCGTCGGGCGCACGATATTTCTCGCCCGGCGTGGTACGAGCCACAGCCTGGCAACCGGCGGTCAGGGCATAGGCTTCGAGCGTTGCGTTGTTCTCTTTCGCCTTTTCGGCATAGACTGCCCGGCGCTTGATATTAATGTCATCCACCATCCGCTGGAGCGCCGGATCGGCGCTACCTACGATGCCAAGATAGCCGTCAGCCTGCTCGCCCACCTTGCCCGCCTCGCGCGCCGCAGCGTAGGCCGGGTCGCGCTGGGCGAGCGCGGGGACGGCAACCACGCCGAGCGTGGTCAGAGCGGCGATCGCTGCCAGAACCGATTTGCGCATCATATATTCTCCTCGAGGCGGCACATCATCAGAAGATGTCCGCGTTCTCTTCAATTGTATTCGACGCATCCTGCGCCAGAGCATAAACAACGTCGGCCCGGATGTTGATATCGAGCTGGATGACGATTGGCTTGTCGGGTGCCTGAATATTGATGCACCCCGCCAGCATCATCGCCAGCCCGCTCAATGCGATCATGGCCTTCATTCCCGTTCCCCTCGCAGTCGTTCGGCTTAGCTGGGCTCTTGCACTGCGCGGTGGTCGGGTCAATCTGAGGTTCGGCATGGCAGAGGGTCGCTTTCTGAACGTTGAACGGATTATGGCTTTGGCGCGGAAGCAGATGGCGGCGGAGCCTTGTCGTCACGCAGAATCAGTTGGCCGTTTTCAACGCGGATCAGTCCCATGGCCACCGGATCACCCCACGCGGTCGGATCGGACCAGCCGCGCGCGATCAGCGCCAATTGCGAGAAATTCTCGGACCTCACATTGATCTTGAACTGGATCGGGAGCTTTGCGAGGCGACGGGTGATGAAATTGCGGCTCGCTCCCGCACCCTGCCGCACCCCGTCAAAATCGAAATTGGTGACGATCTCTCCCGCCAGATCACCGCTCAGTCCGACTTGCATCTGGCGGAAATCGAGCGAGCGCAGCGCGGAAAAGGCGTAATTGCCCATCGCGCCGAGATCTTCGTAGGTCAGATCGCCAATATAGGCGACGTTCCCGCCGCCGGACCGCGAGATCAGCAGGCCGCCCTCGATCCGGCCATTGCCGTCCTGATCAAACACGATCGGCACGGTGCCATCGAAGACGCCGGTGGCGGTGAGGTTGCTGAGCTCCATCTCGGCCACAAAGGTCGCGGCATCGAGCCCGGTGATCTCGAAGACGTAGCGGCGTTCCTCGGGCTGGCTGAAGTCCATCACCAGCGGGCGCAACTGCAATTCGCCGCCCATGAAGGGAAAGCGTGCATCCTCCAGCGACAGGCGCGTGCCCTCAGCGAGTTCGAATTGCACCTTGCCAGCGAGCACCTCGATCCCCGGATTGATCGCGGCGATGGTGACGGTCTGATCGGGCGCGGTGGTGAGGTTGAGGAGGTCGGTGAAAACCACCGTGCCTTTAAGCCCGCGCACCGGACCAAAGGCAGCCCCGAAGTCGATACCGTCGGTGCCAAACCGACCGCTGCTGGTGATCTCGTCTGCGGTCCAGTCGATCCGGCCCTCGCCAGAAACCTTGCCCTTCGCCAAGGCGATCACGCCTTCGGCCAAATAGGACAGGTCTTTGGGCTGAAAGCGTGGATCAAATACAAGGCCGGGGACATCCAGCTGCGCACGCCCTATGGCGTTGCCGAGGTCATGCGTGATCGCCACATTCGTGACCGTCTGAGCCGATCCAGGGCGGCGCAGGGTCGCATTGGCGGTGACGATGTTGTCGGCGAGGCGTAGAGTCGCGCCGGTCGCGATCAGTGGGTTGAAGCGCGCCTCGCCCTCGGGCGGACGATCGGTGAGCGTGAAGGTGCCTTCCGCGATCTGCAGCGCCCCATCGGCAAACGACCAGCGCCCCTCCACCGCGCCGAGATCAAGCGGCACCGCCGCTAGCCTTGCTGTGCCGCCGGTGAACACACCGCCCACATCGCCTGCAAGGCTGCCGCTGAGGCTGTCAGCGGATAGCCGCACCGCGCTGTCAGCCTCGCCAATCTGGACCGCCAACCCTGCGAGCGCGAAGGGCTGAGGATAGCGCAGCCGGAGGCTTTGCGCGGCGAGGCTGGCCGGGCTGCCCTCCAGCGTGCCTGTAAGCGCCAGCGGTCCGGTGCGCGCGGCAAGGCTCAGGCCGGTGTTGTAGGCGAGCATCGGCGACCCGCTGTCAGGGCACAGGGTGATGGTTTGCCCCTTGAGCGCGAGGCCCGAAAGCGACAGGGCCGCAAAGCGCAACGGCAGGCAGCGGGTGCCTAGCGCCAACCCGCGGGCCTGCGACCATGTGCCCTCAAGCGGGATGGTCGCGTCCTGCAATGCGCCACTCGGCAGATCGCCGCTGGCCGTGACCAGACCGTCAAAGCTCACCCCGCCCGCGCGGGCGCGCCGCAGCGACAGGCGCGGGATCGCCATCCGGTTTGCCCCGGCGCGGTACTCTGCCATCGCCAGCCGCAGCGCGAAGGCCCCGCCAGCCTCCTGCTCCATCCGGCCACTGATGCTGGGCAGCCCGTCGCCGCCTGCAAGGATATTGCCGCTAAGCGTGGTGATACCTTCCGGCCCGATCCCGGCGCTGAGTCTGGAGACGGCCAGCACCCGCGTTCCGGCTGCGCTGGTCAACGCGCCTTCGGGGATGATGACGGCGACATGCCCGGCCTTGTGGCGGATCACGGCATCAGCGGTAAAGCTGGCATCGGCGAGCGCGCGGGCCATGCCGCTGCGCGCCTTGGCGATCAACGTGGCGATCAGCGTGCCTTGCACCCCGCGTTCGGCGGCGGCGAGGCTGACGTTAAACTCGGCGTCGGGGGCGAGCCCTTCCCCGCCCAATTTCCCCTGCCATTCCCCCCGGCTGGCATCGAGGGCACCACGCCAGGTGCCCTCCGTGGTGACGCGTGCGAAGCGGGCTTCCGGGATCGTCACATCGTCAAGGGCCAGATCATGATTGAGCGCGAGCCGTTGGCCCGACCAGCCGAGCCGCGCCGTGCCAGTCAACGCATCGCCGCGCAGGCCATCGGAGGCGAGCGCGCGGCCCTTGATGTTGAAATCAGCCTCAGCCCCGGCAAAGTCGCGGGTCAGCGTCAGCACCGTGCCGATATCCGCGCGCGCAAGGCTGGCTGCACCGCAGGAAAGCCCGCCAATCCGCAGCGGCCCGGCGAGTTTCGGCGCGCCGCTCGCGGTGGTGAGCTTGCCATAGAGCGTCGCGGCCTCGACCCGGCAGCCGTTGACGCCAACCCCCGGTGCGGCCACGGCAAGCGTTCCGGCAAAGCCATCATCCAGCCGTCCAGCCCCCTCCAGCTTCAGCCCGACGCGGCCGTAATTGCTGTCCAGCAGCGCGCGGGCATCGCGCAGCACCACGTTGATCGCGGGGAGCGCGGGCGGCTCCGTGCTGTCCGTAAACACCAGCGGATCGAGCGCGCCGAGGCTGAGGCGGCCGTCGCGGTAGCTGCCATAGCCCCGCGCCCCCTCAAACGTCACCCGCTCCACCTGCGGCCCCGCCCAGCCGAGCCCGAGTTCCAGCTCGATCCGGCGCACGGTCAGATCGGGCCGCGCCGGATCGCCCACCACAAGGTTCTCGATCACCTGCACCCGCGGGCCGATGGCGACGATGTCATACGTCGCGGGCACCCCCGCCTCGGCGAGATAATCGTTGATCACATTGTCCACGATCCGCTCGCGGCTGATCCACGCGGCGCTCCCCGCGAGCAAGACCACGCCCGCAACCCCGCCCGCGAATCGGCGCGGCCAAAGGCGGCCACGGGCCGCTGGCGGAGGGGTCTCAACTTGCGTGTCAGGCGCCGCCATTGTGCCCCACACTTGCGCCCATCACCGCGCAAAGGCAATGAAAGAGGCACACACAGCGATACCCGGAGGTCGCCATGGGGCAAGCTGAGGATGGTTTCGATTTCGGCAGCGCCCCGGCGCCTGCCTCGGACGCGGGCAAGTCGGCAGGCGAAGGCCACCGCGCCCGCTTGCGCGCCCGGCTGCTGACCGGGGGCGCCGAGGCGCTGGCGGATTACGAGGTGCTCGAATACCTCCTGTTTGCTGCGATCAAGCAGGGAGATACCAAACCCATCGCCAAGGCCCTGATCGCCCAGTTCGGCAACCTTGCCGGTGTGCTCAACGCCGATCCCAAGGCGCTCCAGCGCGTCAAGGGGGTGGGCGAGACCAGCGCAGCAGCGCTCAAGGCTGTCGCCATAGCAGCGCGGCGCATGACACGCGGCGAGATCATCAAGAAGCCGGTGCTGGCGAGCTGGCAGGCGCTGATCGACTATCTCACCACCGACATGGCGCATCTGACGGTGGAGCGCGTGCGGGTGCTCTACCTCGATACCAAGAACCGCCTGATCGAGGATCACCACGTCGGCGACGGCTCGATTGACGAAGCCGCGATCCACCCGCGCGAGGTGATCCGCCGGGCGATGGACCTCGGCGCGAGTGCGATGATCCTTGTCCACAACCACCCCTCAGGCTCCCCCGAACCCAGCCGCGCCGACATCCAGATCACCCAGCGCATCGCCGAAGCCGGGCGGCTGCTGGGCGTGACCGTGCATGATCATGTGATCATCGGGCGCGAAGGGCACACCAGCTTGCGCGCCAAGGGGCTTATTTGAAAATATCGCTCCAAGTACATGTGCCAAGCTTGGCGCGCTGATACGGCGGCAGCGCGAGGGCGACGTCAGCCAAACAGACAGGGGACCCATCGGCATGACCGCAACTGCTGTAACCAAACTTATCGCCGAAGGGCTCGGCACGGCCTTGCTGGTGGCCACAGTGGTCGGTTCAGGCATTATGGCCGAGACGCTGGCGGCGGGGAATGTCGGTGTCGCGCTGTTGGCCAATACCATTGCGACCGGGGCGATTCTGTATGTGCTGATCACCATTTTAGGACCGGTTTCGGGCGCGCATTTCAATCCGGTAGTTAGCTTGGTGTTCGTGCTGCGGCGCGAGCACGGCCTCGGCCTGCTGGCGGCCTATGCGCTGGTTCAGATCATCGGCGGTGTAGCGGGCGCGGTGCTGGCTCATGCCATGTTCGAGCTCCCGCTGATGCAAATGTCCCAGCATGTCCGCACCGGGCCCGCGCAGTGGCTGTCGGAAGCAGTCGCTACCTTTGCCCTCGTGTTGACCATTCTGGGCACGCTGGTGGCGCGCCCCACCGCGGTTCCGGCCAGCGTCGCGCTGGTGATCGTCGCCGGGTACTGGTTCACCGCCTCAACCTCGTTCGCCAACCCTGCGGTAACCGTGGCCCGCGCCTTTTCCGACACCTTTGCCGGGATCGCGCCACAGGATGTCGCAGCCTTCATCGCCGCACAGATCGTGGGTGGTCTCGGAGCGTGGTTGGTGGCCGAGCGTGTTCTGGGGTGGCGCAAGGCGGAAGCCTGAGACTGCGGACGATTACCTCTCCCCGCTTGCCATCCGGGCCGTGCCCGACTAGCCCCCCGCGGCATATCTGATCCCTCACCCGGAGCCGCCGATGGTCCCCCGCTATGCCCGCCCTGCCATGACCGCTCTGTGGGAGCCCGAGGCGAAGTATCGCATCTGGTTCGAGATCGAAGCCCATGCGACCGAGAAGCTCGGCGAGCTGGGCGTGGTCCCGGCCTCGGCCGCCAAGGCGCTTTGGGACTGGTGGGCGACGAACCCCGCGATCGATGTCGCCGCAATCGACGCGATCGAGGCCGTGACCAAGCATGACGTCATCGCCTTCCTCACCTGGGTCGCCGAACAGGTCGGCGATGAAGCGCGCTTCATGCATCAGGGGATGACGAGTTCAGACGTGCTCGACACCACGCTTTCGGTGCAGCTGGCGCGCGCCACAGACATCCTGATTGCCGACATCGACGCGCTGCTTGCGGCGATCAAGACCCGGGCGATGGAACACAAATACACCCCCACCATCGGCCGCAGCCATGGCATCCATGCCGAGCCGGTCACCTTTGGCCTCAAGCTCGCGCAAGCCTATGCCGAGTTCGACCGCTGCCGCGCGCGGCTGGTGGCGGCGCGGGCCGAGATTGCCACCTGTGCCATTTCGGGCGCGGTGGGCACCTTTGCCAATGTCGATCCGCGCGTGGAGGCCCATGTCGCCGAGAAGCTCGGCCTCGCCATCGAGCCCGTCTCCACACAGGTCATCCCGCGCGATCGCCACGCAATGTATTTCGCCACGCTCGCCGTGGTCGCGGGCAGCATCGAGCGGCTCGCGGTCGAAATCCGGCACCTGCAACGCACCGAGGTTCTGGAAGCGGAGGAATATTTCTCCCCCGGCCAGAAGGGCTCGTCGGCGATGCCGCACAAGCGCAACCCGATCCTGACCGAAAACCTCACCGGCCAAGCCCGCATGATCCGCGCCTATGCCCTGCCCGCGCTGGAAAATGTCGCGCTCTGGCACGAGCGCGATATCTCGCATTCTTCCGCGGAACGCTTCATCGGCCCGGACGCCACCATCACGCTCGATTTCGCGCTCGCGCGGCTGACGGGGGTAGTCGAGAAGCTGCTGATTTATCCTGAACGGATGCAGAAGAACCTCGATAGCATGGGCGGCCTCGTCCATTCGCAGCGGGTGTTGCTGGCGCTGACGCAGGCGGGCGTCAGCCGCGAGGATGCATATGCCCTCGTGCAGCGCAACGCGATGAACGTGTGGGAATCGGGCGGTGCGCTGTCGCTCCTCGATCTGCTCAAGGCCGATCCGCAGGTCACCGCCGCACTCAGCCCCGAGGAACTGGCCGAGAAATTCGACCTCGCCTACCACTTCACCCATGTCGACACGATCTTCGCGCGGGTGTTCGGGTGACGCGGCCAGGCGCTGGACATGGCGGTCAAATTGCCTAGGCTTGCATGGAATTCGGGCCGACGGGAGGGCGCTAAGCGGTGAAGATACTTCGGACCATCCTCTGGGTTCTGGCGGCCTTCGCGTTCCTGATCTTCGCGATCTACAACTGGATACCAGCCGAGCTGACGCTGTGGCAGAATCTGGTGCTCGAGACCAAATTGCCGGTGCTGGTGCTGGTGGCCTTCGCTTTGGGGTTCCTGCCGCTCTGGGCCTATCATCGCAGCGTCACCTGGGGGATGAGCCGCCGCATCCGCACGCTGGAAAACTCGCTCAAGCAAGCCGCCCTCGCACGGCAGACCGACACCTCGGCGCCCGCAATGGCGGCGGCGATGCCTACGGACAAGCCTGTGGATAAGCCCGGCAAAGATGTGGCAGAGCCGGGCGACCAGCTGGCCCCCGACAGCACCAGCTTTGACGGAGGCGCCAAGTGAGCAACCCGATCTATCTTGCGCTCGATGTGCCGCAGCTGGAGCCGGCCAAGGCGCTGGTGAACAAGGTGAAAGCGCATATCGGCGGGGTGAAGCTGGGGCTGGAATTCTTCTGCGCACACGGCGCGCACGGGGTGCACGAGATCGCGCATCTGGGCCTGCCGATATTCCTCGATTTGAAGTTCCACGACATCCCCAACACCGTCGCCAAGGCGATGCAGGCAATCCATGTCTATGAGCCAGCGATTGTCACCGTCCATGCCGCAGGCGGGCGGGCGATGATGGAGGATGCCAAGGCGGCCGCCGCCGCTGGGACGAAGGTGGTGGCGGTGACGATGTTGACCAGCCTCGATGCGGGCGATCTGACCGCTACCGGCGTCTATGGCAGCGCGGAAACGCAGGTCATGCGGTTGGCCGAACTTGCGCATGAGGCCGGATTGGACGGAATCGTCTGCTCCGGGCAGGAAGTCGGCATGGTCAAGAAGGCGTGGAAGGACGGCTATTTTGTCGTCCCCGGCCTGCGCCCCGCAGGCGGCGGCACCGGGGATCAAAAGCGCGTCGTCACCCCCCGTCAGGCGCGCGACAATGGCGCGAGCGTGCTGGTGATCGGCCGGCCGATTGCGCGCGCCGAAGACCCCGAGGCCGCCGCGAGGGCGATCGAGGCGACGCTCTAGGACAAGCTTCGTGACCGACCACGCCACCCCCAACCTGCCTTCGCGCGATTTCGCGGCGACGGCAGCGTTTTACGCTAAGCTGGGGTTCGAAGAGGATTACCGTTCGCGCGGGTGGATGATCCTGTCACGGGGAGACGTGAGGCTGGAGTTCTTCCCCTACCCCGATCTCGATCCCTATCAATCTTCGTTCAGCTGCTGCCTACGGCTGGATGAACTGCAAGCGATGATGCGGCAGGTTGAAGCGAGCGGCGTGCCCGATGCGCGCCACGGCATTCCGCGCTATCACCCCGCCGCGCCCGACCCGAGCGGGCTCACGATCGCCTATCTGATCGATCCCGATGGCACATTGCTGCGCCTTATTCAGAACGACTGACCATGCCTGACATCCGCATCACCACCGCCGCCGCAGCGGATGCGCCCGCGCTGAAAGACCTGCTCGAAGCGGCTTATCGCGGCGATTCGGCGCGGGCCGGGTGGAACCATGAGGCCGATATTCTCGACGATGAGCGTATCGGTCGCGCGGAGCTCGATACGCTTCTTGCTGACCCGGAAGTCACGATCCTGACCGCGCGGGATGTTGAGACGCTGATCGGCTGCGTGGCGGTGACACGTAAGGGTGCCAGCCTCGCCTATCTCGGGATGCTGTGTGTCCTCCCGGCGCTCCAGTCCGCGGGACTCGGCCGCCGCCTGCTCGACGCAGCCGAGAGCATCGCCCGCAGCGAGGGCCTTGCCGCGATGGAAATGACCGTGATCGACAGCCGCGAGAGCCTGATCGCCTGGTACGAACGGCGCGGTTACATGCGCACGGGTGAGACGCGCCCCTTTCCTGTCCTGCGCGATCCACCAGTGACCTTCGCGGTGCTGGAAAAGCCGCTCGGGCCCGACTAAGGCACAGCCCATGGCCACCCTGGTAAAAATCTGCGGGCTTTCCACCCCCGAAACCCTCGCCGCCGCCGTGCGCGCAGGTGCGAGCCATGTTGGTTTTGTCCACTTTGCCAAAAGCCCGCGTCACCTGTCACTGGCCGATGCCGCGCGGCTGCGGGCCGAAGTGCCGCCGCAGGTCAAAGCGGTGCTGCTGGTGGCGGACCCCGCGCCCGATACCCTCGCTGAGGCCCTGCGCGAAGTGCGCCCCGATGTGGTGCAGTTCCATGGGAACGAGACCCCCGAAGACCTCGCCCGCTTCCGCACCGCAACGGGCGTGGAGGCATGGCGTGCGCTTGGCGTGAAAGATGCGGATTCGCTGGCCCAAGCCGCGCGCTTCCACGGCGCGGCAGACCGCCTTCTGTTCGATGCCCCCGCGAGCGGCCTACCCGGCGGCAATGGCACACGCTTCGATTGGGACTTGCTCAAGGCCTACCGCGCGCCGACGCCCTGGGGCCTTGCGGGCGGCCTCACCCCTGCCAATGTCGCCGAGGCCATCCACCTGACAGGCGCACCGCTGGTCGATACCTCCTCTGGCGTCGAGAGCGCGCCGGGCATCAAGGACGTGGACAAGATCGCCGCCTTCTGCAAAGCGGCAAGCCTATGAACACGCCCCTCAACTCCTTCCGCACCCAGCCTGACGAGCGCGGCCATTTCGGCCAGTTCGGCGGGCGCTATGTCGCTGAAACCCTGATGCCCCTCGTGCTCGATCTCGAGCGCGAATATCGGAAAGCGCAGGCCGATCCGGCATTTCAGGCCGAGTTCGACGATCTGCTTGAGCATTACGTCGGCCGCCCCAGCCCGCTTTATTTCGCGCCACGCATCACGGAAGAATTGGGCGGCGCGCAAGTGTGGTTCAAGCGCGACGAATTGAATCACACCGGCGCGCACAAGATCAACAATTGTATCGGTCAGATACTGCTGGCGATGCGCATGGGCAAGACCCGCATCATCGCCGAGACCGGCGCGGGCCAGCACGGCGTGGCGACCGCGACGGTCTGCGCGCGCTTCGGCCTGCCTTGCGTGATCTACATGGGCGCCGAGGACGTGAAGCGGCAGGCGCCCAACGTATTCCGCATGAAGCTGCTCGGCGCCGAGGTCGTCCCCGTCACCAGCGGCGGCGCGACCCTGAAGGACGCGATGAACGAGGGCCTGCGCGACTGGGTCGCGAACGTCCACGACACGTTCTACATCATCGGCACCGCGGCAGGCCCCCACCCTTATCCCGAGATGGTGCGCAACTTCCAGAGCGTGATCGGCAAGGAAGCCCGCGCGCAAATGCTGAGCCGTACGGGCCGCCTGCCCGATTTGCTGGTCGCCTGCATCGGCGGCGGATCGAACGCGCTGGGTCTGTTCCACCCGTTCCTTGATGATCCGAGCGTCAAGATGCTCGGCGTCGAAGCGGCGGGCCATGGTCTTGATGGCGATGAACACGCCGCAAGCCTGCTCGGCGGATCGCCCGGCGTGCTCCACGGCAACCGCACCTATCTGCTACAGGACGAGGACGGTCAGATTACCGAAGGCCACTCGATCAGCGCCGGACTCGACTACCCCGGCATCGGGCCGGAGCACGCGTGGCTCAAGGAGAGCGGCCGGGTGGACTACACCGCCGTCACCGATGACGAAGCGCTCGAAGGCTTCCAGCTGCTGTGCCGCACCGAGGGGATTATCCCCGCTTTGGAACCCTCGCACGCCATCGCCGCCGTGGCGAAGGTCGCGCCGACCATGCCCAAGGACAGCATCGTGCTGATGAATCTCTGCGGGCGCGGCGACAAGGACATCTTCACCGTGGCGGAACGTCTGGGGGTGGAGCTTTGAACGCACGCCAGACCGTCGTTCTCGTTTCAACCTTCGTCGTCCTATGCCTTTTAGGATTGCTTTGGCTGCTGGGCGGCGTCGTCCCTTGGCTGCGCTCTGAAGCGGCGCTCACTGTAGGACTTCCGCTCATCATAGCGGTGGCGATCTTGGCTCCGGCCTTTCGAAGCAGGTTCAAATGAAACGTATCGAAACCACATTCTCAGCCCCCCGCCCGGCGCTCGTCTGCTTCATCACCGCAGGCGATGGCGACACGGCGGCCAATCTCGATGCGCTGGTGGAAGCCGGGGCGGACGTGATCGAGCTCGGGATGCCCTTCACCGATCCGATGGCCGATGGACCCTCGATCCAGGCCGCCAATCTGCGCAGCCTCGGCGCTGGCACCACCACCGCTGACGTGCTGCGCTACGCCACCGAATTCCGCGCGCGGCACCCGCAAGTGCCGCTGGTGCTGATGGGCTATGCCAACCCGATGGTGCGGCGCGGGCCGGAGTGGTTCGCTGAGGCTGCCGCCGAAGCCGGCGTTGACGGCGTCATCTGCGTCGACATTCCGCCTGAAGAGGACGTCGCGCTCGGCCCGGCCTTGCGAGCCAAGGGCATCGCCCCGATCCGCCTTGCCACTCCCACCACTGATGCCGCACGCCTGCCGCAGGTGCTCGCCGGATCGGAAGGGTTCCTCTACTACGTCTCGGTCGCCGGGATTACCGGCAAACAGCAGGCGCTGATTGAAAGCATCGAGGCCAACGTCGCCCGCATCAAGCAGTCGAGCGATCTTCCCGTCGCGGTCGGCTTCGGCGTGCGCACACCCGAGCAGGCCGCCGCCATCGCCTGCGTCGCGGACGGCGTGGTGGTCGGCTCGGCGCTGGTGGAGATTTGCGGGAAATATGGCGCTGGGGCTCCGGCCAAGCTAAAGGAACTGACCTCAGCCCTCGCCCACGCGGTCCACACCGCCCGTCAGGAGCAGCCTGCATGAACTGGTTCACCCGCGTCCGCAATTCGCTGGGCTTCAGCGCCGACAAGAAGACCACGACCGAGAAGGATCTGTGGATCAAGTGCCCTTCGTGTCAGGAGATGCTGTTTGTCGCCGAGTATGAGGCGAACCTCAGCGTGTGTCCGAAATGCGAGCATCATGGCCGGATCGGGGCCGATGCGCGGCTCGCGCTGCTGCTTGACCCCGGGTTCGAGTTGCTGCCGCTTCCCAAGGTGATCGAAGACCCGCTCGGTTTCAAGGACACCAAGAAATACACCGACCGCCTGAAGGCCGCGCGCGCCGCGAACCCGCATGACGACGCCTTCGTGGTCGGCTCGGGCTTCATAGATGCAAAGCCCGCTGTGGTCGGCGTGCAGGATTTCAGCTTCATGGGCGGCTCGATGGGCATGGCCGTGGGGCAGGCCTTCTGCGATGGCGCGCAGAAGGCGCTGGATCGGGGATGCGCCTATGTCGTGGTGACCGCCGCTGGCGGGGCGCGGATGCAGGAGGGGATCCTCAGCCTCATGCAGATGCCGCGCGCCACGGTGATGACCCGGCGGCTGAAGCAGGCCGGACTGCCCTATATCGTTGTGCTGACCGACCCGACCACTGGCGGGGTCACCGCAAGCTACGCGATGCTCGGCGACATCCACATTGCCGAACCCGGCGCACTGATCGGCTTTGCTGGCCAGCGCGTCATTCAGGACACGATCCGCGAGCAGCTCCCCGAAGGCTTCCAGCGTGCGGAGTACCTCCACAAGCACGGGATGGTCGACATGGTGGTGCATCGCCGCGAATTGCGGACGACGCTGGGGCAGGTGCTCGATTACCTGACCCCCGTGAAGGCGGCTTAGCATGGCAACGTCATCCCAGCGAAAGCTGGGACCTAGCGCGTCACACGCGGCGCTTGCCGCCTGAGGCTCCAGCTTTCGCTGGGGTGACGAGGTTGGAATGAAGGACTTCGGTAAGTCAGATAATCCAGCGGTTCAAGCCCAGCTCGATCGCCTCGCCGCGCTGAGCTTGCCGCAGGGGCGCCTGGGCCTCGACACGATTCGCGCGCTGATGGAGCGGCTCGGCAACCCGCACCGCGCGCTGCCGCCCGTGTTTCATGTCGCGGGCACCAATGGCAAGGGCTCAACCTGCGCCTTCCTGCGCGCGATGCTGGAGGCCGAAGGCTACAAGGTCCACGTCACCACCTCGCCGCATCTGGTGCGCTACAACGAGCGCATCCGGCTGGCGGGCGAGTTGATTTCAGACGCCGAGCTGGCGGCGGTGCTGGAGGAGGTGCTCGATGCAGGCGCAGACTTTGGCCCGAGCTTCTTCGAAGTCACCATCGCCGCCGCCTTCCTCGCCTTTTCCCGCACCCCCGCCGACGCCTGCGTGGTCGAAGTCGGCATGGGCGGGCGGTTCGATGCAACCAATGTGCTTGAACCCGAAGTCCTCGCTGCCTGCGGGATCGCCGCGCTGGGTCTCGATCACGAACGCTTCCTCCTCGCGCCCGAGGAGGGCGTGCCCCAAGAGCCGATGGCACGGATTGCGTTCGAGAAGGCGGGCATCGCCAAGCGCGGTGTGCCGCTGGTCGCATTGGAAAGCGGCTCCTTGGCAGACGATCAGATTGCGAAATCTGCGGAAGCAGCCGGTGCTCATCTGAGGGCGTATCGGGGTTCATGGTATGCCAGCCCGGATGGTGGTCACTATGAAGACCACTTCGGCTTGTGGAACGGTCTGAGCCAGAAGTGGGGCCTCGACCACTTCGAGCTGTTTCTTCCCGAACCGACATTGAAGGGGGATTATCAGCGGCTTAATGCAGCCTTGGCGGTTGCCCTGCTGCGTGCACAAACACGGGTCATGATTTCCGAGGCAGCAATCTACGAAGGCATCCGCGCCGCCCGCTGGCCCGCGCGGATGCAGCGTCTTGCCCCCGGCCCGCTGATGACGCTGGTCCCCGAACAGACCGTGTGGCTCGACGGTGGTCACAACCCCAGCGCGGGCAAAGCTATCGCCGCACATTTCACCGAGCCGCTGCACCTCATCATCGGCATGATCGAAGGCAAGGACCCGCGCGCGATCATCGATGCGCTGGGCGACCGGGTGCGCACGGTGACAGTCGTGCCGGTGCCGGGCCATGAGTCCCACCCGGTGGAAGCTTTCGGCCCCTCTGCCCGGCCCGCTCCTGATGTCCTAAGTGCGATGGCGATGATCCCCGACGACGGCCTGCCGATCCTCATCGCCGGCTCGCTATACCTCGCAGGCGAGGTGCTGCGATTGAACCGTGAGCTGCCCGACTAAGCCACAAGCGCCGGATCGGGCTGGACCACCCCGCTCGCGGCGCCTGCCCGCGCTTGTCGCCACCATTCCAGCGCGCATAGCACGACAGCCACGACGCCGATCAGCGCGGTGAAGATGAAGACATAGTAGTACCCGCGATCCTCGATCATCTGTCCCAGCGCGCCGCGTCCGAGTGTGCCAATCAGCAGCGTCAGCGAGGCGAGCAACGCGAATTGCACCGCCGCGTAACGCTTGGCCACGATGCTGGAAAGCCAGGCGATATAGGCCGCACCGGCAATCCCAATGGCGAGGTTCTCCCAGAAAATGGTGAAAGCGAGCCGCGCCAGCCCTTCCGAAGGCGGCGCGGCGACGAAGAACAGCGGTGCCAGCCCATTGGCGGTCGCGTTGACCAGCCACGTAAAGCCGATCGCATCGCTCGCTGCCTGCATCATCGCGCCGCCCAGTGCCAGATCGGCGTAGAGCAGATTGGTCGCAGCAGCGATGATGGCGCCGAAGGTCAGCATGAACATCCGCCCGAGCACGGTAATCAACCACCCACCAAGCGCGAGGCCGATCAGCACCGCAAAAATGCCAAGGATCTTCGACGCAAAGGCGACATCCTCGCCGGTAAAGCCCAACTCCTTGAGATAGAATGGATAAGCAAAGACACCCCAGACCGAATCGGTGATCCGGTAGGTCAGCACCAGCGCGAGCACCAGCATCAGCGACCAGCCCATCCGGCTCACAAATTCGACCAGCGGCAACACCAACGCGCGGTAGAGGTGATCGGTGAACTTGACCCTGTATTCGGCCGCGCCGCTCGGCATGGCGGTGATCACATGGGTGTCATCACGCTTCTGCTTCACCACCCATGCGGCGATGAAGGCTGGCAGGACAATCGTGGCGAGCACGATCAACGGGCCATAGGTGGTGGTGAACAGCGTGACATCGGGGCGCGTCTCGGGGCTCTCGGTCATCGAGCGGACCATGAAAACGACCACCGTGCCGATCGCCCACGCCCACAGCAGACCGACCGCCAGCAGCGCCTTGCCCCGCACCGCCTCGGTCACTTCGCCGACATTGTAGAGTTCAGCCACCTCGTCATGATTGGCGGCGGCGTTGGCGACGCGGTCTTCGGTGACATGGGCGTCGGGCGCGAACAGCCCGGCAATCCCGATCCCCAGCATGAACCCGCCGAACATGACATAGACAAACGGCCAGCCATTGCGTTCGGCCATGATCAGGCCGATCGCGCCGCCGACCAGCGAGGCGAGCCGGAAACCCATCTGGGTGATGGTGGACAGGATGTCTATCGTCGCAACCTCATCGGCCACGTCGATACGCCAGGCGTTGATCGCAATGTCCTGCGTGGCGCTGGCAAAGGCACCGATCGCGGCGAGCAGGCTGAACCAGGCAAGCGCATTCTTGGGATCGAGGAAACTCATCACCACCAAAGCGATGCCGATCGCCAATTGCATAGGCGCGATCCATTGCTTGCGCTTGCCCAGCTTGCGCAGCCCCGGAATATCGACCTTATCGAGCAAGGGCGACCAGAGGAACTGGAAGGCATAGGCAAGCCCCACCAGCGAGAAGACCCCCATGGTTTCCAGATCAACTTCCGCTTCGGAAAGCCAAGCGTAAAGCGTGCCGAGGAACAGCGCCGGCGGCAGCCCTTGGGCAAAGCCGAAAACCAGCATGAACCCGGTCTTCGGGCTCCGCAGTGCGCGTAGCAGCATGCCCCAGCCCGGCTTTGCCTTCGCTTCAGTTTCCCCGGCCATGCACTAGCGTCCTTCCCGTTGGCGCGAATTTCTGCAACATTAGCCGCGCGAGAGAGGATTGGGGAAGAGAGCATGAACCAGGTTGAAACCGCTGTCCCCACTTTGCGCCCGACGCCCGGCCAATTGGCGTTGGCCGAGGCGATCCGCAGTGGGGTTGGTAAGGTCGCGAGCGGGATCCAGACCGTGCCGGCGCGCCATTACACCTGTCCCGATCACTTTGCGCGCGAGAAGGTAGCGCTGTTTGACCGCCTGCCACAGGTGCTCGCGCCCTCGGCTCTGCTCCCCAAGGCGGGCATGGCGGTGCCGCATGACGCCACCGGGCGACCGCTGCTGATCACCCGCGACGCCGAGGGCCGCGCGCATGTGTTCCTCAACGTCTGCCGCCATCGGGGGACGCGGCAGGTCGAGGGGAGCGAGGTGCAATGCACCAAGCGGCTGGTGTGCCCCTATCACGCCTGGACTTACCGACTCGACGGCGGGCTGATGGCGCTGCCCCGGCCCGAGACCTTTCCGGGGCTCGACAAGGGCGATTATGGTCTCGCCGAACTCCCCAGCCTTGAGGCGGGAGGGCTGATCTGGTTCGCCCCTGAGCAGGGTGCTGATTTAAGCCACGCCCGTGCACTGGGCGAAGATCTTACCACCTTCGGCCTGCCGCAATCGCACCTGTTCCGGCGCAAGACCCATACGGTCAAGGGCAACTGGAAGCTGATCATGGATGCCTTCCTTGAAAGCTACCACGTCACCCGCCTCCACGCCGCGACCATCGGGCCGTTCTTCAAGGATGGGATCACGGCGGGCGACCAAATCGGCCCGCACCAGCGCTCGGCAGTCGGGCGGCTGGAGGAGATGGAGGGCGTAGATCTCACCGACATGGCGGCGCTGCGCCGGGTGGTGACCTTCGCCTACCAGCTGCTCCCGGCCACGATCATTGTGCCCAGCCCCGATTACGTGAACGTGATGGTACTGATGCCGCAGGCCGAGAACCTCACCCTGGTCGAGGACTTCATGCTGATCCCCGAGGCCCCCGCGACCGAGAAGGCGCTAGCGCATTGGGAGAAGAGCTGGGCACTGCTCGATGGCGGGGTGTTTGCCTCGGAGGATTTCCGCGCGGCTGAACTCGGCCAGCAGGGGCTTTCGTCGGGCGCGGTCGAGCATGTCACGCTCGGCACGCTCGAAGGTGGGATCGCGCGGTTTGACCAGATCGTGAGCGAAGCCTTGCGGGCAGCCCCTTGAGGGCCTAGGCGCGGCCCCCATGCCCACCC
>LSKF01000016.1 GCA_001556995.1 Erythrobacteraceae bacterium CCH12-C2
TTGCTTCGATCACCCGGGGGCCATAGGCGTCCTCTTCGAGGTATTCAGGCGCGCCAATAACCAGCCCCCCCACGATGAACTGGTGCAAATGGCTGTCGGTCCACCCAAAGGCCGCCTGCAGCACCTCGTGCAACTGCGCGAAGTTGAGGTCGCGCGGCAATTCCAGCGACCGGCTGATAACCGGCTCGATCCCGAGGATCTGGGCGTCGAGCCGGATAATGAAGTCGTAGGGATCGAAGTGCTTTGCCATGCTGCAATGATGCCGCCGCATCGCGGCGCCCGCAAGTTCGAGGGCACCAGCAGCGCCCGCAAACAGCTCTGCGCTGGCCTCAGCGCAGAAGCTCGCTGACCAGCGAGGGCCGCCGGGCGATCATCGCCAGCAGCACCTGCGCCGGGCCGGTCGGCTGCCTGCGGCCATGCTCCCAATTGAGCAATGTGCCCTTGGCGACACCGATGCTGCGAGCAAACGCGCTTTGCGACAGCCCTGTCCGGGCCCGGATCGCCGCGACATCCACAACCGGCACTTCGATGGTGTGCACGCGCGCGCCAGCCTCCTTGCCCTGGGCATGGTCAAGCGCCTCGCTCAGGCCCTGCATAATGCTCTCGTAAGCCGTGCTCATCATCGATCTCCATAGGCCGCGATCAGGGCCTTGCTCAGTTCAACCGCTGCCGCCTGCTCGGCCTTGGTCAGATTGTCCTTCTCGTTCTTGGCGAAGACGGTGATCAGGTAGATCGGCATATGCCGACCGCCGAACACATAGATGGTGCGGTAGCCACCGCTTTTGCCGCCACCTTCGCGCGGGATCCGGATCTTGCGCAGTCCACCGCCCAGCGACACCCCTGCCTCCGGGCTGGCCGCGATGAAGCTGATCAGGCTCAGGCGTTCGTCATCGCTCATAATGGCCTTGGCGCGCCGTTGGAACTCGGGAAGTTCGACAACGGTATGCAAGGTCGTCATGGCCTCAGCGCATTATTGGGACACGGATATACGGTAGTTGGCTGTGATGCGCACCATATATAAGTCGATGACGCATAGGTCAATGACGTATAGCGTCTGGCTCCGTCATCCTTCCCCCCGGAGCGGTCAGGCCGAGGGTCAGCCGTCTGGCGAAGCGCGCAGCTTCTCGGCGGTGCGGCTACAGCCTGGCGTTGGCATCCCGAGCCACTCGTTGAGCTTGGACCAGCGGCGGCGACCCGCGGCATTTCTGACGGCGATCGCGATGGCCCGGGGCTGGCCGACCAGCACCACCAGCTTCTTGCCGCGGGTGACTCCGGTGTAGAGCAGGTTTCGCTGCAGCATCGCGTAATGCTGGGTCATGACCGGGATCACGACCGCTGGGTATTCGGATCCCTGGCTCTTGTGGATCGTCGCGGCGTAAGCTGGCACCAGAGTGTCCAGTTCTCCGAACTGGTAGGTGACCACGCGGCCGTCGAAATCGACCGTCAACTCGCTCTCTTCGGAATCCAGGGCCTGAATGTAACCGATGTCCCCATTGAACACGTCCTTGTCGTAATCATTCTCGATCTGCATCACCTTGTCGCCGGGGGCAAAGATCCATCCGAACCGCTCGACCTTGGCGGAAGGATTGGGATTGAGCGCCTTCTGCAATTCGATGTTGAGGGAGCGCGCGCCGACCCCGCCGCGGTTCATCGGGCACAGGACCTGAACATCCCGCACGGGGTCGAACCCGAATTTGCGGGGGATATGCTTGCCCACAAGATCGATGATCTTGGGCACGGCCTGCTCGGGATCTGCGGCTGACACGAAATAGAAATCGCTCTCACCTTCGACCTTGCCCAATTCAGGGCTCCGGCCCTGGTTGATCTGATGGGCAGTGGTGATGATCCGGCTCTGTGCGGCCTGGCGAAACACCTCGGTCAACCGGACTACCGGCACTGCGCCGGACTGGATGATGTCGGCAAGGACCTGCCCCGGCCCGACCGAGGGTAGCTGGTCAATGTCACCGACGATCAGCACGGCGGCAGTGTCGGGCACGGCCTTCAGCAGCGACTGCATCAGCATCACGTCGACCATCGAGCTCTCGTCGACCACCAGCAGATCACATGGCAGCGGGTTTTCCTCATTGCGCTTGAATCCGAAGGCCTTGGGGTCAAACTCAAGCAGGCGGTGAATGGTCTTTGCCTCCATGCCCGTCGCCTCGGTCATCCGCTTGGCCGCCCGGCCTGTGGGCGCACAGAGCAAAAGCTTGACCGCCTTGGCGGCGACAATCCGCAGGATCGCATTGACGATGGTGGTTTTGCCAACGCCAGGGCCGCCGGTGATCACGGTGAGTTTGGATTGCAGGGCCAGCGTGACAGCCTCCTTTTGGCTTGCCGCCAGAGTCAGGCCCGTGCGCCCCTCGATCCATGGCAGTGCCTTGCCCGGATCGATCACCGACCAGGGCAAGGGCCCGTCCATCAGGGCGTGCAGCCGGGCAGCGATGACCTTCTCGGCGTTGTAGAGGCCACCCAGAAATACGCACGCCTGCCCAGCCACACTATCGGCGACCACCGTGCCATTATCCAGTTCCAGCGCCAGCGCGGTCTCGATCAAGGTGCTGTCGACTTCGAGAAGCCGGGCTGTCAGTTCCTTGAGGTCTGTCACGGGCAGGCCGCAGTGCCCCTCCCCCATCGCCTGTGTGAGCGCGAAGGACACCCCTGCCCTCACCCGCACCATGGCGGTCTTCTCGATCCCGAGCTTCTCTGCAATGGTGTCGGCGGTTCTGAATCCGATGCCCCGAATGTCGCGCGCCAGGCGATAGGGATTATCGCTCATCACCTGGACGGCATCGGCGCCATAGGTCTTGAATATGCGCACAGCTCGGGCTGTCCCGACACCATGGCTGTGCAGAAAGACCATGATCTCGCGAATAACCTTCTGATCCGCCCAGGCGGCCGTGATCTTCGCAGCGCGCTTCGGACCAATCCCTTCGACCTCGCGCAGCCGCTCTGGATTGGCCTCGATGACGTCAAACACATCCTTGCCGAACAACCTGACCATGCGTTTGGCATAGACCGGCCCAATGCCCCGGATCATGCCCGAGCCCAGATACTTCTCGATCCCTTCGATCGATGAGGGCTCCGATGTCTTCAGAAACCTGGCCCGGAACTGGAGCCCGTGGTGGCGATCATTGACCCACTCGCCGGAGGCGGTGATCCACTCTCCGGCTGATATCATCGCAGCATGGCCCACGGTCGTAACCAGATCACGATGGCCACGGGCCTTGACGCGCAGGACACAAAATCCGCTCTCGTCACTGTGGAATGTGACCCGTTCCACATGTCCGACCAGCACTTCGGTCGCAGGGGATGCTGCCTGGTTCATCGCAGCTGCCGAGGCTCCTCGATTTCGTCAGCGTCCCCCGTCGCCTCATGGACCTCCTCGCGGATGATCTTCTCCGTGATCTCGGCAAGATGCAGCGTCAGTGCGTTACTCAATTCCTCAAACTCGGGCCACAGGACGCCGTTCACGAAACTGGCCGGCGCGCGGATGAGCACGCTCTGGCGATGCATGCGCCGATAACGAAAGGGCCGGATCCCGTACCGCCTGCATAGGGCTGTAAACAGCTGGCGGGACCATAAATCAGGGATCGAGAACTTGAACTCCTCCGCACGCTCTTTCTTGCTGGCCGTATCAAACTGCTTGCGAATGCGTTCCGCCGCAGCCCCCGCGGCCGCCCTCTCCCCCGCCGTTGCTGCCCCTGCATAGAGCGCCTCGATTTTGCGAAGCCTGTCTCGCAGGCGCTGTTCCGAATCCATACCTTCCTTCATTGTGGCCTCGGGCGTACTGGCCACATGCGCCCTACCCTCACCCTGCGGAAAAGCCCCGCAGACCAGGTTTGGCCCGTGTCCTTCAGCACAAGCGCCGCCCGATACGACGAAGCCGATGGCATTTTGTCGGTCTGATCTGTGGAATTGGCGAGCATGCGATGCCTATAGCATCGACATTCTCATCCAGCACGGCAAGCTCAGCCGAGATCGCGAATGCGGCAAGGCAGCTTCCACGGGTTTCTCGCTGAAAGCGGAAATTCGCAAATCGTTTAGAGTTTCGGACGCCGATAGGCGTCGGAAAGTCGACGGTGCCCGAACCCGCGGGCCGCATGCGGTGAGCTATGGGGATTTCGATTTACGGCCGATCTGGGCGTCTGCAGACGGTGTCGATAAGCGGACGGGTTTGAGAGCAGCCCGTCCGATTTTGGAGTGACAGGGCGGCTGTGGGGAGCTCGTCCGTCCGATTTTGGCGATGGGACGACTGCTCCTGGGCGGATGATATGCAGACATCCTCATCCCCGGGAGCGCGGTTGCGGTGAGGTCTGGCGGTGTGGGGCCGTGCCGGGTCACGACGCAAGGTTCCCGGATGGTGCGATCGGACATGGCGGGCCGCGCGGCAGATAGCGGCGTTCGATGGTCTCGATGATGATCATGGTCCCGCCGCAGCAAGGGCATGGCGGGCGCGGATCGGGGGGCTCGGTGGGTGGCTCGACCGCGGTGGGCGGCGCGAGGGCGAGCAGGCGGCGGGCGCGCTCGAGGTGGGCCTTGCGGGTGCCGCTGGCGAGCAGGCCATAGTGGCGGA
>LSKF01000151.1 GCA_001556995.1 Erythrobacteraceae bacterium CCH12-C2
GAGTTAGAAAGCCCAACATCTCCGCATGGGCGCTCGCCGCTGCGACATTCTCCGCCGCCGCATCCACCCCTGTCACCGCGCTGCCGAGCCGTGCGAGCGGTTCGCACACCAGCCCCGCGCCGCAGCCGATATCGAGCGCGGCCTTGCCCGCCAGCGGCCTCGCGGATGCCGCTGCCTTGGGCCAATGCGCGTCAATCGCATCGCGGATAAACGCCATGCGCACCGGGTTCACCTGATGGAGCGAGGCCATCGGCCCCTTCGGATTCCACCAGTCGCGCGCCAGCTTTGCGAAAAAATCTGCCTCGTCGGGGCGAATTGTAACATTCGATACGTTTGCGTTTCCCATGAACCCACCCTAACAGCGCGCGCGAACACTCACCAGCAGGAGCTTCCTCTTGGCCCGCATCGTGATGAAATTCGGCGGCACCTCGATGGCCGGGACGGAGCGCATCCGCCGCGTCGCCAATATCGTGCGCGCGCAGGCCGCGCGCGGCGATTCGGTCGCGGTGGTGGTGAGCGCCATGGCGGGCGAGACTGACCGGCTGGTGAACTTCTGCCGCGAAGCCAATCCGCTCTATGATCCGGCGGAATATGACGTCGTGGTGGCGAGCGGCGAGCAGGTTACCAGCGGCCTACTCGCGCTCACCCTGCAAGCGCTGGGGTGCAAGGCAAGGAGCTGGCTCGGCTGGCAATTGCCGATCCATACCGTCGAGGCTCACGCCAAGGCGCGGGTCGAATCGATCAATGCCGAAGCGCTGATCGCCTCGATGGAAGCTGGCGAGATCGCGGTCATCCCCGGCTTTCAGGGGCTGTCTGCGGACAATCGCGTCACCACGCTGGGCCGAGGCGGGTCGGATACCTCGGCGGTGGCAGTCGCCGCCGCGATCAAGGCTGACCGCTGCGACATCTACACCGATGTCGATGGCGTCTACACCACCGATCCGCGCATCGTCGCCAAGGCGAAGAAGCAGAAGGCGGTGACTTACGAGGAAATGCTCGAACTCGCATCCGTGGGCGCGAAGGTGCTCCAGACCCGCTCGGTCGGCCTCGCCATGAAGGAAAAGGTGCGGGTGCAGGTGCTGTCGAGCTTCATCGGCGAAGGCGCCCCGCCTGCCGATGATCTGCCCGGGACGATGATCGTCTCTGAACAGGAAATGGACGAATTGGTGGAGAAGGGCTTGATGGAACGCCAGCTTGTGACCGGCATCGCGCATGACAAGAACGAGGCCAAGGTGATCCTCACCCGCGTACCGGACCGTCCGGGCGCGGTGGCCAATATCTTCGAGCCGCTGGCGGCGGCCTCGATCAATGTCGACATGATCATCCAGAACGTCGGCCGCGACAAGGGCGAGACCGACGTGACCTTCACCGTGCCCCAGTCCGACCTCGCCCGCGCGCAGGCGCTGCTGGAAGACCGGCGCGACGCGATCGGCTTCAACCGCATCATCACAGACAGCAAGATCGCCAAGATCAGCGTCGTCGGCGTGGGCATGAAGAGCCACGCCGGGGTCGCCTCGTCGATGTTCCGCGCGCTTAGCGACCGGGGCATCAATATCCAGGCGATCAGCACCTCGGAAATCAAGATCAGCGTCATGATCGACGAGGACGAGACCGAACTCGCGGTGCGCGTGCTTCACACCGCCTACGGCCTCGACGCCAAGGACTGATCGGGCGGGGCGTCATCACGATGCCCCGCAAACAGCCGCTGCTCAGTTAACTTAAATTTAGTACGGTCAGCCCGATTTAACCATATTTCAATACCCGGTCTTAACCTTTGGGCCCGGACTGTGAACCCGCACAAACACTTGCTGCGGAGGCACTTTTCATGGTCATCAAGGCTTATCTCGATCCCCAATTGCCGCTTGATGGCCAACGCGTGGACTCACGCCGGGCCCCGCGCCGCACACTGTTGCTGGAAACCAGCGGATTGGTGCAGGGCGGGGGGCGCGCGAATGTCACCATCCATAACATCTCGGCGGCCGGCTTGCTGCTGGAGACCGCTCTCAACCTCGCCGTTGACGAGCCACTGGCCGTGGATTTGCCCGAAGCGGGGCGCGTTGATGCAAAAGTCGTGTGGCACAGCGAGCGGCTCTATGGCTGCGCCTTCGAACAGGCGCTCAGCGCAGCGGCGCTAGCTGCAGCGCAGTTGCAGAGCGCGCCTGCTGGGCCGCTCGTGGGGGCCGGGGCCGCCAGCAGCGAGCCGCTTGGCAAGCGCCTCAACCGGCTGCGGCGCGAAGCGGGGCTGACGCTGGCTGATGTGGCCGCTGCCCTGTCTGTCAGCAAGCCGACGGTCTGGGCGTGGGAGAAGGGCAAGGCCCGCCCGCTGCCCGAACGGCTCGATGCGATCGCTGCCGCGCTCGGCGTGACGCGCGATGTGCTGGCAGATGGACCCGAAGCCACCGGGGAGGCGGCCTCTATCATCGATGACTACCGCCAGCGAATCGCCGAGGCCTGCGGCACCGCCCCTTCCGCTGTTCGGATCATGATCGAATTGTGATTTCAATCCCCAACACGCCCCAAGCCTAGATACGTATCGCGCCAAATACGTATGGAACATCTTCGGCAATTGAAAAATATGGTAAACGAAATCCGGAGATGATTCGTTTTTTAGTCTTGTAAGCTTACGAAACTGACGAACACGGGAAATCTTTTTCGGAAAATAACGGGGAATTACTTTTCGAAGAGATTTCGTCAGTTAAAAAGTAGATCTGACTAAGAGCGGATTGACGATTTAATCGTGTGATCGCTGGGGCACTGTCGGTATGAAAATTGCGCTGAGTGACGTTGAAGGTCAGGTTTTGCATGGCCTTCTTGCAGAAAGCTCTGGTGACATCGTGGTGCGGGTCGACCGGCGCGGTTTCATCATTCACGCATCGGCCAATATCGCTGAGCTTGGTCTGGACTGCGTATCGGCGCTCCTGCCACCGCACATCACCGATCTGGCTGAGCGCGATCATGTCGCCTTTGTAAATGAGCATGTCACCCTGGCGCTTGCCGGCCGGTCATCAGTCGGATGGATCGAGTTTCCCGTCACGGCCTGTGATGAACGCGCCACCTGCCGCGAGCCGCAATGCCAGCGCTGGTATGCCCTCAGCCTGCGCCCCATGTTCGATGCGACCGGCACGGTCGAAGGGGCCTTGTGCCTCTTGCGTTCGGTGCAGCAGCTGCGCAGCCTTGAAGGGGAATTGCACGCTCGCGCGGTCACCGATCCGCTGACGGGCCTCGCCAATCGTCAGGCCTTTGCGGCGAGCTTGCGGCGGCACCTCGCGCAGGGCGGTGGGCAGGTGGTGGCGGTGTTCGCGGTCGATGCCATGCGCGCGCTGCTGCTGCGCTATGGCCAGCGCACCGCCGATGAAGTGCTGTGGGGCTTTGCCAAGTTCCTCGAGACCATGGCCATGCCGGGATACGAATTGGCGCAGCTGGATGGCGAGAGGTTCGGCGTTTTGCTGCCGGAAATGCCCGTCCGCGTGGCGCGGGAATGGGCTGATGAAGTGGTGCAGACCTTCTCGCTGCTCGCCGCGCCGACCTCGGCCAAGGCGCAGCACCTGTCGGCGAGCGGGGGTCTGGCGCGGGTTGAATGCACCGTTGACTGGACCCTGCGCGAGGCCGAGCTGGGCCTGGTGCTGGCGCGGGCAGGCGGCGGGCGGCAGGTGGCGGTGGCAGGGCGCAGCCGGGCGGCGTGATCCAAACTTCCCGTTTCGTCACCCCAGCGCAAGCTGGGACCTAGAGCGTTTGAGGGCAGTCCTTGCGGCCCTGGGCCCCAGCTTCCGCTGGGGTGACGCCTAGCGGCAACCCGCTGGACTCCCGCGACCGCCCCGTTAAACCGCGCCCATGAGCCACATTGCCACCATCCTGCTGCTCGGTTCGGGCGAGCTGGGCCGCGAATTCGTGATTTCCGCCAAGCGTCTCGGCGCGCGGGTGATCGCTTGCGATTCCTATGACGATGCGCCCGCGATGCAGCTTGCCGATGCGCGCGAGGTGTTTTCGATGCTCGATGGCGAGGCGCTGCGCGCAGCGGTGATCCGGCATCAGCCCGATCTGATCGTCCCCGAAATCGAAGCGATCCGCACCGAAGTGCTGGGCGAGCTGGAGGAGCAGGGCTTCACCATCGTCCCCTCGGCCCGCGCGGCGCAGCTGACCATGAACCGCGATGCAATCCGTGATCTGGCGGCGGGCGAGCTGGGGCTGGTGACCTCGCAATATGGCTATGCCGAGAGTTTCGCCGAGGCTGAGGCGGTGGCGGCGCGCATCGGTTATCCGCTGGTGATGAAACCGGTGATGTCCTCCTCGGGCAAGGGGCAGAGCAAGGTCGATGGGCCTGAGGCGCTCGAGGCGGCGTGGAACTATGCCGTCGCCAACATGCGCGGCGACCGCGCGCGGGTGATCTGCGAGCAGTTCATCGCCTTCGACTATGAGATCACTCTGCTGACCATCCGCCATGCGTTCGGGATCAGCTTCTGCCCCCCGATCGGCCATCGGCAGGAGCGGGGCGATTACCGTGAAAGCTGGCAGCCCGCGGCGATGTCTGCCGCTGCGCTCGGCAAGGCGCAGGACATGGCCGCCAAGGTCGTGACCGCGCTGCAAGGTGATGGGCGGGGCTGGGGGCTCTATGGCGTCGAGTTCTTTGTGCGCGGTGAGGAGGTGATCTTCTCCGAGCTGTCTCCTCGCCCGCATGACACGGGCATGGTGACGCTCGTCTCACAAGACCTCACCGAATTCGATCTCCACGCCCGCGCCATCCTCGGCCTACCGGTTCCCGCCGCGATCACCGCCCGACCTGCGGCCTCAGCGGTGATCCTTGCCGACCGCGATTGCAGCGACTTCGCGTTCGCGGGGTTGGCCGATGCGCTGGCGCTGGGCGACACGGACGTACGGATCTTTGGCAAGCCCGTCACCCGCCCCTACCGCCGTATGGGCGTGGCGCTCGCCCGCTCGGCTGACGCGCCTACCGCCGTCGATCTCGCCAAACAGGCCGCCGCCGCCGTGCGGATTGTCTATTCGCCCGAAGCCGACTAGGGCGCGCGCCATGAGCACCTATCCCCACACCGCCGCCCTCATGCAGCGCGGCACTGATTTTCTCGGCAGCGATACCGCGATCCTGTGCGGCGCGATGAGCTGGGTTAGCGAGCGCAATCTGGTCGCCGCGATCAGCAATGCGGGCGGCTTTGGCGTGATCGCCTGCGGGGCGATGACGCCCGAACTGCTCGACAATGAAATAGCCGCGACCAAGGCGCTCACCAGCAAGCCCTTCGGCGTCAACCTCATCACCATGCACCCTTCACTGTTCGATCTGATCGCGGTGTGCCGCAAGCATGGCGTCACCCACGTGGTGCTGGCGGGCGGCATTCCGCCAAAGGGCTCGGTCGAGGCGATCAAGGCGGATGACAGCGGCATCAAGGTGATCTGCTTCGCCCCCACGCTGGCGCTGGCGAAGAAGCTGCTGCGTTCGGGCGTGGACGCTTTGGTGATCGAAGGAATGGAAGCGGGCGGGCATATCGGCCCGGTCTCGACCTCGGTGCTGGCGCAGGAGATGCTTCCAGAGCTTGCCGCTGATCACCTGATCTTCGTTGCCGGTGGTATCGGCCGGGGCGAGGCGATTGCGAGTTATCTGGAGATGGGTGCGGCGGGCGTGCAGCTCGGCACCCGCTTCGCCTGCGCGACCGAGAGCATCGCCCACCCCGATTTCAAGAAGGCGTTCTTCCGCGCCAATGCCCGCGACGCGACCGCGAGCGTGCAGGTCGACCCGCGCCTGCCGGTGATCCCGGTCCGCGCCCTAAAGAACAAGGGCACTGAGGAATTCACCGCCAAGCAGCGCGAAGTCGCCGCGCTGCTCGATGCAGGCGAAGTCGACATGGCCGAAGCGCAGCTCCAGATCGAACACTTCTGGGCAGGGGCGCTGCGCCGTGCGGTGATCGAGGGCGATGTCGAGAACGGCTCTGTCATGGCGGGCCAGTCTGTTGGCATGGTCACAACGGAGGAACCCGCCGCCGACATCATCGCCGAGCTGATGAGCCAATGCGAAGCCGCGCTGGCGAAGTAGCATGCCCGCACCGCTGATCCTTACGCTGGCTTGTCCCGACCGGCCCGGCATCACCGCGCGGGTCACGGGCTTCCTGTTCGAGCGCGGGTGCAACATCCTCGACGCGCAGCAGTTCAACGACCGGGCCGAGGCGGGCGGATCGGACCGGTTTTTCATGCGGGTGGTGTTCGATCCCGATGGCTCAACCGCCGAGGGCCTGCGCGCCGAATTCGCCAGCCTCGCCAGCGAATTTGCGATGCGGTGGAAAATGGCGCGCGAGGATCGCCCGCGCCGCACCATCATCCTTGTCAGCAAGTTCGATCACTGCCTCGTCGATCTGCTGTACCGCTGGCGCACGGGCGAGCTGCCGATCGATCCGGTGGCCATTGTCTCCAACCACCCGCGCGACGCCGCGATCCGGGTGGATATTGGCGATGTGCCGTTCCACCACATTCCGGTGACGCCCGACACCAAGCCCGCCGCCGAAGCCGCGTTCCGCGCGCTGGCGGCGGAGACCGACGCTGAGTTGATCGTGCTCGCCCGCTACATGCAGGTGTTCTCCGACGAGCAATCCGCGCATTTTGCCGGGCGCTGCATCAATATCCACCACTCGTTCCTGCCGGGGTTCAAGGGCGCGCGGCCCTACCATCAGGCGCACGAACGCGGGGTCAAGATCATCGGCGCGACCGCGCATTTCGTCACGGCTGACTTGGATGAAGGCCCGATCATCCATCAGGATGTCGAGCGCATCACCCACGCCGACAGCCCCGCCGACCTCGTGCGCAAGGGCCGCGATATCGAGCGCCGGGTGCTGGCCGAAGCGGTGCGCCTGTTCGCACAAGAACGGGTGCTGATGAACGGCAGCCGGACGGTGGTGTTCAGGGGTTAGCCCCGGCTTCCAGCAAGGCCCGCCATGGCGCGGCGCGCGGGTCATCGCTTTCCAGCGGGTTCCATACAGCCGCCATCCTCGCGCGGGCTTCCGCTTCGGATACTCCTGCCGCGCAGTCGAGCAGGTAGAAAAACGCGGTCACCCGGTAGTTCGCGATACAATGCACATGATGCGGCCCCGAATGCGCCACCAGCGCCTCGGCCATCGCAGCGACATGCTCGGGCGTCGGCGCGTCGAAGGGGACGGGGATGTGCGTATAGGCAATCCCCGCGGCCGCCATCAGCGCGGCTTCATCCGCCAACGCTTCAGGGTGGTCATCAAGCGCCAGGTTGATCACATGCCGCACGCCAATGGCCGCGAGCCGCGCGGGGTCATGCGGCTCGAGCTTGCCCGAGGTGGTGATCCGGTCCGCCCGTCGCTGCCAGTGGCGGATGTCGTCGGGATCACCTGTCATGGTCAGCCCTTGGGCTGGGCAGGCAGATCAATCGCCTGCACTTCGGTGCCGATGGCAAACATCCTGAGACCCTTTGCGGTGCGCACAGTCTGGAACTTGTTCGCGGCCCGCGCGATGGGGGCTCGCTCCCACGTCTTGCCGCCATCGCGCGTGGCAAAGCCGCCCGCCGCTGTGCCGACAAAGCCGACATCAGCCGAGGCAAAACCGATGCCGAACTGGCGGGCAGTCTTGTCCTGCGCGATTGCGATCTCGCGCCAGCTGCGGCCCTGATCGTCGGTGCGGATCACCAGCTGAGTGGCGCGTTCGGGATCGTAGCTTTGCACCGTGGCGTAGCCGACCGCGCCATTATCGGGGAAGCTCGCCTTCCAGATCAGCTCGAACGGGCGGCCCGAGCGGTAGACTTCGCGCCAGGTCTTGCCCCCGTCCTCGGTCCGCAGGACGAGGCCCTGCGCCGCGTTGGGGGTGGCGCTGGTGCTGGCGAAGACGAGGCCCGTATTCTCGTCAAAGAACTTCACATCGAGGATCATGCCCGCGTGCGGGGCCATGTCGATCACGCTCCACGTGTCGCCGCCATCGACCGAGCGCAGGATTCCCGTCGGCCCGCCGACGCGCCCGGCGGCGTGGATAACGGTCCGGGGCTTGAGCTCGCCCTGATAGATGCGCTTGGTGGAGAGGATGTCGATGGCGCAGACGCCCTTGATGGTGGCGGTCCCTGTGTCGACCGCCTCCCACGTCACCCCGCCGTCGCGGGTGCGGTAGAGCGGGGTGGTGTCGGTGACGCCGGGGTAATAATCGGTGCCGACATTGCCGATGAAGCCGTTCTGCCGGTCGATGAAGCCGACCGCGCGCACGAAGGTGCCCGGACGGCTGGCGACCTTCTGCCAGCTTTCGCCGCCATCGACCGTGCGGAACAAATCGCCCGCGCCGGTGCCGTACCAGCCGTGGGTCTCGTCAACGAAGCTGACCGAATCGCGCTTGCCGCGATAGGCTTCGGTGGTGAAGGTGCGCCATTCGCCTGCTCCAGAAGCGGTGGCAGCCGTCGGCGCGGCGGTTTGAGCCGCCGCCCCTGCCCCGATGGCGAGCACAAGTGCGAGCGCGGCGCTTGCCGCGAAGTTCCGTGTCATCATGTGGTGTGCGACCCCTGTGTTGATGCGCGGCAGCTTATCGCCGCGCGAGTTTCTTCTGGCCCTCCAGAGCCTTGTCTTCGTTGGCGCGGTGGATGACATAGGCGCGGATCGCCTCGATCTCCTCTTTCGACAAAGAGCCGATAAAACTCGCCATACCGTTATCCTTGAGGATGCCGTCAGCCACGACCGCGCTCCACGCGCTTGCGCTTTCGAGCGATCCGGCGCGGCGCAGGTCGGGCAGCACGGTGGAGCCCACAGCTCCCGGGGCATGGCATACCGAACAATAGCGCGCATATTTGGCCTGTCCCAGAGCAATGACCTCAGGCGAAGCCTTGCTCGGCGGCGGGTCGAGCGGGAGGTCGGCTAGCGCAGGTTCGGGCGGCAGCTTGGCGGTGCCGCCGAGCTTGAACACCAACAGGCGCGAGATATTGCGCACCGGGGCCTTGCGGGTGATCAGATCGCCATCGACCACCAGCGCATAGGCCCCGCCCCAGCCCGCCAGCACGGCGACATATTGCTCGCCATCAACGGTGTAGGTGATCGGCGGCGCGACCACGCCGGTCTGCGCGGCGAAGCTCCAGAGCTTCTTGCCGGTGCCCGCGTCATAGGCGTTGAATTCGCTCCCTGTGGTGCCCTGGAACACGAGGCCCCCGCCAGTCGCCAGCAGCCCGCCGTTCCACGGCCCGGGATGCTCGACCGTCCATCGCGCCTTCTGCGCCACCGGGTCCCACGCCACCAGCATTCCCTTGAGCGAGCCCGCCACCTGCTTGCGGAAACCCCCATCGGGCGGCAGATCGCCCGCGCCAAGGTTGAACCCGACATTGAACCCGCGCGCGGTATCGGGCTTCCAGTTGGCCTCGGGTGCATACATCATCCCCGCCTCGAAGGCCGGGATATAGACCAGCCCCTCGCCGGGGTGGAACGCCATCGGGTGCCAGTTGTGCCCGCCCAGCGCGCCGGGGGTGACCAGTGCAGGCTTGCCGGTCTTGTCCACCCGCGCCTCGGGGTTTTCGATCGGGCGGCCGGTCACAGGATCAATCCCGGAGGACCAGTTGACGCTGACATAGGGCTTGGCGCTGATGAACTTCCCCGTCTCGCGGTCGATCACATAGAAGAACCCGTTCTTGGGCGCCTGCATCAGCACCTTTCTGACCTTGCCATCGATGGTCATGTCGGCGAGCATGATGTGCTGCGTGGCGGTGTAATCCCACGTCTCGCCCGGCGTGGTCTGGTAGTGCCAGACATATTCGCCCGTGCCGGGCCGGATCGCGACGATGCTGGAGAGGTAAAGGTTATCGCCCTCTCCCGTCCCGTCCTTGCCGGGGCTGCGATAGGCGCGGTTCCACGGGGACCCGTTGCCGACCCCGATATAGAGCAGGTCGAGATCCGGGTCATAGGCCATCGAATCCCACACTGTCCCGCCGCCGCCAATCGCATCCGATGCGCCGAGGACGTCCATATTCCAGGTCTCAGCGGCCTTCTGGAGATAGGCGGGCTGATCCTTCGCATCGCCGCCCTCAGGCACGGTGTAGAACTTCCAGAGCTGCTCGCCATCCGCCGCATCATAGGCGGCGACAAACCCGCGCACGCCGAATTCCGCCCCGCCATTGCCGATGATCACCTTGCCATCGATCACGCGCGGCGCGCCGGTAATGGTGTAGCTTTTGGACTGATCGACCGTGACCTTCTCCCAAGCCACATTCCCGGTCTCGCGGTCGAGCGCCACCAGCCGCCCGTCGAGCGTGCCGAGGAACAGCTTGTCCCCCCACGCGGCAAGACCCCGGTTGACGGTATCGCAGCACGCCTTGACCGCGGTTTCGCCGGGCACCTTGGGATCGTACTCCCACAAGGGCTTGCCGGTGGCGGCATCGAACGCCTTCACCTTGCTCCATGCGGTGGTGAGATAGAGCTTGCCATCGATCACCAGCGGGGTCGCCTCCTGCCCGCGCGCGGTGTCCATGTCGGCGAACCACGCAAGGCCGAGGTCGCCCACGGTGTCGGCATTCACCTGATCGAGCGGCGAATAGCGCTGTTCGGCATAGGTGCGGCCGTGGCTGATCCAGTTGGCGCTGTCGGCATCGGCCCCAACCAGCGCGGCATGGGTAATGCCCTCATCGCTCGCGCCGTCAAAAATTCCGCTGCAATTTGCCAGCGTCCCCGCCGACAACAAAGCCGCCGCGCTCAGCGCCCACCGCTTGAATTCCATGGATCCCATTCTCCCGGTTTTATTTTGTCACATGTTGCCGCGCTTGGGCGGGCTTGTCCATTGCCGCTTGTCGATACCGGGCCTGACCGCCTAGACTGGCGCAGCGGCGAGGGGCTGACAGGAGAGATTCATGTGTGATGAAAGCAAGCTGGCCGAATGGGCCAAGGCGACAATCAGCCGCCGCCAGTTCGGGGCGCTCACCGGGGCAGCGGTGCTGGCCGCCTGCGCTTCGGGCGAGACGGAAGGCAATGCCGCGACAGCGATGGCCGGTCTCAAGGAACGCGGCGTGAGTTTCACGACGCCCGATGGCACGATGGACGGGTTCTTCGTCCAGCCCGAGAAGGGCAAGCACGCCGCCGTGATCCTCTGGCCCGACATCGCCTCGATCCGCGAATCGAAGCGCAACATTGCTCGCACGCTGGCGTCGGCAGGCTACAGCGTGCTGGTGGTCAATCCGTTCTACCGCGATGTGGCGGGCGAGCAGTTTGCCGATTTTGCCGCCTTCATCGCAGGTGGCGGCTTCCAGAAGGTCGGTCCCTGGCGCGGCAAGCTTAATGCTGAGGCGATCATGCGCGATGCTGCCGCTGCGGTCAGCTGGCTTGATGGGCAAGACGGCGTCGACACGGCCAAGGGCATCGGCACGCAGGGCTATTGCATGGGCGGGCCCTTCACGATCTGGAGCGCGGCTGCCGTGCCGGGGCGGATCAAGGCCGCGGCAAGCTTCCACGGCGGCGGGCTGGTGCGGGCGGGCAACCCGATGAGCCCCCACGCCCTGCTCGGCAAGGTCGATGCGAGCCTGCTGATCGCGGTGGCGCAGGATGATGACGCCAAGGCGCCCACGGACAAGGTGACCTTCGCCGATGCGGCCAAGGCCGCCGAAGTGCCCGCCACCGTCACGGTCTATGCGGGCGATCACGGCTGGATGGTGCCCGACAGCCCGGCCTACAATACGGCTGCTGCGGCCAAGGGTGAGGCCGACCTCAAGGCGCTTTACGGCGCGGCGCTGGCTTAGTGGTCGCATCGCGAAGGGCAAGCGTAGCCGGATTGCGGGCGCGACGCCCCGCGCATGCCGCCTGCGCTTGCCCGTGGCGCCCTAGCACGGGGCAATTTCTGACGTCCGCTTTCAGGCACTGCGCCGGGAGGCGCTGATGGCTGCTTATGGGTGGAAAGGTGAAGGTCTGCTCTGCCGGCAGCCCGTTTTTCTCTCAATATGCGCTGGCCTGGCCGAAAATCTCCGGCCCGAGGTCTGCACCATCGACTGAATTGAGGGGCAAAGTCTGGACACGGTCGCGAAGCACCGCTTACCTCTCGGAACATGTTCGACACAGGTCACCAATATGCTTTCCACTGACGGCCACCGGCGCAGTTTCTACACGGTCGAAGCAGACCTTCGCCGGAATCCGAGTGATCTGGAGTTTGTGAACCAAGCCGAAGTGCTTCGGCATAGCTCAGTCCCAGGCGCCTATATCCGCGCGGGAACGCACCACCACGCACTGGAGGGGCTCGGCGCGCCGCTTTCCTTTGGGCTTCCTGAGCTACGCGGCAAACCTGCGCTTATTGTCGGCGTCAACGAGGATGAGAGCGAATTGCTCGACATATATGGATTGAGCGAGCGCTATGTCTCTCCCCGCGCAAAAGAACTGCTTTGCGGCATCGACCCCGGCGCGTTTGAGTTTGCTGAGTGCGCGACGGTTGATGGGGCTGGGAGGCCAATCGAATCTTACTGGATGATGGACGTCGTTCGGGTTGTACATCAGTGGGACGAGATACGGTCCAAAGTTCTGTGGCATCGCGAGTTGTATTCTGACGACCCAGAGCAGTCCGGAAATCCCCTGATTACTCGGCTGCAAGATGTTTACTTCCCGTCCATCGCCAGTGACGAGCACGCATTTTACCTGCTGCGTTACCCACGGGATTTTGTTTTCGATGAAACACTCGTGAACGCATGGCGCAAAGCGGGCTTGACTGGCGCGTTCTTCACTCCGCTTCAGCCGCCCACTCCTGAAGAAGCCGTTGAGGCGGACCACTTCTACAATTATCCCCATTGGTCAGATCGAGACTAGCGGCATCCTCATTGAAGCTGACTTGGCCCACTTAACCTCGGAGAGGATTGTCCGTCATCGCGAGGCGAAGGTGCTCTTCAGCTCATGGCGAGACGTCCACAATGGGGTCGCTTGCTGAATTGCAGCTTTCGGCAGCAAGATGCTCATAGCCGCCATGCCAGCGCGCTGGCTTTCCCCCTCGCTTCAGCCCTTGCGCGCCTTGGCCCGATCATTGCTGAGGCCGAAGCGGCCGTGCTTTCGGTAGCGGGTCATCCACTTGTCGAGGAACAGGCCGAGCGGCTTGGGCTCAATCCCCAATTCGGCAAAGCCGCGCGCACCCGGCGCCACCGTGCTGCCGGGCTTCAGCAGCGTCCACTGATCGCGGCTCATCGGCGTGCCGGGCAGCGCGGCGAAGGTCGCCGATAGCGCATCGGGCACGGCGAGGAAGGTGCGCTTGCGCCCCTGCGCGGCGGCGATGCGCTCGTGGATTTCCATCATGCTGAGCTGTTCCGGCCCGCCGAGTTCATAGGTATGGCCGCCGTGCGCTTCGGGGTGTTCGAGCGCCACTGCGACCGCCTCGGCCACATCATCGGCATAGACGAGCTGCAACTTGGCCTCGGGCCCGAACACCGGGAGCACCGGGAGCATCTCGATCATCCCGCCGAACAGGTTGAGGAAATTGTCGTCCGGCCCGAACACGATCGAAGGCCGCAGGATGGTCGCCTGCGGGAAGCCCGCCAGCACCCGCTCCTCGCCCAGCGCCTTGCCGCGCGCATAGGCGGTGGGCGAGGTGGCATCCGCGCCAATCGCGCTGACATGGGCCATGGCGCGCGCGCCGTTGGCGGCAGCGATCCGGGCCATGGTGCCGGGGGCCTCGCCCATCAACTTATTCAGATCGCCATCGAAGGCACCGACGAGGTTGACGACATAGGCTGCCCCTTCGAGCGCGGCGGCGACATGCTCCTCACGGGTGATGTCGCAGGGCAGGAATTGCAGCTGGCCGAGATTGGCAAGCGGCTTGAGGTTCTGCGCGCGGGTCGGATTGCGGCTGGCGAGCCGCAGCCGCGCGCCGCGCTCAAGCAGCGCCTGCGCGACATAATTGCCGATATAGCCGCTGCCGCCAAAGATGGTGACAAGCTGGCCGGAAAGCGGAGAGGTGGTGGGCATGGGTTCAGGTGCTCATGGTGGCTGCCGGAATGCGGCTGCCCCATGCGTCAACGCGCGCGACGAGGCAAGGGTTCCTGTGGCGGAATCGGGCAGAGCGTTGGCGCCCGAGCGAGGACGGACCTCCCGTCATTCGGGTCAGGCCGTCGATCGCCGCCCAGCTTGACCAATCGAGCACCCGGGCCCGCGCGGCAGTCATGCCGCCGAGGGCGATCACCGGCAGAGCCGATTGCCGCGCCAGCAGGCGAAAGCGGGCAGGCCCCAGCACCGCGCCGCCGGGGTGGGTGGTGGTCGGGTACACCGGCGACACCAGCACCGCGTCGGCCCCGAGCCTTGCGGCCAGACCGATTTCGCGCAGGTCGTGCGCGGTGGCGAGATGAATGAGCCCGCGGCGGCGCGGCGTGAGGCTGCGCGGCGCGCCATAGATCCCGTCCGCCCCCCACTCGCGCGCCGTCAGCGCTGAATCCGCCAGGATCACCACGTGACCCTTCGCCTTCGCGATCCTTCGCAGCGCCCGGAACCGCGCCCACCGCGCGGAACTGGGCAGGTGATAGTGCCGGTAGATGAACCCCGACCCGCGCGGCAGCGCCTTGAGCGCGAGCGCCAGCTGCGCATCATTGCGCGCGTCGCTGATCAGCCACAGGTGGGGGAGGGTCTTTGCGCGCGCCACCGACCCGCTATAGAGCGCCCCCATGGAAAATGCAGCGTCTCGTCTCGACCAAATCCGCGCCAACATCGCCCGCGTATGCAAACCTGCGCGCCGAGATCCCGCTGATGTCACGCTGATCGCCGTCAGCAAGACCCATGGGGCGGAGACGATTCAGCCGCTGATCGATGCCGGCCAGAGGGTGTTCGGCGAAAACCGCGTGCAGGAAGCGCAGGGCAAATGGCCCGGCTTGCGCGCGGCGCACCCCGATATCGAACTCCACCTCATCGGTCAGTTGCAATCTAACAAAGCCGAAGAAGCCGTGGCGCTGTTCGATGTGATCCACTCGCTCGACCGGCCGAGCCTGCTGACCGCACTCGCCAAGGCGATGGACAAGGCCCGCCGACGCGTGCCGTGCTTTGTGCAGGTCAATATCGGGGACGAGCCGCAAAAGGGCGGCTGCCCGATTGCCGAACTCACTGCTTTTCTCGACGCCGTGCGCGCCGCCGAAGTGCCGCTCGCCGGGCTGATGTGCATTCCCCCCGCGGACACCGAGGCAGCGCCGTTCTTCGCGCTGCTAGCAAAGCTCGCCGTCGATCATGGCCTCACCGGCCTCAGCATGGGCATGAGCGGCGATTACGAAACTGCGGTGATGCTCGGCGCGACCCATGTCCGGGTCGGCACGGCGCTATTCGGCGCGCGGGGTTAGGCGCAACGAAAAAGGGCGCCCCGTTGCCGGAGCGCCCCTTTTTATTTCGCGATAGCGGGGCGGCTCAGAAGTTGAACCGCACGGTTGCCCCATAGGTGCGGGGCTCGGCAAGGAACTGCGAGAACAGCTGACGCCCACCCGGATACTGCGGATCGACGAAGGGCGCAGAGGTCGTGCCCGCCTGGAACGGCGAGTTGAACGCGACCTGCGCGTAGTCCTTATCGAAGATGTTCTGGCCCCAGAACTCGAGCGACCACTTGAGGTCCGGCCCGCGGATGCCGATGCGCGCATTGACCAGAACAAAGGCGTCCTGCTCCTTCTGAGGGAAGAGGTCCGAACCGGTGTTGTAGTCCGAGCTCAGGCGGCTGTCGACGTAGAACAGGCCGGTCAGCCCGCTCGACCCGATCTCCGGTGTCCAGGTCATGCTGCCCGTCACCACGACTTCGGGGGCGTTCGACAGATTGTCGCCCGGCAGCTTGCGCAGAGCCGGGTCGAGCGGTGCGCCCGCGGCGGTGCCGACCAGATCGCCACGGTAGTCAGTCTTGGCGTAGGTGAAGCCGGCGGCGACGTTGAAATTGTCTGCCGGGTTGAGCTGCGCTTCGGCTTCGAAACCCTGCGTGCGAACCCCGTAGCCGACATCACCTGCCGCGCAGGCACCGGTGGCCGCGCTGGTGTCGGTATCCGCATCAGGCCCGCCGACAAGGTCGCCGTTACAGCCGTTGACGTTTTGCACCAGGAACACCGTGCCGTTGAAGGTGTTCAGCTGGAAGTTGCTGAAATCCGAACGGAATGCCGCGACGCTGATGCCGAAAGGACCGGTCGCGTACTTCGCGCCGACTTCATAGCTGTCGACCAACTCGGGATCGAACTGGAGGTTGCGGACCAGCGCTTGTGCGCCGGCCTGACCGCCGAACGGGAAGATCGGCGACTTGAGCGCCGAGCGGTCAAGGTTGAAACCGCCCGCCTTGTAGCCGCGCGCGTAGCTGGCATAGAGGAGCAGATCGTCAGTTGCCTTGTAGGACAGGATCGCGGTGCCAGTCCATTCGTCCTCGCTCCGGTTGTCTCTGATCGAGACCCCATTGAGTTCGGCGGTCGAGTTGCCCTGACACGACAGACCGATCAGCGCGCCGGCCAAGGCGCGGGCAGTGGCGTTGGTGCTGGTCAGATCGTCAAGCACCAGACCTTGCACCGTGGTGCAGGCCGTGTTGTCGTTGCCGAAAGTCGCGTCGAAGTCCTTATCGTCGTTGGTGTAGCGCAGACCCAGGGTCAACGCGAGACGATCTGTGATGTTGATGATGTTGTGCGTGAACAGCGCCCAGTTGGTGCCGTCCTGGAAGTAGCGGTCGTTGGTCGTACCGCGATCATTGAGGCCGTCGAGCGCGGTGAAGCCAGCGACGATGTCCGCGCCCGTCTGGCCGCCACCGGTCGCGCCCGCAAGCGTAGCCGGACCGACGCCCGGGGCGACGCACAGCGGACTGGTCGGCGAATAGAGCCCGGCAAGGCCCCCACCTGAAATGATTCGGCAGGTAGCGAAGCGGCCATACTGGGCGCCAAAGCGCAGGTTATCGCGCACCGTCAGCTTTTCATTGGCGAAAAAGCCACCGACGAGCCAGTCAAGCTTCCCGTCGAATGCTTCTCCCTGCAGGCGGAGTTCCTGCGTGAAGGTGTGGAACTGGCGATAGGCGTCATCGCTCGGCGCGCGGTAGAGGATGTCGACCGTGCCGTAATCGGTGTCCGATCCCTGGCCCGAACGATATTCGCGGTAGGCGGTGATCGAGGTCAGCTTGGCGCCGCCCAGATCCCAGTCGATCTGGCCTGAGAAACCATAATCCTTGGTCTCACCAGCAAAGCTTCGACCGGGTGTGGTCGAAATCGTCCGGCCATAGCCCTGATTGAACGCGCCCAGATTCTGGCCGAGATCGCGCAGCACGTTGATGATGTTGTTGCCCGTTGGCGAGAGCGGGGTCAGCGGTGTGGACGGATTGTTGAGGTTGCCGATGAAGGGATTGACGCTGCCATCGACATAGGTCGCTGCGCAGCACTTTTCATCGCGGAAGGTGTAGTCTGCGATCAGACGGATCGACAGCGTATCGGTCGGTTCGAACAGCAATTGCCCGCGCACGAAGTAACGGTCGCGGTCATTGACGTCGGTGTTGTTGGCCGGATCGAAATAGAAGCCGTCACGCCGCACGTAGATCCCGTCAACGCGCGCGGCGAGGTTTTCGGTGATCGGCCCCGTGATGCTGCCGCCGAGGCGGACGAAATCAAAGTTGCCGTAGGTGGCTTCGGCAGTGCCGCCGAAATTGAACTCGGGCTTCTTCGAGAAGATGCTGATCAAACCGGCCGAGGAGTTACGGCCGCCGAGCGTGCCCTGCGGGCCGCGCTGCACTTCGATCCGGTCGATCTCGCCAAGCTCGTTGAGGCCGATGCCCGAACGCGAGCGGTAGACGCCGTCGATAAACACCGGCACCGAGCTTTCAAGGCCGGGGTTATCCCCCACCGTGCCGATCCCGCGGATACGGGCCGAACCGTTGGCTTCCGAGCCGGTCGAGGACACCAAGAGCGACGGCGCAACCTGATTGAGCTGGCGGATGTCATTGGCGCCGCTGTTAATCAGGGTATCCGAATTGATCGCCGAGATCGCGACCGGCACATCAGCCAGCGCCTGACTACGCCCCTGCGCGGTGACGATGATGACATTTTCGGACTGCGGCTCTTCCGCCGCATCTTGGGAATCCTGGGCAAACGCAACGGTTGGTGCCAGCCCCATCCCTGCACCAAGCAACGCAATCGCACGCAGTGAAGTTAGTGTTCGCATAATGTGTCTCTCCCACACAGCCTCAGTTATGTTTTGGGCTGAGTAACGTCATCTCGGGCCAGTGCATACTGGCTTTCTTCAATCCTTCATAAATTCGCTGCGAGTGTGGCAATCATGCCTTTTCAAGCTGCTGCTGCCGCGTATCGCTCGCAGCATCGAGCAGCGCCGCCTCGATCTCGGCAAGGCGGTCCGGCGCCTTCACCTTGGCTGATGTAAGATCAGTGACATAGAAGGTATCCGCCGCCGCCTCGCCATAGGCGGTGATGTGCGCGGAATGGACGATCAGGTTGGCCTTGTAGAGCGCATGAGCCAACCGGTTGAGCAGCGCGGGCCGATCGCGCGCGGTCACTTCGATGACGGTGAAATTGTTCGACGCATCATTGTCAAAACCGACTCGCGGAGCGACCTCGAAAGCGCGGGCGCGCGAGTGCGCGAGGGGGCGGGCGGCGAGTTTGGGCACCAGCTGGGTCCGGGCCAGCAGCGCATCGCGGATGCCCTTGGCGATCCGCTCCATCTGCGCGTCTTCCCGGAAGGGCTGGCCGTGCTGATCCTGCACGAGGAAATTGTCGAAGGCATAGCCGCTTTTGGCGGTGTGGATGCGCGCATCGATGATGTTCGCACCCGCGAGGTGAATGCCGCCCGCCATGCGATAGAACAGCCCCGGATGGTCGGCAGCGATCACGCTCACCCGGGTCGCCCCGCGCGCTTCGTCGACCTCGCAATGGATTGACAGCACTTCGCCAGCGGCTTGCGCAGCGTCATATTGCGCGAGGTTGCTGGCGATCACATCCTCAGGCTCGGCGATCCAATAGGCATCACCCAATTGCGCACCGATGCTGTCAACGAGGTGATCGGCATCGCCCAGCAGGCGCGCGGCAGCGTCTTTCTTCGCGGTAACCCGCGCCTTGCGTCCTGTGCCCTTGTGGCCGAGGCGGAGCTGTTCCTGCGCCGCATCATAAAGCTCGCCGAGAAGCTGAGCCTTCCAGCTGTTCCAGGTGCCCGGCCCGACCGCGCGGATATCGACCGCAGTCAGGATCGCGAGGTTGCGCAGGCGTTCGAGGCTCTGCACATGACCGACGAAATCCTCGATCGTCTTGGGATCGGTAAGATCGCGCTTTTGCGCGGTGCGACTCATGAGCAGGTGTTGCAGCACCAGCCAGGCGACGAGATCGGTTTCTTTATCGTCCAGCCCGAAACGCGGGCACAGGCGGTGTGCGACCTCAGCCCCCAGCACCGAATGATCCCCCCCGCGTCCCTTGGCGATATCGTGCAGCAGCACCGCCACATAGAGCGCGCGGCGCGACGCGAGCTTGGGGAACTCGCGGGTGGCGCGCGGGTGATCGGCCGCCAGCAGCCCGCGCTCGATCTGGCTTAGCAGCCCGATGGCGCGGATGGTGTGCTCATCGACCGTGTAGTGGTGATACATGTCGAACTGCATCTGCGCGTTGACCCTGCCAAAATCGGGCACGAAGCGGCCGAACACGCCGGCCTCGTTCATCCATCTGAGCGCGGTTTCGGGGTCCTTGCGGCCCGCCAGCAGGTCAAGGAACAGCGCATTGGCCCGCCTGTCGCGACGTATGCCAACATCGATTAGTTTGGAATCGCGCCCCGCCTGCCGCATGGTTTCGGGGTGAACCTCAAGCCCCTCGGCCTCGGCTAGCTGGAACACTTCGATCAGCCGCACGGGATCTTGTCGGAACCAGTCGTCCCCCGGAGCACGCAGGCGGCCGCCTTCGACGGTGTAGCCCTTGAACATCCGTGGCCGCTGGGTCCACCCGGCGAAGAACCCGGTGCGCGGGCGCTTCTTGGCGAACTCTTCGTCGAGGTGGGCGAGGAACACGCCGGTCAGGCTGCCGACACGTTTCACTTGCAGGAAATAATACTGCATGAATCGCTCGACCGCGCTCTTGCCCGGTCGGTCGGCGAATTGCATCCGCGCGGCCACCTGCGGCTGGAGATCGAAGGTCAGGCGATCCTCGGCCCGGTCTGTCAGGATATGCATGTGGCTGCGCACCGCCAGCAAGAACCCCTCGGCGCGGCGGAAGCTGCGATATTCGCTGGACGTGAGCAGCCCGACGTCGACCAGCTGTGCGGCGCTATCGACCCGGTGCATGTACTTGCCGATCCAGTAGAGCGTCTGCAGGTCGCGCAAGCCCCCCTTGCCTTCTTTGACATTGGGTTCGACGACATAGCGGCTGTCGCCCATGCGCTTGTGCCGTGCATCGCGCTCGGCGAGCTTTTGCGTGAGGAACTGCCGCTCGGACCCCTTGGCGACTTCGTTCCAGAACCGGGTGCGCAGCTCTTCGTAAAGCGTCTGGTCGCCCCACACCAACCGCCCTTCGAGCAGCGCGGTGCGGATGGTGAGGTCATCCTTGGCCATGCGCATGGTGTCAGAGACGGTGCGACTTGAATGGCCGACCTTGAGGCCCAGGTCCCACAGCAAATAGAGCATCGCCTCGATCACCTGTTCGCACCACGGGGCGCGGCGCATTGGGGTGATGAATGCGATGTCGACATCCGAATGCGGCGCCATTTCGGCCCGGCCATAGCCGCCGACCGCAAGGATCGCGAGCCGCTCTGCCTGGGTCCGGTTGGGCACGGGGTAGAGGCGTGTGGTGACGTGATCGTGGATCACGCGCAGCAACTGATCCATCAGGAACGAGTAACCGGCTGTCACGTCATGCCCGGCAGACGGTGCCTCAGCCAACCGCCGCGCCAGCTCCGCGCGGCCATCGTCAAGCGCGCTGCGCAGCGCCTTGACGATCTCGCCGCGCGCGGCAGGGCCTTGTGCTTCGTGCAATGCCGCAATCGCATCAGCCAGCGCGCGCCGATCAATGATCGCGCGCTGGCCGGGGACGCGCCGTGGGCTCATGGAAGGCTCACGCGGCGACAGCCTCGTTAAGGTAGCGTGCCTTGACTGTGCGCTTGTCGATCTTCTGGGTGCCGAGCCGGGGCAGCGGATCTTCAGTGATCCAGATCTGGTGTTCGAGCGGCACCTTGAACGGCGCAATCCGTTCGAGCAGGAACGCGCGCAGCTCCGCCGGGGTGATCGCGGTGTGGCCGTCCTTCATACGGTAGACCGCCGCCGGCACTTCGCCCATCCGCTCGCATGGCAGGCCGAAGACCGAACATTCGCTGACATCGTCATGGGCATAGATCGCGTCTTCCACCTCGATGCACGAGATATTCTCGCCGCCGCGGATAATGATGTCCTTCTTGCGGTCGACGATGAAGAGGTAATCATCCTCGTCGAGATACCCGAGGTCGCCGGTGCGGAAGAAGCCGTTGGCGGTGAAGGCTGCGGCGGTGGCTTCGGGGTTCTTCCAGTAGCCGCGGAAATTGGCGACGCTGCGGATGCAGACCTCGCCCACCTGACCCTGGGGCAGCGGGTTTCCGGCATCGTCGAGGATCGCCAGATCGACCATCGGTTTCGACGGGCGACCGGTGGAGCCGGGCTTGGCGAGATAGTTCTCGTTGAAATTACCGCAGCCGACCGCGTTGGTCTCGGTCAGGCCATAGCCCAGCAGCGGGAACCCACCGGGGAAGGCTTCCTTGATCCGCGTGACATGCTCCACCGGACGCGGCGCGCCGCCTGCGGCGAAGCTCTTGCACTTCGACAGGTCGTATTTCTCGCGGTCGGGGTGATTGGCGATTTCGTAGCTCATCAGCGGGACGCCGACGAAATAGGTCACATTTTCCTCGGCCATCAGCCGGATGGCGAGGCCCGCATCCCACTTCGGCATCAGCACCAGCTTGCGCGCGATCGCGAAGCTTTGCAGGAACAGAGGCAGTTCGCCGGTCACGTGGAACAGCGGAACGGCCACCAGCGCGCAGGGCTGATCGGTCATCGGCCCTTCGGTGCTTTCGACATGGACCTTGGCCATCGCGCTCTGGGCAACATAGTTCATCACCGCGTTCACGACCCCGCGGTGATCGGACCATGCGCCCTTGGACTTGCCGGTCGAACCCGAGGTGTAGAGGATCGTCGCGATATCATCCGGCCCGATCTCTGCCAGCAGCGCCATCGCTGCGCTGGTCCCTTGTGGCACCGCCCAGACGGAAGCGAGGCCCTCGGACGGGGCATTGCCATGGGTGAACAGCGCCAGCTTGGCCGGGTGCGCATGGCCTTCAAGCCGCGCGGCGCGGGGCTCGTCGGCCAGCACCAGTTTGCATTCGGCCAGATCGATCCCGTAGGCCAATTCCTCGCCCGAGGAGAAGCCGTTGAGCAGGGTCGCGCAGCCGCCCGCCATCAGGATGCCCATGTAAGCGATCATCCAGTTGGCCGAGTTGCGCGCGGCGATGCCGATGCGGTCGCCTTTTTCGACGCCGTGATCGCGCACCAGGCCTTCCGCAACGCAGGTCGCAGCCGCATAGGCCTCACCGAAGGTCAGCCGCACATCGCCATCGACAAGAAAGATTATATCCTTGTTCTGATTGCAGAAATGCGCAAGATAATGCGCCAGCGATGGCGGTGCGGCCGCAAAGACGGGCATTTCCACCCCGTCGCGCACGAAGGGTACGGTGGCGAACACCTGTCCCTCGGCAGTCAGACCGGTGATGATCGCTTCGAGCGCATTGTCCAGCTGGGTGGGCATGCGGTGATGTTCCTCTCTCTTGTTATGGCGTTCGGACCGGCCGGGTGAGGCCTTCGCCGAATACTCCTGTCCCAGGCCGTCGCGGCGGCTTTGTGCCCCTTTCCCTGCCTCGCGCGCTGTGCCAGAAGCGCCAGCGTTGCGAAGGCCGGGTGCGGCCCGCCGTTACGGCATGTCATTGTCAATAAGAGGTTCGCTCCGTGCTGTCACTACTCGCCGCAAGCGGTGTCGCCGATCCGATCTACTTTGCCGATCTTGGCTTGGTGAAGGGAATTGATCTGGGGTTCTTCACCCTGCGGTTCTATTCGCTCGCCTACCTGCTGGGTGTGGTGTTCGCGTACTGGCACACCTCGAAGATGCTCAAGCAACCCGGCGCACCGATGGCGCAGCGCCATGCCGATGATCTGTTCTTTTATTGCACGCTCGGCGTGATCTTCGGCGGGCGGCTGGGCTATGCAGCGTTCTACACCGGGGGTGAGACCGGCATTCCCTGGGCCTTCACCGATTTTTCGGGCGATGGGTGGATGAGCTGGCAGTTGCTGCGCCTGTGGGAGGGCGGGATGAGCTTTCACGGCGGGCTGATCGGCGTGACCGTGGCGATGGCTTGGGTATCGTGGCGCGACAAATTGAACTTCATCCGCGTGGTCGATTATGTCGCGGTCGGCGTGCCGATGGGGATGCTGCTCGGGCGGCTCGCCAACTTCGTCAATGGCGAGCTCTATGGCCGCGCGACCGACGTGCCCTGGGCAATGATTTTTCCGACCGATCCGTCCGAGCTGCCGCGCCATCCTAGTCAGCTCTATCAGGCGGGGCTGGAAGGGCTGGCGATGCTGGTGATCATGCTGCTGCTGTTCTGGAAAACCGGCGCGCGTTATCGCCCCGGCCTCTTGGCAGGCGTGTTCACCACCGGCATGGGGATCGCGCGCTTCGTCAACGAATTTTTCCGCGAGCCGGATCAACAATTGGCTGACTTTGCAGCGCGGACCGGGCTATCGATGGGCCAATGGCTGACCATACCGCTTATTCTGACTGGGTTGATTGTCGTGCTCTTCGCGCTGCGGAAGAAACCGCTGGCGGGCGGAGGCGTGCTGCCGGCCTGACGGTTGCCGATTCGCAGCCCACACGGCTGCGTTTAATCGATCCCGAAGACGATACCGCCGCAAAGGCGCAGGCAGAGGCTGAGGCGATAGCATTGGCTGAAGCCAAGGAGCGCGCCGAAGCCGAAGCCGAAGCACGTGCCAAGGCTGAGCGTGAAGCCCGCGAACAGGCCGCCGCCGAAGCCGCCAAACGCGCTGAAGCCGAGGCGCGTGCGAAGGCCCAGGCTGAGGCAGAGGCCCGCGCAAAAGCCGAAGCCGAAGCTAGGGCTCGCAAAGAGGCCGACGACAAGGTCCGCCGCGAGGTAGAGGCCAAGACCAAGGCAGAGGCCGAGGCGCGCGCCAAGGCCGAAGCAAAGGCCAAGGCGGAGGCCGAAGCCAAAGCCCGTGCCGAAGCCGAGGCCAAGACCCGCTCCGAGGCTGAGGCCAGAGCCAAGGCGGAAGCTGAAGAAAAAGCCCGCAAGAAAGCGGAAGAAAAGGCACGCAAGCAAGCCGAGGCTGCCGCCGAGGAACAGGCTCGCCTTGCAGCTGCCGAAGCCAAGGCGAAGGCCGAAGCCGAAGAACAGGCACGGCTTGCCGCTGAGGCTGCCGCCAGAGCCGCCGCCGAGGAAGAAGCCCGCCTTGCCGCCGAAGCTGCCGCGAGGGCCGCTGCCGAAGAACAGGCCCGTCTCGCTGCCGAGGCTGCCGCCAAAGCTGCCGCCGAGGAGCAGGCTCGCCTCGCCGCAGAAGCCGCAGCCAAGGCTGCTGCCGAGCAAGCGCGGCTTGAAGCCGAGATGCTGGCCCGCGCCAAAGTCGATGTCGAAGCCACCGTCAAGCGCCTGATCCGCGAGACCGGTCCGATCAGCCTCGCCCAATATATGGGTGAGAGCAACGCGCGCTATTACGCCAGCCGCGATCCGCTGGGCGAACAGGGCGATTTCATCACCGCGCCCGAAATCAGCCAGATGTTCGGTGAGCTGATCGGGCTGTGGTTTGCGGATCTATGGGTGCGGATGAACAGCCGCAAATATATCCACTATGTCGAGCTTGGCCCCGGACGCGGCACGCTGACAAAGGACGCGCTGGCCGCAGCGGCCCGCTATGATTTTGCCCCGCAGGTGCACTTCGTCGAGACCTCGGCGGCGCTGCGGGCGATCCAGCGCGAGGCCTTTCCCGATTGCATCCATCACCATGACCTCTCGACCTTGCCCGATGATGCGCCGCTGCTGATCGTCGCCAACGAGTTCTTCGATGCGCTGCCGGTCCATCAGCTGGTGCGCTCCGCCGATGGCTGGTTCGATCGCATGGTCACTCTCGATGGCGAGGCCTTCACCTACTGTGCCGGCAAGGAGAGGATGGATCATCTTGTCCCCCCAAGCTGGCTCAGGGCCGCGCAGGGCACGATGATCGAAACCAGTCCGGCGGCGGTGGCCGTGATGGCCGAGATCGCCCGGCGACTGAAAGAACAGGGCGGGGCAGCGCTGATCATCGATTATGGCCATCAGGAACTTCGGTCCGGCGCGACCATGCAGGCGCTGAAGGCGCACCAGAAAGTCGATATCTTCGCCCATCCCGGCGAGGCCGACATCACCGCTCATGTCGATTTCGAACTGCTTGCACACGTCGCTCAACACCATGGGGCCGATGTGATCGGCGTGCAGTCTCAGGGCGAATGGCTGCGGCAGTTGGGGATCGACACGCGGCTCGAAGCGCTCCAGCGCCGCAACCCAGGCGAGCGGGACAAGCTCCAGCGCCAGTATGACCGGCTGACCAGAGACAGCGAGATGGGAACGCTGTTCAAGGTGCTGGGGCTGTGCGGGCGGCGCTGGCCCTTCGGCGTGGGCTTTGCATGATGGTAACGCGGGGCGCGATGCTGGCGTATCAACAAGGACACCCCTTGAGGACCTGCCGCATGATCGTCCGCCTTACTCTGTTTGCCATAACCTTGTTGGCAGCGCTTGCTTGGAGTGTCGACCGCGCTTCGGCTGCCGAGCCGGTGACGGGGCGCTGGGTCACTGCGGACAAGGATGGTGTGGTCCTGATCGCGCCCTGCGGCAAAGCCGTGTGCGGCACACTCGAAAAGTTTCTCGTGGCGCCCCCTGAAGGCCTCGATCAGCGCGATATCAACAATCCCGATCCCAAGCTGCGCCAGCGCCGCCTGTTGGGCCTGCCGATTTTGTCAGGCTTTATCGCTGATCGCGACATCTGGCGCGGGCGCATCTATGACCCCAAGAGCGGCAAAAGCTATCGTTCGGTGATCCGCCGCAAGGGAGCCAATCTGCTGGAAGTGAAGGGCTGCATTGGCCCGTTCTGTCAGACGCAGATTTGGCGGAGCGCGAAATGACCAGCATTTATGAGGGAAAGCAAGGGGGCAGGGATGCAAGCAAGATTGATCTTTTCAGGCGCGGCGGCAATCGCCGCTCTGACCCTTGGGAGCACGGGGGCGACAGCGGCCGAAACCATAACTGGGCGCTGGGTCACGGCGGAAAAGAACGCTGTGGTGCACATCGCCCGCTGCGGCAAGGCGCTGTGCGGGCGGATCGACAAGTTCCTGATCCAGCCTGCCGGAGGCGCCAATCAGCGCGATGTCAACAATCCCGACCCCGCCAAGCGCGCTCGCAAACTGCTCGGCACCGCCATACTTTCCAGCTTGCGCGAGGATAGCGGCGTCTGGCGCGGGCAGATTTATGACCCCAAGACGGGCCGCACGTACACCTCCGAAGTGCGCCGCAACGCCTCTGGTGCACTTGAGGTCAAGGGTTGCCTCGGCCCGCTGTGCCAGACGCAGGTGTGGCAGAAGGCGCGCTGACGCGAGGCCGCGTCAGAGCCCTGCTTTTGTCGCCAGTTCCGCCGCGGCCTCTTTGGGGGTGAGCTTGGCCTCGTCCTCGCGGTCAACGGCAAGGTTCGCTTCGCGCATGGCCTCGACACTGATCGCCCCGATCAGCGGCTGGAGCGCCGCGGCCACCCCTGCATCCTTGGCGATACGGGGCGAAAGCATGAGCAGCGCATCATAACTGGGGAGCGCCCCTTTGGGGTCGGTCAGCACCACCAGCTTATCCGCCGCGATCCGCCCGTCCGAGGTGTAGGCGCTGATGACATCGGCCTCGCCCGATTTGAGGGCATTGTACATGAATGTCGGCGCGAAATTGCGGCTCTTGGCGAAGCGCAGGCCATAGGCATCGCGCACCGCGATCCATTCGGGCCGCTCGAAGAATTCGGGGTCGCCGCCCACCGTCAGCTGCGGCGCGACCGCCACCAGATCGGTGAGCGAGGTGACCCCCAATTCGCGCGCGCGGTCAGACCGCATGGCGAAGGCGTAGGCGTTTTCGAAGCCCAAGCGCCCCAGCACTTTGACCCCGTTTTCGCGCGCTTCCCATTCGCGGATTGTCTCATACATCGCCTCGCGCCCGGGGTTGTCTGAGCGATTCAGGTAATTGGTCCAGATCGTGCCAGTGTAATCGACCGAGATGTCGATGGTCGACGATGCGACTGCGCCGTGCACCACCGCGCTCCCCAGCCCATCGCGATATTCGATCGCATACCCTGCTTCCTCCAGCCGCGCGCCGATCAGCTGGGCGAGGATATATTGCTCGGAAAACTGCTTGGAGGCGATGATGATGCGGCGCTCGTCGCTGCCTGCCCCCTGCGCCCAGAGCGCGGCGAGGATGCCCAGCGCAACCACCGCCATCCCGCCGAAGGTCATCGCGCGCGACCGCTTGGCGAGGCCGACCTCTATCACCCACAAGAGGTTGTCCGCCGCCAGCGCCAGCCCCGCACTGGCGAGGCACCCTGCCAGGACCAGCGCCCAATTCTGGGTCTGGAGCCCGGCGAAGATCGGATCGCCGAGGCTTGGCTGGCCGATGGTGGTGGCGAGCGTCGCTGCACCGATGGTCCACACCGATGCGGTGCGGATGCCGGCCATGATGAAGGGGGCCGAAAGCGGCGCCTCGACGAGATAGAGCTTCTGCCACTTGGTCATGCCCACGCCATCGGCGGCTTCCAGCACGCCGGGATCGAGATTGGCCTGCGCCGTCACCGCGTTGCGCAGGATCGGCAGCAGGGCATAGAGCGTCAGCGCCATCAGCGCGGGCAGGAAGCCGAGCGTGGGCAACCCATCGCCGAACACTGCGCGCAAAGACAGCAACAGCGGAAAGAACAGCGCCAGCAGCGCGAGGGCCGGGATGGTCTGGACAAGGCTGGCAAGGCTCAAGGCGAGGCGAGAGACCACGGCCGTGCGGCTGGCCCACACCGCCATGGGCAACGCAATCAGCATGGCAAGGCCGATGGCAGAGGCCGCTAGCACCACATGCGCGGCGAGCTTCTCGCCAAGGCCGGGGAGGATGTCCCACACGGTGTTCATGGCGCGCGCTGCTCCATCGCGGCCAGCCGCTCGGCCTGTCCACGTGGGACCGCGACCAGCCCCTGAGCCGCCGCGCCGCCTGCGCCTGCGAGCAATGCACGGGGCGTTTCGTCGGCGACCAATGCGCCCTTGTCCATCACCAGTACGCGGTCCGCCAGCAGCAGCGCCTCGGCCATGTCGTGGGTCACCATCACCGTGGTGAGGCCGAGGCGCGTGTGCAGTTCGCGCACCTTGTGGCCCAGCGCGGCGCGGGTGACGGGATCGAGCGCGCCGAAGGGCTCGTCCATGATCAACAGCTCCGGCTCCCCAGCCAGCGCCCGCGCCACGCCGACGCGCTGGCGCTGCCCGCCGCTGAGTTCATCGGGCATCCGGGTTGCCATCGCCGGGTCGAGTTCAACCAGCGCCAGCAATTCGGCGATGCGATCCGGCGCCAGTTTCTCCCCGGCCAGTCGCGGGCCGATGGCGATGTTCTCGGCGACCGAGAAATGCGGGAACAAGCCGATGCCCTGAAACACATAGCCGACACGGCGGCGCAGGCGGGCGGGCGGCAGCGTGCTGACATCCTCGCCTCCGAACAGCACCCGGCCCTCGGTCGGCTCCACGAGCGTGTTGACCGTCTTGAGCAGCGTCGACTTGCCCGAACCCGAGGCCCCCACCAGCGCGACGAAACTGCCAGATGCGATCTCGCACGAGACGCCGCCCACCGCGGTCACCGCGCCAAAGCGGCAGATCACTCCATCGAATTGGAGCAAGGGCGGGGCGGTCGTCATCGGGTCAGGGTTAGCGAGGTTCTTGGCCTCGCGCCAGCCTTGCCCGATTGGCCTTTGAGCAAGCTCTTGCTATGCGTGCCGCCAGAACAATCATTGCGGGCCGAGGAACAATTCATGCGCGCTACCCCCGATTTCGATTTCCACCTCGGCGAAGCGGCTCAGATGATCCGCGAGAGCACCGCGCGCTTCGCCGACGAGCAAATCGCGCCGCTCGCGGAACGCACCGACCGCGAGGACCGCTTCCCGCGCGAATTGTGGGAGCCGATGGGGGCGTTGGGTCTGCATGGGATTACGGTGGAGGAAGAATGGGGCGGGCTGGGGCTCGGCTATCTTGAACATGTGATCGCGGTTGAGGAAGTCTCGCGGGCTAGCGCGAGCGTGGGCCTGTCCTACGGCGCGCATTCCAACCTCTGCCTTAATCAGATCCGCCGCTGGGGATCGGATGAGCAGCGCGCCCAATATCTCCCCAAGCTTATCAGTGGCGAGCATGTCGGTTCGCTGGCCATGTCCGAAGCGGGTGCTGGCAGCGATGTGGTCTCGATGAAATTGAAGGCCGACGCTGTGCAAGGCGGCTACGTGCTGAACGGCACCAAGTTCTGGATCACCAACGCGCCCGAGGCCGATACGCTGGTCGTCTATGCCAAGACCGACGGCAGCGCCGGATCGCGCGGGATCACCGCCTTCCTGATCGAGAAGGGCGATGAGGGTTTTGCCATCGGCCAGAAGATCAGCAAGGTCGGCATGAAGGGCTCCCCCACCGCCGAGCTGGTGTTCTCCGACTGCTTCATCCCCGAAGACCGCGTGATGGGCCCGGTCAACGGCGGCGTCGGCGTGCTGATGAGCGGGCTCGATTACGAGCGCGTGGTGCTCGCCGGATTGCAGCTCGGGATCATGCAGGCGTGTCTCGACACGGTGATCCCCTATCTGCGCGAGAGGAAGCAGTTCGGAAAGCCGATTGGCTCCTTCCAGCTGATGCAGGCCAAGGTCGCCGATATGTATGTCGCCCTGCAATCGGCCCGCGCCTACACCTATGCGGTGGCGAAGGCGTGTGACGCGGGGCAGACGACGCGGTTCGATGCGGCGGGCGTGATCCTGCTCGCGTCGGAGAACGCCTTCAAGGTCGCCGCCGAAAGCGTGCAGGCGCTTGGCGGCGCGGGCTACACCACCGACTGGCCGGTCGAGCGTTATATGCGCGATGCCAAGCTGCTCGATATCGGCGCGGGGACCAACGAGATCCGCCGGATGCTAATCGGGCGCGAGTTGATCGGGGCGGCGGGGTGATGAGGGCCTTCGCGCTCGTCCTGACAATCGTCGGTGCCGCCTGCGCGACGCAAGCCGCTTCGCGTTCGACTCCTGCCGATCTTTTCATAACACACGATTGCTGCGGCCGATTGGCGCACAGCCAGATAACGAAGGTCGGGGAGATACGCTCTGGCGGGCGTACATTCGCAATCTATAGCCTCTGGTACGTCAATCCACAGAGCCGCCATGGCATGAAACGGCTCGCCGTTGTCGAGGGGCGGCGATTTCGCGGAAGCTACATTATCTCCTCGTGGGCCACGCCAGAGCTTGAGGGCAATGTGGTCAAGTTTATTTGCTCGAAGAGCGACCCGTGCGCTGGCGACAATTTCACGATAGCAGATGGCAAAATCCCGTCCCGCCTTTGGGTGGACGGAGAAATCAATCAGTTGGAAGACACGATTTGACCGCCCCCACCCTCACCACGAAACTCGACCGCGAGAGCCCCGAGGCCAAGGCCCGGTTCGCGCATAACCACGCGCTCGCGCAGCAGCTCCGCGCCGCCGTGGCCGAAGCCGCGCTCGGCGGGCCGGAGAAGCATCGCGAGCGGCATGTGTCGCGCGGCAAGCTGCTTCCCCGCGAGCGGGTGGAGCGGCTGCTCGATCCGGGTTCGCCCTTCCTCGAGATCGGGCAACTCGCGGCCAACGGGATGTACGAGGGCGACGTCAACGGGGCCTCGATCATCTGCGGTATCGGGCGCGTCTCGGGGCGGCAGTGCATGATCGTGTGCAATGATGCGACCGTGAAGGGCGGCACCTATTACCCGATGACGGTGAAGAAGCACCTGCGCGCGCAGGAGATTGCGCAGGAGAACCGCCTGCCGTGCATCTACCTCGTGGACTCGGGCGGGGCGAACCTCCCGCATCAGGCGGAGGTGTTTCCGGACCGCGATCATTTCGGGCGGATCTTCTTCAATCAGGCGAACATGTCCGCAGCTGGCATCCCGCAGATCGCCTGCGTCATGGGGAGCTGCACCGCCGGTGGCGCTTACGTCCCTGCCATGTCCGACGAGACGGTGATCGTGCGCAATCAGGGCACGATCTTCCTCGCCGGCCCGCCGCTGGTGAAGGCGGCAACGGGCGAGGAGATCAGCGCCGAGGACCTCGGCGGCGGCGATCTGCACGCCAAAAAATCGGGTGTGGTCGATCACCTCGCAGAGAACGACGAGCACGCGCTCACCATCGTGCGCGATATCGTCAGCCACCTCGGCGCGAACACCGGGGCGGCGAAGGATGTTGCCCTGAAAGACCCGCGCCCGCCCAAATTCGACGCCGAAGACCTCTACGCCCTCATCCCGGACGACGTGCGCGCGCCCTATGACGTCAAGGAAGTGATCGCGCGGCTGGTCGACGGCAGCGAGTTCCACGAATTCAAGGCGCATTACGGCGCAACGCTGGTGTGCGGCTTTGCGCATATCTGGGGGATGCCGGTCGCGATCCTCGCCAATAACGGCGTGCTGTTCTCCGAGAGCGCGCAGAAGGGCGCGCATTTCATCGAGCTTGCCTGCCAGCGCCGCATCCCGCTGCTGTTCCTCCAGAATATCAGCGGCTTCATGGTCGGCGGGAAGTACGAGGCCGAAGGCATCGCCAAGCATGGCGCGAAGCTCGTCACCGCGGTCGCCACCGCGACCGTGCCCAAGGTCACTGTGGTGATCGGCGGCAGCTTTGGCGCGGGGAATTACGGGATGTGCGGCCGCGCCTATTCACCCCGCTTCCTGTTCACCTGGCCCAACGCGCGCATCTCGGTGATGGGCGGCGAGCAGGCCGCGAGCGTCCTCGCCACCGTCCACCGCGACGCGGACAGCTGGACGCCCGAGCAGGCCGAGGCGTTCAAGGCCCCGATCCGCCAGAAATACGAGGACGAAGGCAACCCCTACTACGCCACTGCCCGCCTGTGGGACGACGGCGTGGTCGATCCGGTGCAGACCCGCGATGTGCTGGGGCTTGCGCTGGCGGCGTGTCTTGAGGCACCGATTGCCGAGCGGCCTGCGTTTGGCGTGTTTCGGATGTGACGATGCGCGTCTGAAACCCCCACACGCCCTCTTGCGTAACTCCCCCGATTGCGGGCAAACACGTGGGCGAGAGAGGGATCACACATTGCCAGAAAAATACGCTCGCAAGCCCACGCTGCTGTCGCGCATCGTGCGCCGGATCATTCTCGCGATCTGGTATATCCGGGGCTGGAAGATCGATTCTCCGCTGCCCAAGCATCTGAAAAAATACGTCATTGCCGGGGCGCCGCACACCACCAATTGGGACTTCGTGTTCTTCACCGGTGCCACCCATGAAGAGGGCATCCGCCCCAACTTCATGGGCAAGCACACGCTGTTTCAGGGGGTGATGCGCAATTTCATGCTCGACATGGGCGGCATCCCTGTTGACCGCACGGCCAAGACCAACGCCACCGAACAGGTCGCCGCCGAATTCGCCGCCCGCGATCACCTTGCGCTGGTGATCGCCTGCGAGGGCACGCGCAAGACCGATGGCAAGTGGAAATCCGGCTTCTACCACATCGCCCGGGCCGCCAACGTGCCCATCGTCCCGGCCTTTGCCGATAATGCGCGCCGGATCATCAGCTTCGGAGAGCCTCTGGTCCCGACCGGGAATTATGGCGAAGACCTGCTGAAAATCGCGCAGTGGTTCCGTTCCAAGCTGCCTGATTACGAACGCTTCAAAGTGCTCGAACAACAGGCGCGTGACATTATTGCAGGCAAGAATGATGTTTGAAACGCTTGCAGTGAATGCCGCTATCCTCATCGCGCTGGTGCTGATCCAGTGGGCGATTTCGGTGAAGATCAATGACGTCAGCTTCATCGACGCCTTCTGGGGCGCAGGGATGGGCATTCTCGCGGTGACGAGTTGGCTGCATGTGCCCGGCGGCGGCGGACCTGGGCAGCTTGGCACGCTGATCATGGTGATGACCGCCGCGTGGGGCTTTCGGCTCGGCGTCTATCTGTTTCTGCGCTGGCGCAAGCATGGCGAGGACCGGCGCTACCGCAAAATGCTCGAAAAGCCGCGCGAGAAGGGGCAGTTCGCCAGCTATGCGCTGACCCGCGTGTGGCTCATGCAGGCGGTGCTGCTGTTCGTGGTGTCGAGCCCCGCACAGGTCGGCATCCTCGCATCCCCCGAGCCTGCGCCGATCGGAAAGCTGGCCTGGGCTGGCTTTGCGCTGTGGTGCGTGGGCGTGTTCTTCGAATGGGTCGGTGACTGGCAGCTGGCGCGGTTCAAGGCCGATCCGGCCAACAAGGGCTATGTGCTCGATAAGGGCTTGTGGCGTTACACCCGCCATCCCAACTATTTCGGCGACTTCTGCGCCTGGTGGGGCATCTGGCTGACGTGTGCTTCGGCCGGATGGGAATATGCCGCAGCGACGGTGATCGGGCCGTTGTTCCTCAGCTACACGCTCACCAGCTGGTCGGGCGTGCCGTTGCTGGAAAAGAACCTGCACAAGACCAAGGGCAACAAATATGCGGTCTACGAGCGCCGCACGTCCGCTTTCTTCCCGATGCCGCCGCGCGTGTGATCCCCCGCTGCATCAATGACCTTTCCCTTGCTGCGTCGCACAAAAATCGACGAGCGGCTCTTTCAGCCCGCGCCTGCATCGCCTATGTTGATGCTCGCGCGAGGAGGCGTGAGCGACATGGGATTGACAGAAACCGCCCGGGAAGCCGAGCGTGAGCGCATTGCGCGCCATGTGCTCGATCTGGTGAAGGAGCGCGGGCAGGAAATCCCATGGACCGTCGCCATGGCCGAAAGCGGGCTTACCCGCGCGCGGTTTGAGGCGCTTTTCACTGATTACGATGATCTGTTCGATGCCGTCGCGCAGACCTGGCTCGCCCCGCATATGGCGGTGATGGAGGAGGTGCTCGCCAGCGCTTTGCCGCCGCAGCGCAAGATGTATGAGTTCTTCCGCCGCCGCTTCGCGATTTCGCAGGGCCGCTTCCGCGAGGATCCGGAACATTTCACCATCCTGTGCGAAATGGGTGCGGCCAATTTTGAACGGGTGCGCTCGTATGTCGATCTCGCCGATCATTACCTGTGCGAGCTGATCGCCGAGGCGCAGGCCGAGGGCTATTTCGCCGGGCTGGAGATTGATGAAGCGCTGTCGCTGATCAATCAGATGATCTCGAACTACACTCTGCCCGATGCGCTGATCTATCTTGGTGACAGACTGACCGAGCAAAAGCTGGCGCGGATTGTCGACACCATGTTCATCGGCCTATCGGGCGAGGCAGGGTCGGACGCAGCTGGCGTGAACACGCTGAAGGTCGCGTCCTAACGGCTACGCCGCGTCAGCGGCGCGGGTCGCGCTTGAATTGCAGCACATTGGCGGGAAGTTTGCGCGGCGGAGGGCGCAGACGGTGTTCGGCAAGCGCATATTTGAGCGCCGCACCCACCATCAGCCCCGACAGGATGACAATCACCCCGGCCCACAGCCAGTGCGGCAGGCCCAGCACCGCAGCGATCTGCCCGGTATCGGACAGCATAGCCTGACCCTCGATCTCCGCCCTTTCGGTGAGCAGGTAATTGGCATCGCGCAACATGCTCATCGCCGCCAGCACGCCGAGGAATTGCAGGGTGAAGCGGGCAAAGGCGGGCTTCGCGCGCCATGCGATCAGAGCGAGCAGGGCCGCGACCAGCGGCAGCACGCTGTATCCCACCACCGACCGCACCCAGATGATCACGCTGGCAAAGATCGCCGCCACCGCCAGCCACAGCGCGGGTCGCCACAGGCGCGGGTGGGCGCTGGCGAGGATCAGCAACGCGCCCACCACACTCGGCGCGAGCGGGCCTCCGGCAGCAATCGCGGCGAGCACGAAGGGCGAGGCATCGGCGTCAACCTGGCTCTGCGCGACGCCCGAACCATTGGCGAAGATCATCAGCTGCTCAAACCGCTGGCCGAGCATCAGGGCGGTCAGGCCATGGCCCATTTCATGGAACCATGTGGTCAGGATGGCAAAGGGATAGCTCAGATAGGTGCCAAACGGCAGCGCGGGCAGCATCACCACCACCAGCCCGGCGAGCAGCAGCCGCCCGATCGCTTCGCCCTGACTGCCGGGTTTGACGAGCGATTGCATCGCGCCTTATTCCGCAGCTGCCATGCCAGGCGTGTGACCCGAGGCGTCGACATTGATCCGGTCCTGTCGCGATGCCTCTTCGTCCTCGTCCCTCTGTTCGCGCAAGATCGACCAACTGGCGAGGAAAAGGCCCGCAACCAGCGGCCCCAGGACAATGCCCGAAAAACCGACCAGACTGATTCCGCCCAGCGTGGTGATCAGGATGATCCAGTCGGGAATGCCGGTATCCCGCCCCACGAGGATCGGACGAAGCACATTATCGACCGAGGAAATCACGAAGAAGCCCATCAGCAGCAGGAACACGCCTTGCCAGGTCGATCCGGTGATCAGCAGCCAGATCCCGGCAGGCACCCACACCGCACCCGATCCAATCACCGGCACCAGCGCGAAGATCACCATGATGACACCGAACAGCAGCGCGGAGGGCACGCCGGCAATCATCATCGCTGCCGTGCCGAGCGCGCCTTGCACCAGCGCCACGACACCAGTGCCCTTGATCGTCGCCCGGACGATCCCGAGAAACCGGTCGGCAAGGCGGTCAGCAATCGACCGCTCCACCGGCACCGCGCACAGCACCGTGCGCCCGATCCGCTCGCCATCGCGCAGCAGGAAGAACATGACATAAAGCGCGACGCCGAAAGACAGGAAGAAGCTCAAGGCGCCGCTGCCGATCGAGACCGCTTGGCTGGCGATCATCCCGGCGCTTTCAGTAAGCAATTCCTGCAGCCGGGCCTGCACCATCGGCACATCGCCCCACCCGCTGCGGTCCACCGCATCCTGCGCGAGCTTGGGCAGCAGGCCATAGACATTATCGAACATCGCCGCGAGATCGAGCGGCTGCTCCTGCACGGTGGTGACCAACACGACCGCCTGCTGCGCGACCATCGTCGCGATCCACAAGGCTGGCACCATCACGACGAAAAAGATGATCAGCAGCGAAAGCCCCGCCGCAGGATTGCGCCGTCCACGCACCCGCCGCAGCACATTGCGGTACAGCGGCTGGAACATGATCGCCGCCAGCCCGGCCCACAGCAGCGGCTGCGCAAAAGGCCAGACGATCACCGCCATCAGCATGCTGACCACCGCCAGGATGATCAGGAAGCTGGCCTGTTGCAGATCCTCGGTACGGTGGGGCTGGGCCATGGCGGGTCCGTGTCTAGACGTCGAGATTGGCGACGTTGAGCGCATTATCCTGAATGAATTCGCGGCGCGGCTCAACAATGTCGCCCATCAGGCGGGTGAATATCTCGTCGGTCACGTCGGCATCCTCGACCTTGACCTGCAGCAGCACGCGCGCCTCGGGATCGAGCGTCGTTTCCCACAATTGCTCGGCGTTCATTTCGCCAAGGCCCTTGTAGCGGGCGATCGCAAGGCCCTTGCGTCCAGCGGCGAAGATCGCGTCGAGCAGCTGGCTCGGGCGGCTGATCGTGCCATCGAAAGTGGCAGCAGGCTCGGGAGCGGCCTCTTCAGCCTCGCCTGCCAGCGGATCATCGGCGATGGGCTCAGTCTCGGGCTCCTCGGCCACGTCGCCGGCGCGCACCAGCCTGACCGGCGAGGCATAGGCATCGGCCTGCGCGGCGGCGAGGCCGTGAAGCTTGTGCGCTTCGGTGCTGGAGAGGAAGCGCGCCTCGATCTCGTGGACATCGGTGACGCCGCGCCACAGGCGCTCGAACACCACCGTGCCGTCTTCGCGCTGCCACGCGGTCCAGCGGGCTTCGCGGTCGCCCGCGCCAAGCCGTCCGGCAGCGCGCTGGAGCGCGGCGGCGAGCGCTTCGCCCGCAAGGCCGGGTTCGAGCGCGCCGACCAGCGCCATCTGCTCGACAATTCCGCTGTCATAGCGGCGCGGCACGAAGGCGAGCAGGTTCTTCAATCGAAGCGCGCCATCGACCAGCGCCCGCAGATCCTCGCCCCCACGCGCGCCTTCGGCGGTCTCGATCACGCGGCCTTGCAGCCCGGCATCGACGAGATAGCGATCAAGCGCGGCCTGATCCTTGAGGTAGACCTCGGAGCGCCCCTTCGACACCTTGAAAAGCGGCGGCTGGGCGATGAACAGGTGCCCGGCGCGGATAATGTCGGGCATCTGGCGGTGGAAGAAGGTGAGCAGCAGCGTTCGGATATGCGCGCCGTCGACATCAGCGTCGGTCATGATCACAATCTTGTGATAGCGCAGCTTCTCAAGGTTGAACTCGTCGCGGATGCCGGTGCCCATCGCCTGGATGAGGGTGCCGACTTCCTTCGAGGAAATGATCCGATCAAACCGCGCGCGTTCGACGTTGAGGATCTTCCCCTTCAGCGGCAGGATCGCCTGCGTCTTGCGGTCACGCCCCTGCTTGGCCGAGCCGCCTGCGGAATCGCCCTCGACCAGAAACAGTTCGGACTTGGCCGGATCGCGTTCCTGACAATCGGCGAGCTTGCCAGGGAGCGAGGCAATGCTCATCGCGCCCTTGCGGCTCATTTCACGCGCGCGCCGGGCGGCTTCGCGTGCGGCGGCGGCGTCGATCACCTTCTGGATGATGGCGCGCGCGTCCGAGGGGTTTTCCTCCAGCCATTCGCTCATCTTATCGCTCATCAGCGATTCGAGCGGCTGGCGCACTTCGGAGGAGACGAGCTTGTCCTTGGTCTGGCTTGAGAATTTGGGGTCAGGCAGTTTCACGCTGACAATCGCCGTGAGGCCTTCTCGCATATCCTCGCCCGAAAGGCTGACCTTCTCCTTCTTCAGCATCCCCGAACGCTCGGCATAATTGTTGAGCGTGCGGGTCAGTGCGGCGCGGAAGGCCGCGAGGTGCGTGCCGCCGTCGCGCTGGGGGATGTTGTTGGTGAAAGCGAGGACGTTCTCGTAATAGGAATCGTTCCATTCCAGCGCGACGTCGATCCCGATCCCGTCCTTTTCAGCCGACACCGAAATCGGCTCGGCGATCAGCGCCTGCTTGTTGCGGTCGAGATATTTGACGAAGGCGGCAATCCCGCCCTCGTAATAGAGATCGTGCTCCAGCACTTCTTCATGCCGCAGATCGCGCAGCTTGATGCGCACGCCCGAGTTGAGGAAGGCGAGTTCGCGGTAGCGGTGTTCGAGCTTGTCGAAATCGTAGTCGGTGACGTTCTTGAAGGTGTCGTGGCTGGCCTTGAAGGTGACGCGGGTGCCCTTTTTGCCTGTCGGGGCATCGCCGACGACCTTGAGCGGTGCGACCGCATCGCCGTAGGCAAAGCGCATCCAGTGCTCCTTGCCCTCGCGCCAGATGGTGAGTTCGAGCCATTCGCTGAGCGCGTTGACCACCGACACACCCACCCCGTGGAGTCCGCCCGAGACCTTGTAGGCGTTGTCGTCCGAGGTGTTCTCAAACTTCCCGCCCGCGTGGAGCTGGGTCATGATCACTTCGGCGGCGGAAACGCCTTCTTCGGGGTGCATGCCGGTGGGAATGCCGCGGCCGTTATCTTCGACGCTGACGCTGCCATCGGGGTTCAATTCGATGAGAACGAGGTCGCAATGACCCGCCAGCGCCTCGTCAATGGCATTGTCCGAAACTTCAAAGACCATGTGATGGAGGCCCGACCCGTCATCGGTATCGCCGATATACATGCCGGGGCGCTTGCGGACGGCATCGAGGCCTTTGAGAACCTTGATCGAATCCGCGCCATATTCATTGGCGTTGGGCAGCTTATCGGGGGTCGGATTGTTGGTGTCGTTCATGGCCCATCATATAGGCGGTCAGACACGGAAACCCAACTGCGGGAGGGCCGCAGGCGGTGCTTTTCCACGGGTGACAAGGGCGGTTCGTCGAGCCTTTCAGAAGGCAGGGCGGAAATGCACACGCCCGCGCCACATGGTGGCATCGAAAACACCCATCATCGCCTGACGGGTGGCCTCGTCGAACTGGGTCTTGTGGCACTCCGCGGCAGCTGTGGCAGCGGCGAGATCGGTGGGGGTGTAGGCGATGCTCTCGGTCAGGAGAGTGGGATCGGTGGTAGCCCATTCAGCCATTTCCGGCACCGGCGGAAGACTGCCGTTGGGAATGCCGACATAGAGCAGCTTGGGGCGATCGGCGGCCGGAAGCGCCTGCACCACCTGCGTCGCCATCGCGCTCACAAGGCGGTGGTCGGCATGGCCATAGCCGCCATCCGGCCCCCAAGTCAGCACCAGATCATTTCCGGGGATGTAGCTTTCAAGTTCGCCCTTCAGCTTGCGCGCGGGGCTGCCCTGACGGTGTGCTTCGATTCCCAGCTTGCCATCTCCGCGATTGAAGCTTGCCACCATCGACGCGCCCAGCGCCTCGCCTGCGCAAAAGGCTTCAAGCTGGCGCGTGATACCGAGCTTCTCGCCGGGTTGGTAGGCGGAAACCCCCGGTCCGGCATCGCCGTCCGTGGCATACACAATCCGCACATAGGCCCCTTCACGGGCCAGGGCGGCGAGGGCCGGGGCCATCGGCAGTTCGTCATCCGGATGGGCCAGCACGGCGATGACCTGACGCTGACCGACCCTGGGTCCGGCCCCTTCCTGCGCGGCTGCGGAGGCCGCCAGCACACTGACGAGTGTCGCAATCAAGGCTCGCTTGAGCATCCCATGCCCTCCTTCAAATCCGTTGCGCATCGCTGCGCCCGGATTATGCAAACAGGGATGAGCAACGCAATGATGATCGACCGCCTCGCCGAACCCTTCAGCAGCTTCCCCGATATCCTGATGGCATGGTCGCGGATCAAGGGCGATGATCTCGCTCTGATCGACGAGCGGCGCGAGGTATATTGGGCGGAGCTGGTGGGTCTGGTCGAGCGGCTGGCGGCGCGGCTGGTGGAAACCGGGCTCCAGCGCGGGCAGTCGGTGGCGATCCTTGGCACCTCCAGCGTTGAATATGCGCTGGTGTTCTTGGCGGCGGTGCGCGCGGGTGGGGTGGCCGCGCCGCTCACCACCAGCGCCTCGCCTGAACAGCTCGAAGGCATGGCGAAGGATTCCGGTGCGATCCATCTGTTCATCGATAGCGCCAAGGCGGCTGAGCTGGGGCCGGATTTCATGGCCGATATGATCCGTGTCCCGCTCGAAAGCATCGACCAGTGGATGGCCCCTCCGGGCAGCCGCGCACCCGCCTTTGTGCCCGAGCCCAAGGACCCGTTCAACATCATCTATTCCAGCGGCACGACCGGCATTCCCAAGGGCATCGTCCATTCGCACCAGATGCGCTGGCGGCAGTTTGCGACGACCGGCCTCAGCTATCTCGCTGCCGGGATCGATGTGCGCTCGCTCGCCTCGACCCCGCTCTATTCGAACACCACGATGGTCGCGTTCCTGCCCGTGCTGCTCGCGGGCGGCTGTGTTCGGGTGATGGGCAAGTTCGATTGCGCCAAGTGGCTTGGCTTTGCTCAAGGCGACCGCACGACCATCACCATGCTGGTGCCGGTGCAATATCAGCGGCTGATGGATTTTGCGGATTTCGACCGCTTCGACCTGTCCAGCCTCAAGCTCAAATATTGCACCTCAGCCCCCTTCTCCGCCGAGCTCAAGCGCGAGGTGCTCCAGCGGATGCCCGGTGGCCTCATCGAAATCTATTCGATGACCGAAGGCGGGGTGGTATGCCTGCTCCCCTGTCACGAATTCCCCGACAAGCTCCACACCGTCGGTCGCCCCGCGCCGGGGAGCGAATTGAAGGTGCTCGACGATGAAGACCGCGAGGTGCCACCCGGCACCCCCGGCAACCTGATCGGGCGCAGCCTGACGATGATGAGCGGCTACAAGAACCGCCCCGACAAGACTGCCGAGGCCCAGTGGATCGACCCCGTCACCGGAGAGGCCTGGATGCGGATGGGGGATATTGGCCGGGTCGACGCGGAAGGTTTCGTTGAACTGGTCGGCCGGGCCAAAGATATGATCATCTCGGGCGGGTTCAACATCTACCCCAGCGATCTTGAGGCCGAATTGTCCAAGGAAGCGGGCGTAGTCGAGGCGGCGGTCGTGGGCGTGCCATCGCGCGCCTGGGGGGAGAGCCCGGTCGGCTTCGTGGTGCTCAAGGACGGCGCAGCCGAGCCTGCCGCGATCATGGCGGCGGTCAACGCGCGGCTCGGCAAGACTCAGCGGCTTGCCGCGCTTCATGCGATTGCCGAAATGCCGCGGAGCCATATCGGCAAGCTGCTCAAGACCGAGTTGCGTGCGGAAGCGGAGCGCCTCGGCGGGGTGGATTGACCGGCCCCAGATGCAACTTGGCCCGGCTATCCTGATGGACGGCCGGGCCAGTTGAGGTGTCGCAAGTCGCTCGCGTCACACGTTATCGTGGGCTTAGACGATAAAGGTGTTGAACGCGGTGCCGCTGATGGCAACGGCGAGCAGCAAGGCGACGGCCTTTTCGCTGACCATACGCATGGTTCATGTTCCCTTTTCTGTTGTGGTTCGGGAGCCAGGAAGGCCCGGAGAGAGGGTGGACCCAGCTGGCTTGCGCACTATCTAGAAATCGTCGCGCAATATTCAATCACACAGAAGGCTGAATATATCGCATCACAGCAATCGAAAACTGCAATCATGGGTGCTGCTGCGAGGGCGATGAGATCGCACGATCAGGCATGCGCGTGAGACGCGGCCACCATTTTTAGGGGGGGGAGTGTGGTGACCGCGTCTCTTTCGCTGCATGCCGGCGCGGGGGGAGCGCGGGCGCTGACAGGTCAGGACGGCGGCGGGGGGGAGGCCGGCCGATCCTGCCGGTCTGGCAGGCGGGCAGTCGGGCCGCTTTCGGCTTGCGACTACCGAACGATGGTCTCACTGGCGAGAAGGCCGGGAGGGAGAGAGGAGCCCGGCGTCACATCGTACAAGCTGCGAAGTGGTGTTCGATAGGATCGAATTCAAATGCGAAAACGCTAAATGAAGTTGCATTTTATGCAATTTTTGTCCGCAGCCTCCGCAAGAAGCTGCTGATAAGCCGCCATGAATTCTGCGCCCCATCGCAAAATAGTGCCCGCAGTGCGGCGATGCTGGACAGGGCAGGGCGGCCTGCCCTAATCGGCCGCCATGACAGCGCACCCCCAAGGCTCAGCCAGCGGCGATTCCGCGGCTTCAGACTGCATCCTGATCGTCGATTTTGGGTCGCAGGTGACTCAGCTCATTGCCCGCCGGGTGCGCGAGGCCGGGGTCTATTCCGAGATCGCCCCCTTCACCCAGGCCGAAGCCGCGTTCCGGCGGATGCGCCCCAAGGGCATCATTCTCTCCGGTTCGCCCGCCAGCGTGCCCGAGGACGGCAGCCCGCGCGCACCGCAGGCCCTGTTCGAGGCCGGCGTGCCGATCCTCGGCATTTGCTACGGCCAGCAGGTGATGACCCATCAGCTGGGCGGCGAAGTACGTCCTGGCCATGAAACCGGAGAAGGCGGCGAATTTGGCCGCGCGTTCCTCACCGTCACCGCCGAATGCGCGCTGTTCAATGGCCTCTGGGAAGTCGGCGAGCGCCATCAGGTGTGGATGAGCCACGGCGACAAGGTGACCCAATTCGCCCCCGGCTTCGACATCGTTGCCACGTCAGACGGCGCGCCGTTTGCGGTGATCGCTGATGAAGCACGCCGGTTCTACGGCACGCAGTTCCACCCTGAGGTGGTCCACACCCCAGACGGGGCCAAGCTGATCGCCAATTTCGTGCGCCACGTTTGCGGGCTGGCGGGCGATTGGACCATGGCCGAATTCCGCCAGACCAAGATCGCGGAAATCCGGGCGCAGGTGGGCGACAAGCGCGTCATCTGCGGGCTTTCAGGCGGGGTCGATTCGGCGGTGGCGGCGGTGCTGATCCACGAGGCGATCGGCGACCAGCTGACCTGCGTCTTTGTCGACCACGGCCTCATGCGCATGAACGAGGCCGAGCAGGTCGTGACCCTGTTCCGCGATCACTACAATATCCCGCTGGTCCATGTGAACGCGGAAGAGCTGTTCCTCGGCGGGCTCGCGGGCCTCACCGACCCGGAGGCCAAGCGCAAGTTCATCGGCAAGACCTTCATCGACGTTTTCGAGGAAGAGGCCCGCAAGGTCGGCGGGGCTGATTTCCTTGCGCAGGGCACGCTTTACCCGGACGTGATCGAAAGCGTCAGCTTCACCGGCGGGCCTTCGGTGACGATCAAGAGCCATCACAATGTCGGCGGCCTGCCCGAACGCATGAACATGGCGCTGGTCGAGCCGCTGCGCGAGCTGTTCAAGGACGAGGTGCGTGATCTGGGGCGCGAGCTGGGCCTGCCTGACGCCTTCGTCGGCCGTCACCCTTTCCCCGGCCCCGGCCTCGCGATCCGCATCCCCGGCGAAGTCACCAAGGAGCGCTGCGACATTCTGCGCAAGGCCGACGCGATCTACCTTGAGGAAATCCGCAATGCGGGCCTCTATGACGCGATCTGGCAGGCCTTTGCGGTGCTGCTACCGGTCAAAACCGTGGGCGTGATGGGCGATGGGCGCACTTATGACAGCGTCTGCGCCCTGCGCGCGGTGACATCGACCGACGGGATGACGGCCGATGTCTTCCCTTATGACGCCAGCTTCCTGACGCGGGTGGCGACTCGGATCGTGAACGAGGTCAAGGGCATCAACCGGGTGGTCTACGACTACACGTCGAAGCCGCCCGGCACGATCGAGTGGGAATAGCGCTCAGGCGCCGTTCAGGCTGTGGGCGTAGGGTAAGCCCCACAATCCACGGGAGTTCCCGCAATGATCCCTTTCACGCTCGTGACCGCTCTTGCCCTTGCAGCTGCGCCTGAGAACAGGGTTCACGAGCTTCCGATGGGCTCGCTTTTCGTAAAGCCCGATACCGTGCGCAACGCACCAACGGTCGAGGTTGAGGTGATGCTGGTGATCGAGCCGGGCAATGTCCGGCACTACCGGATGGACCGCAAGGAGACTGACCGGCAAGGCAAAGTCCAGCACAGCGCGGCGGACAGTCGCACGTGCCCGGCTCTGATGAGCGAGCTTGCCAAGGTCGAAGCGCTCCCCATGCCGCGTTTCGCAGCGCCCGGCTCAAAGGCCTTGGCAAACGCCTCGATCCTGATGCACGCGACGACCTATTCGCTGGCAATGCGGGGATATGAGGGCGGGTCCAACACGGACGCCAGCATTGAACTCAGGGCTCAATCAGGCAGTCCGCTGGCGCAGTGGGCCGACACCATGCTGACAGCGCTCGAACCCTGCTGGACCGTTCCCGCCACCTAAATCGACTCGATCCCGAAACGGGCCGGGCGAGGTGCACCGCGTTTTGTCAAAGACAAGGGTGATGGCTTTGTGGTGAGTGCATCATCCGGCGCGTTGCAGCCGTACCCCCTTCCAGCGACGCGCATAATCGAATATCGCTCGCACCCGTTCAGACCGTAAACAAGGTTCGTGCCCACTATGCCAATCGCCCGCTCCCTCACCCTTGTCACCGCACTCGCGCTCGGCCTTTCTGCCTGCGCCCAGCCTGCGGCCGATGCCGCCAAGGATGCCGCCGCCGAGGCCGCTCCGCTGACCGAGGGCGCATGGACGCTCGATGCGGCGGGTTCGCGCCTCAGCTATGTCAGCATCAAGGCAGGCGAAGTGGCCGAAGCCAATCGTTTTGACACGCTGGCGGGCAGCGTTGCCGCCGATGGCACCGCGACGCTCGACATTGATTTGGCTTCGGTCAACACTGGGGTTGATATCCGCAACGAACGCATGCGCGAGATTTTCTTCGATGTCGCCGGCAATCCCAAGGCGACCGTGACGGCCAAGCTTGATCCGGCCGCCTTTGCGGGTCTTGCGCTCGGCCAGTCGGTCACGCGCCCGCTCAAGGCGACCGTATCGATCAAGGGCGCATCGAGCGATGTCGAGACCGAAGTGCTCGTCACCCGCGCTTCGGCGGACCGGGTGACGGTGGTGCCCACCGCGCCGGTGATCATCACCACCGACATGTTCGGCCTGACCGACGAATTGGGCGAATTGCGCGCCTTGGCACAGCTGCCCTCGATCACGCCAGCCGTGCCAGTGACCTTCACGCTGGCGTTCAATCGCAGCTGAGGCCTTTGCTCTCGATCAATGCCAAGTCCCGACGGCGCAGGTATCAGGCCTGTGCCGGGCGGAGGCTTGCGACCCGATCCCACCGCATCCCCGCCGCCCGGTTCCTGCATCCCTGCGCACAGCTGGCTGACGCTACGGCGAGCGTTGATGTGCGGCTCTCTCCTCAAAAGCGGACTTGAAAGCCTTGCCCAAACAGGCTTGTGTTGCCGCCAAACAGAGCCTTGGACGGGAGACCAGACGCCATGAAGACCGCGATCACCGAAATGTTCGGCATTCAGCACCCCATCATTCAGGGGGGGATGCACTATGTTGGGTTTGCTGAAATGGCGGCGGCGGTCTCGAATGCCGGGGGCCTCGGGATCATCACCGGGCTGACGCAGGGCACGCCCGAAAAGCTCGCGAACGAGATCGCCCGCTGCAAGGACATGACCGACAAACCCTTCGGCGTGAACCTCACGATCCTCCCCACCCTGACCCCGCCCGATTATCCGGGGCTGGTGAAGGCGGTGATCGACGGCGGGGTGAAGGTGGTCGAGACCGCCGGGCGCAACCCAGTCGATCTGCTCCCGCCGCTAAAGAATGCGGGGATCAAGGTAATCCACAAGTGCACCTCGGTGCGGCACTCTCTGAAGGCGCAGGACATCGGCTGCGATGCGGTGAGCGTCGACGGGTTTGAATGCGGCGGCCACCCGGGCGAGGATGACGTGCCCAACTTCATCCTGCTGCCGCGCGCGGCAGACGAGCTGGATATCCCCTTCGTCTCCAGCGGCGGCATGGCCGACGGGCGCAGCCTTGTTGCCAGCCTCGCAATGGGCGCGGCCGGCATGAACATGGGCACCCGGTTCATCGCCACCAAGGAAGCCCCCGTCCACGAGAACGTGAAGCAGGCGATCCTCGCCGCGAGCGAACTCGACACCCGCCTCGTGATGCGCCCGCTGCGCAACACCGAGCGCGTGCTCAACAATGCCGCCGTCGAACGCCTGATCCAGAAGGAAAAGGATTTGGGCGATGCCATCACGATCCAGGACATCCTGCCCGAAGTTGCAGGCGTTTACCCCAAGATCATGATGGAAGGCACGATGGACGCAGGCGCATGGAGCTGCGGCATGGTCGCCGGGCTGATCCACGACATTCCGACCTGTCAGGAGCTGATCGACCGAATCATGCTGCAGGCCGAAGAGATTATCGCGCGGATGCAGGCGATGGCGCGGGCCTGAACCCGCGCCGCGTCGGCGGCCCCTTAACCCTCGCCGGGGGCGGACTTCACGCGGGTGTAAGGGACGAAGTCCTCAAAGAACACCGCCCCGGTGAAGAAGCCATTGAATCGGTCCACCGTGGTCGTGATGTCGAACCGGCACAGTTCTGATCCGCTGAAGCGGTTGACAATAAGGGCATCGGTATCATCGATCTGCTCTGGTGCCGTGGTGCGTTGCACCCAGATCGTGTTGCCTTGCCCGTAGACATAGGCCGCGCCCTCGATGGTCTCGACCCGCTGGCGGGGAGTGGTGTGAATACAGCTCACGGGCTTGCCGGCTTCGCGCCCTTCAAGCAGCTTGGCCAGCCGCTTCTCGCCCTTCGTCATGGGCTTGGCCGCGGCGCCAGCTTCAAGATCGGGCTTGGCCGAGGTGTCGCTCTGCGCCAGAACGCCGCTTGCGCCAACGAGCGCAGCCGCAGCCAGTCCGGCAGTCAGGAAGCGGGTTTGAGCGTACAGACGAGCCATCTTGTGCCTCTTTCCTTAGTGAAACGCCAATGCCTTAGCCGCCCGTGCCTTAACCGGGGCTGAGCGACTGTCAGGCCCGCGCAGGGCTTGCCCCGGCAGCAATATCTGGAAGGCTCGCCTGGTCCGCACCGTCGGCCGGCCCGCCGCGCAGCACAAACCGGCGATCACAATAGCCGCAATCGACATAGCCATGCTCATCGATCTCAAGGAAGACGCGCGGGTGACCCAGGGCCGCCGGGCGATAGCCTGCGCCGCTGCGAATACCGCTGGCCCCGTCGCAGCTGACCCGCCGCGTATCGACCAGCAAAACTTCAGGAGGAGGAATGCTCATAGCCGCGGCGATACTCCGCCTGCGGCCGCAGTTCAATTGCCATTGCGCGAGGCATTGCCTAGGGCTGGGCCATGTCCACCGCTCCCGCCATTCGCATCGACAATCTGGTCAAACGCTACGCCCCGGCCAAGGGGGCCAAGGGCACTCTAGCTGAGGGCAAGCTGGCGCTGGGCGGGGTCAGCTTTGACGTGCCGGAGGGATCGATCTTCGGCCTGCTCGGGCCCAATGGCGCGGGCAAATCGACGCTGATCAATATTCTGGCCGGGCTGGTCAACAAGACCAGCGGCACCGCCGAGATCTGGGGCTTCGATATTGATCGCCAGCGCCGCAATGCGAGCCGGGCGATCGGGATCGTGCCGCAGGAGATCGTGTTCGACCCGTTCTTTACCCCGTTCGAGGTACTCGAGAATCAGGCCGGGTTCTACGGCATCCCTGCTCGCCTGCGCCGAAGCGAGGCGCTGCTTGAGGCGGTGCGGCTGGCGGACAAGCGTAATGCCTATGCCCGCACGCTGTCAGGCGGGATGAAGCGGCGGCTGCTGGTGGCGAAGGCGATGGTGCATTCCCCGCCGATCCTCGTCCTCGACGAACCCACCGCCGGGGTCGATGTCGACTTGCGCCGCCAGCTGTGGGAGCTGGTGAGCGAGCTCAACCGCGAAGGCGTGACGGTGGTGCTCACCACCCATTATCTCGAAGAGGCCGAGGAGCTTTGCGACCGGATCGCGATCATCAATCACGGCCAGCTGATCACCAACAAGCCGACCCGCGAACTGGTCGAGATGGCGCGCGAAAAGATCGTCGCGGTCACCGCCGCCGCCGACCTCGCCGCAGCGCCTGCGCACGAGGCCTTTGCCCGGGTCGAATGGGACGGGGCGCGCACGGTCGAGGTGACCTATGACAAGGATCGCCTCAATGCCGGACAGGTGCTTGCGATTCTCCAGTCACAGGGCCTGACCGTCGAGGATGTGACCACCCGCGAGGCCGATCTGGAAGACGTGTTCGTGCAGCTTACGGCCGGTGCGGACTGACCTCAGGCCCCGTTGGTCTCGGAATCTGTGTGGCGCGACCTCCAGTCGCGCGGAGCTTCCCGGGCGATCGGCTTGCCGCAGTAACGGCAGTCCGCGATGAAGGTGAGCCCATCCCACTTGATGTCGCGGCGACGAGGCTCGTGCTGGTTGATGAAACAGCCGAAGGACCAAAGGTAGACCATAGCGGGAGGTTGCCTGTTTTACCGGGGTCAACTGGAGAAACTTCGTATGCCAGCGTCCATGCGTCGTTTGCGCATCAAGGACTCAAGGCGCACAAAGCGGTTGGGCAAAAAGCCGCGCGACCCGTAGCCCCCCTTAGTTCACAAAGGCGTAAATCAGGCGACACTGTGCATCCTGCTTGCCCATTTTCAGGTTCCGCGCCATGGCGCGATCATGGCGATGGATGTGGCATTGCAATCACCCCGCGAAGCGTTGGCGCATGACGTCGTGGTGATCGGCTCAGGCGCGGCCGGATTGACGGCGGCGCTTGCGCTGGCCGAGACGCGGCGGGTGCTGGTGCTGGCCAAGGGTTCGCTGACCGGCGGATCGACCGCTTGGGCGCAGGGCGGCATCGCCGCTGTGCTCGATGCTGGGGACACATTCGAAGATCACATCCGCGACACCATGGTGGCGGGCGCGGGTCTCAATGATCTGGCGACGGTCGAGTTCGTGATCGAGCGCGCGCCGCGTTCGATTGACCGCTTGTGCGAATTGGGCGTGCCCTTCAACCGCGAGGAGCACGCGCTCCACCTCACCCGCGAAGGCGGGCATTCGCACCGCCGGATCGTCCATGTCGATGACGCGACCGGCTGGGCGGTGCAATCGGCGCTGCTGGCGGCGGCTGAGGCCAATCCCAACATCACCTTGCTGCCGGGGCGCACCTGCATCGACTTCATCACCGACCGCCACCGCGAGCACTTCTCCGCAGCGGGCCGCGTGTGGGGGGTCTATGCGCTCGACGAGACGACCGGGCGAGTGGAGCGCCATGTCGCCCGCGCCACGATCCTCGCGACGGGCGGCGCCGGGCGGGTCTACCAATTCTCCACCGCCCCGCGCGGCGCGACCGGCGATGGGATCGCGATGGCATGGCGCGCGGGCGCGCGGGTCTCCAACATGGAGATGATGCAGTTCCACCCGACCTGCCTCTACCACCTCGACGTCAAGAATTTCCTTATCACCGAGGCGGTTAGGGGCGAGGGCGGGAGGCTGATCAATCCGCGCACCGGCAAGCGGTTCATGACCTTCTATGACCCTGAACGGATGGAGCTCGCCCCGCGCGATGTGGTCGCCCGCGCGATCGACGCCGAGATCAAGCGCTTCGGGCTCGATTACGTGCATCTCGACATCAGCCATGAGGACCCGGAGTTCGTGCGCGGGCATTTCCCCACGATCTACGACAAGCTGATGGGCCTCGGCATCGACATGACCACCGGCCCGATCCCGGTCGTGCCTGCGCAGCACTATACCTGCGGCGGCGTGGTGGTGGGGCTGGACGCCCGCACCGACATTCCGGGCCTGTGGGCGGCGGGCGAATGCACCGAAAGCGGGCTCCACGGCGCGAACCGGCTGGCGTCGAACAGCCTGCTTGAATGCTTTGTCTTCGGCGAGGCGGCGGCGCAGGATATCCTCGCCCGCTGGGACAGCCTCGAAGCGCCCCCCGCGATCCTGCCGTGGGACGAAAGCCGCGTGACCGATTCCGACGAGGAAGTCGTCATCAAGCAGAACTGGACCGAAATCCGCCGCTTCATGTGGAACTATGTCGGCATCGTGCGCACCACCAAGCGGCTGGAACGCGCCGCGAGCCGGATCGAATTGCTGAAGCGCGAAATCGAGGATTATTACGGCGCGTTCCGGGTGACGACCGACCTGATCGAATTGCGCAACCTGCTGCAATCGGCGGAACTGATCGTGCAGTCAGCCCTGCGGCGAAAGGAGAGCCGGGGCTTGCACTATACGCTGGATTATCCCGAGCTGGCGGAGGAGGCCAAGGATACGGTGTTGGTGCCGTGAGTGGCCCCGCTGGACCTGTCGTGCGATGTTTATGCGGCGGGGTCGAGGTTCGCCTGTCGAGTCTGCCCGAAACCGTTGGCGTCTGCCACTGCGCGATGTGTCGCCGCTGGACGTCCGGGCCGTGGATGGCGGTTCAGGCTCCTGGTAGCACGATCACTGGCGAGACGCTCGCCATCTACAGTTCCTCTGCCTTTGCCGAGCGTGGTTTCTGCTCGCGCTGCGGGACGCACATTTTCCATCGACCCAAAGATGGCCCGGAACTCGCGATCTCGGCCGGACTGCTGCCAGAAGGCCAGCTCGCGATCACCCGTGAGATATTCCATGACGCCAAGCCGTCTTGGTATCGGTTCGAAGCTCAATCGCAAAAGCGCAGCGCGCTGAGCATGGCACTGGAATGGGGGCCGAAACTGGCTTGGCGTCGGCTGGCGAAATTTTGGCAGCGATGACATGAGGTGCGTCCACGAGGCGTTCAGAAAGCCATGGGTAGGGCGCACCTTATGAACACCACAAAATCCAAACTGGCCGCGAGCGTTCTCGCCGTGCTGACTCTCGCCGCCCCCCTTGCCGCCCAAGACCCCGCCCCATCTGAAAATTCCATCGTCGTCTCCGCCCAGCGTTCGGGCGCGCCGATGTGGATTATTGATACGCCCACCGGCACCATCATCCTCGTCGGCGAGATCCGGGCGATCCCCAAGACCACTCCGTGGCAGCCCGACCGGCTGAGCGATGCGACCGCTGCGGCTGACCGGGTGATCCTTGGCGCGCGGCCCAAGGTTTCGCCCGGCGATGTCTTCCGCCTGATCTTCGCCGGCGGAAAGTTCACCAAGCTGCCGGACAAGACCGTGGCGAGCGATTATCTTGCCGCCGAGCAATGGGCCCGCTTGCAAGCGCTCGGCACGGCGCATGAGGAGGACTATTCGCGCTCCAGCTTCCTCCTCACGTCGTTCCAACTGCTGTCAAAGGAGCTGCGCTTCAACCGCGATACGGGCGACGACACGACCGATGTGGTCAGGAAAGCCGCTGACAAGGCCAATGTGCCCACCACCCGCGCCGCGACCCTCAGGGGTGAAGACCTGCTCGACAATCTCGCTGAAGCCCCGCCGGAAACCCACATTCCCTGCCTCACCGCGGCGATGGAAGCGCTGGAAGCCGGGCCGGATATCGTCGAGAAGCGCGGGGCCGACTGGCGGCGCTATGATATTCCGGCAGTGATGGCCAATCCGCTCGAAAAGGCGCTGGGCAAGTGCTGGCCCTGGGCGGATGAGCAGGTGGGGGGCGAATTGCGCACGATCTGGGTGACCAGCATTGCCGAAGCCGCCACCGCCAAGGGCACCACGCTCGCGGTTGTTCCCTTAAGGGTGTTGGCGGAACGCGGCGGGGTGCTTGACCAATTGGACGCGCGCGGCTTCGATATCGCCGGACCCGAATGGAAGTGACCATGCGGGCCGTCTGAGAGGACCGCACTGCCCCATGCCCACCATCACCACCCCCACCACCGGCATCGACATCTTCTACGAGGATCACGGCGACCCCGCGCATGAGGTGATCCTGCTGGTGATGGGTCTCGGCGCGCAGATGACGCTGTGGCCCGATGAACTGGTCGAGGCGCTGGTGGGCGAGGGCTTCCGCGTGATCCGCTACGACAACCGCGACATTGGCCTGAGCCAGAAAATGGACGGCGCGCGCGCCCCGAGCTTGCCCATGCAGGTGCTGCGCAAGAAGATCGGCTTTCCGGCGCGGGTGCCCTATACCCTTGCCGACATGGCGCTGGACGGGATCGGGGTGCTTGATGCGCTTGAGATCGGGGCGGCGCATGTGGTTGGCGCATCGATGGGCGGGATGATCGCGCAGCTGATGGCGGTGCATCACCCTGACCGGCTGCTGAGCCTCACCTCGATCATGTCGACCACCGGCAATTCCAAGCTTCCGCCAGCGGAAAAGAATGCGATGAACGCCCTGATCGCGCCGCTCAAGGGCATGGATGAAGAAACGCTGGTCGAACACGGCCTCAATATCGCGCGCAATATCGGCAGCCCAGGCTTCCCCTTCGATCCCGAACAGCAGCGCGCCAAAGTGCTGCGCAATGTCCGCCGTTCTGTCTATCCGGCAGGGCCGCCGCGCCAATTGGCCGCGATCATCGACGATGGCGACCGCCGCGCGCGGTTGGCGCGGGTACGGGTGCCGACATTGGTGCTGCACGGGGAGGACGACCCGCTGATCAAGCTCCCCGCCGCCGAAGACACCGCCCGCGCTATTCCCGGTGCGCGGCTGGTGACGATCCCCGGCTGGGGCCACGATATCCCGATCCCGCTGGTGCCGCGCGTGGCAAGCGAGATCGTGAGCCACGCGCGGGGCTGATCGGCCCGCGCAGGAAAGCATGATTTTTGAAAACAAACTTGCGCAAGCCTCGATTATTCGAAAGCTTGGTGCAGGGTAAGCGACATCGAGGGGAGACAGCAAATGCATAAATGGGCTTGGATGTTTGGTGCCGCACTGATATTCGCCCCGGCGGCCTACGCGAAGGACAAGCCCAAGGAGCCCGAAGAAAAGGCCGAAGCCAAGCCCGAGGGCCCGCCGACGCTCGCTGAGTTCGTCAAGGATTTTGAGAAGACCGACGGCCTCTTCCCGCTCTACCGCGACACAAAGACCGGCGAAGTCTATATCGAGATCGATGCCGGGCGGCTCGGCGATGAATTCATCTATTTCACCTACACCGAAAACGGCCCGGCCGAGACCGGGCATTTCCGCGGCAATTTCCGCGACAATCGCATTGTCGTGTTCAACCGCATCTACGATCGCATCGAGATCGAAGCGGTCAACACCAGCTACTATTTCAACCCCGAAACCGCGCTATCGCGTGCGGCGGACGCAAACATCGCGCGCGCCCCGATCGGGAGCGTCGAGATCAAGGCGAAAAGCGAGGATGAAGAGCGGCTGCTGATCTCCGCCGATGCCTTGCTCGAAAGCGAAGCGCTGCACCGCATTTCGCCCTGGCAGTCCCCCGATGCGCGGCCCGGGCAGAGTTTCGCGCTGGGAGAGCTGTCGCGGGAAAAGACCCGGATCACGCGGGCCAACAGTTTCCCCAAGAACACCGACATCCGCGTCGAATATGTCTACGACAACCCCAAGCCCATCAATTACGGCAGCGCCGATGTGACCGATGCGCGATCGGTGGCGATCCTGGTGCAGCATTCTTTCCTCGAGCTGCCCGAACCCGGCTTCGAACCGCGCCCTGACGATTACCGCGTCGGCTTTTTCACCAGCCAGACGACCGATCTGACCTCGGCCGACTACACCCCCTATCGCGACGTCATCACGCGCTGGCGGCTGGTGAAGAAGAACCCCGAGGCGGCGGTGTCGGACCCGGTTCAGCCGATCACCTTCTGGATTGAGAACACTACGCCGGTCGAACTGCGCGACACCATTCGCAATGCGACCCTCGCGTGGAATCAGGCCTTCGAAAAGGCGGGCTTCTCCAACGCGGTCGAGGTGAAGATGCAGCCCGATGACGCGACATGGGATGCGGGCGATCTACGCTACAATGTGTTGCGATGGACGTCTTCGCCCAACCCGCCGTTCGGCGGCTATGGCCCCAGCTTCGTCAATCCGCGCACCGGTGAGATCATCGGGGCGGATATCATGCTGGAATATGTCTTCCTGACCAACCGGCTACGCACGGCGGAGATCTTCGATACCGCCGGGCTCCGCCTGCATTCTGCGAGCGAAGCGCATCACAATCACGGCAAGTCTGCCCCCAACTGCGATTTCGGCAGCTTGCTGCAAGCCCGGATGATGACGGCGCGCGCGGTGCTGACCGCACAGGGTGCCGGGCCGGAAGCCTTCGCCAGTCTGGTCGAACAGGAGCTCTATTACCTCGTGCTGCACGAGGTGGGCCACACGCTCGGCCTCAACCACAACATGCGCTCCTCGCACACCGTGCCCTATGCGTCGCTGAGCTCCCCTGAGACCATGCCGGTCAATTCGGTGATGGAGTACCCCGCGGTCAATATCGCCCGGCTGGGCGAGACGCAGGGCCAGTTCGCTGTGAAGCAGCCCGGTGCCTATGATCTGTGGGCGATCGAATTTGGCTATACGACCGACAAGGGCGCGCTTGACCGCATCCTTGCCCGCTCGACCGAACCTGCCCTCGCCTTCGGGAATGATGCCGACGACATGCGCGCGCCGGGCGTTCATATCGACCCGCGCAATATGGTCGATGATCTGTCGGACGATCCCATCGGCTGGGCCGCGCGGCAGGCGCAGCTGGTCGACGCAACGTTCAAGGCTCTGCCCGAAAGGGTGCTCAAGAACGGCGACAGCTACCAGTCGCTGCTCAACAGCTATTTCATCCTCACCGGCGAACAGGCGAGCGCCGCCAATGTCGCTTCGCGCTGGATCGGCGGTGTCTTCAACAACCGTGCTGCGGTCGGTCAGGCGGGGGCGCAGGAACCCCTCGTTCCGGTCCCCGTGGCGGAGCAACGCCGCGCGCTCGGGGTCGTCAACACCATCGCCTTTGCGCCTAACGCCTTTGCCGCGAGCGAAGGTTTGCTCAACCGTTTGCAGGTCGAGCGTCGCGGCTTTGACGCATTCGGCACCAATGTCGATCCAAAGCCCCATGCGCGGGCCCTGGCCATCCAGCGTTCGGTGCTGGACCACATGATGCATCCGAATGTGCTGGCCCGGCTGACCGACGCGCGGCGCTATGGCGGGCAGTATCCGGTGGCGACCTATATGGCCGAGCTGACAGCTGCGATCTTCGATGCGGATCGGGCGGGGCCGGTGAACACCTATCGCCAGAACCTTCAGATCGAATACGTCAATCGTCTGATCGCAGCCGCTTCGGGCGCAGGGGGCGGGGCGGTGCCGACGCCGACGGGTCCGTTCCCGCTGCCGACCTATGACTACGTCGCGCGATCGGCGGCGCTGGCCAGCATCGCAAGGGCCAAGGCAATTGCGGCGCTGCCTGCGGCTGACGCGGAAACCCGCGCGCACCGGGCGCATATCCGCTCGCTGATCGAGGCCTTCGAACGGCGGTAAGGAACATGGCGCGGGGGCGGACGGTGTTCGCCCTCGTGGCCTTGGCCTCGGCCTAGATCCCGAAGCTGCCTTTCAGCCCGTCGATCACATATTGCGCCGCCAGCGCCGCAAGCAGTACGCCGAGCAGGCGGGTGATCACCGCTTCGACCTTGTCGCCCAGCAGCCGGATCAGCGGTCCGGCGGCGACCAGTGAGGCCGCCGTAATCACCAGCACGGCACCGAGCGCGGCGAGGACTTCCAGCGATTCCGACAGCCCCTCGGCCTCATTCATCAGCAGCATCACCGCTGCAATCGCCCCTGGCCCGGCCAGCATCGGCATTGCCATCGGGAACACCGAGACGTCTTCGATCTCGGGCGTAGCGGCGATCTTTTCCGCGCGTTCCTCGCGGCGCTGGGTGCGCTTTTCGAACACCATGTCGAAGGCGATGAAGAACAGCATCAACCCGCCTGCAATGCGGAACGAGTTCAGCTCAATATGCAGCGCGCCCAGCAATTGCTGACCAAACAGCGCGAAGATGAGCAGGATGATCGTCGCGATCCACGTCGCGCGCAAGGCCATGCTGCGCGCCTGCTGCGGCGAAGCGCCCTTGGTCAGCCCGGCATAGATCGGCGCGCAACCCGGCGGGTCGATCACGACGAAAAAGGTGACGAAGGCAGAAAGGAAAAGTTCGGTCAGCACCATGGGTCGCTCGGGCCAGTATCACTGGCCCTCACCATCAATCGCTGTCCGGCGCAAGGCTTTGTTCGAAAGCTTGCTTCCAGCGGCCCTCGTGGAAATAATCGACTGCGGCATAGCGGGTGCCATCGGCGCGGTGCTCCCAGCGCCAGCGCAAGGTGCCATCGCGCGACAGGCGGGCGTCGGCCTTGCCGTCCTCGCCCACTGGGATGGCGGGCGGCGGCGGGGCCGGTGCGCCGCGCGGGCAGGAGGCGACGAGGCCCAGCACGGCATCGATCGCGCTGACGACGATATTGCCTTCCTCAACCGGCTTGCGCGGCGGGGGCTGCGGCACATCGAGCCCGCCGGCATCGAATACATAGCGATATTCGCCGTCTGGCTGGCGTTCCCAGACGGTGATGAAATTGCCGACCTTGCCTTCGGGCGTGGTGAGGCGGCCTTGGCTGACCGCCACCGCTCCATCGCAGCTGATGACGACAGCGCGCGGCTCCCACTGGACGGCCTCGGGCGGGTCCATCTGGGTCGCGAGCCATGGCTCAATGGGGAAGGGGCCGTCTCTGCCGTGGAGCAGTGCGCCGGAGGCAGCGAATTGGCGGAAGGCGGTCCATTGCCCATTCTCGCGGGCGGCACGGGCAAAGGCGAGCTCAGCGGCGACGATGGTGCTCGGCTGCGCGGCCCCAGGAGCGACGGCGAGCGCGCGGTCGATCACTTCCAGTTGGCGCTTGTTCGGCTTGGGCGGCCCGCCGCTTCCGGCGCAGGCGGTGAGGGCCAGCGGGATGGCAATCAGCAAGGCGAAGGAAAAGTGCCGCATTCCAATCTCCGTTCGGGCTGAGCTTGTCGAAGCCCTGCACTTCTTCTCAGCGCTATGCTTGAAGTAAAGACAGCCCTTCGACAAGCTCAGGGCGAACGGGAACAAGGGTCAAATTCCCTCAGGCGCGGGCAGCCCCGCATGGGTGTGCGCGGCAACCAACGTATTGCGCAACAGCACGGCGATGGTCATCGGCCCGACCCCGCCCGGCACCGGCGTGATCGCGCCCGCAACCGTGCTAGCCTCGTTAAAGGCGACATCACCCACCAGCCGGCCCTTGGCCTGTCCTTCGGCGGGGGGGAGGCGGTTGATGCCGACGTCGATCACGGTCGCCCCCGGCTTGATCCAATCGCCGCGGATCATCTCCGGCCGCCCCACCGCTGCCACCACAATATCAGCGCGGCGGACGATGGCGGGAAGATCACGGGTGCGGCTATGGGCAATCGTCACGGTCGCGTTGGCGTCCACCAGCAGCTGCGCCATGGGCTTGCCGACGATGTTCGACCGCCCGATCACCACTGCGTCCAGCCCCGACAGATCGCCCAGCCGGTCCTTCAAAAGCATCATGCACCCCAGCGGCGTGCAGGGAACGAAGCCTTCCTGCCCAACGCTCAGCCGCCCAGCGTTGATCACGTGGAACCCGTCAACATCCTTGTCCGGGTTGATCGCGGCAATAATCGCCTGCTCGTCAAGCCCGTTCGGCAAGGGCATCTGCACCAATATGCCATCGACCGCCTCGTCGTGATTGAGCCGTTCAACCAGCGACAGCAGCGCCGCCTCGCTGGTATCGGCGGGTAGGCGGTGTTCGAAACTCGCCATGCCGGCCTCGGCGCAGGCCTTGCCCTTGGCGCCGACATAGACCTGGCTGGCCGGATCATCGCCCACCAGCACCACCGCCAGCCCCGGCGCGCGCCCGGTTGCCTGAACGAAGGCGGCTGCGTGCTCGGCGATGCGGCTGCGCAGGGCCGCGGCAAAGGCCTTGCCATCAATCAGCGCGGCTTCTGCCATCAATAGGCTCCGGCAAGGCCGCTCAGCACCCGGATCAGGATCTGCAAGCCAAGGATCAGCACCAGCGGCGAGAAATCGATCGCGCCGGTATTGGGCAGGATGCTGCGGATCGGGCGCAGCACCGGAGACAGGAGCCTGTCGATCGAATCGTAAACCTGCCGCAGGAATTCATTGCCGGGGTTCACCACGTTGAAGGCGAACAGCAGCCCGATCACGAACTGCACGATGATCAGCATCACCAGCACCTGGGTGAGCATCACCAGAATATCGACGAGTACGGCCAGACCTTGCATTGTCGCTGTTTCCTATGGCGGGCGGTGGGGGTGCCGCGCGCTGAAATGTCCCTTGTAGGCGTATTAGCCTGTTAATACGCCTCGCGCCATATCTGAGTTCCGCAAAAATTGCTCAGGCGCGTACCAGCGTGCCCGCGCCGCGGGCGGTGAAGAACTCCAGAAGCATCGCGTGCCCCACGCGCCCATCAAGCACCACTGCCGCCTCACACCCCGCCTGAACCGCGCTGATGCAGGTCTCAAGCTTGGGCACCATGCCGCCCCGGATCACGCCGTCGGCGCGCAGCTTGGCGATGACGGCGGGGGTGAGGTCGGTCAGAAGCGTGCCATCGGCATCGAGCACGCCTGCCACGTCAGTGAGCAGGAACAACCGCGCCGCGCCCAGCGCCGCGGCAATCGCGCCCGCCATGGTATCGGCGTTGATGTTGTAGGTCGCCCCATCCTCGCCCGGCGCGATGGGAGCGATCACCGGGATCATCCCGGCGGCCACCATGGTATCGATTACGGTCGTGTCGACTGCCGCCGGTTCGCCCACGAAGCCCAAGTCCACCACCTGTTCGATCTGGCTGTCAGGATCGCGGGTGGTGCGGGTGACCTTGCGCGCGGTGACAAGGCCGCCATCCTTGCCCGAAATCCCGATCGCCTTGCCGCCCGCTGCCGCGAGCCAGCCGACCAGCTCCTTGTTGATCGCGCCCGACAGCACCATTTCGGCGACCTTGGCAGTCGCTTCATCTGTAACGCGCAGGCCATCGACAAAGGTGCTCTCCACCCCCAACCGCGCCAGCATCTGCCCGATCTGCGGCCCGCCGCCATGCACCACCACGGGATTGATCCCGACCGCCTTCAGCAGCACAATATCCTCGGCAAAATCGCGCGCCGCCTCAGGGTCGCCCATGGCGTGGCCGCCATATTTCACCACGAAGGTGCGCCCGGCATAGCGCTGGAAATAGGGCAACGCCTCGATCAGCACTTCGGCCTTGGACAGGTCGTGGCTGCGATCGGGGCCGCCGGTCATGAGCTTGTCTGTCACCCTGGTATCCCTTCGCAAGCGCTGATGTGTGATGATCGGCGCCCTAGCGGCTTGGCGGGGACGTGCAAAGCCTTCGCGCGGGCCGATTAGGCGATTCGCGCGGTTGATGATATTCTCAGGCCAACTCGAATGTCAGACCGGGGGACAATGACCATGGCGGACACGCCGGATGAGGCGGCGACGCCCGCACCAAATGCGCCAACGGATGGCGGACGACGCCGCGATGACCGGCGCAAGGCGCAGCAGGCGTTTGAGGGTCCGGACCGCCGCCAGGGGGATCGCCGCTCGGGCACCGACCGCCGCAAGACCCTGCGCACCTCGGGCGATGATCACGCGGGCGAGGGCTAATCCCAGCCGTCTGGCGGATCGCGGGCCCAAGGGGTCGCGGGCGGCACATCGCCTCTTGCACCGCCCGCATAGGAGCAGCGCTCAGGCCGGACCTGAGGCTGCGGGTTCCGCTTCCAGTATCGCTGCGATTGCATCGAGCAGATGCAGGCGTTCCTTCTTGAGCGCCTCGACCCGCTCATCGCTCGCCGCTTCCACTTCGCTTTCGATCCTGTGGATTGCGCGGTTCACCGCATGATGCCGCTCGGCCAGCCGCGCGAAGTGGGCATTGGTCAGCTTGAGGGTGTGGAGCGCCTCGGCCTGATCCGGAAAGACGTCGGCGAGTTCGTTGGGGGTGTGTGCGGACATGGCGTTCTCCCTTGTGTGTCCGCTTGGGGGTAGGCGCTTGAGGTGGGGGCGTATTTGATCGGGGTCAATTGCTGGGGGGCGCTGCGACAGCGGGCAGGGTAGTGCGGTGTTGGGG
>LSKF01000152.1 GCA_001556995.1 Erythrobacteraceae bacterium CCH12-C2
TGACCGTGACGTCGACGCCCGCCGAGATGAGGTGCACGGCGGTGGCGTGCCGGAAGGCGTGCGGCGTCACATGCTTGGCACGCAGCGTCGGCGTGGTTTCTGCCGCAGCCCTCACGTAGGCGGCAAGCTTGAACCGGACACCCGAGGCACTGAGCGGTTCGCCATAACGGTTGACGAACAGCCTCTGGTCCGGCGCCCGTGGCTGTCGCTCGAGCAGCTTACTCAGCAGCAGGACCGTTTCCGGCCAGAGCGGGCAGATGCGTTCCTTTCGGCCCTTGCCGGTCAGGCGCACGCAGCTCGGGCTTTCGAACCGGATCGCTTCGGGGCACAGATCGAGCGCTTCCTGTATTCGTGCGCCGCTGTTGTAGAGGAACGAGAGCAGCGCATGGTCGCGCATACCCTCGATCGTAGAACGGTCGGGCTGAGCGAGGATCGCCGTCACTTCCGCCGGATCGAGGTAGCAGGGCTCCGATACCGGCGCGCGCTTGATCGGGATGTTGAGGATTTCGACGCATTGCGCGATCGATGGGGGATACTTGGTGGCCACGAAGTGGAAGAAGCTGCGGATCGCGGCAAGTCGGCAGTTGCGCGTGCCGATCGTGCCGCCGCGGTCGTGTTCGGCATGGCTCAGGAACGCGGCGACCTCGCTGGCGGTCAGATCGGCCAGCGTGATCACCGCCACCTTCTTTCCAGCACGCTGCGCGACGAACCGCAGGTACAGCCGCCAGGTATCGCGGTATGATCGAACCGTATGGATGGACGCGTTGCGCTGCTCGACCAGCCATTCGTAGAAGAACGCGCGCAGCAGGCTCGGGAACGGGTCGGTCTTGCTCATGGCTGCGCCTCCTGCCCCAGGCTGAGGCATTGTGCGCCCACCGCTCGGAACCGCTCGTTGGCGTGGTGCAGCAACTCCTGCGTGACCGTGATGTAGACCAGCGTGGAGTTGATATCCCGATGGCCGAGGTAGGTCGCAAGGAACGGCAAGCGCTCCTGCGGGTTGATGCCGGCGCGATACCATTCGAGGATGCGGTTCACGACCATCGAGTGGCGCAGGTCATGCAGGCGCGGTCCGGTGACGCCGCGCGGCGGCTTCAGCCCGGCCCGGCGGATGACGTCGACCAGCAGCCAGGCGACGGCCTGGGACGAGTATCGGGCACTGCCCTGCTCGTGCCAGAACAGTCCGGAGCGCGGCTCTTGCGATGCTCCGGCCCGCCGCCGGGCATCGATATAGGCCCGAAGTTCGACCATTACGCTGTTGGACAGAGGCAGGATTCTGGTCTTGAAGAACTTGGTCTGCCGCACCGTGATCGTGCCGTTATCCAGGTCGACATCGCCAAGATCGAGACGGGCTACCTCGCCGCACCGCAGCCCCGCGCAATAGGCCATCATGAGCATGGTATGGATGCTCAACGGGCGAAGCGGCGCTCGCGGGGAGGGATAGGTTCGGGCAATATCGAGCATCCGCCGGACATCGGCGGGGGAGTAGATGTGGGGCTTGCGGTACTGCTTCGCCACTTGCTTGATCGGCCGCGAGTCCGGACGACGCGGCGGGATCGACGGGTCCCGGTGCCGGAGGATTTTCGCCAGGACGCGCTTCAGCCTCTCGCATTCGGCGGGATGGTTGGCAGTCGACTTGGCGCTTGCCCAGTGTTCGAGCATCACACCTATCGGTTCATCTTGCAGGACCGGGTTCAGTTGCAGGAACCTGTCGAACCGGACAAGCCATACGGGCTGCGCGGTGTATTTGTAGCCGCGGCTCCGCATCAGATCGACGTGCTCGGCCATCATTGCGCCCAGGACGCTGCCGAACGGTTTGGGCTGATACAACGCGGCAAGGGCCTGGTTCGGATCGGGCGACGCCAAGGCGCGCCACACGGGCATGCACTGCTTGATATTGCATGCATCGCGCAGGTCGCCGACGGGATTGCGTTCGATCGCTCCGATTTCCAGAAGATGATCGAGGAACCGGTCGATGATGCGGGTGCGGTGCAGCCGCGTCGTCGCAGCCCATCGGGTTGACGACGCCTGAAGCCAGGCCACCAGCACGTCCTGGTCGAGTTCGGCGTGGCGCTCGACCTCGTCCTGGAAGCTGTTGAGCGCCTGCTTGTACACGGTGCGGGTCTTCGGTCTGCGCAGATCAAGGTCGGCCACATAGCGCTCGACCAACTGCCGCTCGGGATCGGGCCAGATCGTCATGACCGCACCTCCCGTCCCGGCACGCAGAGCGCGATATCCCTGAGGTCCTCGGTGGCCAGTTTGAGGTAGGGAGCGGTGGACTCGGCCGAACGGTGTCCGAGCATGTCTCCGATGATTTTCTGCGGCACCGCGGAGCGCAGCATTTCGACTGCGCGCGCATGGCGGAAGATGTGCGGACCACTCTTGCCTGGCGGCTCGACCCCGGCGTCATGAAGCCGCCGCCGCACCGCGCTGGCCAGCATCCCGAGCTTGCGATAGGGCGCGCGCGTGCGGATGAAGACTTCCCGGGCGTCGGTCTCGGGCCGTCCGGCGCGCAGATAGGCGAGCACCGCTTCGCCTACCGGCGCCATCAGGGGCAGGTACGAACAGGCCCGGGTCTTGGTGTGTCTGATGCGGATCGCTTCCGCGCGCCAGTCGATGTCTTCGATCCGCAGGTTGCGGATCTCGCTCGACCTCAGGCCATAAGTTGCGAGCAGTTGTAGGATCGCATGGTCCCGCAGCCCAATAGGCGTTTTGTCCTGCCCTGCAACTCGCAGGACAGCAGCGATCTGGTCCCGCTCAAGGATCGAGGGCACCCCCTCGTAGGCGTAAAGCAATGGGGCGATTACGTGCGGCGACAAGTCGATCGCGGTGCGACCCGTGCGGTGCAGATAGCGGAGGATCGAGCGAAGCCGCTCCGCGACATCCTTCACTGATTTGCGCGTCTGGTGGGGGGTGCGCGTTTCCATGTAACGGTCGATGTCGCCGACGGCCATTTCCATCAGGCTGTCGACGCCGCATCGATCAAGCTGCCAGGCGAGGAAGTTCCGGCCCTCCCACATCAATGCGTAGATACTGGGCTCCGCAAGGCCCCGTTCCTCGCGCAGCCAGGTCTCGTATTCGTCGCAGATCGCAAAGCGCAGCGCATCTGCTGCACAGGTTGCTTTCGGCGCGGGCGGCCACTGGCCCTGTGCAAGCCGCAGCAATGCGTGGATTCCAGAGCGCGGAATGGAGTGCCAGTACGGCCCCGGCGACCGACCATGGCGTTTGCGGAACATCGCGATCGCATGGTGTAGGTAGTGCGCCACCTGCGCCTCGGTCACCTCGTTGATCGGGATGCGCCGCAGGGCAAGATAGTCGAGGAACACGCGTGCATAGGCGCAGTAGTTCCCGGCCACCACCGGGCTGTATCGTTGGCTGATCAGTGCGACTTTGAGTTCGGCGATCAGTTCGCAATCGGTATTCGGCATCGAAGGCTCCTCTGCTGGTCAAACGACCGCAGAGGTTTGTCGTGAAATAATGCGAAGCAAAGACCATCAGATAACGGCGGAATTCTGCGGATTTCAGACGCTAAAGCCGCGTTCCTTCACATTATCGATACCTCGCGATTACTCA
>LSKF01000153.1 GCA_001556995.1 Erythrobacteraceae bacterium CCH12-C2
CCGCTAGGCGCTGTCCCGCCCGCCATAGCTCGGCAGGCCCCATTCCCAGCGGATCGCGGCGCTGCGCAGCGCAAAGCCGCTGGCAAAGGCCGCGCCCCACACCCAGGTATCGCCCATGCCCAGCAGCGGGGCGACCAGCATCCCGGCGACGGTAAGCGTAGCGCTCAGCGCGGCGGCGGTGACGTAGAGTTCTGCCTGCATGATGATCGAGGGCCGCGCGGCGACGACATCGCGGATAATCCCACCCACGCAGCCGGTGATCACGCCCATCAGTGCGGCGGGCACGGGCGGTATGCCATAGGCGAGCGCCTTGGCGCTGCCGAGCACGGCATAGGCGGCGAGCCCCGCGCCATCGGCGTAGGCGATGCCCTTGCCTTCCCACCAGCGGATCGGCGTGAACCACGCGATCAGCGCCGTGCCGAGGCACACGGCCGCCACCCACGGGTCGTCAATCCAGAACACTGGCGCACGGATGAGCAGATCGCGCACCGTCCCGCCGCCCACGCCCGTCACCAAAGCGAAGAAGGCCATGGTCACGAACGTCTGCTTGAGCCGCGCCGCGAGCACCGCGCCGGTGAGCGCGAACAGCGCAATCCCCGCCAGATCGAGCAGGTCTAGGATCGGGGTGAGAACGGTTGGCGTCATGCGCCGGGCGCAGCCGTCGGCGGCGCCCGGCGACGGCGGAACATCAGCACGCAGCCAATCACCGCCCCGGCAAGCGATAGCGCCGCAAACAGGATCAGGATCGGGTGGCTGGTATCCTCACGCTCGGACAGGTCCATGATGTGGAGGCCCCATGCGAGGTCGAAGGCACGCCACCAGCGCGTGCGCACCGCTTCGATCTCGCCTGTGTCACGCCCAACATAGACATTGGTGCCATCGTTCAGCGCCACTTGCCACACTGCAAGCGGGCGGCGGAAATCGAACGGGGTCTGATCCGCCGGGAACAGGCGGACCCGGGTCACATCCTTGCCGGTTGTGATCCGCTCTGCCACCAGCGCACGCGCGGCGGCGGCATCGAGCGGGGGAAGGGCGGTGCCGGTCGCAAAATCAACCCGCCGCACGCTCCCATCGAGCCCGGTCAGGATCGCGACCGCTCGGCCCCTCTGCATGACGACACGCATTTCCTTCAGCTGCGCTTCGGGAGACGCGAGCGCGCTGCCGTCGATCACCAGCGGCGTCGGCGGCATTTCGCGGCGAAGATGCTCACCGCGCACCTCCTCAATCGGGCGCGCGACCATCAGCAGGCCGGTCGCCAGCCACATGGTGATCGGAACGCCGACGAGCCAGCCGAGCCAGATGTGCCACTTGGCAAGGGTGCGCATGCGAACAGTCATGGGCCGCGCCATGGCGAAGCCGGGTCAGCGGTGCAAGATGTTCCCGATGGCCTCTGCCGCCGCGATGCAATCGAGGTCAGCCCAGCGCGGGCCGATCACCTGCATACCGCATGGGAGCTGCGCACCGAGATAGGTGCCGCTGCCGATGGGGAGCACGGTGGCGGGCAGGCCGGGGAAGGTCGCCATCCCTGACCACACGAGCCCGCAGCTTCCGGGCTCGTCGTGGCCGCTGATCGAGAGTGTGCCGCGAAACACGGCCTTGTCGCTATGCGGCACGGCGAGCACCGGGGCGGGCGGGGCGAGGACAAAGTCATATTCTGCGAAAAGCGCCTCCCACTCGGCCATGCAGGCGGCCTGAGCGTTGAGCAGTTTGAACCAGTCGCGCGCGCTCGCGATGATGCCATTGGGGGCAGGCGCGCCGCCCGACATGACGATGTTCATCATCTTCAAATAGCTGCGGTAATGCCGGGCCTGATCGGGCAGCAGGTCGCTCGCCCGGTCGATCCGCACACCGGCGCGCGCGAGGGTTTCCAAGGCCGCTTCAGTCGGCTCCATTACGCTGGCATCGACCGGCGCGTCGGGCAGCGCAGTGATGGCGAGCAGGCGGCAGTCCTTCAAAGGTTTGGCCCGGCGGCGCAGCGGTACCTCGGCACCGACCTCGACCAGCACGGCGAGATCCCGCGGATTGCGCGCCAGTGGCCCGGCGATAGACAGCGGCCCGTCGGCGGCGGCGATGAAGCCTTCGGCGCGCGACATCGCGGGGTGATCATGGCCATGCTTGGGGACGAGGCCCCAGGTGGTCTTGTGGCCCCACACCCCGCAGAAATGCGCAGGCACGCGGACCGATCCGCCGATGTCGGTGCCGTAGTCGCACGGCACCATCCCGCTCGCCACGGCAGCCGCACTCCCGCCCGAGGAGCCGCCGGGGGAGCGGGCGGGATCATGCGGGTTGTTGGTGCGACCATAGACCGAGTTGAAGCTCTGCCAGTCGGTGAGTTCGACCGGCACATTGGTCTTGCCGATGATGATCGCACCCGCCGCCTTCAGCCGCCGCACCAGCAGCGCATCGCGCGGGGCGAGCTGATCGCGATATTCGGGATGGCCGAAAGTGGTCGGCAGGCCTGCGACATTGAAGCTTTCCTTGATCGTCATCGGCACGCCGAACAGCGGCATGTCCTCGCGCGGCCCCCTTGCGTCCAGCGCCTTGGCCTCGGCGTAAGCGGCCTCGAAATTGGGGACGGCGAGCGCATCAATGCTGCTGTCGAGCCGCCCAATCCGGACAATCGCGGCATCGACGGCCTCGGCGACGCTTACCTTGCCCTCGCGCACCGCTGCCGCGGTGGCGAGCGCGCCGGGTTCATTGGTCAATTGTGGATAGGCCATGCGTTTTCTCTCCCGTCGGCCCAGAGGTCTAGCAAAGCCGCAGTAGCGGTCAAATCAGGCGCGTGCCGCTATCCCCGCACCACCCAGTGCAAGGGCGAAACCGAGGATCGGGGCGGCGCCGTAGCCGATCAGCGGAAAGGGGAAGGGGGCCAGCACCGCGGCGATGCCCAGCCCGCACAGCAGTGCGGCGAGTGCGGCGCCCTCGCGACGGGGGACGAGCGAGCTGCGCGCCAGCAGCCACGCGGGGGCAAGGAACAGTAGCCCGCCCAGCACAAGCGCGAACAGCGGGGCGCTGTGCCACACCTGCTCCAACACGCTCTCGGTGAAGACCTGCGGTTCAAGTGTTCCTGCGCCAAACGTCGCCACCCCAAGGCCCAGCGCCGCCACGCTGACGCTTGCATGGGCTAGGCTGCGCGACATGATGGCAAGCACCGCGCTCGCCAGCCCGAGCCCGAGCAGCGACGCCGCATCGGGTTGCAGTGCCAGCGCCCCGCCCGCCAGCGCTAGAAGAGCTGGCCCCCACGCCCGTTCGCGCGCTGCGATGACGGTGATCAATGGCAGCAGCAGCGCGCCTGAATGGAGGCTCACCGGCCCGGCCGGAAGCCACCGCGCAACGTCGCCCACGATGGGGCCGGTCAGCAGCGGCACAAACAGCGCCAGCGCCGCGCCGCCCGCGAGCGCAAGGCGCGCTTTTTGCCCCTCAGGAATTCGCCCGAAGATCACCCACATGATCCCGACTGCCAACGCCCCCGCGTTGACAGCGATCAAGCGTGCGGGCGCCTCGAAAGCGGCGAGGTAAGCCAGCCCGCCCAGTGATGGGAGGGCAAGGGGCAGGGTGAGCCGCCAGCGTTGCGGGATGCTCACCGCTGCGCGCTTACATGTGGATCGGCTTGCCCGTCACCGCCATGGCCGCTTCCTTGAAGGCTTCGGCGTGGGTGGGGTGAGCGTGGCAGGTGTAGGCGATGTCTTCGGAGGTCGCGCCGAACTCCATCGCCTGCGCGGCCTGCGCGATCATGGTGCCTGCAAGGCTGTTGATCATCCACACGCCCACGACCCGGTCGGTTGCGGCATCGGCGATCACCTTGACGAAGCCGTCAGTGTCGCGGTTGGCCTTGGCGCGGCTGTTGGCCATCATCAGGAACTTGCCGACCTTGACCGCGAGCCCGCGCTCCTTGGCCTGTTCCTCGGTGATGCCGACGCCCGCGATTTCAGGCGCGGTGTAGACGACACTGGGGATCACATCGTGGTTCACGATGCCGGTGAGGCCCGCGATGTTCTCGGCGACCGCGATGCCTTCGTCCTCGGCCTTGTGGGCGAGCATCGGGCCGGGGACGACATCGCCGATCGCCCAGATGCCGGGGACGGCCGTGGCGAAATCGTGGTCGATCTCGATCTGGCCGCGATTGTTGGTCGCAAGACCTGCCTTTTCGAGCGCGAGGCCCTCGGTGTTGGGGCGGCGACCAATGGCGACCAGCACGTGGCTGGCGGTGACGGTCTGGGCCTCGCCGCCCGCTGCGGGTTCGACGGTGAGCGTGACTGTCTTGCCGTCCACGCTCGCGCCGGTGACCTTGTGGCCGAGCATCATGTCCATGCCCTGCTTCTTGAAGATCTTCTGCGCTTCCTTGCGCACTTCGCCGTCCATGCCGGGGAGGAGCTGGTCGAGATATTCAACCACGGTGACCTTCGCGCCCAAGCGCCGCCACACGCTGCCGAGCTCAAGTCCGATCACGCCGCCGCCGATCACCACCAGGTGTTCGGGCACTTCATCGAGGTCGAGCGCGCCGGTGCTGTCAACGATCCGCTTGCCCGCATTGTCGACCGTGACGCCGGGGAGCGGGGTGACGCTCGAACCGGTGGCGATGACGATGTCCTTGGCGGTGACCTTTTCGCCGCCGACATTCACCGTGTGCGCATCTTCAAAAGCGGCGCGGCCCTTGAGCCAGGTGACCTTGTTCTTCTTGAACAGGAACTCGATCCCGCCGGTCAGCTCGCCCACGGCCTTGGTCTTTTCCGCCATCATCTTGCCGAGGTCGAGCGTGGGCGTGGCGGTGATGCCCCAGGTGGCGAAATGGCCGTTCTTGGCCTCATCGAACAGCTCCGAGCCATGCAGCAGCGCCTTCGAAGGAATGCATCCGACATTGAGACAGGTTCCCCCGAGCGTCGCGCGGCTTTCGACGCAAGCGGTCTTCAGCCCAAGCTGCGCGGCGCGGATCGCCGCGACATAGCCGCCGGGCCCGGCACCGATGATGAGGACGTCGTAATCGTAGTTCTGGTCAGCCATGATGAGTCTACCGTTCCTCTTGTGCCGCTTGCTGCGGCTCTATGTGTTCCTGCGCGCAGCGACTTCAAGCTCTATCGCTTCCAGCGTCGCGGCCATGGTGCGCCCGTGCCGCCCGAGCCTGAGATTTTTCCGCAGCACCCGTGCTGGGTTCCCGGCGACAAGGCTGTGGCCAGCAACATCCTCCGTTACCACTGCACCGGCGGCGATGATGCACTGATCGCCAATGCTCACGCCCGGAAGGATGACCGCGTTGGCCCCGACAAAGCAGCGCGACCCGATGCGGGTATCGCGATGATAGCCGCCGACGAAATCATGGGTCAGCACCCGCGCGCCTGGAGCGATGAGCGTGTGAGCGCCAATATGCACGCCGCTGGGGTTGGTGAAATCGAGATGCGCCTTACCCGAAATCCGCACATCCTCGCCGAGGTCCATCCCCCATACGCGCCGCAGCCACACAGCCCGCAGCCGGGTCAGGATGAGCTGAATGGCGGTGCGCAAGCGGACGAGCATGGGCCGGGCCCTCTTCTCTTTACAGGTCGATGAGCATCCGGGTGGGATCTTCGATCGCTTCCTTGATAATCTTGAGCGCCGTTACCGCCTCGCGCCCGTCGATCAGGCGGTGGTCGTAGCTCAAGGCAAGATACATCATCGGGCGAATCACGATCTGGCCATTGCGCACCACGGGGCGGTCCTCGATGCGGTGGAGGCCGAGCACCGCCGACTGCGGCGGGTTGATGATCGGGGTCGACATCAGCGAGCCGAACACCCCGCCGTTCGAGATCGTGAAGGTGCCGCCGGTCATGTCCTCCATCGTCAGCGTGCCCGCCTTCGCGCGCGCGCCGAAATCGGCGATGTCCTGCTCGATCCGGGCAAAGCCCTTCTTGTCGGCATCGCGCACCACCGGCACGACGAGGCCGTTCGGGGCCGAGACCGCGACCGAGATGTCGACATAGTCGTGATAGATGATCTCATCGCCGTCGATATAGGCATTCACGCTCGGCACGTCCTTCAGCGCAAGGCAGGCGGCCTTGGCGAAGAAGCCCATGAAGCCCAACCGGATGTCGTGCTTCTTGGCGAACAGGTCCTTGTACTTGTCGCGCGCTTCGATGACCGCGCTCATGTCGCAATCATTAAAGGTGGTGAGCAGCGCGGCATTGTCCTGCGCGCTCTTCAGCCGCTTGGCGATGGTCTGGCGCATGCGGGTCATTTTGACCCGCTCTTCGCCGCGTGCGCCGCCGACGGTGACCGGGGCGGCAGGTTTCGCCGCAGCGGGCGCGGGGGTGGCTGCGGGAGCCGGGGCGGGTGTGCCCTTGGCCTTCGCCTCGGCGGCGGCGAGCACGTCTTCCTTGGTCAGGCGGCCATCCTTGCCGGTGCCCTTGATGGTCGAGGGATCGACCCCATGCTCCAGCACGGCGCGGCGCACCGCGGGCGACATGGTCTGCGCCGGGGTGAGCAGTTCCTCAGAGGCCGCAGGCGCAGGGGCCTCGGCCTTGGCGGCGGCAGGAGCTGCGGCGGCACTCGCGCCCGCTTCGATCACCGCGATCACCGCGCCCACTTCCACCGTGTCGCCCACGGCGGCGCGGTGTTCCGACATGATCCCGGCGACGGGCGAAGGCACGTCGACCGCGACCTTGTCGGTCTCAAGGCTGCAGATCGGCTCATCGGCCGCGACCGCTTCGCCCGGCTGCTTGAGCCATTCGGCAATCGTGCCTTCGGTAACGGATTCGCCAAGGACGGGGACTTTGATTTCGGTGGCCATCGTAACGGGTTCCTGAAACTTATTGAGATCACGTGTGAAGTGCGGCGGGCGATCACAGCCCCAGCGCAGCAGCGACGAGCGCCTCCTGCTGGGCCTTGTGGCGGCTGGCGAGTCCCGTGGCGGGCGAGGCGGCGGCATCGCGCCCGGCATAGCTGGGGCGCATCCCCGCATGCCCGGCGGCGGTCAGCGAAGCCTCGATCCGCTCGTTCACGAAGAACCACGCGCCATTGTTGCGCGGTTCTTCCTGACACCAGACCACTTCCTTGAGGTTGGTCATGCGCCCGAGCCGCAGCGCCAGCGGATCGCCGGGGAAGGGGAAGAGCTGCTCGATCCGCACGATCGAGACATCCTCTTGGCCCGCCGCATCGCGCGCTTCGATGAGGTCATAAGCGATCTTGCCCGAACACAGCACCAGACGCCGCACCTTCTCGTCCGCGATCTCCGCCGGATCGGACAGGATCCGCCGGAACTGGCGATCACCGAGGAACGAGCTCTTGGGGCTCTTGGCCATCGGGTGGCGCAGGAGCGACTTGGGGCTCATGATGATGAGCGGCTTGCGGAAGCTCCGCAGCATCTGGCGGCGCAGCACGTGGAAGTAATTCGCCGGGGTGGTGATGTTGCAGACGCACATATTGTCGTCGGCGCACAGCTGCAGGAAGCGTTCCAGACGGGCGGAGCTGTGCTCCGGCCCCTGGCCTTCATAGCCGTGCGGCAGCAGCATCACGAGGCCATTGGCGCGCAGCCACTTGCTCTCGCCGCTCGCCACGAACTGGTCGATCATGATCTGCGCGCCATTGGCGAAGTCGCCGAACTGGCCTTCCCACAGCACCAGACACTTGGGGTCGGCCATGGCAAAGCCATATTCGAAGCCGAGCACGCCGTATTCGGAAAGCGTGCTGTCATGCACCTCGAACTTGCCGTGGGGGAGCGTGCTGAGCGGCACATATTTGCGCTCGCTCTTCTGATCGACCCAGACCGCGTGACGCTGGCTGAAGGTGCCGCGTCCGGAGTCCTGCCCGGACAAGCGCACGCCGTAGCCTTCCATCACGAGGCTGCCGAAAGCGAGCGCCTCGGCGGTGGCCCAGTCGAAGCCTTCGCCGGTGGTGAACATCTCGCGCTTGGCCGCGAGCACGCGGTCGAGGGTCTTGTGGATGTCGAGATCGGAGGGGACCTCGGTCAGCACCCGGCCCAGCGCGTCGAAGGTCTTGGGCTCGATCGCCGTCTCGACCGAGCGGCGCGCGGTTTCCGGGTCGGCGGGCTTGGAGAGCCCGCTCCAGCGGCCACCGAACCAGTCGGCCTCGTTGGCCTTATAGCTCTTGCCGGCCTCGAATTCCTCTTCGAGCAGCGCGACGAACTCCTCCGCCATCCGCGCGCGGGTGCCCGCCTCGACCACGCCCTCGCGCACCAGCCGCGCTTCGTAGGAGACGCTGACCTTGGGGTGGGCGCGGATCTTGTCGTACATCAGCGGCTGGGTGAACTTGGGCTCGTCGCCCTCATTGTGGCCGAAGCGGCGATAGCACCACATGTCGATCACCACATCGCGGTGGAAGGTCTGGCGGTATTCGACTGCGAGCTTGCAGGCGAAGGTCACCGCTTCCGGGTCGTCGCCGTTCACATGGAGGATCGGCGCCATGACGCCCTTGGCTACATCGGACGGATACGGCGAGGAGCGGGCGAATTTCGGCGAAGTGGTGAAACCGATCTGGTTGTTGATGATGAAGTGGATGCACCCGCCGGTGTCATAACCGGGCACGCCCGAGAGCGAGAGGCTCTCCCACACCACGCCTTGCCCGGCGAAGGCGGCATCGCCGTGGATCAGCACGGGGAGGACCTGCGCCTTCTTGGCCAGATCATCGCGGATCGCCTGCTGCGCCCGCGCCTTGCCCAGCACCACCGGGTTCACCGCTTCAAGGTGCGAGGGGTTGGGCACGAGGCTCATGTGGACGCTGATGCCGTCGAATTCGCGGTCGGTCGAAGTGCCGAGGTGATACTTCACATCGCCTGAACCGCCGACATCATCGGGGTTGGCGCTGCCGCCCGAGAATTCGTGGAAGATCACACGGTAGGGCTTGGCCATCACGTTGGCGAGGACGTTCAAGCGGCCGCGGTGGGCCATGCCGTAGATGATTTCGCGCACGCCCGAGGAACCGCCGTGCTTGATCACGGCCTCCAGCGCGGGGATCATCGATTCTCCGCCGTCGAGACCGAAGCGCTTGGTGCCGACGTATTTCTTGGCGAGGAATTCCTCGTATTGCTCCCCGCGCAGCACGGCGGCGAGGATCGCCTTCTTGCCCTCGGGGGTGAACTGGATCGTCTCGCCCGGGCTTTCGAACTTGTCCTGAAGGAAGCGGCGTTCCTCGGTGTCGGCGATGTGCATGTATTCGAGGCCGACCTTGCCGCAATAGACCTCGCGCAGTCGCTGGTGGAGCTTGCCCACCGTGGTCCACTCCATGCCGAGCACGCCGCCGACATAGACGTCCTCGTTCTCCTTGCCCGCAAGGCCGTGCCATTCGAGCGTGAGGTCCGCCGGGCCTTCGCGGTTGGAGAGGCCGAGCGGATCGAGGTCCGCCGCCATGTGGCCGCGCACGCGGTAGAGGCGCACCAGCGTCATCGCCGCGATCGAGAGCGCGGCGGCCTTCTCAACCGCCTTGGGGTCGGCAGGCTTGCCCGCGTCCTTCGCCGCCTGCTTGACGGCAAGCTTCATCTCGGTCGGGTCCATCGCGGCGACAAGGTCCGCGCCGCTGTCAGCCAGCGTGTCGAGCCAGCCGCGCTTCGCCCAGGACGGGCCGGGCTGGGGGCCTTCCTGATCGGTGAAGGCGGGGAGGAAGTTCTGCGGTTCGTTGCCCATCGGTCGGTCCTTCAAGTCTCCCCTCCCCAGCGGGGAGGGGCAGGGGGTGGG
>LSKF01000154.1 GCA_001556995.1 Erythrobacteraceae bacterium CCH12-C2
CCTCCCACCCCGCCTCCCCACCCGGCCACCAATGATACCATCAGGCTATGGTGGCCGGGTGGGGAGGCGGGGCGGGAGGTCTGTGCCGCCGAAGGTGGCACCAAACGAAAAAGCGCCCGGAAACCCGAGCGCTTCATCGTGTCCATCAGTCCCGAAGGACCGAGGCGCTTAGGCGGCGGCCTGTGCCTTCACCAGCTCGCGCTTCACCTTCAGCGCATTAGCCGAAAGCTTGTCGTCGCTGGTCTTGAGCAGCCAGTTGTCGAGCCCGCCATTGTGCTCAACCGAGCGCAACCCGTGGGTCGAAACGCGGAACTTGAAGCTGCGCTCAAGCTTTTCGCTCATCAGCGTCACGTTCTGCAGGTTAGGCAGGAACACGCGCTTGGTCTTGTTGTTGGCGTGGCTCACATTGTGGCCAACCTGGCGGCCCTTGCCGGTCAGTTCGCAGATGCGCGACATGGTGTGTCTCTTCTCGTAAAGTTCGGTTCTAGTCCGGGAAAGCGGCGCGCATAACGGGGCGATGCCGAATCGTCAAGCAAGTTGCGCCCGTATCGCGCCCCGGCTAGCGCGGCGGTGATGACCAGCTGGCCGCTCCCCCCGCC
>LSKF01000155.1 GCA_001556995.1 Erythrobacteraceae bacterium CCH12-C2
TGGTGTCGATCACATCGGCGTCGATCGCGAGCAGCTGCCCGTCAACGTCGACGATATGCTTCATTCCGAGGTCCCAGTAAGCCATCTGCGATACTCCTTCTTCCGATGAGAGGAGTATCGCAGGCCAGCACGTCAAAACCTGTCATGTCCAAGTTCATTGAGAAGGCACAGGACATTCACCAAGGCCATGTCTTCGACGGTCCGGCATGGTGTCTCGAGCAACAGGGGGCTCGCCATGACGATGGCTGCCGCTTGCGCGCGGGAGACGGCCACGTTGATCCGGTTTAGCGAGAACAGAAAGGCGAGGTCGCGAGGCATCTCCTCGCCGCTGGAGGTCGTCATCGATACGAGGCAGATTGGCGCTTCCTGACCCTGGAACTTGTCGACCGTGCCGACACGGATGTCTGATGGCAATGCCACTCTGAGGGCGTTGACCTGGGCGTTGTAGGGGGCGACGACAAGAATGTCGTCGTGGGTGACCACGCGTTGCTTGCCTTTCCGGTCCCGGTATACCGAACCCACCATCGCCTCGATTTGCCCGCGAATGGCTGCGATTTCCTCGGGTGAGACCTGCGATCGTCCGGTGTGTTCGATTGGTTCGAGGCGTGCGCCCAGAAGGCTTTTGCCCCTGGGGGAGACAAGGGTCTGTGCCGCTGCAGCTTCATCACTCTCGAGCCGTCCTTCGTAGACTGCCTGCGAAATGAACCGGCAGATCCCGGGATGCATGCGGCGGCTTTCAGGAAGGAAGATGCCGCGCTCAGGTGGAATGACGCGGTGACCATCGATAAGGTATTCGAGACAGGAGAGCCCGCTTTCGCCTGGGTGGCTTCCCTGAAGCGGCTGCGGAAGCTGCATCGGGTCACCGACGAGGACGAGGTTGTGCGCGCAGCGGCCCATCGCGAGAATGTTGGCCAGCGAGACTTGCCCGGCCTCATCGACGAACAGGTAATCAAAGGCAGGCGCGTCATAGCGCGCGAAGTGCCAGGCGGTGGAACCTACGACATGCGCAGCGCCAATCTCGGGGGCGTTGTTGTCGGTGACGGCAATGATCGCGGGATGGTCGTCAGCATCGTCGGCATCGGAGACCTTCTGTACGATCGAACAGGCGAGCGCTTGGTCTTCCGCCTTTTCCGCGACCGCTTTGAGAAGATTCCCAATTGCCTTGTGGCTGTTTGAGGCGACGGCCACACGCTTTCCCGACCGCACGAGGTCGGCAATCGACAGGCCGCTGACATAAGTCTTTCCCGTCCCGGGTGGGCCCTGGATGCCGAGGGTCGTCCTGTCCATGGCTGCGATCGCGCGGCTCGTAGCATCTGGAAGGTCATCATCTTCTCGGACGATCCCGTCCGGCCTCGGCCCATCGCTAAACACGGGTAGGGCTTTGGTTAGAAGATGCTCAAGGGCCGGAACGCGTCCCGTGTTGGCGATCATCTCGTCGATGACGGCCATGAGTGAATTGCGAAGCACATCGTTCCGGATTGGCTTGGGCGGCAGAAGATCGAGCCTGTCGGGGAGGGGGCCCTTCGCGTGCGAGCGGCGCAGAACCAGAGTACGCTCATCATGATTGATCGATTGCAGCTGTACGTCTTCCGGCATGGTAGCGGGCTTGATGCAGGGGGCTTTGCCCGCTCGAAGCTTGGTCTCCTGGTCCGGAAAGCGGTAGGTCCTTTCCGAGGACCTGGTGGTCACCTGAACCGGGGCATCTACGGACTCAAGACCCTGGAGGCAGTCGAGGTCGTCGAGCAGTTCCTCGCTTTCCTGGGCTAGCCGGTCGAAGATGGCCCAATAGGCAGGCTTGTCCTCGCGCTTGTGAAACTGGCTCAGGTCAAGCAGCAAGGTGGCGACCTGATCGCCAAGCCGCGCACGCACAGGCTCGAGGCGCTGGCGAAGGGCCTCCAGTTCAGCATCCTCCGCCTCAACGTTCGAAAGCGTGCCGCCAGCCGGTGCTTCTGCCAAGGTCGGCCATGGCATGGCCGCAGGCCGCACATTTCGGACCAACCAGTCCCGCAGCAGCTGGGTCGAGATACAATCTGTCCGGTTGTAGTCATGGATCTCATCGAGGAGCCGCTGTTCCCCGGTCTGCCGCCATTGCTCATAGAAGACGACGCTGGCACCGGCCGTCGCGACGTCTGCGGCGCGCTTTTCCATGTAAAAGGCTTCGAGATCCTTGATCGAATAGCCCTTTTCCGACGCGATAAGTCCGCCACCGACGACCTTGAACAGGTCGACGAACCTGCGCTCGCGCTGCAACTGATCCATCGCTGCCTCGCCGGTGCGATGCGCCGCGGTCAGGCGCCGAAGCGCCGCGATCTCGTAGTTGGCATAGTGGTAGATGTGGGCCTTCGGGTATCGTCGCATGCGTTCGACGAGGAAGGCGAGAAGGTCACGCATTGCCTGCCCTTCTTCCTCGCGATCATGCGCCCAGAAGGCTCGGAATTGCCATTCGCCGTCATCCATGAACCAGACGCCATGGAGATATTCGAGGCCTCCGGGAAAGTATGGGTCGC
>LSKF01000156.1 GCA_001556995.1 Erythrobacteraceae bacterium CCH12-C2
CCTAAACCCGGCTACGCGCCGGCCAGCATCATGCGGCCTTCACCGGATGGATACGAAGGAGATCGCCGAGGATGCTGATTGCGACGGCTGCGTCCGTGAAATCCTTCATATCCGGCACCACAGCCTATTCACGCCGCGTGACTTTGATGTCTCGCCCTATTTTGCGGTCATCAAACCCTCACTTGAGGGGGGATTCGACCATCGGCGTCTGGTCTGGGGGGCGCCAGGCGAAATGGCGTAATCCTCACGTCCGGCTACAATCGAGGAAATCAATTGAGACGCACTTCAATGCTTCTCAGGGCCGCTCTTGAGCACTTTGGCACCACTGTAGCTAGGAACCAGAAATGGGACGGCAAAGTTGAGTGCGAATGCTCCCCAGGATATGCTTTGCCCCTGCCATATAAGTGGGCGCTGATTGAGCGCGTTGAGGCAAGTGCCGACAATCAGCGCGATCTTGCAGGCGTTGCCGATCACGGGCTGGCTCAACTGGCTCAGTGGGCAATTCATCGAGCCGATCACCAACGAACCCGATTGGCTTTGCATTCACTACCACCGAACCAACGAAGGCACAATCAGGCGACCTATTGCCGTCGCAAGGAAAAGAGCGACAGAATGCCAGAGCCAGATGTGGACTATGTCGTTCTCCGGGCAATAGAGGGAGAACGTGAAGATCCCGAAGCTGCCCGCGGCGAGGCCGGTCAAAAGGCCTGCCTGCTCGGGAGAGGTCGGTGCACCGCGGCGCAGCCACCAAATGAGCGAAGCCATGACGATCGCAGAAGTGCTACCGACAATCGTGAAGCACACCGTCCCGTGCGCGACGGACTCGTGCGCAAGCAGATCCTGACGCTGGCTAAACGCAAACAGAAGTGCAGCAATCGGCAAAAGGGTGACCATTGCCGCAGGCCACATCCATCCAGTGTGGACGGCTCCAACTCTCGGGTGGCTCATTGTCACCACGCTACCGGCGGAGGCAGTCGCAAGCAAAAGGTATAGCCCGGTGGCAATCAGGTGGCTGGGTTCGAATTGGCCGGCGGCAAGATCAGCCCTGATCCCGAACAGTCCGATCATTGCAGACAAGCCCAAGCCCGCCGAGGCGATGGCTACGGCAAAACCTTGGGTTTGCTTAAGCGGACGGACCGGCTCGAGTTCGCAGACCAATTCGTCGATAAGCGTGTGGGTATTGGACATGATAATTTGACGCATTTCCTGTCGCGGCGCGCGGGCTTGCTTGCCACTTCAGAATACTGTTCGTTCATACGAGAAGGAAGGTTACCCATCCGGGCCGTGAGCAAAAGGCCAAGGGTGCCCGCTTCTTGTGACGTGCCCGTAGCTCGTCACGATTTGATCATGCAGGAAAAAACGGCGCTGGCCAAGACTGTCACAACTCCGTCGCTGAGGCGCCCGGGTATGACACTTTCCCTTCGCAATGGGGGTGTTTTGCGCGGGGGGATTATCTCGGCCAGCACCGAGGCGACCCGTGGGCTTCTCGTCCCTTCGGGTTAGCGGGCTGTCGCAATGCTTCGGTTGGAACGTGATGGCGGTGAAGAGGGAGGAATTTTGGCGCGACAGTCATTCAGGAGTACCGGCAAACAAATGGCTCTAGCTGCAATTCTCGTCGCCGGTTTCGCAGATTTCTTGCATCGGGTTACATGCGGGGCTCGCAATCGCGCGCTTATTTGTGGTCGTGAAAAAAGACGCCGATGCCGTGCCGAACCGTGGCGACGAGAGGATCGAAAGCACACCCGGCACGAACCGAGATCCGAAGCCCCACGTAGAATGCGACCAAGGCGCGGGCGCGTCCGAGTAAGGGGTCCGCGTCGTCAAGCTTTCGGGCAAAGGTAAAGGCGAGGCGTTCCATTGCGTCCGACACGGCAGTCCCTATCGCAGGATCAATCATGGTGCGGTCAGCTCCGGCGTTACACAGGAAGCAGCCGCGCCGATGACTTGACTCAGCCTCTGCGATGACAATCGCAAACAGCGCCGCAAATGCGTCGCGCGGGTTATCATGCTGGGCAAGGACGCGAGCGGCCTCGGCGGCCTCGTGCTGCTCGTAGTGTCGCAGAGCCGCCAGATAGATCCCGCGCTTGTCGCCGAATTCACGATAGAGGCTTTGCTTGGCGAGGCCGGTCGCAAGTTCGATATCGTGCAACGAGGTGCCCTCGTAGCCCTGAAGCCAGAACAGTTCCTTAACGGCGGCAATCGCTGTTTCGGGGTCGAAATTTTTGGGTCTGCCCATAGCGCGAACTTTTTTGTTGACTGATTGGTCCGTAACATATAGAGCGATTCTCGAGACGGCGCAAGAGGCCATACCCAGACTTCTTGCGCCTCTCTTTTGATCTAATTGTTACCATATGGTAACTTACTAGGAGATGCACAATGACCCGTATCAATCCCGTTCTCGACACCAATGCCTCGCCCGAAGCAGCAGCGCTGTTTGCCGCAATCAAGGGCAAAGTCGGCATGGTTCCCAATCTGTACCGCACGACCGCGCAGCGCCCGGCCGTGCTTTCCGCGCTGCTTGGCCTCGGTGACGCGCTCGGCAAAGGCACGTTCGATGCCAAGACCCGCGAAGCAATCGCGCTGACGGTCGCAAAGGCCAATCGCTGCGACTACTGCGCCTCGGCCCACAGCGCCATTTCGGCTTCGATGAAGGTCGGCCAGGAAGAAATTCTTGCCAACCTCAACGGGACATCGGGCAACCCGCGCCTTGCGGCCATTCTGGCGCTTGCCTCGCGGATCGTTGCAGAGAAGGGCCATCTAACTGATGCCGATCTTGCCGACGCGCGAGCTGCTGGCCTTGACGATGGCGATATCATCGAAGTGACAGCCAATGTCGTCGCCAATATTTTCACCAATTACATCAACCACATTGCCCAGACCGACATCGATTTTCCGGTCGTGGCCACCGCAGCCTGAGGCCCTTGGCCACAGCTGACACAAGGAAGTTCGTCATGACAACAATTACCCAAGAGGGCGCTGCGCCGATCAATTCGGGCGCGCTTGAAAATGCTGCACGCACGGCAGTCTACCTATCCCTGCCGGTCATCTTCGTCTGGTTTGGGGCGATGAAGTTCACCGCCTACGAAGCCGAGGCCATCAATGGGCTGATCGCCAACAGCCCTTTCATTTCGTTCCTGCTCGGGATCTTCTCTGGCCAGGGCATCTCTAACATCATCGGCGGCATCGAGGTCGTCATCGGGTTGCTTATCTCGGCTCGGTTCGTGGCTCCGCGGCTCGCGCATTACGGAGCACTGGCGGCGGCGGCAACCTTTGTCCTGACATCGAGCTTCTTTCTGACGACGCCCGGCGTGTTTGAGCCAAGCGTCGGCGGACTCGGCATTTCGGTGCTGCCCGGCCAGTTTCTGCTCAAGGACATCGGCCTCTTTGCTTTGTCGCTGTGGGCTGCGGCCGACAGCCTCGCAGCGGCCAGGGCACCCTAAGACAAGACTCACCTCATAACATGTTCTCCTCCCCTACTGAGAATAAGGAAAACAATCATGAAGCATGCAATTCTCGCAGCCATTGCGCTTGCGGCAACCGCCACTCCCGCCTTTGCGCAGGATGCTCAGCCATTCGAGGGCCCGTTCATCGGGGCGAGCGCTGGCTGGAACCGGGCCGAAGCGGCCGGGCGCACGGAAGGGGGGCAACCCCTTGATGGCGAAGCAGCCCGCGATTCGGTCGTGATCGGCGCTTTTGCGGGCTATGATCACAAAGTTGTAGACCGTGTGGTTCTTGGCGCCGAAGCGGGCTTCAGCATCGCCTTGGATGACAGCAGCGCGGGTCGATCTGCTGGCAATCAAATCACGCTTGATGAACGCTACAGCTTCGATCTGACAGGTCGGGCAGGCTATCTCGTAACAGATGATGTGCTCATTTATGCCCGTGGCGGCTATGCCAACAGCCGCGTGCGGACGGAGATCGAGCAGGCTGGCGGTGTGGCAACTCGCAGTGACAATCGCGATGGCTGGCTGGTCGGCGGAGGCTCAGAATATGCGATCTCGCCCAATATCCGGGCCCGGGTTGAATATCGCTACAGCGACTTCGGTTCCGATGGCCGCAATAGCGAACGACATCAGGCGCTGGTCGGTGTTTCCTACAAGTTCTGATCTCATGGTTGTGGGGGCGACGTCAAGCGTTGCCCCCTTAGCCTTGATCAAGGAGGTTGCCATGTACCCGACAAGCATTGCGCAAGTCGTAACGTTTCCGCTCGTTCGCTTCGCCAGTCAAAATGACGCGGCGCTCAATGCCTTGGCAGGAGGCTCCATCATGATGGCGTTGGCCTGCGCAACGGTCGCTTTGACAAGCAACTTGTTGAGATCACGCCCATAGCACCCCCTTGCACAATTATGTATGTGCATCCATAAAAAGCTTATCACGGCCACAGGCAAGAGCGAGACCAACTATGAACTTTCCTTTGCACGATGAAACCACCGCCCCCGAGGCAGCCCGTGAACACCTCGAGGCGACCCGACGTAGCTTTGGCATGATCCCCAATCTCGAGCGTGTCATGGCGAATGCCCCCGCGTTGCTTGCGACCTATAGCTTCGGGTGGGAAGTTTTCGACGAGACCTCTCTTTCGCCCGTGGAACGGCAGATCGTCTACCAGACGGCCAACTTCGAAAACGAGTGTAATTACTGCGTTCCCTGGCACACCTTGCTCGTCAAGCAAGCGGGTGCGGATACTGAAACAGTCGAAGCGCTGCGGCGCGGTAGTCGCCTGCCAGATCCGCGCCACGAAGCACTGCGCCAGTTCACTCGAACTATGATCCTGAACCGCGGCAAGGCCACTGCCGCCGACCTTGAAGCTTTCCTAGCGGCCGGATTTACGACTCAACAGGCACTCGAGGTCGTTTTGGGCATAGCAATCAAGACGATGAGCAATTTCACGAATTCGATCGCCGGCACACCGCTCGATGCGCAAGTTTCGCGCCTCATCTGGCAGAAGCCGTTGGCAAGCTCAGCAGAGTAAGCCGGATTGACGCAGGCCGTGCCGTTTGTCGGACGGGTAATGGTCGGATTCTGAGCCTGGGGGTTTCGCTCGTATGCCGTTTGAACTTCGGCAACTTCGCTATGCAATCGCTGCGGCCGATATGCGCAGTTTTGCCCGCGCTGCTTCGGCCATGAATGTCAAACAGGCGACCCTGAGCCGAAGGGTGACCGACTTGGAACATTCACTCGGCCTGAAGTTGTTCGAGCGTACGACGCGCGGGGCTCAGCCAACGATTAACGGAAGCGCTTTCATCGAGCAAGCTCGTCGGCTAGTTACTGACGCTGACAATCTTCAAACCACCGCCCGAAACGTAAGCTACGGCCTCCATGGCAGGCTGGCAATCGGCTATTGCTCACCGCTTCTGTCTGGAAACCTCAAGTTGGCTTTTGCCGAATATCTTAGCAAATTTCCGGATGTTCAGTTTAACGGCATTGAGGCCGCCCCCGAGAAATTGCTTCAAGGTTTGCAATCCCGCACTATCGATGTTGCCATTGCACCCATCGGGCTGGACGATACCTCCGTCAGTTCGCGCCCACTCTGGTCGGAGCGATTGTGTGCAGTTCTACTCGAAGATCATCGATTGCTCACCCAAGAGCGCATTTACTGGCACGATCTGCGGCGCGAGGTACTGGTTGTGCCAAGCAATGGCCTGGGGCCGATTACCGGCAGCTTGATCTCTGCCCGCCTTACCGAGCAGGGGTTCCGCCCCAACATCATTTATCAGGACACCAGTTTGGAAAGTGTGCTGAGTATGATTTCGACGAAGCGTTATATCTCGGTCGCCACTGAGGCCTCTCAAGGCATTGCATGGCCTGACCTTCACTTTCGCGAAATCTATGATCCTGCTGGCCCCGCTCGGCTCGAGTTCGCCCTCTACTGGCGCGAGGATAACGAGAACCCGGCCCTCCAGCGCTTCTTTCGGATGATCGAGGAGCGCTACCCGGCCTGACCCGATCGCCGCAATCTGGCGAAGGACCGGTCGGTCGCGATGAAGCGCTCGATCATCGGCGGGATCAGTCGCTCGGGTGTGGGAGCATCGCTGGTATCGCCGCCGTTGATCGCCAAGCCATAGGCAAGCAGGTCGCGGTGGAGGCGGGACGAGAGCTCGACAGTTACCTTGACCGGCTTTTCGTCGGCCAGATCGGCCAGTTTCAATCGGGTCATGATCCTCCTCCCAAGATCAGGTCGCGGGTCACCAGAACGCGCACGGGGAAACCCGGACGGATCGTCAAGGTCGGGCGCACATCGAGTTCGCGGCTGGGGGACCTTTGCTGTGATGGTAGACTCCGAAGGCAATCGCTTTGTGTTGTCGTCGAGAAACTGAGAGACCGCCGATGTCGGACAAAACCATAGCAGAACGCTTGGAAGTCAAGCGCGAGCGGCGACTGGCCTTGATTGATGCGCCTGAACCGTTGGATTGGGCGATCGGGGCGATGGATCGCCGTGCCGAACTGGACACGGCAGACGTCGCCGTTCTCTTCGCGTTTGATCGCGCAGCTCTGGAAATCAAGCTTCCAGATTTGCTGACTTCGATCACACCGTCGGCAATCCTTTGGCTCGCCTATCCCAAGCTCAGTTCACCTCTTGCTGGTGATCTCAACCGCGAGACCGTTCGGCGCATAGGATCAGATCACGGCATGAAGATTGTTAGCCAGATTGCAGTCGATAGTGATTGGTCTGCAATGCGATTAAAGCGCGCTTGAGGTGCAGCCGGATATGACCACTTCGGGGTCGATTTGCGAATTTCCGCTTCTGGCGAAAATCCTGCTGAAACGGCCGGTCCGCTTTGGCAAACATCATCGATCAAGCAAATGGCGAGAGCAGGGGTCGATCGGCCTCCTCCTCCTCAAGAGCAGCGCCGTTATGCGACGCGCGCGGCATAATCGGGCATGGTGTGCGTGGCGCGAAGGCGCGGTTCGGATAGGGCCGTGGGTATGGCGCGGAGTGCCGTGAGCATCAGGAACTGCACCGGGCGCGGCCCGTGGGCACCGAGCCGTGCCAGTGCCGATTCCCGTACGAACATCCGCGCCCTCTTCAGACGCAGGCGCTCGTATAGCGCGGCCACCTGCGCGGGCGCCACCGCTGCGGCGATCGCTTGAAGGGCAGCGGCGTCCTCCAGTCCCTGACAGGCTCCCTGACCGAGATTGGGCTCCATCGCATGGGCGGCATCGCCGACACGGATGATCCCGGGGGCGCAAAGCGTCTTGGGCGGCGGCTTGGCGTGGACGACGAAGGGGATGAGCGCATCAGGCGCGGTGGCAGCTATCGCCTCGCTAACCGCAAGCGGCCAGCCTTCGGCGGCGGCGGCGCAGGCGGCCCAATCGGGCATCGGAGCAGCTTCGGGTTGGGTGCGCATCAGGAACCAGTAGCGGCGGTTGTCTGGCAGCTCGAACACGCCAAACCGCTGGTGGCTGCCCCAATACTCTGCCGCGACCCCTTCAAGTCCCAGCCCCGCGACCCGGCCTGATAGCGCCAGCACGCCGCCGTAGCCCGAATAGGCGGACAGTGCACCGGAGTTGCTCGGTGCGCGGATGCCGCCGGCGTCCACCACCAGATCGCTGGTGAACACCTCCCCGCTCACCAGCGTCACCCGCCCCGGAGCAACATCACCGACTTCGTAACCGAGCCGCAGCCGCTCTGGCCCCAACGCCACCAGCAGGCCTGAGTGCATTATTGGGACACAGATATACGGTAGGATTGGATCTGGCGGGATAGGCAGATTTCGATCACAGCGCGTCGATCCGAAGAGGCAGAAACCCGTCGTGGTCGAGTTGGGCATCGTCGGAGAACACATAATCTCCGGTCAGATTGATGTGATCCCATCCCAGCGGAGAGATTTGCCCCAGTAGACCGTCGACGCCGGGCTGTCCCCGTGCTTTGAGCGCGCGCGCTGCCCGGTCGAGATTCTTGCAGTTGTAGAGAATGATTGCGGCCGACACGAGGTTAAGCCCGGCGGCGCGAAGTTGCTGGTTTTCGGTGCCGCGATCACGGAACCGGCCAAGGCGATGGAACGCAACGGCCCGCGCCAAGGTGTTGCGGGCTTCGCCCTTGTTGAGTTCGGCGGTGACAAGCTTGCGCAAATCGGGGTCCTCGAACCAGCGCAAGGTGAAGAGGGTCCTCTCAATCCGCCCGATTTCACGCATGGCTGCGGCAAGGCTGTTCTGTTGCCGATAGGCAGAAAGCTTTCGCAAGACCAGCGACGGGGTTACCACGCGGTTGCGCATCGCCGCGATGACTTGATGTATCTCTTCCCAGTGGCTGCGGATGAGGTTTTGGTCGAGGCGGTGGCCGAACAACGGTGCAAGCCTGCCATAGCGGGCCTTCGGTTCGAACGCGTACAGTCTCCGATCAGAAAGCCGGGGGATCCTTGGCTCGAAGCTGAGCCCCAGCATCGTCATGATGCAAAACACGATGTCGGACACTCCGCCGCCATCGACGTGCAGCGCGGCGACATCGACGCCGCTTTGATGGCCCAGAATGCCGTCAAGCGCATGGATGGCCTCGCCCGCGGTCCCGGCAATTACGGTTTGGTGCAGTGGGGCGTAGCGATCTGTGATCGTGGTGTAGATCTTGACGATGGGATCGCGACCGTAGTGGGCGTTGACTGCCCCGCCACTTTCTCCTGGTCCGCCAAGATAGTAATGCTGGCCATCCGCCGAAGCGCGCCAACCTTCACCGAACCATGCGGCGACAGGTTCGGCATGGATCGCGTCGGTCAGCGTGGCCAATGCTGCCCTGAATGTGTCCTCGCGCATGTGCCAGGTTTGCATTCTGAGCAATGCCCGCCGTGATGCGACGCTGCAGATATCGGCCATTCGGCTGAGGCCCAGGTTGGTGGCTTCAGCGATCAGGCTGGCAATGAATACCTTTTCGTCACTCGGGGGGAGTCCGGTCGAGACATGGGTGAAATGGTCGATGAAGCCCGTCCATTTGGCGACCTGTTGCAGCACGTCAGTGATCCGCACCGTCGGCAACATGCGATAGAACTGCAAAGCTGTGTCGCGCGATTGCTCTTCGTCTGCCGCGCTTTCCTTGGGCATCTTCGGGAATCGAAGCCGGTCGCCGGTAAACAACGCCGCATCCTTGGACGACAGGCTGTTCGCCGTCGCGAGCAGCGCCCGGTCAAGCTGCGCCGACTTGGCAGCGATCCACTGCTCGAACTCCAGCTTGCCAGGATCAGGCAATCTCGACGGCTGAATGATCGGCGCCACCGAGGGGCGGATTAAGTCTTCGAGCGCGCGGTGCATTCGCGATGTGGGAACCCAAAGATCGCCTGAAGCCACCGCGCTTGCCACGGCAAAGTATGAGGCAAGCTCCCAATATGTCCGGTCGATCTTTCCGTCGACGAACAGATGTCGGCGCCATCGATGCTCGATATGACCGAGCGGAACATCGATAGGGAGCGGCTTGCGCCAGTTTCCGCCAAGATCAACGAGGATGCCCATTGCGGTACGGAGCGAGGACGTCGACTGGCGCCCATCGAACGCAAACGTAGCGAGAAAGCGGCTGCCGATCTGCTTGAATACCCGGTATTCCGGTTGGAGTTCGCCTGCGATATCCGGGCGACCCGGCTTCGTCGAGCGGCGAATGAGCTGCGCATCGGCTTCTATCAGATCGAGACCAGCGACAGAGGTGACGGCAGCCTCAACATTTTCGCCTTTGCGCAGAGCCATGGTCATTGCTTCGAGCACGGCAGCGATCCTGACGAGCCGCTCTCGTCCTTGATCGGCCGAGGCAAGGATGGTTTCGCCCAGGCGCTTGCGGGCCCGGAGGTTGGCCCGCCCCACCAGCGATCCGAACATGGCAAGCGCAGCATCTGTAGTGGTGGCCTCCAATTCGCGCATTGTTGCCACCAGCGTTGCCATGCGGCGAGGCGGCGTCATCTGCTGGAGCGCCTGTGCGGTCAGACGAACGCCTTCGCGCGCCAACTGGTTCATTCTGGCCCATGCCGCGTCAGGAACCGAAACTTCATCGATCCCAATCGCCCGGATCGCATCGATCTTGTCGAGAAGTTCAAGCAGTGTGCGGGCGCTCACGCGGTTTGGCGGTGCTCGCAGCCAGCTCAACCGGCTTTGCTGATCATGGACTTTCTCGGCCAGAACTGCGTCCAGCCTTTGCCGGGACGCGGTGTCGAGCTGGGCATGAATTGAAGCTGCGAAAGCTTTGTCGGCCTGGTGCAGCGCCGATGCCACCATCCGTTCGATGACGCTCGCTCCCGGAATGATGATCCGATCTGTGCGCATCCTATCGGCGAGGCGGTCGAGCAATGCCTGACCATCCGTTAGCGCAAGAGCCTCATCGTCAAGCCATGCGCCAAGCTCGGAACGCAGCGGATGGCTCAGGTCGCGGAAGCCATGATTTCGCTTGATGGTCGCCAGCTGCTCATATCGCGTCGGCCCGCGCCGCGCGAATTCAGCAATCGCCTCGGCATCGACGTTGACCTGTTCGGCGATGTAATCGAGCATGACAGCCGGCAGCACTTCGCCACGGCGTAGATATCGGCCAGGAAAGCGCAGACAGCACAGCTGCAAGGCGTAGCCAAGCTTGGTCGCTGGCGTTCGGGCCTTGGCGATGAGGGTAAGATCGGTATCGTCGAGGCTGTAGTGCCGAACCACCTCTTGCTCGGTGGCGGGCAGCGCCAAAAGCTCTGCTCTTTGCCTTTCTGTCATTGGAATGCGTGCAGGCATCAACCGAATCCCTTCACAAACGTCTTTCCATTCGTTATCGAATTGAAAGAGGATTTTGAAAGCCGTAATCGCTGACGGGAACGTGACTGCCCACGGCCTTTCAGAAACGACCGTTTGCAAATGAGGTCACATGCTGATCGGCTATGCGCGTATCTCCAAGGGCGACGATCAGAGTACCGCGTTGCAGATGCGTGCTTTGAAGGACGCGGGGTGCCAGCGGGTCTTTGAGGAGACCGCAAGCGGTGGGCGCTGGGATCGGCCCGAACTGCACCGAATGCTCGATCAGCTTCGCGACGGTGATGTTGTGGTGGTCTGGAAGCTGGATCGCCTTTCACGATCATTGAAAGACTTGCTGCACCTGCTCGATCGGATCGAGGCGGCTAAAGCGGGTTTTCGATCGCTGACTGAAAGCATCGACACGATGACACCGGCAGGCCGGATGATGATGCAGATGGTCGGCAGCTTCGCCGAGTTCGAACGCGCCATGATCCGCGAGCGCACCAAAGCCGGTCTCGATCAGGCGCGATCCGAGGGTCGCGTTGGTGGCCGCCGACCAAAGCTGAATGCCAGGCAACGCGCCGAAATAGCCGACAGCGTGACATCGGGCCGCAAGTCCGCTGCTGAAATGGCCCGCATCTTCGGTGTCAGCCAACCCACAGTGTCGCGGATTGTTGCCGCGCGGCGCGCTTTCCTCAAAGACACCGTATGAACGTCGGCCACGATCTCTCCCGCATCATAAAATTCGCAACCCGCGATGATTGGGCCGAAGCCCTGCATGATGCGCTTTCCGACCACGTCGGTGCCGCAATGGAGGAGTTCAACCTCGAATTTGGTGAGATCGGCGACATCATCAGCGATCATTACACCGGGGTTTTGTTTGGCTGCGCGCTTGAAGACCTGATGACACGCCGGTTCGAACCCGATGGCGAAAATCTGGTCGACGACTACCTCAAGCGGCGTGGCTGGAACGAAAAGGCACCGACAAAGACCTATCTTCGCGCCCTTCGGGACTCAGCGATGAGCTTGTACGAAGTCAGTGACATCGTTCCAGGTGAGGGGTTTGCCGCTCGCGATCTCGTGCGTGGCGGGGACCCCATTCGTATCAGGGAAAAATCCGGTTCGCGCACGCTGCGGCAATGGGACAGGATTGCCGTGCGGGTCGTGCCCGAACGCAGCGCCCACGTGTTGTCCGGTGTCATCCTGCCTTTCACGCTTGAGGCTGCCGAAAACCTGCTCGATGGGTTCAGGGTCGCGAGCGGGAAGCGCCGAAAGTCGGCCAAGATAGATATCGAAGACGAAACACTTGCCAGCATCGCACATCTGTTCACCACTGCATGGCTGTTCGACGTCCTGCCCAGAGCGATGGGGCTGCAATCCCCCATGGTGCAGAATACCGATGGCGATGACCTCGTGTTCCACAATGTACGCTTTCCGGTCAAGCGCGGCGCTTCCGCTGAAGCCGTCGCTGCGCTGCTCGATGCGCACCCCGAACTGCACCGCGCGAACGATCAGTATTGGAACTGGCTGAAGCCGTCAGCAGACACGATACCGCGTGCAAAAGGGCCCGGGAAACTCGCGTTCGGAACAAGCACCGATGATGGCCGGACGGTGTTCGGCACCATCGAACTCAAGGGCAAGTCTCTCGCTCTTTCGGTCAACTCAGCCAATCGGGCCAAGATCGGCACCGCAGCGCTATCCGAATTGCTGGGCACCGCCGTGGGCAAGCCGTTGACCGAAATCGTGACGATCGAGCAGGCCATGCGCGACCACCAACGTCTGCCGTCGGCAGAGCCTGCTGTTCCGCCGGAAGCGGCTGCGCAGCTGGTCCATGATGTCATGGACAGACATTACCGCGAAGCGCTCGACCAGCCTGTCGGCATGCTGGGCGAGCTCACACCTCGCGAGGCAGCAAAAACCGCGAGCGGGCGCAAAAAGATCGCTGAGTGGCTCAAATTCATTGAAAACCGGGCAGCAAATCACCCCAATGACGCGGATCCCATGGCTACCTACGATTTTTCCTGGATCTGGCGGGAGCTCGGGGTCGAACAGCTCAGAAAATAGCAGCAACCGGACAATGCGACCGACTACCGTATATCTGTGTCCCAATAATGCACTGGGGCCTACTTCGTGTCCGAAGCCACGGTCTACCGCCTGCTCAAGGCCCACGACCTCATCACCAGCCCGGCCTATACGGTGATCAAGGCGGCAGAGGCGTTCCACACGAAGACCACGCGCCCGAATGAGATGTGGCAGACAGACTTTACCTACTTCAAGATCATCGGGTGGGGCTGGATGTATCTGTCGACCGTGCTCGACGATTACTCGCGCTACATCATTGCATGGAAGCTCTGCACCACCATGCGAGCCGAGGACGTCACTGACACGCTCGATATGGCGCTAGCAGCCTCAGGCTGCGATCACGCCAACGTGCTGCACAGGCCCCGCCTGCTCAGCGATAATGGCCCCAGCTACATCGCTGGCGAACTGGCCGAATACATCGAGGCCAACAAGATGAGCCACGTGCGCGGCGCACCCTTCCACCCACAGACCCAAGGCAAGATCGAGCGCTGGCACCAGACCCTGAAGAACCGCGTGCTGCTAGAGAACTACTTCCTGCCCGGCGATCTCCACCAGCAGATCGAGGCCTTCGTCGAGCATTACAACCACTGCCGATACCACGAGAGCCTCGACAATGTGACACCTGCCGATACCTACTTCGGCAGGGCTCCTGCCATCATCAAACGAAGAGAAAGGATCAAGCGAAAGACACTCGAACATCGGCGCTTGCAACACCGCAGGCTCGCCGCCTAACATCAAACCTCAGACGAGGCCCGCACTCCGCAAACCTACGCCGCGAGTTGTGCCAAATGTTCTGACGACGGACAATCGACCCCTATGGATAGGTAGTCCAAACCAAGCGGCACAGAAATGAGAAGGACCAAGGCAGCTGCGCTCACTTTTCGGTCCGGCTTCATCCGCTGCGCTTGCCATAGCAATGCTGCCGCGGAGAAGAGGAGGGCGGGCAGCCACCCAAGGTCTACAGGTACCCCTTCGCGGAGCGTATGTGCACCGAGCGCGTGGAAGTATACGCCGGGAATTTTGGCGCCAAGCGGTTCGTAATGGGTGTCGCTCGTTCCAGAGAAGGTTTGGCCGATCACGACAGCTGCACCGTCGAATGTATTACTTGCAAACCTGCCCCTCAGGACGTCGATGTAGCTGACGTTTTTGATCGTATGGATGTTGATCCCAAAGTCAGGCCGGTAGAGGCGCCGGTCTCCACGGTAACCGGCTAGCCCTGCTGATATGGAGGGTATCTTCTTCCCATCGACCAATTCGAGTGTAGGGAATCGGTAGCTGAGGCCAAAGGGGCCTGCCTCCCCGACCATCGACGCGAGCCTTGCTCGTTCGCGGAATATTCTCGCTGGCATCATCGTCGCATAGCGCTCAATGCCCACCTCTGATGCAGGTGCTGCACCAAGGTAGACCTCGTCGTGGCGGGCCAGTGCTTCGGCCAATGCCATATCGGATGCTTGGTTTGTAGGATCAGCGTAGGCCTTGTCGAAGAACACGCGTGTTGCACCGGCTGCGAACAGCCGGTCGATCAGCTGCGCGTCCTGTTTCCGATCGGGAATGTCGGTCTGAAGTTCATTGAGGGTGGCATCATCGATCGTGACGACGACGATATCGCTCGGAGCCTCGTGGGACCGGATCTCCGCTCTCACCGCACGGTAAACGTCTTCAGCCGGCAAGCCGAGCTCGACGAGGCCTGCGATCACTCCGATGCCGAGTGCCATTGCGACGATCTTCATCGGTTTCGATGCCCAAATGCGCACGCGACGCTTCGCGCTTGGCTTGCCGATGCGCCTCTGGACTAGGACATCTCTGAACTTGCGGCGTAGCCACCGCACTGCTGAAACTCGTTTCACGACCGCTGCTCCGGATCGCCGCGCCGCGGCTCCAAATTTGTCGGCGGCGAGCATAACTAACAGATATCGAATAATTCTTAACGCGGTCTCCGGGTTGCGCTGACGCCGTTCGTGCGAGTGACGGAGCCCTTGGATCGGCCACCGGCACCTCGATGCAGTTGACCTTTGTCGACGAGTCGACAATACGCGTCTTATGACCAATGTGCGCAACAAACCGAGCCGTCAGATTGTCGGCTTCTCGCTGTCGCCCGAGATGGCGCGCGCGGTAAAGGCCGAGGCCGCCAACCGCGGGCTGTCCCTTCGAAAGCTGTTCGAAGAGCTTTGGACCGGGTACGAGACCGACAAGGGGGAGGGGGGCAGTGGTTCTTGATGAGCGCCAGCTCGCCGGACTGGCTCATGCCCTGATTGGTGAAGGCCTTTCGGTCACGCGAGCCGAAGAGCTTCTGATAGCTTCTTCCGAGGCTCCCAGCCCCGAAGTAATCGAACCCATCCGAAAGGCCATTGCAGCTGGTGATGATCCGCTGGGAGAGCTGTTCTGCACCCTTCGGTCCCCCAAGGAGCGTAGGGATAGCGGTGCGACCTATACGCCTCACGCTATCGTGGCATCGATGCTTGCTTGGGCGGAAGATCAGGAGGACGTGCCCTCGCGCGTGGTCGATCCGGGCTGCGGTTCTGGCCGATTCCTGGTTGCGGCCGCTCGTGCCTTCCCGAGGGCCAGGCTGATTGGTGTCGAAACCGACCCTCTCGCGCTGCTTCTGCTTCGCGCCAACGCTGCCGTCTGCGGCTTCTCAAACCGTTTGTCCGTCGTGGCGCGCGACTACCGCGAAGTGAAGCTTCGCAAGATCAAGGGTGCCACGCTGTTCATCGGGAATCCTCCCTATGTGCGGCACCATCAGATCGGCGAGAGATGGAAGCGATGGTTCGCTGAAACGGCCGCTCAGCACGGATTTCGGGCCAGCAAGCTCGCGGGTCTCCACATTCACTTTTTTCTGAAGACGCGCAGCATCGGCCGTCCTGGTGATTTTGGTGCGTTCATCACGTCGGCCGAATGGATCGACGTCAACTACGGCTCTGTCTTGCGCGAGATGCTGGCGGACGGGCTAGGGGGTGCGTCTCTGCATGTCATCAGCCCGAATGCGCCGCCATTCGCCGATGCGATGACTACGGGGGCCATCACCTGCTTCAAACTGGGCGGCCGGACTGATGATCTTGCCATCCGCGCGGTTGAGGGTCTTGATGAACTCGACAATCTGAAGGGCGGGCAGGCCGTGCCGTGGACCAGCCTCGAGAAGGCGGGGAGGTGGTCTCATTTCGTTCGCGAGGGGCCAGTGCCGGGCGCCGACGAAATCGAACTTGGCGAGTTGTTCCGCGTTCACCGCGGCCAGGTCACCGGTGCCAATAGCATCTGGATTGCTGGTGCGCGCGCGCATCGTTTGCCCTCCCGCTTTCTGCTACCGACGGTCACCCGGGCACGGGAGCTCATTGCGGCGGCACCATCGCTCGACCGCGACGACGCTTTGCGCAGGGTCATCGATCTGCCGGTGGATCTGAACGACTTGTCCCCCAAGGAGCGGCGGGCAGTCGACGAGTTCCTTGCCTGGGCGCGCGCTCACGATGTGCCGTCAGGCTTTGTGGCCCGGCATCGCCGCGCATGGTGGTCCGTCGGCCTGCGAGAGCCTGCCCCGATCTTGTGCACCTATATGGCCCGCCGCCCGCCCGCATTCGTCCGCAATCGGTGCAATGCTCGCCACATCAACATCGCTCATGGCCTTTACCCAAGAGAGCCGATGGATGACGAACGTCTCGATCAGCTCTTGGCGTTCCTTACCGGCAACGTATCGACGACTTCGGGCCGAACCTATGCCGGGGGCCTCACCAAGTTCGAACCGCGCGAGGTCGAGCGTCTGCGCATCCCATCTCCCGATCGCCTGGCCGAGCTTGCTGGCCTATGAACCTTCCCAATGCCGACCGGCGGCCAAAGATCTGGACCGACGATGAACTCAAGGGGCAGGCGCAGTGCTCGATTGACGCCTTCGTCGATCGCAGGTTGAAGGAGCCGCGCGACCGCTATCGTGAGCATCTTCGCTTGCGGCAAAGCGGGGTCTTGCGCTTGTTCAAGACGCTGGTTGGAGTCGACCCGCTAAACCCAGACCCTTCCACCGTCAGAACGATCCTGTTCGAGCCGGCGCTCCTCGATGCTCTTCGTTACGTCGCCGGTCCTCCGGTGTCCGAGGACGATCTTGGGGTGCTGGTTACACGGTCAACCCAGCGCCTCACAAAGAACCGCCTTCGCGCAGATGACAAGCTGACGGTGAAGGTGCTCGGCCTGATTTGCCAGATGTCCGATCCGGTGCGCTTCCCTTGGATCGATGATCGGCGGACGCCAAGCCTGCATGAGCTGAAGCATGCGATCAGAGCGACAGCGGCACTTCACGCGACACAGACGCTTCAGACGGAGCGTCGTGGCTATGGTCGCAAGGTCGAGTCCGTTCTGAAGGACCGATTGCTGCTTCAAGGCTACGAGAAGGTTCCGACCCCGAACAAGGGCAAAATCACCGCGCCGACACACTGGCCATCCGCCAACACCTTTTATGGCGAATGCACGGTCTATGGTCGAAAGGCAGACATTCTGGTCGGGACCAATGACGGCCGCATCATCGCAATCGAGGCAAAGGATTCCTCGTCGGCGCTCAACAGCATAAAGCGGGTGCTTAACGACACGGCAGCTAAAGCCAAGCATTGGCGCGGAAAGGCTGGAGAGGAGATCGTACCCGTCGCGTTGCTGTCCGGCGTATTCGGGATCGAAAGCCTGAAGTCTGCGCAGGAGAGTGGGTTATATCTGGTCTGGACGCATGACCTGGACACCTTTGTTGATTGGCTCTCGGCTCAATGAAAATCTGAGTCTCCTTCGCATGATTTTTCGGCCTGGTGGTTTCCAGCGACTAGGGTGTATTCTATTGTAGGCTGAAATAGTTGAAATGAGGCGATCTCGTCAGGAGGCCGTGTTTGAGCAGGTATCTATTCAGTCCGTCCGATGATTACGACGGTGGCGCTGCCGTTGTGGTTGGATGGGACTCGTTGATCGAGAGTTATTTTTTTCAGTATGGCGATGTGTGCTCTGATTTGCCGTTAATGGGGTGACTACACGAAAGTGACGTATCTGCACGCTAAGGGTGAACGGATCGGGAACGCTTGGGCTTTGCGTCCTTCTCCGTGGCTTCGAGGGCTTTGTAGAGGGCGGTTTTGCCGATCTTGAGGCGCGCGGCGGCTTCGCGAACGGTGAGGCCGGAAGCGATATGATCGCGTGCCTTGCGGAGCTTGTCGGGTGTGACCACTGGCCGACGCCCGCCGGGACGGCCTCGCTCGCGAGCAGCCTTGAGGCCGGCATGGGTGCGTTCCCGGATCAGATCGCGCTCGAATTGGGCAAGCGAGCCGAAGATGTTGAACACCAGCATCCCGCCGGAAGTGGTGGTGTCGATGTTTTCGGTGAGCGAGCGGAACCCGATGCCGCGCGCCGCCAGCTCGCCGACTTTCTCGATCAGATGGCTCATGGAGCGGCCAAGACGATCGAGTTTCCAGACCACCAGCGTGTCACCGCTGCGCAGATAGGCGAGCGCTTCGGTCAAACCAGGCCGATCGGCCTTCGCCCCTGATGCGTGATCGTTGAATATACGGTCGCACCCGGCATTGTTCAGCGCGTCGAGCTGAAGCGAGAGCTTTTGGTCTGCGGTCGAGACTCGCGCATAGCCGATCAGCGCCACAGACTGTCCGATCCTGTCCGTTTTCCCGTCATTATGCAATCTTGTCCGAATCGCCGTTGGAGGTCCAGAGTTAACGGACATATTCCTGTTGGCCGCCAGAGGACCGTCTGACGGACCGGCACAGCGAAGGAGATGATGCTTGGCGAGGCGGCGACTGGTGAGTCCGGAAATCTGGGTGGGGCATTATGACGCGCCGCTCGATGAGCGCGAGATTGCACGTCACTATACGCTGACCAGCGACGACCTGGAAATTGTCGGCCGCCGTCGCGGCGATGCCACCCGGCTCGGTTTCGCGATGCTCCTGCTCACCATGAGATGGCCTGGCCGTGCGCTGGAAGCGGGGGAAGTCCCGCCCGCCCCCGTGCTCGCTTATGTGGCCCGCCAACTCGGCGTCGCACCCGAAGCCTTTGCGGACTATGCCCATCGAGATCAGACCCGCCGCGAGCATCTCGTCGAAATCCGACGATCGCACGGGTTCAGAATTTTTGATCGCGACGCGTTCCGCGAAGTCGCCGCCTTCGCGATCCCGATCGCACAGACCATCGTCCACCCCGGCCAGATGGCAGGCGTCATCGTCGACGAACTCCGGCGTCGGCAGATCCTCCTGCCTTCTTCGTCGATTCTCGAAGCGGTGCTCCGGCGGGCTCGCCAGCAAGCCGAACAGCTTACCTATGAAGTGCTCACAAACGGCCTGCTGCCCGACACCCTTCAGGGCCTGGACGATTTGCTGGCCCGACGAACTGGGCAAGCCGCGACATGGCTATCCTGGCTGCGCAATGCGCCACAATCGCCGGCAGCGCGCAACATTCTGCGCCTGATCGAACGGCTCGCCCATGTCCGCGCACTGGGCCTCGATCGCGGGCGGGCTGACATGATTCCGGCTTCGACTTTTGACAGGCTGGCGGACGAGGGCAGCCGCATCACGCCCCAGCATCTTGGCGAACTCAATGCCCTGCGCCGCCATGCGACGCTGGCGGCAACCGGCATCCGCCTTGAGGAAAGCCTGACCGACGCAACCCTGACGATGTTCGACAAGCTGTTGGGCAGCATGGTGCGCCGCGCCGAAAACCGGACCCGCGACAAAGCCCTCAAGACGGTGCGCGAGCTGCAGGGCCATCTCCGGACGCTCACAGGGTCTTGCCGCATCCTCATCGACGCGCGTACCAACGGCGTGGACTCGCTGGCGCAGATCGAGGCGCTGGACTGGCAGCGCTTCGCCGTGGCGGTCGAGCAAGCCGAAGTGCTCGGGCGACCGGAAACCGTCGATCGCACCGCTGAATTGATCGAGCGGCATCGCACGGTAAAGCTCTTTGCCGGCCCCTTTCTCAACACCTTCGAATTTCGCGGCGCCGGTGCGGTGCAGGGACTCCTGTCGGCGCTGGCCATTATCGCGGAGCTATACCGGACCGGCAAACGGCGCTTGCCTGATCGCGTGCCGCTGCGCTTTGTGCCGTCAGCATGGCGGCCGTTCGTCCTGCGGGATGGCATCGTCGATCGTGCCGCCTATGAACTATGCGCCCTGTCGCAGCTACGCGAGCGGCTGCGAGCAGGAGACATATGGGTCGCGGGAAGCCGCCAGTTTCGTAATTTCGACAGCTATCTCATCCCACCGGCCACCTATGCGGCGCTTCGCGAGAAGGGGCCGCTGCCGCTCGCCATCGAAACGGACTTTGAGCGCCATATCGAGGAAAGGCGCACCAGGCTCGACACGGCGATCGAACAGGTGACGGTCCTCGCGCGACAAGGCGAGCTGCCCCAGGTCAGGCTTGACGAAAACGGCCTCATCATCTCGCCGCTGAAGGCGGCAACGCCGCCCGCTACCGAAATTGCTCGTCGCGCAGCCTATGATCGCCTGCCACGGGTGAAGATCACCGACCTGCTGCTTGAGGTCGATGCCTGGACAGGGTTCAGCGAATGCTTCATCCATCGGCGCTCGGGCCGGGAGGCCGACGATCGCAATGCGCTTCTCACCGTCATCCTCGCCGATGGCATCAATCTCGGCCTCACGCGCATGGCGGAAACCTGTCGGGGCGCAAGTTTGCGCCAGCTCGCCCATCTTCACGACTGGCACATCAGCGAGGCCGCCTATGGTGAAGCGCTGGGAAGACTGATCGACGCCCATCGCACCATGCCGCTCGCCGCGCTGTGGGGAGACGGCACCACCTCGTCGAGCGACGGACAACAATTTCATGCCGGGGGTCGTGGGGCCGCGATCGGCGACATCAACGCGCGCAGCGGCAACGAACCGGGCGTCGCCTTCTACACCCATGTCTCGGATCGATATGATCCCTTTGCGAGCCGGGTGATCGCGGCGACTGCCGGCGAAGCGCCCTATGTGCTGGATGGCTTGCTGTATCACCAGACGGGCCTGACGATCGAGGAGCACTACACCGATACGGGTGGAGCATCGGACCATGTGTTCGGCCTCATGCCCTTCTTCGGCTACCGCTTCGCCCCGCGCCTGCGCGACATCAAGGAGCGTCGCTTGCACCTCCTGCCTGGCCAGGAATCTGGCCCCTTGCTCGGCGGCATGACGGCCGAGCCGATCGCATTGGGTCATGTCGCCGCGCATTGGGACGAACTGCTGCGGTTCGCCACATCGATCCGTACCGGCACCGTCACCGCTTCGGCGATGCTGCGCCGCCTGTCCGCCTATCCGCGACAGAATGGACTGGCCCTCGCGCTGCGCGAGCTTGGCCGCCTCGAACGCTCGATCTTCATGCTCGACTGGCTGCGCGACATCGATCTGCGCCGGCGCACCCAGGCGGGCCTCAACAAGGGTGAAGCCCGCAACGCGCTCGCTCGCGCGCTCTTCTTCAACCAGCTCGGCGAACTGCGCGATCGGCGGTTCGAGAACCAGACCTATCGCGCATCCGGCCTCAACCTGCTCGTCGCCGCCATCATCCTGTGGAACACCCGCTATCTCGAAATGGCGTTGGCTGACGTCGCAACGCCCGACGAGATTGCACGCCACATCGCGCCATTGGGCTGGGAGCATATCTCGCTGACCGGCGACTATAGCTGGAATGTCGAAGATCGGCCTGATCCGGATGCCCTGCGCCCCCTGCGCGCCGTCAGTTCCCTGCTCGCCGCGTGATGTTCGCCCTCCGTTCTCCCTTAGCGTGCAGATACGTCACTTTCGTGTAGTGACCCCAGATAGGTGGTGATTCCGGTCGCGCGGAACGAATGGTTGCCGATCGCCGTCCCGATCTCGGCCGCGCCTGCGCGCCGGCGCACCATCGCGAACGCATTGGCCTGGGGCAGGGGGGTATCGCTTAGTCGCTTAGTCCCGCGTGCGATCGTGCGGAACAGCGATCCCTTGCGATCCTCACGCAGCGCGCACCCGTCGATATAGGCGGTCAGATAATCCTCTAGATTGTGATGGCAGGGCATTTCATGGCGCTTGCCGCCTTTCTCGTGCAGTCGGACCCATAGCCGCCTGTTCTGCATGAACACGTCCTCGACCCGCATCGCCAGCGCCGCGCCGACCCGCGCGAAACTATAGACCATCAACCCGATCAGGGCGCGGTCGCGCAGGCCCGCATGGGTGGTCACGTCGATGCTGTCGAGCAACCGCCGCGCCTCGTCCGGGGCCAGCACCGGCGTCTTGCCGCGCCGCTGGCTATGCGCCGGCCCGCGCACCGATCCGGCAGGGTTCACCGGCACGATATGGCCCGTCACCAGCCAGTCGAACAGGTGGCGCACGCCGGCGAGCTGCTGCTTGACGCTGGGCGCGGCCAGCTCGCGCCCCAGCGCCTCGACCCAGGCCGCGACGTGGAGCGGTTGCACGGCCTCAAGCGAGGCGACGCCGCGCGCCTCACACCAGGCCAGGAAGTCGCCGGCCGCGCGCATATAGGCGCGGCGCGTATGCGGGTTGCGAATGGTGACGGCGAAGAACTCAAGGAAGCGCAGCCGCGTGGCGTCGTCGGCCGCCGCGATCAAGGCCGGCAACGCCAGCGCCGGCGAGGGCAGGGGGGCGAGCTGGTTCATCGTGCGATCTTCTGCCAACGGGCCGGCTCGGGGCGAGGCTTCGCCAGCTCCCGGCGCAATTCGTCAAACATCTCATCAGCGGGACGAACGCGGCCCGCCTTCACGTCCTCAAGCCCGCGCGCAACCGACTCGTCTAATATCCGGCGTAGCAACTCGTCGCGCAAATCGCGGTGCGGCTCCATGTCGATAAAGTTCTTGACGATCGCGAACACCGCCTCGGACGGATCAACGAAATGGCCCCGCTCGACCTGCGCCAACAGCCAATCGGCCATGTCGCCGGGTAGATACGCCTCGAAACGCAACCCGCCCGCGCGCGCCTGCTCGCACAGCGCCTTGGCTTGGTCGCGCTCGGCGTAGTTGTCGGCAAAAGCCTCGTCGTCATTTTCGATCATGCCGGCATCCCTTTTTGCGGTGGATCTCGGAGGCGTTTAAACGCTCTCTGCGGGGTCGCCGCGATAGCGCACCCAAAGGTCGCCCATCGCGTCGCGGTAGCCCCAGGCATCGGCGTAGGTGGTCGACTCCTGCGCCAGATAGGCCATGACCGTAAGCATATCCTCGGCAATGACGGCATCGACGTTGCACAAGTGGATGATCGGGAAATGCCCGCACTCGTCGCCGTTCCACCAGGCCAGCAGGAAATCCGCGACCTTGCCGGATGCGCCGGTTTCGGCCGCGCGTGTGGGCGGCCGCGCGATCGGCAGCAAGCTGCCGATCGCCGCGCCGGCCTCATCGAAACTGACGGCCCGGATGACGGGGCGACGTTGCGGGGGTGTCGTGGCGGCCGTCCCGGTCATGCGATCATGGTCCCTAGAGTGTGTGATAAAGGACATTATCATATGTAGAGCGAGCTGTGAATCCTTCCTCGGAGCGAGGGGCAGATTTGAGATACGCCACAACTCGATCAAGACAGCTCAGTCGCGATCGGCGGGGCTCTCCCACAATCGACCGTTCGCGGGCGAGACGCGCGATGGTAAGGCTGGCGCGTGCTCGCCTGCGTCTTATTCACAAGCTTACATGCGAAGCGACACGCCAAGACGCACCGTGCGCGGAACGCCCGGCAAGATGCCGCGCGAACGATCAACGATTGTCAATCGGTCAAAAACGTTATGCGCGCTGGCAAAAATCTCCCATTTGCCCTTGGGAGGGCCATAGCTGAGTGCGAGGTTTGCCGTCGTCCAGCCGGATATGCGTCCGCGCTGGCCGTCGGGCGTCACGGCCAAAAGATTGACGTCATCAGCGAACATTGCTGATTGACCAACGACCTCGATCTGGCCGGTAAAGCCCTGACGGGCAATGCCGACCGCTGCGCTCAACAGAACGCGAGGACTATAGGGAAGCCGGTTGCCCTGCACGTTACGGGCGAGCCCACACGCCACAGGTCCGCTGCCTGTCGCCACCATCGTTCCCACCGCCCCGCCGTCAAGGCACGGTGCCGTGGCGATACGGGTCGATGCATAGCGCGCTGTCGGCACCCAGGTCGCAGCCATACGAGCAAAGAAATCGGTCTCGCTGGTCAGTCCCGCATCCGAACTCGACGCTTTTAACGAGAACTCGCCACCGCGATGCAACGTGCGGCCTGCCGACGTCAACGTGGCCCCGGTTCCCCCGGCGACAGATTGAGGCACAATCTGATTTTCAAAGTCCATCACGAAGAAGGTTGCGTCCGCGTACAGTCCACGAACCAGCGTCCCGCGCATGCCTAGTTCCCAGTTCCAGCTCAACTCTGCGTCGAGATCGACAGAACCTCCGGCGCTTGTGATGACATCTTCCACCCGCGGTGGCGCGAAACCGCGATGGACGCCGCCATAAGCAATGATGCCATCGGCAATATCGAATGTCGCCCCGATCCCGGGGATGATCTTTTGCAACTTGCTTGTGCCGGCGGTCTCGGTCGTCAGCCCGCCCGACGGCCTGCCACCGATCAGAACGTCAATGGGCAAGTTGCGGCGACGAAAATCGATTGCTTCAACCCTCGCGCCCGGGATGATCGCAAGCTTTCCGAACTCAAGTGTGGACTGCACGAATCCCGACCATGCGGACGCATTGCGAAGCTGATTTTCGCGCAGGCCGGCATTGACGCCACTCCCAGCCACTCGGGAAGCGGCGGTGTCGCCGTTTACCTGGCGACGGCGCTGTCGTTCATCATGATAGCGGATGCCGATTTCGGTCTGTCCGCCAAAGCCGAGCCCCAGCCCGTCGCGATGCCCCAGCGAGATTCGCGTTTCGACCCCCCAGGTATCGTAGTTTCGAAGCCTTCCCTCGTTGCCGCACCCGGTCAACAGGTTGGCCATGCCGCCACATAGCGGATCCGACGCATCGGAGGGGCGCTGTGTGGAGTTCGAGGACTGTCGCCACCAGTCGCGATCAAACCGTTGCCAATAAGCCACCGTGCGCAGACTGATTCCAGTAGCGAGTGTCCAGCGATGGGCTGCCGAAAGGCCATAGCGATCAGCAGAAAATGTGTCACTGCCGCGCGGGAACGGATTGCCGCGTGGCGCGGCCGCGAATTCTGCGCGCGTTACCCCTGAATAGGTGATATCTGACCGCTCACGGAACCAACTTGCCTTTACAACTAGCTGCTGATCTGGCGACAAATCCCATTCGCCCTTGGCGAACAGGTCGGTGAACCGGAGCAACTGATTGTCCCTGCTCCCCGCAGCCTGGCGATGATCGGCGGTGACGAAAGCGCGTCCGCCCAGAACCGGCCCGCCGATCTGCGCGTCCGCGCCGAGGCCATTTCGGTTGCCCCCCTGCAGCGACAGCTTGCCCTCGAACGTCTCTGGAGCGCGCGGCGTGATATAGTTGATGACGCCGCCTATCGTCTGCGGTCCGAACCGCACCTGCGAAGCGCCCTTCAAAACTTCGATGCGATCAAACCGGCTCAGCGGCGGATGATAATAGCTGGCGTTGTCGCCATATGGTGCGAAGGCCAGTGGGATCCCGTCTTCGAGTAACAGAACCTTGGAAGACCTAGTCGGGTTCAATCCCCTTATCCCGATGTTGGGCCGCGCCCCCGTCCCCTCCTCGTCCCGTGGAAAGACGCCAGCGACTTGGCGCAACGCATCGTTGACCGTCAGGACGCGGCTCCGATCTAGATCCTCGCGCGTGACAATCGAACCTGAACCCGCGATGTCGAGCAGGCTCTCAGCGTTTCCGATCACGATGATTTCCGGTGCTTTTACGTCGGCGACATTATCGTCGGCGACATTTTGGGCGAGCACCGGCGACGAGATGGTCACAGCGATTGCAGCCAGCGGCACGGCATTTATAAAGTTAACCAACGTACGTCCCCTGAAATTATCTGCGAGTAGTTCGCATTAGCGATTAAAGTCTGTTGCTAAAAAAAGCAAACTGCTTCGCCGGGCGTGTGCGCCAGAGGCCCGGAGGCTTCTCCACGGGCTGCCCTCGGGCCTGCCTTGCGCGTCGGTTGCACCGACGACCGCCGCGACGTTGGCCCCGCCCAGACGTCGCGAGCGATGCCGCATGCCTTGCGGACCGATCGCCCGGGCGGCGCTGAGTACGCACCAGGGGCTCGGGATGAAAATGCGTGGCGAAGGCGTGCGGCCGGTCTGCCCGTTACTGCCTCACCGCGCCGAAGGAGGGGCCCAAGTGTCGGGCGACCGCACGCTCGCGCACTTCGCCAGATAGCCATGACCAGTGCATCGTTGACCAGTTGCGCCGTTATCGCAACGCTCATCGACTAACTGACGATGCAGCGTGAGAACAGGTCGATGACAGCCGCTAAGTACAGCCAGTCTTCGGCGGGTCCAGATATAGGTGAAGTCTGCCACCCGCTTTTTTGTTTCGGGCCGTTGGCGGTTAACTGACAATGAGCACGTTGCCGGCGATGATCGGCGACCGGATGTTCCTCATATTTCTTTCGAACACTATTCAGGACTATAGGGACCCGCCAAAATCTGTTGCAGCAAGCTTATTGAATAGCTGCGACCCTATCCGGGCAAATCGTCGATCCTCCCCACATATTTTATACAAGGCTATGGCCATCGCGCTGACGCAGGTCGTTGTGAAGCGTTGTCGCGGCGATCGCAGCATGGCCCATCGCAACGCTGATCTGGTCGAGCGACATGACGATGTCGCCGGCGGCATAGATCCCTGCGGCGCTGGACCGCTGCTTGGGATCGACCACGATGCAGCGATCGTCACTCAGCGTCAGGCCGAGGGACTTGGCGAGCGCGTTGTTGCTGTCCGAACCAAGAGCGGGATAGATGGTGTCGAACCGGTAGAGGCCGCCGTCGCGTAGTCGAACCACTGCCGCGTCGGCGAACTCGAGCGCGTCGATTGGACTCTCCTGCACGTTGATGCCGGCACTCGACAGGCTGATGCGATCCGTTTCGGAAAGTTCAACCGACTCGTGGGTCAGGAGCGTTACATCGTCCGAGAAAGTGCGCAGAAACAGCGCCTCCGCAACGCCGTGATGGTCGGCGCCGATCACACCGATCGCCTGTCCAGTTACCTCGTAGCCATCACATACGGGGCAGTAGCGCAGCAATCCTCGGTCGAGGGCGTCGCGATGCGTTGCTGCATCCATCGCCGGACGTCGGTTTTCCACGCCTGTCGCCAGAACGACAGCGCGAGCGGTAAAAGCGATACCCGCGCCGCGTGCCTCGAAGGAGTCTATCCCGCCTTCCAGCTCTTCGATGAGGCCCGTGACGATCGTCGTGCCGAAACGCTCGGCCTGCTCGCGCATCCGGCCTAGCAGATCCTCGCCGTTGATCCCGTCCGGAAACCCGGCATGATTGTGCGAGCGCGGAATCCACTTTGCGCGGCTGTGGCCTGCATCGACCACGATCACGCGGCGATGATAGCGGGAAAGGTAAATGGCTGCGGTCAGGCCGGCAGGTCCGCCGCCTACGATCAGAACATCGCACTGCTCGGACATCATGCCTCTTTCACCGGATCGCGATAAGCAGGCACCCCCATCGTGGTGCGCCCGCGCTCGATCCACCCCATTAAGGTGCGGACTTTCCTCACACCGTCAGATAAAGCTCTGGGGCCTTCGCGCCGAAACTGAGCACCTTGAACGGCGCGACCTTCCGCCCGCTCATGCCAGGGGAGCCAGCAGGCATTCCCGGAAGCGCGATGCCTCGGATGCGCGGCTTTTCCTTAAGCATTTTCTGCACTGCCGCTACCGGCACGTGGCCTTCGATCGCATATTTCCCGATGATGGTCGTATGGCACCCCGCCAGCTCCGCTGGCACGCCGAAACGCGACTTCACCGCTTCGAGATCGCTCACCGGAACGACCCGCACTTGTATGCCCGCTGAGCGCAACGCAGCGGCATGGCCATCACAACATTCGCAACCTGGGTTCTTGTACATGACGGCGGTAACCGCCGACGGCGGACCTGCCGTTGCCGGAGCAACAAAGATAGCTGCTGAAAGCATAAGCCCGGCTATTTTCATCAACATGGTCTTTCCTCCTGACGAAATATCAATCCAGTGACGCACCGTAGTCGCTCGGCACGCGATTGCGGCCATGCCGCTTGCAGAACCCGAAGCGCGGAGCGGAATAGCAACATGGCGACGAAAGTGCCGAAGAGAAACATCGTACTTGCGACGGCGTAACGCCGCTGATCAGCTTCGGCGCTGCCTCGATCACAACCAAAGTCCCGAGCGCCGCGATGAACGCGCCCTGGCGACCGCGCACTAAGATATAGGCCGTACGCCCCAGAGAGCCTAACTTTTATCGATAGAGCTCAAAGCGGTTCGCCCGTACAGCTCATTCATGAACATAAGAAGGTCCGCCAAGGCCGAGCGCGCGAGGCTCCGTTTTCATGATGTGCTTCTCCGGCCCGACCCGTCGCGCACTGTGGTCCGGCCGTTCGAACCTGGCTATCCGCCTAGCTTCGATAGCGGCAAGACGCGTACGCAGGAGACGGTCGATTTCATCCTTGCGCTCGACGAGCCCGAACTGACCCGCCAGCTGGAAGGCGTGACTGCATCGCTCGACGAGAACCACCGGGATGTCGATGCGTTTCTCCGACGACGCTTCGATGAAATGGCCGACCGTTTCGACGGAGCCAATCGATGCAACGACGCACAACGCCGACTGATCGGGGCGTATTTCAGTCAGGAGTACGCCTATGAGGGAGCGGCGCTGTTCAATCCCAGCGCGGTACTCCATCCCGACCAAGTCGATGTGGCCAAGGGCGAGGTCCGCTTTATTCTGTCGCTGCGCGGGATCGGCGAAGGCCACCTTTCCTCCGTGACCTTCCGCACCGGCCGGTGGACGCCGGGCGGCTCGCCGACCATCGACGATCCGGGGTCCGTGTCGGTGCCGCCAATCATTGATCAGGCCGATACGGCCAACGCTTCTGTTCGGCTCCATTGCGGCGGCAGTCGGACCCTTTCGGAGACGGTTCTGTTCCCGGTGCTGGCGAGCCAGCGCCAAGGCATCGAGGATTTGCGCCTCGTCCGGTTCGACGAGGGCGATGGCGTCTTCGCTTATCACGGCACCTATACCGCGTTCAGCGGTTCGGCCGCGCGGTCGGAGTTGCTGACTACCACCGATTTCACCACCTTCGAGATGCGCGCGCTGACCGGCGATGCCGCCGGCGGCAAGGGAATGGCGCTGTTCCCGCGCCGGATCGACGGCCGCTTCGCGATGCTCGGTCGCCAGGACAATAAGAACATCTGGCTGCTGACATCGGAAGACATCCTGGCGTGGAATGGTGGCTCCAAGCTGATCGAGCCGCGCTATCCGTGGGAATTCGTCCAAATGGGCAATTGCGGCTCGCCGATCGAGCTGGATGAGGGTTGGCTGGTCCTGACGCACGGCGTCGGCACGGTACGCAACTACTGCATCGGCGCGTGCCTGCTGGACAAGGACGATCCGTCCAAGCTGCTGGCGCGCACGCCGCGTCCGGTCCTGGCGCCCAGCCCCAAGGAACGCGACGGTTACGTCCCCAACGTCGTCTATAGCTGCGGTGCGCTCGCGGTCGGCCGCGACCTGCTGCTTCCCTATGCGGTAGCCGACAGCTTCACCGCGTTCGCGACGGCGTCGATCGACGACCTGCTCGCCGTGATGGAATAATCCTGACACGGGTACCGGAGAGGATCGCACCCGATCTAACGAGCGCACCGTAAAAGAGCTAGATGATAAGGTAGTGGTCTTGAACGTGCAGGATCGCTAAGGACGGTCGGAATGAGCCGCCTGCTTCCTTTTGTCATCGGCTTGCTGTTTGCCTCGCTTTTGGGGCTGACTTCGGCTTTCTATCTAAGTGACGAAAGCTCGAATATGAGCCGCTTCGGCACGCCCGGCTTAGCCCTTTCGATGGCGAGCGTGAGCGAGCCTCCAAGCGACGAGGTGCCCGGAGACGTTGCCGGACGCTTCCCTCATGCGCATAGTGAATGCCACGGCGATCACATGAAGGTGCCTGCCATGGCGATCATCTCGCAGATGGAGCCTGAGGAGGTTTATTCGACGTCCGGGCAGCGGATTAGCGAAGGGGTGATTGTCGCCCCGACATTGAGACCCCCAAAACTCTAAGCTACGGCAACGGCCGACAGTGCCTCTGAGTAGAGCATGGTCGCTGTAACGGGTGACTTCGTCACGCGGCCCGGGCCCACTTGCGAACGCCGCGGCGATCCGCCGCTTTGAAAAAAGCGGCAACCCTGCTTTGCTCGCCGCTCACCAAATCCTGCATACAGTTATGGAGACCCTTGTGTCCTCTTCGAAACAACCTCTTGCGTCGTTGCGGACAGATCTGCCCGCATCCATCGTCGTTGCGCTCGTTGCGCTCCCGCTCTGTCTGGGCGTCGCCCTTGCGTCAGGAGCGCCCCTATTTTCTGGCCTGATAGCAGGTATCGTCGGCGGCATTGTAGTTGGCGGCCTGTCCCGGTCTCCGTTGTCCGTCAGCGGTCCTGCCGCGGGCCTTACGGTTATCGTGCTCGACACCATCAATTCCCTACCGAGCTATCCGATCTTTTTGTCGGTAGTGGTTTTGGCGGGCGCGTTGCAGTTGGCATTTTCTACGGCTCGCGCGGGAATCCTGAGCGAATTTATCCCGTCCTCAGTGATCACGGGGATGTTGGCATCGATCGGACTTATTCTTGTTCTCAAACAGATTCCGTTCGCGATCGGCTATGAGGTCGAGGCTGAGGGTAGCTTTCAATTCTCTTCTGGTGACGGGAACACGTTCACCAACCTTTTCGTGTTCCTGAGGCGCAAATTTGAGCCGGGTGCGCTGATCATCAGCCTCGCGGGCCTTGCTTTCCTGTTCTGGTGGAACAGCGCGAAACCCAAGCAGGGTCCGCTCCGTTTCTTGCCAGGCCCCTTGGTGGCCGTCCTGATCGGCGTCATCGGCAATGCGCTGCTCGGGGCGTTTCTACCTTCCTGGAAGATTGGCACGGAGCATCTTGTTCAGGTGCCAGTCTCCAAAAGCCCGGCCGAATTTGCTCAGCTTTTCTCCCTTCCCGATTTTTCGGGTATCGGGAGCAGTGCCGTCTGGATCGCAGCAGCCACGATTGCCATCGTCGCTAGCCTGGAGTCGATGCTCAGCATCAAGGCCATCGACGAGCTCGACCCGCAACGACGCACCACTGACAAGAACTGGGAACTGATGGCCCAGGGTGGCGGCAACATCGTGTCGGGACTGCTGGGAGGGCTGCCAGTCACCTCGGTGATCGTGCGTTCCTCGGCCAACGTCGGTGCGGGCGCGCAGAGCAAGGCGTCGACGATGCTGCATGGGCTATGGCTGCTGTTGTCGGTCGCGTTGATCCCCATGGTGCTCAACCTCATCCCGCTAGCGGCACTCGCGGCGGTGCTGATCGCAACCGGCTACAAGCTTTGCACGCCCCAGCTTTTCCTGGACCGCTACCGACAAGGCTGGACCCAGTTCATCCCGTTCGTAGTAACCGTGATCGCGATCATGTTCACCAACTTGCTCGAAGGCGTCCTGATCGGCCTTGTGATTGGGTTCGTGTTCGTCATAGCGCGTAATTTTCGATCTGCCGTAACGTTTGCATGCGAGGGCAATGATTGCCTCATCCGTGCACGGCGTAACCTGTATTTTATCCACAAATATGAACTTCAGAAGCAACTAAACCGCGTTCCCGAAAATAGCCGGCTTCTGATTGATCTTTCCGCGACGAGCTATGTTGATCTCGATAATGTCGAGATTATTAACTCCTTTATCAAAGCCGCTCGATTCAAGTCGGTAGATGTGGTCGTTCGTGGCGATCTTGCCGAACGGACATCTCCTTTGATCAACGCCCCCGTAGTTGGAGTAAGATTCGCATGAGAGAATATCGACAGCTTCTTCTCGCCAACCGGGCTTGGTCGCAGGAACTTATCGACGAGCGCGCGGACTTCTTCACGCGACAAGCCGATGGCCAGAAGCCAGCGTTCTTGTGGATCGGTTGCTCGGACAGCCGGGTCAGCCCTGAACAGATGACCATGACTCCTCCGGGAGGTATGTTCATTCACCGCAACGTCGCCAACCTTGTTAATCCGAGCGATCTCAACCTGATGGCGGCGCTGCAATATGCAGTCCAGGTGCTCAAGGTTCCGCACATCATTGTGTGCGGTCATTATGGGTGTGGTGGCATCAGGGGGGCATTCGCAGGAGGAGCTACCGGTCAACTCAGGCAGTGGCTCGATCATGCGAGTAGCGTTGTGCGCGATCATGCCGATGAACTTGCAGCGTTGGATGGTGAGGAAGCCAAGCTCAACAGACTCGTTGAAATGAATGTCAGGGATCAGCTGATCAACTTGGCAAGAACCGATATAGTTGAAAGCGCGTGGAAAGACGGCCAACCGCTTTGGTTGCATGGCTGGATTTACGACATTCGCGACGGTCATATCAAACCGCTGATGGAACTGGATGCAGACGCTTCCTTGGAAGAGGTCGGCCGCCCAGATAGCGTCCTTTTCTCGCATCCCGATCATACCAAAAACAGCATCTCTTTGGATTAGGACAAAGGACGCTTATAGAAAGTGTCATTAGTAACACGAGCATCGGCGCGCCACCGTCTTTTCAGGACGCACGTGTGATCGAGTGTTTCATCAAGTAGGAGGCAACGAGCCATGCGTATTGTGAACTGTTTGATGCTCACCGTGTTACCCGGCGGGCTCGCGGCCTGCACGCTCCCGTTCTCGCAAAAGCCTGTCATCAGCACTCCCGTCTATGATCACGTGCCGTGCCGCACCCCAGGGGCCCGGCTCGAAGAGCCGGTCGAATTCGGCGCGGCTTCTCGAGGATCTGATCGACCTGACGCCCAGTCAGGCTCGGCAAGGCCCAAAACGCCGACTTGCGTAGTCGAACGAGGGCCGAAATACCGATCGCGATGATATCTGACGACCCGCTCAAGGAACTTTCTATGTCGGATGATGAGTTTCTATATTTCGAACACAGAGCGCAGGTTGAGGTCGAGCTTGCCGAGAACTCTACCAAACCAGAAGTGATCGACGCCCATCGCAAAATGGCTAACGCTTATTTTGAAAGGCTGGTCGAGCTGAGATTGTCGAGAGTTAAACAGGACCGCGCGCCTCTCTAGTTCCTCCGTATCTCCGTCACAATCAAACAAAGGGTGATCACTATTGACCTTGGTTACCAGTAGTTTCTCAGAAGCCTTATGGCACCTTCTCAGTCTTCTGATCGCCTATGTTCTGGCTCTTCCGATTGGCTGGGATCGAGAAAAAGAGGAGCGAAGCGCCGGCATTCGCACCTTTCCACTCGTTGCCGTCGCCAGCTGTGGCTTTGTGCTCATAGCGATAGCCGTTCTTGGTCGGGAGTCGCTTGGTCAGGCTCGCATCCTTGAAGGCCTGATCACCGGCGTCGGGTTCATCGGCGGCGGAGCGATCCTGAAGCAAGGGAGTCGAACATCAGGGACGGCCACGGCGGCGAGCCTGTGGGCGACAGGGGCCGTTGGTGCCGCGGTCGGATATTCGCTGTACGATATCGCCATCATCATCAGCGCTGTCACCTTCCTGACTCTTCGACTTTCACGTCCACTCAAGAAAACCGCGGGCGAACAGGGCGACAACGTGGATAGCGCACCGGCACTGCCAGGCGGGGCCAACGCCCGACCGGAACCGGATTCAGGATAGTCGATTGCTGCGCGGATCGGATTAAGGTCGGGCGCTACGCGACGACAAATGGTTTCGACCCACATAAGAGTAACCGATGCTCTCAGGCCACAGCGATCCAGGGCATGAGTTCGCCGACGCTGTTGGCGGGATGACCGTTGGCGAGCTTGGTGAGCGTGTCGGTCATCCATGCGTGCGGATTGATGCCGGCGATCTTGCAGTTTTCGATGAGCGTGGCGATCACCGCCCAGTTGTCGCCGCCCTCGTCGGAGCCTGCGAACAGCGCGTTTTTGCGGTTCATTGCAATCGGCCGGATCGATCGCTCGACGGTGTTGGAGTCGAGTTCGACACGGCCGTCGTCGAGGAACACGGTCAGGCCAGCCCAACGGTTCAGCGCGTAGCGGATTGCCTCGGCGAGCTTGCTCTTGGCGCTGACCTGGCGAAGCCGGGCATCGAGGTAAAGGCGCAGGTCGTCGACCACGCCGCGGGCGCGTTCGACGCGCAAGGCCCGGCGCTGCTCTGCTGAGGAGCCGCGCACCTCGGCCTCAATGGCGTAGAGCATGGCGACGCGGCGCAGCACCTCAATAGCGACGGGCGATTTGTCCGCGAGCTCGTAAAACTTCCGGCGCACGTGCGACCAACAAAAGGCGAGTTGGATTTGCTGCCGCCGCTTTGCCAGCGCAGTGTAGCCGCCATAGCCATCGACCTGCAGGATGCCGGCGAAGTCGCCCAGATGCGCTTCGGCGCGCTCCGATTTACGGTCGGCGGCATAGACATAAGCAACCATCGGTGGATCAGCGCCGCCCCAGGGACGATCATCGCGCGCGTACGCCCATAGCTGACCGGTCTTGGTCCTTCCGGTTCCCGGGTTGAGCACCGGCGCCGTCGTCTCGTCTGCGAACAGCCGTTCCGATCGTCGCAGTCGCTCGAGAATGTGGTCACGCAACGGACGAAGATACCAGGCTGCCCGTCCGACCCAGTCCGCCAGTGTCGATCGGTCGAGCTGGATGCCTTGCCGGGCATAGATCTGCGCCTGACGATAGAGCGGCAGGTGATCGGCGTACTTGGCCACCAGCACCTGCGCGATGAGCGCTTCGGTGGGAATGCCACCCTCGACTATCCGAGCTGGCGCTGGAGCCTGAACGACCGCGCTCTCGCACGAGCGGCAGCCGTATCGCGGCCGGCGTGTGACCAGGACGCGGAAGGTGGTGGGTACGACGTCGAGGCGCTCGGCCACGTCCTCGCCGATCTGATGCAGCGCACCGCCGCAACAGGGGCAGGCCTTGTCCTCGACATCGACGACCTGCTCGATCCGCTCCAGGTGTGCGGGCAACGAGCCGCGGTTGGTCTTGCGCTGGCGATCGCTCTTGGACTGTGGAGATACCGCTTCGCGGGCAGCCCGGGCTTGACCGAGGGCCGTCTCGACATCTTCTAGGCCGAGCTGAAGTTGGTCGGGATCGAGTTGCTCAGACCGCGCGCCGAACCGATGACGCATGAACGCATCGATGATCGACTGGAGCCGCTCGATCTCGGCATCGGCCTCGCCCTTTGCGAGCGCCAACTCTGCGGCGGCGGCACGTTCCGAAGCCAGTATCCGGGCCTGTTCGAGGGCGAACGCACGGAGCGCTTCGATGTCTTCGGGAAGGTCCGCTTCCATGAGCATGGAGGCATTGAATCAGCAGTCAAAAGCCCCGTCAACCGGCAATCTGCGGGGCGATCGGCCGTCGCCCGCCATGCACCCGGCGCCAGTCCAGACCCTCCAGCAAAGCGCCGAGTTGCGCCGCCGTCAGTCGCATGACGCCGTCCTGGATGCCAGGCCACTTGAAGCCGCCGGACTCCAGCTTCTTGGCCATCAGGCACAGGCCAGTGCCATCCCACCAGACGAGCTTGACCCGGTCCGAACGCTTCGCCCGGAACACGTAGATCACGCCCGAAAAGGGATCGCCGCCGTACTCCTTGCCGACCAGCGCGGCCAACGCGTCAGGCCCTTTGCGGAAATCCACTGGGCGCGTCGCCACCATCACGCGCGCGCCAGCACCAGGTCCGATCATCGGGTTGCCTTTAGCGCTTCGATCACCGCGGCAATCACACCAGCATCGGCGCCGCGCGCGATCTTCACTGCTACACCGTCAATCTCCAGTTCTACCGCAGCCGTTGGCGCACGCCGCCTTCGCCGAACACGACGCGTGGGTGCCGGATCAGGTTGGGGTCGGTTCCGGCTGAGGGCGAAATGACACCCTAAGGGAATAGCTGTCCTTGCCGTCGCCGCGGCTGCCATTGATCACAAACTGCGTCACTCTCGATGGATAGAACATTCCGTCAGCCACCTTGCAGGCATGACGTTGACCGCTGCCCTCAAAGGTATGCGATAGAAGTTCATCGTTCGATAGCTCCATGCATATGGCACGCAGTGCTTCATGACGGCGGTATGCAGGAAGAACTGAAATTCTTCCGGGGCATGCCGGACCGATTCTAAAAACGAGTGTTGGGTTTGCCGGTCAGCACCGAACTCGTTCAACGCCTTCAATCTCAGATTATCCGCATAAGCTCCGACTGAGAGTAGAGAGCCCGCCAGCGCCACCGCTACAAAAATGGGGCCTCGAACGATCGAAAACCGAGCCGGTATCAAAAAGCTGGTCGCTCCGACCGCGAAGCAAGCGGATACGATCCAGAGCCAGTGAGGCGCGCCCAGTCTATCTGACCAGATCGTCGCGAGGAATACTGGCTTCAGCAAGCTACCGAAGACGAAGCCTGCAATCGCCAGGTACGTAATGCATCCAAGCGCGGCGGTCTTCATCCTGTGCTTTCGTCCGACATCCGGCGCGACGCTCATGCCGCCACCTCGACCTTGTGATCCATGTCCGCCCTGGAGCGTCCGACGATTGCGGCGACAGTATTCTTGCTGAGGCCGAGGTCCCGGGCTATCCAGCGATAGCTGCGCCCCTCGGCAACAAGGGCTAGCACCTTGGGGGCAAGCCGATCCGACTTCGGGCGGACGCCGGTCTGCCGCCCGAGTTTCCGACCCCGCGCCCGTGCCGCGGCGAGGCCGGAGCGAACCCGCTCGCTGAGCATGTCGCGCTCGAACTGCGCAATGCCTGCGAGCATCGTCGCCATCATACGACCGTGCGGCGTATCGACCTCGAAGGTCATGCCGCTCATCGCGACCACCGACACGCGCCAGCCCGACAGCCGGTTGAGCGTATCGAGCAGGTCCTGCGTCGAGCGCCCCCAACGACTGAGTTCGGTGACAAGGATCGCATCAATGTGGCGCGCCTGGGCCAGCTTCATCACTTCGGCACGTGCCGATCGGTTGGCCTTCATCCCCGAGGCGGTTTCTCGAAAGACCTCGACCACCTCATAGCCGCCACGCTCGGCAAAACCGGCGAGGTCGCGAAGCTGCCGCTCGCACGACTGGTCGGCTGTCGAGACCCTGGCGTAGATGGCGGCGCGCTGTCCCAATTGAACCCTTCTGGAATTAGGCCTCGAAAAGCCTTGATCTGCGTGGGGTCAGTGTTGTCCAAAACAGACTTCTGTTCAATAGGGACAAGCCGTGCATGCCGAGACGCCATATCCTCAGCGCCCGACAGCGTTCGGCCCTACTCGACCTGCCGACTGACGAAGCGGCGCTGCTGCGGCATTATATTCTGGCAGCCGATGACCTGATCCATATCGACCGGCGGCGCCGACCGGAGAACCGCATCGGGTTCGCCCTGCAGTTGTGTGCGCTGCGATATCCAGGTCGGACGCTTGCTCCCGGCGAACTGATCCCCCACGCCGTGTCCGCCTTTCTAGGTGCCCAGCTTGGCATCGCTGGCGACACGCTCGCGTCCTATGCCGTTCGACGCCAAACCCGGCACCAGCACATGGAGGCGCTGCGCCGCATCTACGGATACAGGATGTTCCCCGGACAGGGACCGCATGCCAGGGCGTTCCGGGATTGGCTTCTCGCCGAAGCCGAGCAGGCACGCTCAAACGACGACCTTGCCCGGCGCTTCATTGCCCGCTGCCGTGAAACCATGACCATCCTGCCAGCGATCACGACAATCGAGCGGTTGTGCGCGGACGCGCTCGTCGCCGCCGAACGCCAGATCGAGAAGCGGATCGCAGCCCGTCTCGATCCCGTCGCCTGTGATGGGCTCGACCGACTGACTACCGAGATGCTGCCGGGGGCGATCAGCCGCTTCATCTGGCTGCGCCGGATTGAGCCGGGCAACAACTCCGCCGCGGCGAACCGGCTGCTCGACCGGCTCGAGTTCCTGCGCGCGATGAACCTCAATGATGGTTTACTTGCCGGTGTTCCACCGCATCGCGTCGCCCGGCTACGCCGGCAGGGCGAGCGCTACTTCGCCGATGGCCTGCGCGATCTCGGCGCCGATCGGCGCCGCGCTATCATGGCGGTTTGCGTCATTGAATGGGCCACTGCGACGGCGGATGCGGTGATCGAAACACATGACCGGATCGTTGGCCGCACCTGGCGCGACGCGAAGCAACTGCATGACGCGCGGGTCGTAGAAACCAGAGGCGCTACCACTGCGACTTTGAACGGCTTCACTGCACTCGGTCAATCATTGCTCGAAGCGCATGGCGACGGCGCGTCGCTGGAAGATGCGGTCGCGCGCGGGGCGGGATGGGAACGGCTCACCAGTCTCGTCGCTACGGCCAAGACGTTGACGGACACCTTGGGCGACGATCCGCTGGCCTATGTTGATCAGGGGTATCACCGCTTCCGTCGGTATGCCCCGCGCATGCTGCGATGCCTCGACCTCAAAGCTGCGGCGGTTGCACGGCCTTTGCTGGACGCGGCTACCGCCATCGCTACCAGGGGCGCAGTTCCGGCGGCCGACGATTTCTTGCGCCCGCATTCCAAATGGCGGCGACAGTTGCGGGCGAAGGGCGATGATGATGCCTGCCTCCGGGAAGTCGCGGTCATGTTCCACCTGCGCGACGCGCTGCGCTCGGGCGACATCTGGTTCGACCGCTCGCATCGGTATGGTGACCTGCGCCACGTCCTCGTGCCGATGGCGGTCGCGCATGCCGCGAAGCTAGCGGTCCCGTCCGACCCGCATGTCTGGCTGGCTGACCGCAAGGTGCGTCTCGCCGATGGCCTTGCCCGGCTCGGTCGCGCCGCGCGCAGCGGTACAATTCCGAAAGGCAGCATCGAAGACGGCACGCTGCGCATTGATCGCCTCACCGCCGACGCGCCGGATGGGATCGAGGATCTGATGCTCGATCTGTATCGCCGCCTGCCGCCCGTCCGCATCACCGATCTGCTGCTCGAAGTCGATACCGCGCTGGGTTTCACCGATGCCTTCACGCATCTGCGCACCGGCGTGCCGTGCGGCGACCGAATTGGTCTGCTCAACGTCCTGCTCGCCGAGGGCCTGAATTTGGGCCTGCGTAAGATGGCAGAGGCTTCCAACACCCACGACTATTGGCAACTCTCCCGTCTCGCGCGCTGGCACGTCGAAAGCGAGGCGATCGACCAGGCGCTGGCCAACGTGGTCGCGGCGCAAGGGGCGCTGCCGATGGCCCAGGTGTGGGGTATGGGTAGAGCCGCATCGGCCGATGGCCAGTTCTTCCCCGCAGCACGGCAGGGCGAGGCGATGAACACGATCAACGCCCGCTACGGCAACGATCCCGGAATCAAGGCCTATACTCACGTCAACGACCGCTTCGCGCCGTTTGCATCGCGGACTATTCCAGCCACAGTCAGCGAAGCACCTTACCTGCTCGACGGGCTGACGATGAATGAGGCAGGGCGACGGATCGAAGAGCAATACGCCGACACTGGCGGGTTCACCGATCATCTGTTCGGGATCAGCGCCATGCTCGGCTACCGCCTTGTGCTGCGCATCCGCGACCTCCCATCCAAACGACTGTACGTATTCGACCCTGCCACCACGCCGAGCGAGCTGCGCCCGCTGGTGGGCGGCAAGGTTCGTGAGGCGCTGATCGTTTCCAACTGGCCCGACCTGTTCCGCTGCGCCGCCACCATGAGCGCGGGGCAGGTCGCGCCGAGCAGCATCTTGCGCAAGCTCGCCGCCTATCCGCGCCAGAACGATCTTGCAGCCGCGCTGCGCGAGGTGGGCCGGATCGAGCGGACGCTATTCATCGTCGAATGGATTCTCGACGCCGGTATGCAGCGCCGTGCACAGGTGGGCCTCAACAAAGGTGAGGCACATCATGCGTTGAAAAATGCCCTGCGCATTGGCCGTCAGGGCGAAATCCGCGACCGCACGACGGAGGGTCAGCATTACCGGATCGCTGGCCTCAACCTACTGACCGCCATCATCGTCTACTGGAACACCCTGCATCTCGGCCATGCCGTCGAAGCTCGCCGCCGCGAAGGGCTCGATACCCCCGACCATCTTCTCGCCCATATCTCGCCGCTCGGGTGGGCCCACATCCTTCTCACTGGTGAGTACCTTTGGCCCAAGGACTCCGCCGCTTAGGGTGTCATTCCGCCCTCAGCCAGAACTGACCCCTATCCGTTCGCCCTTTCCGTGCAGATACGTCACTTTCGTGTAGTCACCCCTTCAACGGGGCGGACGCGGATAGCTTACGCGAGTGGCGCGAGGGGCTTTACGAAACCCGGCGCAACTTCCTCGGGATCGCAGCGCGCACCTCGCAGCGCTTCGACCAGACCTTCGCGCTGATCCAGCGCACGCAGATGCTGGAGAAGACCCTGCGCACGCAGCTCTCCCCGCAGATGTCGGCAGCATTGCGCTTCTCGCGCACCCTCAACCAGCAGGTCCAGTAGACCGCGACGAAGGAAGGCACCCCTCATGCTCGAGGTCTTCACGGTCGGGGGCGGCGACTACCTCGTCAACACCTTCAACGCGATCGCCGCCTGGACCGGCTCGGGCGGGTTCAAGGCGCTGATCCGCGTCTGCATGGTAATGGGGTTGATCTACGCGCTGCTCGTCACCGCCATGGATCTCGACTGGCGGGCCTGGTTTCGCTGGTTCATCCAGTCGACGCTCATCTATCTCGTGCTGATGGTCCCGACCGTGACCGTGAAGGTTACCGACCGCGTCAACCCGGGGCTGGCCCCCGCGACGGTCGACAACGTGCCGATCGGCCTTGCCGCAATGGCCTCGTTCACCAGCCAGGTCAGTGACTACCTGACCCGCACCGCCGAGACGGTCTTTGTCATGCCCGCGGCGCTCAATTACTCGACCGGCGGCTTCGTCTACGGCGCGCGGATGTGGGACAAGGTCCGCGGCTTCGAGATCCGCGATCCGGTCTTCAAGGCGAACGTCGACGGCTACCTCAAGCAATGCGCCTATTACGATATCCTGCTCGGCACGAAGAGCCTCAAGCTGTTAAGCGAAGCGCCCGATCTCTGGGCCGAGCTCGGGGTCAATGCCGCGACCAACCGGGGGATGAAGTACCTGACCGACACCGGCGCGGGCACCGTCGATATCGAGGGCAAGACCTGCGCTGAGGCCTGGGCGCTGATCAACAACCAGTGGGATGCGCAAATCAATGCCTACGCATTGCCCTTTGCCCACACCATGTATCCCAAGCTCACCCAGGCCGCCGCCGGAGCCAAGCTCGCCGCCGACGTGCCGGTGGTCTCGCAACTCCTGACCGGCACGGCGATGACCCGGAACCAGTTCTTCAAGCAGAAGAGCATGGTCGATGCCTTCGAGGCTGCGCAGCTCGATTTTGGAAACGCGGACGCGGATTCCTTCGCGCTGCAGCGCGCGGACACCCAGACCCGCAACGCGATGACGACCGCGGCTGAGCAGGGGCTGATCTGGATTCCGGTGCTCGGCGTCGTGCTGACCGTGGTGTTCTACGCGCTGTTCCCGATCGTCTTTCCGCTGCTGCTCTTCCCGCGCACCGGGATCGCGACGCTCAAGGGCTACTTCTCGGGCTTCTTCTATCTGTCAGCCTGGGGACCGATCTACGTCCTCATCCACTCGTTCATCATGGACCGGCTTGCAAGCCAGACCAATGCGCTCGCCGCCGGGAGCGTGAACCTCGCCAACTGGGCAGGGATCGATGCGGTCAACCAGGACGTCGCCACCATGGCGGGGTTCCTGATGATGTCGGTGCCGGTGCTTGCCCTGATGGTGATGCGCGGCACCATGTCGGTCGCAAACAACCTTGGCTCGATGCTGGCGCCAGTCCAGGCGGGTTCGGATGCGGCCGCGCTCGAGCGCACCACCGGAAACTATGCTTATGGCGACGTCAGCTACGGCAATCTCAATGCCGACAACCGGCAGATGTCGCAGTGGAACACGGCGCCGAACCTGCTCGCGGGCAGCGCGCACTCGGGCTTCCGCGAAGCCGATGGCCGCATGTTCAACGAATATGGCTCGGGCCATACGGTGATCGACACCAATGCCGCGATCTCGCAGTTGCCGTTCAAGCCGACCATGACGCGAGGCTACGCCTCGGACCTGCGCTCGCAGGGACAGTGGTATATGAACGAGGCCGACAAGATCGAAAACGGCACCTCGACCAGCTGGACCAGTTCGAAGGGCCGGTTCGGCAGCGCGGTCACCGCGACCAGCGACGTATCGGGCTCGCGCCGCGAGAACGGCTCGCGGGCCTCGGACACCCACAATGTCGGCGGCAACGTGGTTGTCGAAGGCGCCTCGGGCAGTTCGACCCGCGAGGTTACCAACAACGACCTGATCTTGCGGGAGGGGAATAATCGCTCGTCGAACAACTTCGATCGGCGCACGTTCGGCACAAGCCTTTCGCTTACCGGCAGCGGAACGGTAGGAACGCCACTCGAGTCCGAAGCGGGCAGCGGAGTCTCGGCGTCTCTGTCAGGAGGCTTCTCAGGTCGTCGAGAAAGCGGCGACGGTGCAAACGCCGGAACCGAGCGATCGGCAACGAACCAGACCACCCGGGGGACCGACAAATCGGACGAGACTAGCAACCGCGTGGTTGTCAGCGGCTCGAGCGGCGACATCGAGTCGTCAGGCACTTACAACCAGAACTCCGATTACACCGATCATTCACGCTCACGGACCAGCACCGATGGAACCGACTGGCGCACCTCGGAAGCTGAGGAGCGGCGGGCTGCTGCCGCGCGCTACCGCGAGATCGGCAGCCGGATGATGTCCGAGGCCAGCTACGCGGAGAGCCATGGCTTCCAGATTTCGAGCGACATGTCGAACCTCATCCAGGACCGTTACGAGACGCTCCAGCGTGAGCACCCCGAATGGCACCTGCCAGACCTGTCCAACCCGCGGCTCGACTACCGCGACGTCTCTCGCCGCGATCAGGCTATTGCCTTTATCATGGACGATCTGATGGGCGATCTGCGCGCTCATCGCATCAACGAATTCAGCGACATCGCGGGAATTGCGGGGTCAGGGGCGCTTGGCTCGAACGGGGATCTCGGCATGCCGGGGCCGCCGCGCCTGCCGTCGGGGACGGTTGCCCCGGCGCTTGTGCCCTCGCTGCTCGAAGGTGGCACGCTCATGGCTGTCCCCGATGGACCGGTCGATGGGGCAGCCCTCGCCAAGGATCTTGGTATGAAGGTCAAGCCCGGCGCGCGCCTCGGCCATATGGATGGCGCGCTGGTTCCGGCGATGGGCGTTGTCGCCGAGGAAGCACGCGCGCTTGGCCTGCCCACTCCGGTAGTGACGTCGGGCAACGACAGCGCCCAGCACAAGGCCGGGTCGGCCCATTACGACGATCGCGCGCTCGATTTTCGCGGCAACAACATCTCGAACGAGCAGGGCGAGCAGTGGGCGGAAAAGGTCAAAAGTCGTTTGGGAAGCGCCTATGCTGTCGACTTCGAGCGGTTCCCTGATGATCCCGCACGGGATCACCTCCATGTTGCGAAACGCCGGAGCTAGATGTTAGCCAAACAGACGCGATGCAAAAGCAAGTCCAGATCCTGCAACAATCATCAGGATCACGAGGAAGATAGTTGGACCACGGCCAAAGCCGCCAGATTTGCCCCTGAAAGTCGGGAGTTGCAGGCCCGTTACGTGGTCAAAGTGGCCGGGCCGAGGATAAATCGGCCTCCCATCCAGTCCGTAGTGATCATGGTCCATCGAGGGTCTCCTCGCCCTGGCCATGATTACCCCGAACGTACTGTCTTTTCAATCATGGCCCATGTTTCTGAGCCCCCTCACTAGCCTAGCCATCTCCACTTTCTGCTGACCCGCCCAAGGAACCGCCTCCTTGCCTTCAGAAGCAAGGAGGCCTTCGATCCAAACAGCTTCAGAGTAGATCCACCACCTCAATGATCGCGTTGTGGACGGCGCCAAGATCCGCATCGTCGATGCAATAGGGCGGCATGACATAGACCGTGTTGCCCAGGGGCCGCAGCAGGACATTTCGGGCCGTGAAGTCCGCCTTCAGACGCGGGGCGAGTTCGGACATATAGCCGCCATCTTCCACCACCACATCGAGCGCGATCACGCTGCCAAGTTGGCGCGTATTGGCCAGGCGTGGGTGCTCGGCAAGGCGAGCAAGACCAGCGGTCTGCCGCCGGGTCAGGTCCGCGATCCGGTCCAGCACCGGCTCCTCGCGCCAGATCGCCAGATTGGCATTGGCCGCCGCGCAGGCGATCGGGTTGGCGGTGTAGCTGGAGGAATGGAAGAACTGCTTCGACCGGTCGGTCGAATAGTGCGCCGCATAGATTTCCGGCGTCGCCATGGTCACCGCAAGGGGCAGCGACCCGCCGGTCAGCCCCTTCGACAGGCACAGGATATCGGGCACGATCCCGGCCTGCTCTGAGGCGAACAGCGTGCCGGTGCGGCCCCAGGCGGTCATCACCTCGTCGGCGATGAACAGCACGCCGTGGGCCGCGCAGATGCGCCGCATTTCGGTCAGCACGCGGGGCGAATAGATCAGCATTCCCCCCGCGCCGAGCAGCAGCGGCTCGACGATAAAGGCCGCCGCATCGCCGCGCGAGCAGGCCTGCTCCAGCGCGTCCAGTGCGGCCTGCTCGCGGCCCTCGGCGGGAAAGGGGATTGTCTCCACATCGAACAGCAGCGGCGCATAGGGCTTGTTGAACACCCCGCGCGCGCCGACCGACATCCCGCCGATGGTATCGCCGTGATAGGAGTGCTCCAGCACCAGGATGCGGTGGCGATCCTCGTCCCGATGCGCGAAATAGCCCAGCGCCATCTTCAGCGCGACTTCGACGCTGGTCGAACCGGAATCGGAAAAGAACACATGGTCCAGCGGGCGCGGCATGATCCGCACCAGTTCGCGGGCGAGGTCTTCGGCAGGCTGGTGGGTCCAGCCCGCGAAGATCAGCTGGTCGAGCCGCTCGCTCTGCGCGCGGATCGCGGCCATCAGCCGGGGATGGCAATGGCCGTGGGTGGTGACCCACCAGCTGGAAATCGCGTCGATCACCCTGCGCCCGTCGGCGGTGAACAGGGTCGCACCCTCGGCGTGGGTGACCAGCGGAATGTCCTCGCCCAGCCCGTGCTGGTGGAATGGGTGCCAGACCGGCGATTTCATAGGAGCTCCGTGCGGATATGGGCGGCGAAGGCGGCGGACAGGCCCTCTGGATCAAGCGGATCGAGCCACGGCAGGCGGCCGAGGTGGCGCACGGCGCCCAGCCGCTCGATCGCCGCTTCGCTGGCGGGATTGGCCTCGCCGCAGAACGCCACGCCGTGCACCGCGATGCCGCGCGCGCGCAGGGCCTCGAGCGAAAGCAGGCTGTGGTTGATCGTGCCGAGCGCGGTCCGCGCCACCAGGATCACCGGTAGGCCCCAGCGCGCGAACAGATCGGCCGCCAGCAGATCGTCGGCAAAGGGCACCAGCACTCCGCCCGCCCCTTCGACCACCAGCGGCCCATCGACCAAGGGCAGTGCGAGCTGGTCCGCCGCGATGGCAACGCCGTCGATCCGCGCAGCCTCGTGCGGTGAACAGGGCGTTGCGAGAACGTGGGCCTCGGGCAAGATCCGGGCCCGCCCGTCGGACAGCGCAGCCACGCGCTGGCTGTCAGTGCCGCCGTCGGTTCCGGCCTGCACCGGCTTCCAGTAAGCCGCGCCAAGGTGGCCCGCGAGGGCAGCGGCGAACACGGTCTTGCCCGCGTCCGTATCGGTGCCGGTTACGACATAGCCGCGCATTGCAGCTCCGCCAGCAGTGCGCCCAGCGCCTCGATTTGCTCAAGGCTGGCGTTGTTGGTGATCGTGATGCGCAGGCGCGATGTGCCGACGGGCACCGTCGGCGGGCGGATTCCGCGCACGTCGAACCCGGCGGCCTGCACTTGGGCTGCCAGCTGCATCGTCCGCGCATCGTCGCCCACGATCAGCGGCAGAATCTGCGATCCGGTGACAGTCGCGCCCAGCGGGGCAAAGACCCGCTCAGCCAGCCGGATCCGCTCCCACAGCCCATCGCGCAAGTGCGGCGCGGCGGTCAGCAGGTTCAGCGCGGCGCGGTTGATCGCGGCGATCAGCGGCGAAGGCGCCGTCGAGAAGATGAAGCCGCGCCCACGGTTGACCAGAAAGTCGATTGCCGCCGCCGGGCCGCAGACCAGTGCGCCCTCGCAGCCCAGCGCCTTGCCGCAGGTGCGCAGGGTGATGACATTGCCGCGCCCGTCAAGGTGGGCGGCAAGGCCGCGCCCGTCCGGCCCGAATACGCCGGTGGCATGGGCCTCGTCGATCAGCAGGATGCCGTCATAGCGATCGGCGATGGCGGCCAGATCGCCGAGCGGGGCCGTGTCGCCATCCATCGAGTAGAGGCTTTCCGCCGCGATCCACACCTGCCCCGTGCCGCCGCCCGCGCGCCAGCGCCGGATTGCCGCTTCGCAGGCATCGGCGCAGTTGTGGGCCACGGCAACGCATTCGGCCCGGCCAATGCGCATCCCTTCGTGGGCGCTGGCGTGGATCAGTTCGTCGTGGACGACCAGATCGCCGCGCTGCGGCAGGGTTGAGAACAGCGCCTCGTTGGCAGCGAACCCGCTGGAGAACCATAGCGCCCGCTCGCAGTCAAAGAACGCGGCGGCCTCGGCCTCCAGCGCCTCGTGCTCGGGGTCGTTGCCGCGCAGCAGGCGCGATCCGCTCGAGCCGATCGGCACCCCGCGCTCCAGCGCCGCGTGCGCGGCATCGGCCAGCAGGGGCGAGCGGGCGAGGCCGAGGTAGTCGTTCGAGGCAAAGTCCGTGCCGGTCTGCGGGCTGAGCCTGCGCCGCCGCGATGCCGCCCCCAGCCGATCCAGATCGGCGGCGTGGGCTGCAAAGCCCCCCCCGTTCACTCCGCAGCCACCAGTACTTCGTCCGCGCGCATCGGTTCTTCGCCTGCCAGCGGCACGATGCCCAGCCGCGCGAACAGCGCCGCATCGCGGCTGTCCCCGGCGTTGGCGGTGGTCAGCAGCTTGTCACCGGTGAAGATCGAGTTCGCCCCGGCCAGGAAAGCCAGCGCCTGCCCCGCATCCGACATCGATTCGCGCCCCGCCGAAAGCCGCACCATGCTCTGCGGCATGGTGATCCGGGCGACGGCGACGGTGCGGACAAACTCGATCTCGTCGATTCGCGCCAGCGGCGTTCCTGCCAGCATGTCGCCCAGCACCGTGCCGGGAATAGGGATCAGCGCGTTGACCGGGACGCTTTCCGGGTGGCGCGGCAGGGTCGCCAGCGCGTGGATGAAGCCGATCCGGTCCTCGCGCGTTTCGCCCATGCCCACGATCCCGCCGCAGCACACCGAAATGCCCGCCGCGCGCACTTCCTCCAGCGTGTCGAGCCGGTCCTGGAAGGTGCGGGTGGTGATGACGTTGCCGTAGTTCTCGGGCGAGGTGTCGATGTTGTGGTTGTAGTAATCGAGCCCGGCTGCCTTGAGGCGGCGGGCCTGATCGCCGTTCAGCATGCCCAGGGTCATGCAGGTTTCCATGCCCATCGCGCGCACGCCCTCGATCATGGCTTCCAGCGCGGGCATGTCGCGGTCCTTGGGGTTGCGCCACGCGGCGCCCATGCAGAACCGCTGCGATCCGGCCGCGCGCGCCTCGGCGGCCGAAACCAGCACGGCATCGATATCCATCAGCTTCTCGGCCTTGACCCCGGTTTCGGCCCCGGCCGACTGGCTGCAATAGCCGCAATCCTCGGGGCAGCCGCCGGTCTTGATCGACAGCAGCGTGCACATCTGCACCTCACCCGCACGGTGCCAGGCACGGTGGGTGCTCTGCGCGCGGAACATCAGTTCGTCGAACGGCAGGTCGAACAGCGCCGTCACCTCCGCGCGGGTCCAGTCGGTACGGGGCTGGTCAGTCCGGGGAACTGTCTGTTGGGTGGCGGTCATGTCCTGCTCCATTTTATCGATAAAAACGGTCATGGCCGACCGCTCGCTCGGCGTGTATGGCGATGCACGTCCGCATGGCACCCGGAATCAGGACCGATTATCGATAATGCCGACTCCAACGACCCAGATCGACAGCGAAGGACTGGTTAGCCGGATTGCGGACGCGCTGGCCGCGCGCATCTTGGCCGGCGAGATCCCGGGCGGCGAGCGCCTGCGCCAGGATGGACTGGCCTATGAATTCGGGGTCAGCCAGGGGACCGTGCGCGAGGCGTTCCGCAAGCTGGAGGCGATCAAACTGGTCGAGGCCCTGCCCCGTCGCGGAGTGCGCGCCACGTTGATCGACGCGGCAGGCGAGCGCGAAATCGCCTCGATGCGCGGGGCGCTGGAACCGCTGGCCGTGCGCAGCATTGCCCGCGCTCCGTCCGCCGCCCACCTCAAGGACCTGCGCGAAATCCTGAAGCGGGGTGACGCGGCAGAAAACCTGTTCGATTCCGAATCGGCCAACCGCGACTTTCACATTGCGCTGGCCCGGCCCTGCGCCATGCCCCGCCTGATTGCCACGATCACCGAGCTGAACCTGGCCTATTCGCGCCATGTGTTCGCCTCTGCGGCGGGCCAGGAGTGGAAGCCGCGCTACAACTTCGATCACTGGCACATCTTCGAAGCCTATGCATCCGGAAAACTCGAGGAAGCAGCTATACTGCTTGCGCGGCACATAAAGTCAGTCGATCGGGTAAACTTGAGACCAAAAGTGGCAGTCTGACGTGTCAGAAGTTCAATTGGACGCTGCTAGGTAACGGGCAAATCAGGATAGCTCTCGATCCGCGCTTCTCCAGTTCGCCGGATCTGGGACGCGGCTTCCTCGAGGTGGAACGCCGCCGCATCGCGCGCGCGCACGGTGTCGCCCGCCTTCATGTAGTCGATGAGCCTCTCGTGCTCAGCGAGCGAACTGCGCGCCTCGTCGAGCTCGAAGTAATTGGCGCCGGCGATCCACACAGCGGGCGGGATGGCCTTGGCATAGCTCGCCCAGGCCGTCTGATTGCCGCCAAGGCGGACCAGTTCGAGGTGGAACTGGTAGTCGAGATATGCGCCGCAGAGCAGGTTCGCAGGCTCATCGGCATCGAGGCCGCGCAGTGCCGCGTGGATCGCGGCGAGATGGCTGAAGTCGCTAGTATTGGCACGCAATGCGGCCTCTGCCGCCGCCATCGCATGGATTGCCCCGGCGAGCGCCAGATGTTCGACAATGCGATCAATCGTCCAGTCGATGATCGTGTAACGGCCATGATCCCTGGCCAGAAGGCCAAGCTCGAGAAGTTCCTCAGCGAGCGAAAGCGCACCCGTCTCCTGCAAATCGTCAAGACCGGGTATCTGGTTTGCCTGGTCGAATCTGCGCCGTTTGCGGGGCTCGCGCAGCACGGCAAAGACGCGCGGTGCAGGGCAAGTAATCCTTCCAAGTGGCCTTGGCTTTGACCTTGTCACCTCTTGTCCGCCCTCCGACACCGCATCCTTCGGATAGTCCGAACCATCCTGATTGGAAAATTCTAAAGGGTTTGTGCTATGGAGCCAACATGCAACGGGGCGGGACTGCTTTCCCCTTGGGGACGATCGATTGGCGAAGGCGCAATCTCTTGTCGAAAGGATTTTCCTCGAACTGAGGTTCGGGGTGCTTGCTGCCCACTACCTGCCTGGTCAAATTATCAGCAAGGACCAGGTGTGCAAGGTATACGACTGCCGCCCCGTCATGGCCGCCGACGCGCTCGGCGCGCTTGTCGCGGAAGGTTACCTGTCCCGGCGCGGACGCGGTGAATTCACGGTACGGACCTGGACAAGAGCCGAAATCATAGACCTATATGACATGCGCGCCTCGCTCGAGGCGATCGCAGCGGCCCGCGCCGCCGAACGCGCGAGCGAGGCGCAGATTTCCTGGCTCCAAAGCGTGGTGGGTAATGCGGGGGATGTATCCGCGACCGATCCCGACGATCTCGAGCGCGTCACGCTTTCAAATCTCGCGTTCCATCTTGAGGTCAGGAAAATGGCGAGGATACCGCGGCTTGCGGAGATGATCTGCCTCGTCCTGCCCAATGCGCTCCACCGGCTGATCGTCTGGTCACAGCATGGCGAAGACGGCGAACATTCGGCGCGCACTCACCGCAAGATTGCCGCAGCGATTGCCGAACGCTCTTCATCGATGGCTCGGCTGCTGATGCGCGAGGACGTTTATTCCTCGCGCGAGGCGGTTCTCGCCGCGATCGACAGTCTCGCGGCGCGCGACGCGCCTCCGGTCGCCAATATCCATCGAATGGACCAGACGATCGCGATCAATGGCCGCACTTTCGGGCAGGGAACGCGCGAGCCCGCAGCCGATGGCCGGACGATCGCGTTTGGTGCGCCACTGTCCTAGCCGCGCCTAGCTTGCCGGTGGATCAACCGCCTTGAACATGAAGCCAGACGTTCCGGACAGTCCCGTTCTGTCACACACAAGCTGGTCCAAGACGCTCGCCATGATTGTTGCCGCCTGTTCCAGACCGGCGGCTTCAAGCGTATCGAGCAAGTCCCTTGCATCGCTGATGATGATTTCCAGCGCGTTCCGGCTGATCGGAAGCCGCTCAATCGCCATGGCCGTGCCCCGAAATCCCCTGTTCACACAAGTCTTTGTTGAGACGGGACTTTCTGTCAACGCCTCAACATGTAAATTGCCAGAATAATGTGTCGGGAATGGTGAGACCTGCGTAGTTGTCCATAGTTCAATGAGACAGACAGTTCGAAATACAGGCTGCTGGCCCAATCGAACATCGTCCATTTGGTCGCAGCATGGAAGTTATGTTTCAGCTACCAGATAGTCGACATCGATCCGGTCGATCTCGACGATGCGTCCACGCACATTGACCCGCCCCGTGAGGCCATCGGGAACTTGACCGTCAGCAAATCCGAGCCGCCAGCGCACACCGTCATCGTCACGCAGAATCGGGCCGCGAGGACCATGCTCGATGGTGCCGACGATCGTGTTGGTTGAAAGGCGGCGATTTTGGTTCATCAATTTTAGCTTAATCATCCAATTTGGTGAAATTGTTGATCCGCACCCCGATCGGAAACCATGCGCTCCTAGCGTGGAATCAAGAAAACCCCCAATAGCAAGGAAAGCATCCACGTCCCGCCATTTTTCAGATTGTATGCTGTCCTCGGATTTCGATGTCACCGCTGCAACCGGCGGAGTCTATGCTCCCGCTGGTGGTAACTCCACAAGTAGAAGGGGCAGAACAGCAGGATGAGGCCAGAGAACCAGCGAACTATCTCTGGCGTCCCGTTCTGGAAACGGGGCGGCGTTGCCACTACCAGGCCGTGCAGGAAGGTCTGAACCGGATCGCTCAGGCCGGTCACACCAACCAACGCGACGAGGAAGATATAGATGAGGCCGCCGCCTCGTTTGATGCGTTCGGGATTGACCGGGTAGTCGCCTAGCGTGGTCAGCAACGCAAGTGCGAGGCCAAGCGCGAGGCAACCCCCTCCGCAGCAGAGCAGCAATGCCCCCGCTGCACCAAGCTTCGCCGCCACCTGATAGACAATGGTCGTGTTGATCCCGATCGCCGCCACATAGGCGCTGCAGAGCGCGGTAAGAATGGTGCCGGAAGCGAGCGCCGGGACTTGCGGTGAAGGTTCACACTTGCGGTCAATCCGAACCTGCCTTTCCAGGCTCTTTCTACGGACTGGCGGCGTTGTCTCGGCTGCTGGCGCTGCAATAGGCGTTCGCGGTACAGGTCCATGCTTGCTCTCGAACCCTGCCCGTGCAGCCCGTTCGGGGAAAGCCCGGCAGGCGTACCACCGCAAGCGCCGCAGCGCCTTCATCTCGATGCGCCGTACCGCTTCCTTGCCTATATTGAGATCCTCGCCGACCTCGCATAGGGTGTGCTTTCGTCAAGAGGGACTTTGGCCGTGATCCTGAAATTGTAGCGGCTTTTGGAAGTGCATGATTTTTCGCGCTTCCAGTGGGGAAAAGCGGGGCCATGCGGCCGTGAGATTGCTGTGATGCCGTGGCCGGAATCTCGGTTTGTTCCGGAATGGGGACCAAATAGCCATCACTGGCAGGTATGCTCGCCGCATTGATTTCGCGAAGTCCCTACCGCGCATCGGGAGCTGGATTTCGCCTCCGGATTCGGGACCCGAACACACGCAGTCAGCCATGACGGGCGGGTTCACGCCGTCAGCTTGCTGGCGGGGATCAGGGGGCCATCGCAGACACGCTTCAGAAGGTCCGCCTGCTTTGGTTCCAGCTCGACCAGCAGCGCCAGGACATTGAGCACGTTGATGAGCTCGCTGGTGTATTCGGGCAGCCACCGATCGGGCTGGATATCGCCCAGCGGAGAAGGGGGGCGCTTGTCGCCGATCAGGGGGCGTTCGCGGTTCTTGCGGCGGTAGCTGAACCACTGGCGCAGCACCTGCTTGCCCGACACTTCATAGGCCCAGACGGCGGGCGGAACATTGTCGATGAAGCCGGTGCCGACGAGCAGTCGGCGCTTAGCGGCATCGTATTCGAGCGTGTCGGGAAAACCCTCGGGCGTGGAGGGGATTGCGCCGTCCTTGGGCTGGGTCGGGCCGCCTTCGCCAACTCGTGGGGGACGGGGTGGATCTTCGGTGGCGAAGCGTTCCCCGAAGGTGTGCAGCCGGATCACCTCGCGGCCCAGCTTTGCGGCTTCAGCGAACAGCGCCGCATCGGCAGTCAGCGGCACGCGCAGACCGGGGCGGACAAGGTCTTCGGCGAAGCTGGCGGTGTAGGCCGGATGGGCAAGCAGCGCCGCGACATAGGCGAAGATATCAACCGGATCGACCGGCGCGCCGAATGCCTTGGAAAGCAGCGCGATGACGGCGGGGGAGATGTTGGATTCGGTCGCGGCGGCGTTCCTCCAGAGGGCGAAAACGCGACCGCCTCGTCCAGCGTAGTGGTGCAGATCGGGGATTGCAGCAACAGCCGACAAACCCGGCCCATTCTTGGGTGTGCGATCCATCGGAGCAGTCAGGAGAATCTGCTGCTCGCTGTAGTTGTCCCAGAGGCCCGGATTCGGCTGATTGATAACCCGCGCATCGGGCAGGATATACTGCCGGTCGAACGACCGGAAACCGTATCGAACCGGAGCCTCCCCAGCGAGAGCGCGACGCGCCAAAAGCCGTAGTTTCTGGTCCTCGTGGTCAACCTGCTTTGGTGCATCTTCGACAGCAGTGAGCACCTCGCGCTGAGGCCACCAAAGCGCCTTTCCGGACTTGCCGATATGCCTGTCGCCGGGTTTGCCGTCGCGCATATGGGGCTGGAAAAGCATTGCGCGCTTATCCGCCTTCGGCTCTTCAACGAGCCGCTTCCAGCGCTGCTTCAGCGACACTTCATCCGGGGCGATGATCCATGTGCGCCCCGGCATTACGCCCGAACCGCAATCGCCAATTACCGCATCGAGCGGGGCGAATGCGCCCCACCCTTCTCGCAGTTCCGGGAGGAAGGGCGCGCGCGGATCGGAGGGGCAATCACTCCACCCACCGCCCGCCAGCGTGATGGTTTTCAGCTCCTCGAATTTCTGCTCACGACGACCCTTGGCGAGCGCCCGGTATCGCACCCGCGCAGCGTTCTTGCCGGGCTCGCGAGAGCGGCTTGCCAGCACAATGCAGACCGGGTGCTGCACGCCCTGAAAAATACGCGTCGGCACATCCGGCTGATGGCCTTCGGGCGTGCAATCGATCACCCAGATATCGTCACACTGGCTGCGCAGATCGGCGCGCATTTTCTGGAACCCATCGCCGTTCAAAAAGCCCGCCACGGTGATGTAGCAGACCATCCCGGAAAGCTCTTCCTGACCGGGCAGATCATCATCGCGGTCACCTGCGCCCTGCTCGAAAACCTTCCACGCCGCCCAGCGCCAGAAATAGACATAGAGGTTGCGCAGATGTTTCGCGTGCGCGCCCACTTTCCATTCCTTGGGCGGCTGCCAGGAATTGAGCGGAATATCCTCACGCTTTTGCTTGGCAGGACTGCCGTTCTCGACCCACGCACCCTTGCCTTTGGCCTTCTCCTTGTAGGGCGGGTTGCCGATGACGACGGTGATGGGTTCGCTCCGCTTGACCTTGTTCGCCTCGGTCCGCGATTTCGATATCTCGCGGTAGATGCCCTGTCCGGTTTCGAGATCGGCAAACGGATCGCCCAACGTGTCGGTGACGAACAGGCGCGGGGTGGCGTGTGCACCAATCTCAAGCATTTCCGCCAGCAGCCGTAGCTGTGCCACGGCGAAGGCACCGAATTGCAGCTCGAAGCCGACCAGGCGGCCCGCGATCTCGTTCATCGATGCCGCAACATTGCCCTCGCCATCGCGCGCGGCAATCGTGGCCTTGATCCGCTCAATCAGGCCCAGCAGGAAGGTGCCCGATCCGGTCGCGGGATCGACGATATGCACGTCCTTGCCAGCGAGGCCATCGGCGATGCCGAAGCGCGGGCTTTTGAGCGCCTCGTCGCACAATCGCACCATGGTGCGCACGACTTCGGGCGGGGAGTAATAGCTGCCCGTCAGCTTGCGGAGCTTGTTGTCGTAGACCTCGAGGAAATCCTCGTAGAAATAGAGCCAGGCCTCGGGATCGCCCTTGGACACCTTGGCCCACGAAACCTCATCCAGCACGCGGGTCAGCGTATCGAGCGCGGGGCCGAGGTTGAGGTCCTGTTCGGTCAGCAGCCGCAGTGCGGTGCCGATCAGCGTGTTGGCCTTGCCGAGTTCGCGCGCGACATGGTCCAGCCCGCCGGTCAGCGCCATGTCTTTTGACTTCGCCATGAGCAGACCGAAGGTGACGGCCTGCGCATAGCCATCGGCGAACTTGGCATCGTCGGCATCGGGGAAGAGCAGCGCCTTCCAGTCGTCCTTGAGGTCGGTCAGCCTCGCGTTCTTTTCCGACGCGCCGAGCTGTTCCAGAACCTCATCACGCAAGAACCGGCACAGCCGCGCGGAAACGCGCGCCAGTTCGGTCGCGCTTCTGGGCGGAATGGGGTTCCAGGTGAGGAAATCGCTGAGCAGCGGCAGAAAACTCGGCGGTGCGGCAAGCTTCGCGCCCGCATGTTCGATCCCGCCTTCGAGGTGGACGATCTGCCCTACCACCGTCCCATCACGCCACAGCGAAAAGCTGTCGCCATCGGTGTAAAGCAGGTTGGGCAGCGCCTTGAGCTTGTCCCATTGCTCCTTATCGTGGCCGGTCTTCCACTTGCGCGGATCGGCCCCTTTGCCGGGGGCTTTCACCTCGATGAAGCCAACGAGGGCGTTCTTGACCTTGACCGCATAATCCGGCCGGGTCCGCATCTCCGCAAGCGATGTTTCGCCGGTCAGTACAAGGTTCTGCACTGCCGGATGCAGGATTGCCGCAACATCGGCGAACAGCGTTTCGAGCGGCGCGCGAAGCTGATCCTCCGGCTGACCGTCCCCGCCCGCGAGCTTGGCCTTGGCCGCAGCGCCGAATTCCCCCACAGCCTTTTCGATGGTTTTGGCTTGCGTCACCCGATGCCTCCCGTGCATATTCTGTGGCACAGGGCGCGCTGTGCCCGCAACGGCTTTGGACAAGTAAATGGCGGAAGATTCTGGCAATCTGTTCGATGGCTCGGCCCAATTGGGCTTCGACCTCGGCGACGATGTGCCTGCGCCGTCGTATGAGCCGGATCGCGATGAGGTCCGCCGTGAGTTGCACGACATACTGGCCGAGGCTCGTAGCGCACAGGCCGAATGTCCGTGGGACAGGCAGACGTTCAAATACCACAAGGTGGTTTTCCCGCAGATGGCCAATTGGTTGCCCGAGGACGAGCGGGACCAGTTGCGCTTCGAGTTCGCGCGGGAAGTCGAGCGGATCGAGCTACTGCTGGCGGCATGAACGCGCTTCGCCAGGCGGGCGCTGACCGAATTTTTGTGAAAGCATGGGCCGGTCAGAGGCAGGCCGCATTGCTAGGGTGTCGCGGGCAGATTGCGCCGGAAGCGATAGTCTACGGCAGCTTTCGGGCATGCTGCCTGTCGTCCTGAATGACCGGGTGTGGGTGGAAAACTGCCATTGCCTGCCGCCGCCGATACCGCCAAAAAAGAGACATGGAACCCGAAGCATTGATCGCAAAGGTGCGCGAGCACTATCTTGAGCAGTTTACGGATTTTGTGATGTCCCAGAAACAATCCTGTGACCACGGCGCATCCGAAGTCAAACTGCTCCTTAGTGACCAGAGCAGCATATTCCGAAACCTGTATTGTGTTGATTTCATTCAGAACGACTCCGGATCGAAGGTCATAGAGTTCGCACCGGAGAATCTTCTAATTTTCGAGCCGCTGTCAGGGTCTTTCGGAACAGCAGAGCTGGTAATTGAGCAACTTCGCTGGGACGATATTGTCGTGCATCACGACGCCCAAGAGCCTGCGCTTAGACTGTCGGATTGGTTCGAGAAATGGTTCGACCCCGACGATAAACGCTATGTCGAAGGGGATGCATTCGGAAACGTCATTCATTCCTTGTCGGTTGAACAAGGTATCGTGTCAGTGGACTTCGGGTCAGCAGGGCCGGACGCGTTTTGGGATTTGCTGGATATCCTTGAGGTCGCAGGAGCAAAAAGCCTTCGAGTCACCGCTTCTAGGTTGGATTAGGCCTGAGCTCATGTCCGCAATTGATGTCGTGGACGGCTCTCCACCCCGCGGGGTAATTTCTGCGG
>LSKF01000157.1 GCA_001556995.1 Erythrobacteraceae bacterium CCH12-C2
ACCGATTGCTGGTAGAGTCCGACGCCAAGGAGTCGGACGATATGAAGCGAAGCAGTATCCATCCGGTGAAGGCCGCACCCGTTTCAGTTAGCGGTCACTGGGTTTGATGATGCGTTTTGCTGCGGCGTTACGACGAGCGGCGATCCGGCCGAGGATGCCGTTGATCGGGAAGACATCGAGTTCGTCTGGATCGTAGTCGTCGAGCCATTCGCTGACATCGGCGTGATCTGGATGGTCCGGATCGTTTCTCGCCTCGAGCATTTCGTAGAACCCCGGGATGCCGCCGCAGTCCTCGGGAGGGCAGTTGCGCTCACCGGCGATGAAACGCGGATATGCCGTGGAGCGATCCCCAGCTCGGACATCCCTGATGATCAAACTGTGTTCCCAGTAATCGCCGAAATCATAGACATAATGAATCCGGGTAGTGCCGGGAGCAAGCACATCGCGCAGTCGTGTGCGGGAGGCGACCTTGCGGGGAGCGGTCCCCCAGTCCTCGTCCATGGGCAGGCCGTAGGTCTGGTGATCGATGACCATCTCCCAGAGGTGATAGTCGAGCCATCCCATGGCGGTCTGGACGATCTCGTGCAGCACCTTGAGGGTGATGGAGGTTGGGACTTCGAGCTCTCGCCAGATGAGCGGGTCGGAATCGTTCAGCTCGATACGCAGCGTGGCGATCTCGGTAAAACTGTCGATGGCGCTTTGGCGGGTCATGCCGCCTGCGATAGCAGACCTTCACTCTTGCGCCAGTTCCAAGGCAGCAGCTGATCGAGCCTGGTGGCCGGATGATCGGCGATGCGAGCGAGGACATCGGCGAGCCAGGCCTGCGGATCGACATCGTTGAGCCTGGCGGTCTGGATCAGGGTGTAGATGATGGCGGCACGCTTGCCGCCGCGATCGGATCCGCAGAACAGCCATGCCTTGCGGCCAAGCGGGATGCAGCGGAGCGCGCGCTCGGCGGCGTTGTTGGTGAGGCAGATCCGGCCATCGTCGAGGAAGCGGGTGAACGCGTCCCAGCGCTTGAGCATGTAGAAGC
>LSKF01000158.1 GCA_001556995.1 Erythrobacteraceae bacterium CCH12-C2
GTGCGGGGGTCGGGGCTGGAGGGGGCGTCACGCCGCTGTCACTCTGCGCGGCCAAGGGCATGGCCAACAGCAGCGCCGCAGCGGTCAGGATCGCACGAAAACCCGGCAAGGCAGGCGCAGCATTGCTCGACAAACCCGTCTCCATCAGCCTATGCGCCATGCATATTCAAAGGTGGCTGCAACCAAAGCAATAAGGGCCTGAATTGCGCATGAACTCCGCGAACGATACCCCCCTCACCGCTGCTGAGCAAGCCGCCACCGACAATGCCATCCAGCGCGTGCTGGTGCTGGAGATGGTGCGCGTCACCGAAGCGGCAGCGATTGCCGCGGCGCAGCTGATCGGGCGCGGGGATGAAAAGGCTGCGGATGCCGCCGCCGTGGCCGCGATGCGCAAGGCCTTCGACAACCTCTATATCGACGGCACCGTGGTGATCGGCGAAGGCGAGCGCGATGAAGCCCCGATGCTGTTCATCGGCGAGAAGGTGGGCATGGGTAAGGGGCCCAAGATCGACATCGCGCTCGATCCGCTCGAAGGCACGACGATTACCGCCAAGGCCGGGCCGAATGCGCTCGCGGTGCTGGCGGCGGCGGAAGAGGGGTGTCTGCTCAACGCGCCCGACACCTACATGGACAAGATCGCCGTCGGCCCCGGCTATCCCGAAGGCATCATCGACCTCGCCAAGACGCCCACCGAAAACGTCTGCGCGGTGGCGAAGACCAAGGGGGTGGAGCCCTCGCAGATCAATGTCTGCGTGCTCGACCGTCCGCGCCATGCCGAGCTGATCGCCGAGCTACGCAAGCTGGGCTGCGGGGTGGTGCTGATCGGCGATGGGGACGTCGCGGGCGTGATCGCAGTGACCGACGAGGACACCACCATCGACATGTACATGGGCCAGGGTGGCGCGCCGGAAGGCGTGCTCGCGGCGGCTGCACTACGCTGTGTCGGCGGGCAGTTCAACGGCCGGCTGGTGTTCCGCAACGAGGACGAAAAGGCCCGCGCCCGCAAGTGGGGCATCGAGGACCTCAATCGCATCTACAAACTTGAGGACCTCGCGCGCGGCGACTGCATCTTCGCTGCCACCGGCGTCACCGACGGCTCGCTGCTCGGCGGGGTCAAACGCCGCCGCAAGCCGACGGGCGGGACAATCCTCACCACCGAAAGCGTAGTGATGCGGGCGTCATCCGGCACGGTACGCTGGATCAGGGGCGAACACCGGATCGCCTGAGGTTTGCGGCAGGGGCTTCGCGGGGCCGAAGCCGAATTACTGTTGCTCCGTGCTTTCTTCCGTCTTGCTCTCGGCCTTGACCTTGCGGTCGTCCGATTTGGGCAGCACGAAGTATGAAATGACGTTGACCCGCTCGTTGTAAATTCGCCGCCCAGCCTGATTACGAACGCGGATACGGAGCCCCGGTTCGGTTCGCAGCGCTGCTTTGCCGAAACCGTAACCAGCCGGCCTTTCCTCAACCAGCTTGCAATCGCGCACGCGGTCGCGCGGCAGCACGAAACAATCGAGCAGAACCGCACCCTCTATGCCGGCCTTGCGGGCGGCAGGGGGATAGTATCGGTGGTTTTGGGAAAAATCCATGCTGGGGGCCCACGAGGCAATCAGCTTGCTGCCCTTGCCCATGCCGGTGCCCGCGCCGCCACTGCCATTACCGGCAATGCCGTCCCCGCCCGCGCCGCCAGAGCCGACCGGGCCTTGCGCCAAGTCGCCTTTGCTGGTCGCTTCGCCGATCGGCTTCAATCCCACGTCGGGAACAGGCACCTGCGGCACCACAGGCGCAAGATCGATCGCGGTAGGGAGCAGAACCGGGAGCGCGGGTGCTGGGGCGATGGTGCGCGGACGGCTGGAAGGCGAGGATTCCTCCGCGCTGTCGGCAAGTATCTCGGGCTGATCGACCGGCTTCTCCTTCGGCGGGTCGCTGCGCTCAGCTGGGATCTGCACGAGAGGCATCACTGTCAGCGTTGCTTCGACGGACCGGACCCGGTTTGCGACGCCCGACACCAGAAACAGCATGCCGATGAACGCCCCGGTGGCGATTAGGGAGAGCAGCAGGGCAGATGGGTTCGGGCTGCGCTTGCGGGACAGGAAATCGGCAGAGCTGTTCAGGGGGGCAGACATGGTCTGGCCGTGCGGATACGGCGTTATTGGCAACCAAGTCTTGTCACGACTTATGCTCATTCTAGCCTGAAAAAAGCGTCATCCTTCGTGAACCTAAGCTGCCATTCAGCTCCTTTCTCTTTCATGAACAATGAGCAGAAAAATCTTTTCTTTTCAACGAATAGTGCGGCCCGAAGTGCCCGTTGGGCGAGTCGCCAGCAGCCGAGACTAAGCCCAGTCCCCCAACAGCGGGGTGAATTCATCGACGCGGATCAACTGCCACACGCCGCCGGTCAGGTAGGGGTCATCGGCAAGGATCGCCCGCGCCGCCGCTTCATCCTCGGCCTTCACGATCAGCAGCGAGCCGATGATGAGCCCATCCGCGCGCTTCAACGGGCCGACGATCACGAAATGCTCGGCATTGGCGTTGACGAAGTCGAGATGCGCTGGGCGGTGGATCGCGCGCAGTCGCCCGCCGTCTTCCCCGTCGCGGCAATGGAAGCAGAACATGCGCATGTGATTGATCCCCAGTAAGCAGGCGCACGCTAACCGGGCGCGTTCCCACGATCAAGGCGCGATCAAGGCGGCAGCGGGCGGACCACTTGCAAACACTGCGCTTGAAGCGCAGCCTTGGCCGGTTAAAGGCGCGGGCCCAAGCCCCGACTCGTTTCAGGTGAAATCACATATGGCTGACGCCCCCGCCCCCACCGTTCTTGATCGCAGCGATCTGCGCCGCGCTTACCGGCAGGACGAGGAAGCCTGCATTGCGGAGCGGCTCGATCAGGCGGCGCCCGCGGCGCGCGTGCATGGCGCGGCGGCGGCGTTGGCGATTGAGCTTATCGAGGGCGCGCGGACGCACAAGGCCAGCGGAATTGACGCTTTCCTCCAGCAATATGGCCTCGATACCGAGGAAGGCATCGCGCTGATGTGCCTGGCCGAGGCGCTGCTGCGCGTCCCCGACGCGGCCACCGCCGACGCGCTGATCCGCGACAAGATCGGCAGCATCGATTGGGGCGAGCATCTCGGCGAAAGCTCCTCAACCTTCGTCAACGCGGCGACATTCTCGCTGATGCTGACCGGCGAAGTGCTCGATCCGCCGGATGAGCGCCAGCGCGGGATGGGGGGCGTCCTGAAGCGCGCGATGAACCGGCTGGGCGAGCCGGTGATCCGCACCGCGACGGGCCAAGCGATGAAGATCCTCGGCGGCCAGTTCGTGTTCGGCCGGACCATTGATGAGGCCTTGAAGCGCGCCGCGCCCGAACGCGCGCAGGGGATCACGCACAGCTTCGACATGCTGGGCGAAGCGGCGATGACCTTTGCCGATGCCGAGAAATATCGCCTGAGCTACGAAGCCGCTCTAACCCGGCTGGCGCGCGAGGCTGGGGCGGGGGTTACGGCCTCGCCGGGGATTTCGGTCAAGCTCTCGGCGCTGCACCCGCAATACACCTTCTTCCACGCCGACGAGGCGAAGGCAGCGATGGTGCCGATGGTGCGCGCGCTGGCTGTCCGCGCCCGCGATGCGGATATTCACTTCACCATCGATGCCGAGGAGGCCGAGCGGCTCGAACTGAGCCTCGACATCATCGAGGCGCTGGTGGTGGATGACGACCTGTTCCGCCGCCCCGACGGCAGCCGCTGGGAGGGCTTCGGCCTTGCCATTCAGGCCTATCAGAAGCGGGGCGTGGCCTTGTGCGACTGGGCGGGCAAGCTCGCGCGGCGGCACGGGCGCAAGCTGTTCGTGCGGCTGGTCAAGGGCGCCTATTGGGACAGCGAAGTGAAGCTGGCGCAGGTGGGCGGTTACAGCGATTACCCGGTGTTCACCCGCAAGGTGGCGACCGACGTGTCCTACCTCGCCTGCGCCGCGCGCCTGTTCGAACACAGCGACGTGCTGCACCCGGCCTTTGCCACGCACAACGCCTATACGATTTCCGCGATCAAGGAGCTTAGCGCAGGCCGCTCGTTTGAGTTCCAGCGCCTCCACGGCATGGGCGAGGAGGTGTACGAAGCCCTGCGCAAGGTCGAGGGCAACCGCCCGACCCCGGTGCGCATCTATGCCCCCGTCGGCGGGCACAAGGAATTGCTCGCCTATCTGGTGCGCCGCCTGCTGGAGAACGGGGCCAATACCAGCTTCGTCAACCGGATGGGCGATGCCGATATTCCGGCTGAGGCACTGGTGGGCGATCCGGTGGCGGAGCTCGCCGCGATGCACCCGCGCCGCAACCCCGCGATCCCGCTGCCGAACGCGATCTTCGGCGCGCGCCAGAACAGCGCGGGGATCGATCTCAGCGATCCCACGGTGCGCGAGCCGCTGATGGCGCGTTTGCAGGCGCTTGCCAGCGTCCAGTGGCGCGCTGAGCCGACCTTTCCGGCGGCAACGGCAGGCGATATCGCCCCGATCACCGCGCCGCATGATCTCTCCCACGTGGTCGGCACCCGCCGTGATGCGACCGCAGACGAGGTCGATGCCGCCTTCGCCCGCGCTGCTGCGATCCAGCCGGGCTGGGACGCGCTCGGCGGGGAAAAGCGCGCGCTGCTGCTCGAAGAAGCGGCCAACCTGTTTGAGCGCCACGCCGCCGAATTCCTCAGCCTGTGCCAGCGCGAGGCGGGCAAGACGCTGCTCGATAGCGTCCTCGAATTGCGTGAGGCGGTCGATTTCCTGCGCTACTACGCCGCCGAGGCGCGGCGGCAGTTTGCCGAACCGATGATCCTGCCCGGGCCGACGGGGGAGGAGAACACCCTCTCGCTCCACGGGCGCGGGGTGTTTGCGACGATCAGCCCATGGAACTTCCCGCTGGCGATCTTCATCGGCATGGCCAGCGCCGCGCTCGCTGCTGGCAACAGCGTCATTGCCAAGCCCGCCGAACAGACCCCGCTGATCGCCGCGCTGGCGGTCAAGCTGTGCCACGAAGCGGGCATCCCGCCCGAGGCGCTGCAACTGCTCCCCGGCGCGGGCGAGGTCGGCCAGATGATCACCGCCGACCCGCGCCTCGCGGGCGTCGCCTTCACCGGATCGACCGCGACCGCCCGCGCGATCAACCGGGCGCTCGCCATGCGCGATGGTCCAATCGCCACGCTGATCGCCGAAACCGGGGGGCAGAACGCGATGATCGTCGATTCCTCGGCCCTGCCCGAACAGGTGGTGCGCGATGTGCTCGCCAGCGCTTTCCAGAGCGCGGGGCAGCGCTGTTCGGCCTTGCGGGTGCTCTATCTGCAGGAGGACATCGCCGACACTGTGCTCGAAATGATCCGCGGCGGCTTTGCCGCGCTCCATGTCGGCGATCCGGCGGAGCTGGCCACCGATGTCGGTCCGGTGATCGATGAGGCCGCACGCGCAGCGCTTGAATCGCACATCGCCAACGCCGCCGCGCGCGGTTGGCCAGTGGAACGCCTGCCGCTCCCGCTGGGCCTCGCCAGCGGGTGCTTCGTCGCCCCCACGATTATCGAAGTGCCCTCGATCCGCGCGCTCGATGCCGAGCATTTCGGCCCCATCCTCCACATCGCCCGCTTCCGCGCCGAGGCGCTGGAGCAGGTGATCGACGACATCAATGCCACAGGTTTTGGCCTCACCCTCGGCCTCCACAGCCGCATCGCCGAGACGCGGCGGCTCGTCCAATCCCGCGCGCGGGTCGGCAATTTCTACGTCAACCGCAACCAGATCGGCGCGGTGGTGGAAAGCCAGCCGTTCGGCGGCGAGGGCCTTTCGGGCACCGGGCCCAAGGCCGGCGGCCCGCACTATCTGGCGCGTTTTGCCACCGAGCGGGTGATGACAATCGACACCACCGCCGCCGGTGGGAATGCAAGCCTGCTAGCGAGCTGACACATTTTTGCGCTATGTCCGCACGCATGATCGCCTTGGGCAAACGCCTCATCCTCGTTCTGGCCCTGCTGTGGGCCGGGCCCGCGTTCGCCGAGGTCACGATTCACTTCCACAGCTTCAATGGCTCGGTGCTGTTCGGGCGCTACCCCCATGCCTTCATCGTGCTGGATGGGACGCTTGAGGAAAGCGGCAAGGTGGTGGACGAGAATTATGGGTTCTCCGCCCGCGTCACCAGCCCGGCGGTGCTCTCCGGCCCGGTCGAGCATATGGTTCTGGCCGAAAAGCCAAACCAGATCCGCAGCACCAACCGCCACTTCAGCCTGCGGCTGACCGATGCGCAATATTACCGGATCGCCGCCGAAGTGCGCGCCTGGCAGAACGCGCCGGGCAAGTATTACGACCTCGAAAACCGCAATTGCATCCACTTCGTCGGAAGGATGGCCGAGTTGCTGGGGCTGAAGGTCGAATACCCGGCGGATATGCTGCGGCGGCCGAAGAAGTGGCTCAACCACATTGTTGCGCTCAACCCCGCGCTGGGGGCCAAGCCGATCAGCTGACCGCCGGGTTGACGCGCGTCAGGCGGATGTCGACCTCGCGTTCGACGTAAGTCCATTCTTCGCTTGCCCGCAGGCGGACGAGCAGTTCGTCGAACAGCGCTTCGTGTTCGGGGGCGAATTCGAACCATGTGAGGAAATCGAACGGCTCGCCCAGATCGCGGCCATGGTGCAGGCGGCGGGCGATCTGCGGGAGATATTCCATGCCGATGCTGGTGTGGCGCGATTGCTCTTCGTAGATGCGGCGGCGCTCGTCTTGCGCCAGCGCCCACCAGGCTTCGTTCTTGCTGATCGGGATCAAGGCCGCACGCCGCGCCTCCCCGCGCCCCAAGGGGCTGCCGCGCTGGCTGAGTTCGTTGAATTCGTCGCGCAAGGTGTAGCGCAGGTGGCTGGCGACGCCTGACAGCGTCCACGTCGGCATGGCCGCCGCCGGGGCATCACCCGCGCGGATCGAGAGACCCTGAACAGGGGTCAAGTCCTCCCCGCACAGGGTCGACATGCCCGTCACCGCCCAGTCACCCTGAGCACCGCCATCAAAGGCATAAAGAACACGCGCGCCATAACTCATGCCGCTTTTATGCATACGAGGGGCCGACCGCCTCTTTCCAATTCGCCGCGCCATCGCGGGTCATGCCGGGAAAGGGGATATGTTGCGCCCGCGCCCTTGCCCCGGCGCGCGGCATCGGGAATCCCATGACGCATGGCGATTCTCTCCGACAAATGGATCCGCGCGCAGGCGCTCGAACACGGCATGATCGAGCCTTTCGTCGAGGCGCAGCGCCGCGACGGGGTGATCTCCTATGGCCTCTCGTCCTACGGCTACGACGCGCGGGTCGCGCCCGAGTTCAAGATCTTCACCAATGTCGATAGCTCGGTCGTCGACCCCAAGCAGTTCGACCCGAAAAGCTTCGTCGACCGCGAAACCGACGTGTGCATCATCCCCCCCAATTCTTTCGCGCTCGCCCGCACAGTCGAATATTTCCGCGTGCCGGAAGATGTACTGGTGATCTGCCTCGGCAAGAGCACCTATGCGCGCTGCGGGATCATCGTGAATGTCACCCCGCTGGAGCCGGGCTGGGAAGGGCATGTGACGCTGGAATTTTCGAACACCACGCCGCTCCCTGCCAAAATCTACGCCAATGAAGGCGCATGCCAGTTCTTGTTTCTGAAGGGCAACGAACGCTGTGAGACCAGCTACAAGGACCGGGCGGGGAAATACATGGGCCAGCGCGGGGTGACGCTGCCGCGGCTTTAACCTTGCCCCGTTCGGGCTGAGCTTGTCGAAGCCCTGCTTTTCCTGTTCAAGGCTCCAGAAGAAGAACGGCCCTTCGACAAGCTCAGGGCGAACGGAGGAAACTTAGAATGGCAAGCACCCGCGAATTCGACATTATTGTCTATGGCGCCACCGGCTACACTGGCCGCCTTGTCGCTGAATATCTCGCCCACCACTATGGCAGCCGCGAGGATGGCCCCAAGTGGGCCATGGCGGGCCGCAGCTTAGCCAAGCTGGAAGAGGTCCGCGACGCTATCGGCGCGCCCGCGACCACCCCGCTGGTGGTCGCCAACGCCGATGATGACGCCGACCTCGAAGCCATGTGCGCCCGCACCCGTGTGGTGCTCACCACGGTCGGCCCGTACCAGCTCTACGGCGACAAGCTGGTCGCCGCCTGCGTCAAGACCGGCACTGATTACGCTGACCTTTGCGGCGAACCCGCGTGGATGGCGGCCAAGATCGCCGAGCATCAGGCGGCGGCCGAAGCCAGCGGCGCGCGCATCTGTTTCTCCTCAGGGTTCGATTCGATCCCCTTCGATCTCGGCGTGATGATGACGCAGAAGGCCTGTGTGGAGAAGTTCGGCAAGCCCGCGCCGCGCATCCGGGGCCGCGTCAGGGCGATGCAGGGGACCTTCTCGGGCGGGACCGCGGCGAGCCTCGGCGCGACAATGAAGGCAGCGGCCAAGGACATCGGCATCATCAACGTGCTGCGTAATCCCTTCGCGCTCACCCCCGGCTTCGAAGGGCCGGACCAGCCCTCCGGCATGATCCCCTCGTATGAGGACGACCTTGGCAAGTGGTCCGCGCCCTTCGTGATGGCGCCGATCAACACCAAGAACGTCCACCGCACCAACTTCCTGCTCGGCCATCCTTACGGCGCAGACTTCCAGTATGACGAGATGATGCTGACCAGCCCCGGCGAGGCGGGCAAGGCGGCGGCCAATGCGGCGCTCGAATTCATGAAGAACCCCTTTGGCGCGAAGCCCCCCAAGCCCGGCGAAGGCCCCACCAAGGAAGAGCGCGAGAACGGCTTTTACGATGTCGTGTTTGTCGCCGACATGCCGGGCGGGGAGCGGCTGCAATATGGGGTCAAGGGCCGCTACGATCCGGGCTATGGCTCGACCAGCCGGATGCTGAGCGAGACCGGAATCGCGTTGCTTTCCTGCACCAAGCCGGGCGGAATCGGGACGCCGGGCAGCTTCCTGGGCGAAGATCTCGTCAAGCGGCTCGAAGAGCACGCCGAGCTGACCTTCGCGGTCGAAGGCTAAAGCAGCGCAGTGAGCCCCCGCGCAGGCGGGGGCCTCTCGCAGATTGTGCCCGACGGAAAGAGGTCCCCGCCTGTGCGGGGACTCACGGCAGGATCAGAAGCTCATCCGCACACTCGCCCGGACATTGCGGCCCACCAGCGGCACGAAATCCTTGGTGAAGCTCGCGTGGCGGCGGCCGGTCACGTCGAACAGGTTGTCCGCGGCGAGCTGAACCGTGACATTCCGGTTATCCGCCAAGGGCCGCCATGCGACGAGCGCATTCACCAGCGCGAAGCTGTCGGTCGGGGTTTCGAAGGCGGTGACGCGGTCCTGCTTGTCGAACCACTGCACTTCGCCGCGCAGATCGAAAGCGTCGGTCTGCGCCTCAAGCGCGCCCAGCAGGCTGAGCGGCGGGATGCGCGGGAGCGCGCTGCCATCATCGAGCTCCGCTTCGACATAGGACGCGCGCAGATCGGTCAGCAGGCGGAAATTGCCGCTGTCGATGATCGGGTAGGAAAGTTCCGCTTCCACGCCCCAGAAATCCGCACCCTGCTGGAGGTATTCGAACACCGGCAGGCCGTCTTCTTCCTCGCCGGTTTCGTTGAGGAAGATGTAGTTATCGAACCACTGGCGGTAGGCGGTCAGGCCAAAGGTACCCGCGCCGACACTGCCGCGCGCATAGGCTTCGAGCGCCCAGGCGCTTTCCACGCGCAGATCGGGATCGCCGATCTCAAAAGCCTGCGTGGCGATGTGCGGGCCATCCGAGAACAGCTCCTCAGCGCTCGGTGCGCGTTCGACCCGCGAGCCGTTGAGGCCGATGCGCACGCCCTCGACGCCTTCGTAAATCACACCGAGCGCGCCGGAGAAGGTGTCGAAATTGCGGGCAATACCCAGCGTCTGGGCCTCGACATCGGTAAATTCCGGGCGAGCCGCGGCTTCGATCTGGATCGGGCCGGTGCCAAATTCCTGCAAGGTAAAGATCGCGACCTGATCGGTCAGGTTCGGCGGAACATAGGCTTCCGCCCCCTCGGCGAAGAAATCGCGGTGGGTGTATTGCAACCCGGTTGAACCGCGCAGCATACCTTGCGCGCTTTGGACGAGCTCGGCGCGGGCCTCCACACTGGTGCTGTCGAACACCGTGCCGACTTCGGCGCCTTCGAACTCGGTGTGGGTATAGTCCGAATAGCCGACGCGCAGCTTGAGCCGCTCGAATGCCCCGTCGCCCAGATAGATGTCGCCTTTGAAGTCGGCCCGGAATTGTTCAAGGCCGATCGTCACCAGCTCTTCGCCTTCTTCCTCCCCGCCTTCTTCTTCGCCGTCCTCGCCGTGGTGGTGGCCCGCGCCCGGGCGGGTGGGAACGCCGTAATTCGTGTCATACCAGCCGAGCGAAGCGCCAAAGGTGCTCCGGCCGAGGATCACCCCGAGGCCGGCATTGACGGTCCAGCTTTCCATCGCCGTGTTGGGCACGGTGCCGCGCTGCCCGGCGGCTTCGCGCAGCTCTGCGGCTTCCTCCAGCTCGCCTTCCTCTTCCTCTTCCGCGGCATCGGCGAGCAGGTCAGCGCGCAGCGCCTCGGCCACCTGGAAGCCGCCGATGTCGAGATCGTCGGTCTGGCGATAAGACCCGTCGAGGTGGAACACGAGGTTTGCACCAATCCCGACATCGACCGAGGCCGCGCCTGTGCGCAGGTCGGTCGCGCTGTCGATCCCGGCGAAGGCATCGAGATGGATGGCTTCATCGGGCATCCGGGTCGGGATGCGCTTGTCGATGACATTGACTGCGCCGCCGATCGCCTGACTGCCATAGAGCAGCACGGCCGGGCCGCGCAGCACCTCGATGCGCTCAACCGTGATCGGGTCGATCGTGGTGGCGTGATCGACCGAGGTGTTGGAAACGTCCGCCGTACCCACGCCGTCAACCAGCACCCGCACGCGCTCGCCCTGCTGGCCGCGCAGCACCGGGCGCGAGGAGCCGGGGGCAAAGCTGGTGGCGGAGACGCCGGGGAGCTTGGTCAACAGCTCACCGATCTGCCCCGTCACCGCCTCGCGCTGGATCTCGCGCGGTTCGAGCACGCTTGTACCGGCCAGCACGTCGAGCTCACGCAGGCCCGTGGCGCTGACGATAATCGTGCCAGCGCGGTTGTGGAGGTCATCTTCGGCCTCAGCCTCAGCCTCGGCGGCACCGACAGGCTGTGGCTGTTCGGCCGTCTCGGCAAAGGCGGGATGCGCAGCGCAAGAAAGGCCGAGCACGGCGGCGAGCGCAATGCGGGACGCGGCAAGGCGGGCAGCGGGGTTGATCATGGTTCGAAATTTCCGTTGCTTGTATGAGATAACGTATCACGCGCCTAGCGCCGTGGCCGCTGAATGCAAGCAAAAATCGTGGCGGCGGCGCGGCGCACCGCTGGTTGGTGCTGTCACCGCGTTGACCGGGCGGTGCGGCAAGAGATCAGCAGTTTTCTGCAAGACTGCGAACGCATCCAGCATTAGCCGTCACTTCACATCCGGTGACCCAAACCATGGGGCAAGATGGTGCAATTCCAAGGCTGTTCATCGTCAATACAGCAGCTTTGGTCGCCTAAGCGGTTGCCTTCCGGCTTGAAACACTGATTGACGGCCCGCATATTTGTTACATTCGAGGGTAAAGATTGCAGTAGAAAGTGGCTTCTGCGGCAATTATAGGACTGGGATATGGCGACGCCGATCTATGAATTTGGGCAAATCCCGCGGGTCGACCTTGCCTCGTCTCAGCGTAGCTCTGCGCGCAAGGGGCGCGACGTGTCGCAGGCACCGACGGTTGGCGTGATTTACAATCCGCGCAGCCATCGCAATCTCGGGGCCGATTTCGATTGCGGAGTGTGCCCCCACGTCCACATCGCCCAGCCGCGCGCCCGCGCGCAACTGCCTGCCGCACTCGCCGAATTTGCCGAGCGCGGGATTGATCTTCTCGTCATCAATGGCGGCGATGGCACCGTGCGCGATGTGCTGACCTGCGGGCAGGCCGTGTTCGGCGATGACTGGCCAGCGATTGCCGTGCTGCCCAAGGGCAAGACCAATGCGCTGACTGTCGATCTGGGTGTCCCGGACGACTGGACGCTGCAAGACGCGATCGACGCGCTTGACGGGGGCGGGCGCACGCGGCGGCGGCCCTTGACCGTGTCGGCGCTGGATGATGCGGGCGCGACAAAGGGCGTATCGCGGGTTGCAGGCTTCATTCTTGGGGCCGGTGCTTTCACCAAGGCGACCCAGGCCGGGCAAAGCGCGCACAAGCTCGGCGCATTTGACAGCATGGTGGTGGCGGTGACCGGTCTGTGGGCACTGCTGCAATCGGTATTTGCTGGGCGCAGCAACCCCTGGCGCAAAGGTGCCAAGATGCGCATCGGCCTTGGCAGTGCGGATGCGCCGATGGCGCATAGCGGACATGGCGATCCGGACATGCGGCAATTGCTGTTCGCCTCCACGCTCGAACGGCTCCCGGCCGGGATTCGCCCCTTCGGTGCGCTCAAGAGCGGGCTCAAGCTGGTGGCTGTGGATCAGGTCTCACGCCGAACGACCGCGCTGGTGCCGCTGGTGTTGATGGGCAAGCTGCGCAAGGGCCTGCGCGAGCGGGGCATTCACCAGATTGCCGCGAGCCAGTTCTCGCTGACGATCGATGATCAGTTCATCCTGGACGGCGAGGCTTTCCCACCGGGGCATTACCGCATCGAGCAAGGGCCGGAGCTCGCCTTCGTCACTCCATGAGCGTCACGCCATGAATGCGGCGGAAAGCGCGCTGGCCGAACGGATCGCCGCGCGCCTCGCAACACCCGTTGATCCTGAGGTTGTCGCCTTTGCGCAATCGCTCGCCGAAGCCGCGGGTGCGCGGGCGGCGCTGTTCTATGGCTCCAACCTCAGAACCGGGTCGCTGGACGGGGTGCTCGATTTCTACCTGCTCCTGCCCGGCACCAACGAAGCAGCGATCTGGCCCAAGGTGAGCTATCACGAACGGCCCCAAGGCGACGTAACCCTGCGGGCCAAGGTAGCGACGATGCGGCTCGCCACCTTTGCCCGCGCCGCGAGCGGGGAACTGGCCGATACGACGATCTGGGCGCGCTTCGTGCAGCCTGCTGCGTTGGTATGGGCGGCTGATGGTAACGCCCGCGCCGAGGTCATCAGCGCGATCACCGCCGCCGCGACCACTGCCGCGCGGCTGGCCGCCGCGCTGGGGCCGGTCAGCGGCGCGGCGGAGGATTACTGGCGCGCCCTGTTCCGCGCCACCTACCGCGCCGAATTCCGGGTCGAAAAGGCCGGGCGGGAAGACGATATCCTTGCGGTCAACCGCGAGCATTTCGACGGACTGCTGCCGCTGGCGCTGGAGGCGGGCGGGATCGTGCCCGGACAGCACGGCGCGCTGCTCACCCCACGCTTGATGCCGAACGAGCGCCGCGCCATTCTCAATTGGTGGAAACGCCGCGAGCGACTGGGCAAGCCGCTCAACCTCGTCCGCCTGTTGAAAGCCAGCACCACCTTCGAAGGCGCAGCGCGCTATGCCGCCTGGAAGATCGAGCGGCACACCGGGATGCCGGTCAAGATTACACCGTTGCGCGAGCGCTTCCCGCTGCTGGCCGCGCCGCAGGTGCTGTGGGACCTGCGCCAGCACCGCCGCCGCCAGCAGCGCAGCGGCTAGACCGCCTTACTGATACTGCACCGCGATCGACATCCGGGTGATGCCATCCCCCGCAGTAAAGCGCGCCTTGTCGACACCGGGCGGGCGCGGGACGATACCAAGGAAGCTGCCAAACTTGGGGTTGTTCGACACCCCCGCCCCGTCGACCGAAAAATCGGTGTCGCGGTTGCCGTTAACGTCATGCTGCACCGTGATCGCATAGGCCCCGGCGGCAGGCAGTGGCACGCAGACGCTGGTGGTGCCTTTGCGCGGCCTGGTCTCGATGCGATGGATGTAGCGCCTGCTCTTCAGCCAATCGCTGCTGCGCGCGTAGTAGGTGCGCACGAAGAGGTTGCCGTCGCCTGACTTGAGGCCCGTGACGTCAAGCCGGATCGCCGGGCCCTTGCCGGTTTCGCACAAGCTCATGTCGTTGCTGATCTTGCTGCCATAGTTCTGTGCCGCCAGCGGCGGTGCCAGCGCCAGACCCGTAACCGCCGCAAGTGCACAGGCGCTTGCGACACATTCGGGCAGACGGAGTGAGGTCACAAATCGGGTCATCAGCTACTCTTGGGTCAGGGGAGAGGGGCGGTGCGCAGATTGCTGTGCGCGGTCAGGCCGCATTGGGAACAGCTGCGCAATAGGGCAATCCGGCTGAATTGCGGCTTAATTGATCCGATACCGGGCAGCGACGGTGGAAAAGGTGCAGGCCGAGCCTTGTCCCCTGATTCGCCGCTCCCGTATGGCTGGGCCAGCGTCATAAAAAGGCCTGCGCTGCGCCATGCCTGCACCTTTGATCTCCCCCTCGATCCTCTCGGCCGACTTTGCCCGGCTGGGCGAAGAAGTGCGCGCGGTGGATGGTGCCGGAGCAGACTGGATCCATATTGATGTGATGGACGGGCATTTCGTGCCCAATATCACCATCGGCCCCGATGTGGTGAAGGCGCTGCGTCCGCACACCACCAAGCCGTTTGACGTCCACCTGATGATCGCTCCGGTCGATCCCTATCTCGCCGCCTTTGCTGATGCTGGCGCGGATATCATCACCGTCCACCCCGAGGCGGGCCCCCACATCCACCGCTCGCTGCAAGCGATCAAGGCGCTGGGCAAGAAGGCGGGCGTCGTCATTAACCCCGGCACGCCGGTCGAGGTGCTCGACAATCTGATGGACATGGCCGACCTCATCCTGGTGATGAGCGTCAATCCCGGCTTCGGCGGGCAGAGCTTCATCCCTTCGCAGCTGGAGAAGGTCGCGCGCATCCGCTCGATGATCACCCGCTCTGGCCGGGCGATCCATCTCGAGGTCGATGGCGGGGTCAATGCTGAAACGGCCCGGATGTGCGTTGAGGCGGGGGCCGATGTGCTGGTGGCAGGCTCGGCCACGTTCAAGGGCGGGCCAGACAATTACGCGGCCAATATCGCGGCGCTGAAGGGGGGCAGATAATGGCCACCCTGCTGCGCACGCCGGCCTCTGTCCGTGCCGAGGCGCTGGTGGAGCGGGTTGCCGATAGTCCGACGCTCACGCTGGCCAGCACCGCCGAGCCCATGGCGGCGCCCGAGCCTGCGTCGCCGCCGCCGCAGGAGCCCTCGCGCGCTCTGGCGCTGAGTGATGTCATCGCGGTCAAGGATGGCCCCGGTGCAGCGCTGATCCGCATGGCGTATCGCATGGGCATCCCGGGGCACGCCATCGCCGCCCCGTTCCGGCGGCCGCAGGCGCTGCGGGTGCTGGCGACGGTGGAAAGCCCCAATCGCGGCGACCGCGCGGCAGGCACGGCGCTTCGGGCCGGGCATTTCCTGATCCACGGCGTACGTCTGCCGATCGCCAGCTTTGATTTTTCTCCGGCGGCGCACCATGCCCCCGGCGTTGAGCGGGTGGTGCACAGCTTTAGCTGGCTCGCCGATCTCGCCGCCGCCGCCTCGCGCACCGAGGCAACCGCGGTGGCCGAGCGGATCGCCGCCCAGTGGCTCCATGCGCACAGCGAACCCGGCAAGGGACCTGCTTGGGAGGTAGAGTATGCCGGTCTCCGGCTGGTTGCCTGGCTGGTCCATGCGCCGCTGGTGCTGGGCGGCGGGGACAAGGGGCTGAAGTCCCGCCTGCTCGCTGCGATTGGCGAAACCGCGAACTGGCTCGACAAGCGCGCCCCGCGCGAAGGGGCGGGCTTCGGACAGGTGGCCGGCTGGGCGGGCGTGGTCGCCGCAGGCCTGCTGCTGCCGCATGGCAAGCCCCGGCGGCTCTATGGTGAGGCCGGCCTCGTCAAGGCGCTCGGCGATATGGTGGGCGAGGATGGCGGGGTGCTGTCGCGCTGCCCGGCAGCACAGCTCGATGCGATCCGGCTGCTCACCGATCTTCTCGCCTGTTACGCAGCGGTCGAAATCGCGCCGCCCCCCGCATTGGAGGTGATGCGCGAACTGCTCGTGCCGCCGCTGCTGGCGCTGCGCCATGGTGACGGCGCGCTCGGTAACTGGCAGGGTCAGGGCGCAATCGCCGCTGACCGGGTCAATGCCGTGATCGAGGCGAGCGGCGTGCGCACCCGCCCGCTCCACAGCGCGACCACTTGGGGCTATCAGCGGATCAAGGCGGGCGAGACCCTGCTGCAATTCGACACCGCCCCGCCGCCGCGCGCCCGCCACGCCCGGGTCGGCTGCGCATCGACGCTGGCGTTCGAGCTGTCTGACGGGCCGGCGCGGGTGATCGTGAACTGCGGCGGCGCGGCGCTTGCCGGAGGGCAAGTCCCAGCGCGCATCGGGCAGGGCTTGCGCGCCACGGCGGCGTTCTCGACGCTGGTGCTCGATAATGCCAATTCAACCGCCGTTCTCCTCAATGGCCAGCTTGGCAAAGGGGTCGATACGGTCGAGGTGGACCGCCGTATGGTCGCAGGCCGCGGGCGCGAGGCGACCCGGATCGAGGCTGCCCATGATGGCTATGCCAGCCGCTTTGGCCTCACCCACCAGCGCATCCTTACCCTCTCAGGCGACGGCACGGAGCTGGCGGGCGAGGACATCCTTATCCCCACGAGCAAGAACGGCAAGCGCGGCAAGATCGGTTTCGCGATCCGCTTCCACCTGGGGCGTGGGGTCGAGGTGCAGCTTTCGGGCGACAAGCGCGGGGCGAGCCTGCTGCTCCCCGACGGTCGGCTCTGGCAATTCCGCCTGCGCGGCGATAGGGCGGGCGCGGGCGAGATCACCCTCTCCGCCGAGGACAGCCTGTGGGTCGACGGCGACGGCCGCCCGCACGCAACCGAGCAGCTGGTGATCGAGGGACTGGCATTGCGCAGCGGGGGCCAATTCTCCTGGCTGCTGAGAAAAACAGGGTAGGTTTCCAGCATGAGCGACAGTTTGATCAAGCGGGCGCTGCTGTCAGTGTCCGACAAGACCGGTTTGGCCGATCTTGGTGCGGCACTGGCCGCAAGGGGCGTGGAACTGGTCAGCACCGGGGGCACCGCCAAGGCGCTGCGTGATGCGGGGCTCAGCGTGAAGGACGTCTCGGACCTCACCGGCTTTCCCGAGATGATGGACGGACGGGTGAAGACCCTCCACCCCACGGTACACGGCGGCCTTCTCGCCCTGCGCGACAACCCGGAACACGTCGCCGCCATGCAGGCCCACGGGATCGGCGCGATCGATCTTGTGGTGGTCAACCTCTACCCCTTCGAAGCGACCGTGGCGAAGGGCGCGGACCGCGCGGAGATCATCGAGAATATCGACATCGGCGGGCCTTCCATGGTGCGCTCGGCGGCGAAGAACCATGGCTTTGTGACGATCCTCACCGACCCGGCTGATTACCCCGCGCTGCTGGCGGAAATGGAAGCGAACGGCGGCGCGACCAGCCAAGCCTTCCGCACCCGGATGGCTGGCAAGGCCTATGCCCGCACCGCCGCCTATGACAGCGCGATTGCCAGCTGGTTCGCCTTCTCGCCCGCCGCGAGCGATGAGCCAACGCTGTTCCCCGACACGCTCCCGCTCGCCTTCAAGCGCGCCGACACGCTGCGCTATGGCGAAAACCCTCACCAGTCGGCGGCGATCTATGTTCCGCAAGTGGTGGGCACGGCCGGCGTGCCTCAAGCGGCGCAGCTGCAGGGCAAGGAGCTGTCCTACAACAACCTCAACGATGCCGATGCGGCGCTCGAATTGGCGGCAGAGTTTGCCGGGAAAGCCCCTGCGGTGGTTATCGTGAAGCACGCCAACCCCTGCGGCGTGGCCCAGTCCGGCACCTTGCTCGAGGCATGGCAGGCGGCGCTTGAATGCGATTCTGTCTCGGCCTTCGGCGGCATCGTTGCGGTCAACACCGAGCTTGACGCCGCCACCGCCGAGGCGATCAGCGCGATCTTCACCGAAGTGGTAATTGCACCCAGCGTCTCGGCCGAAGCGAAGGAGATCTTCGCCAGAAAGAAGAACCTGCGCCTGCTCGAATGCGGCGCGCTGCCCAACCCGCGCCGCGGGGGCCTTGCGCTCAAGACCATCGCCGGGGGCGTGCTGATCCAGTCGCGCGATGCTGGGGCCGTCACCCCCGACGACCTCAAGGTGGTCACCAAACGCGCGCCCACCCAGCAGGAGCTCAAGGACTGCCTGTTCGCCTGGACCGTGGCCCGCCATGTGAAGTCGAACGCGATCGTCTATGCCAAGGACGGCGCGACCGCTGGGATCGGCGCAGGCCAGATGAACCGCCGCGATTCGGCGCGGATCGCCGCGATCAAGGCGCGCGAGGCCGCCGAGACCTATGGCTGGCCCGCCCCGCGCACGGTCGGCAGCGCGGTCGCCTCGGACGCCTTCTTCCCCTTCGCCGACGGCCTAATAGCCGCCGCCGAAGCTGGCGCGACTGCGGTGATCCAGCCGGGCGGCTCGATCCGCGACGACGAAGTGATCGCTGCAGCGGATGAAGCGGGCCTCGCCATGGTGTTCACCGGGATGCGGCATTTCAGGCACTGATTGTTTGGTAGGGCGCCTCCGCGCCCTCGTCCTCGCTGCATTTCGCGCGTGCCGCGCGAGCAGCTGCGCGCGGTCGCCCTTGCGGCCCGTCGGGCCGTTCGGTTCTTGTGGGTGGGTATTTCGCCCTGTCCTACGCCTCGCACGGCTCGGCCCGCCGCGTCCTTAAGCGCAACTATTTTTTGGCCGATACGTAACCACAACAGAGCCGCAACCTAACTGCGTCTGACCGTCATGTTCATGCCCATGCAATTCGGCATCGGCCAAGGGCTGGCGGCAAACAACGAATCACGAGTACCCCCATGCGCTTTCTCTCCTCTGACCTCTTTCGCAATTTCGGGATCGGCTTCATTGTCGGGACCGTGCTCGTTGTGGGCGCGAATGCGGAGAATTGGGACGGCGCGATGGCCTCGCCTGCGCAGGCTGCCGAGATGTTCGAGCTGCCCGCCCCCTCGGCCGAGTTCGTGATTGCGCCTGAAGGACGTTAGAAAATGGATCGCATTGCTGTTCTGCTTGCCGCTGGCTCGCTGGCGTTGAGCGCTTGCGCTGGCCCGGCCATCGCGGCGGAAGACCCCGTCAACGCCCCTGCCGCCACCCGCGTCGCCAAGGAGGAAAAGGGCCTCAAGACCGCGATCTTCGCGGGCGGCTGCTTCTGGGGCGTCGAAGGCGTGTTCAGCCACGTGAAGGGCGTCAAATCCGCGGTCTCGGGCTTTCACGGCGGTAACGCTGCGACGGCCAAATACGACATCATCACCAGCGGCCTCACCGATCACGCCGAATCCGTGAAGGTCACCTATGATCCGGCAGTGGTGCGCTATGATGAACTGCTGCGGATCTTCTTCTCGG
>LSKF01000159.1 GCA_001556995.1 Erythrobacteraceae bacterium CCH12-C2
TAATCCCCCAACTGGGTGACGCCGCGCGGCCGTGCCCCATGTTTGCAACAGAGCCTGGCAAGGTACTCGATGGCAGGATGCTCGCCGGTGGCCTGCCAGGGCAGCTTTGCAATGGCGACGAGCAACGACCGCACGGGGCGAATTCCATCAATCAATCCCTCGCGGACCAGGGAGGCCCTGCTCGGTGGTTTGCGTTTCTGGGTTTCGGTGATCAAGGCTTCAAGACGGGCACGCAACTCAGCATCTGGCACCGCACCTTGCGCGCTCAAGGCAACAAGTTCGCCGAGCAGCGTTTTGTACATTGCGGCCCAATTGACGGTAGCGGGGACATCGGCGGCAGCCTGACGCCACAGATCGGCGATCCGGCGCTGCACCATAAGGATCAACTGGTCTGTGGTGGTGAACAGGCAATACCGAAGAAAGCATGCGACCTCCACGGTGCGCGCTGGCTCTTTGATCTTGGCTCCGGCTGAGGGCGGCCTGGAGACAAGTCGGCGCGCGTAGCGGCGCAAGATGAGATCGGGGATGTCTGCCAGGTGCTTATGAACGTCCAGCGTGTAAAGCAGGTCGATGCGCTCCAGTACCTCGCTGATTTGGCGGGTTGAGTGTTTCGCCGGTGCAGCCCATAGCCAACTCTGCTGGGTTTGTCCATCTGGGCGCAGCTCTGAAACTGAGGCTCGCCAGCGATCAAGTGTTGCTGGATCAACGCTGGCGGCGATGGCGGTGCCTGTTTCAACTTCAAGCTGGGCAAGTGCCGCCGCAATCAGTGTCCGAATTGCCCGCTCGTGCACGATCACCAGCTTGTTCTTGTACAGCCATTGACGCGCCCGCACGAGTAGCTGATCGCGGTCGGCGCAGCGCGCCACTTCGTCGCGCAGTTCACGTACCAGTGAGCGGCGCTGGTGCTCGCTCATCCACTGGAATCCAAGGACCGTGCAGGCTACTTGTTGGTGATCGAATAGCGTGCGCCCGCGTTCATACATGGCTCTCAGCGAGGCGACTTCTGGTGCTGCAATGCCAAGCTCGTTGCCAAGGTGGCGCCACAAGGCTACTGGAATTACCCGAAAGGCACCGAGCAAACGCCCACTCATGCGCAGGAAACCAATATGGAGCGCCAGACCAAGCTTGTGGGAATCACCTCGGCGTGCATTGATTGCGTCGCGCTCGGCACCATCGAAGGTGAAAAATGCCTTCATCTCGAAGTCGCTGATATCGCGGGGGAGCCCACGCATCCCCAAAAACGTTGTGTGCCAACCCTGCATCGTGAACCTCAAAAGTGGGAGGCCACCATACCCGTTTACAAAGCGAACAGGAAAGTCAATGAAATCAACGGTCTACCCAGACCACCCCCGCGCCAGTGCTAGCTTTGCGTACCGTCACTTATTGCACTGAAAACGAGGAGACCCCGTACAGCGCGCCGGCATCGACGCCGCTGACGTGGACGACGTCATCATGGGTTGCGCTACGCCCGAAGGCGCCACGGGCAGCAACATCGCACGCCAGATCGCGCTGAAGGCCGGCCTGCCCATCACGGCATCGGGCGTGACCGTCAACCGCTTCTGTTCGTCGGGCCTGCAGACCATCGCCATGGCTGCCCAGCGCATCATCGCGGGCGAGGCCGATGTGTTTGTGGCCGGGGGCGTCGAAAGCATCTCCTGCGTGCAGCAGGAGATGAATCTGCACATGATCCAGGACCTGGCCCTGGCCAAGCAAAAGCCCGAGATCTACTGGAGCATGCTGCAGACTGCCGAGCAGGTGGCCAAGCGCTACAACATCGGCCGCGAAGCCATGGACGAGTACGGTGCGGGCAGCCAGCAAAAGGCCTGCGCTGCCCAGGCCGCCGGCCTGTTCGATGCCGAAATCGCCCCCATCACCGTGACGGCCGGCGTGGCTGACAAGACGCTGGGCCTGATCACCAAGCAGGTCACGGTGAGCAAGGACGAAGGCACGCGGGAAGGCACCACGGTGGATGCCATCAGCGGCCTGCGCTCGGCACTGCCGGGTGGTCTGATCTCTGCTGGCAACGCCAGCCAGTTCAGCGATGGCGCTGGCGCCTGCGTGGTGGCCAGCGAAGAGTACGCCAGCAAGAAGGGCCTGAAGCCTCTGGGCCGTTTCCTCGGCTTTGCGGTGGCCGGCTGCGAGCCTGACGAAATGGGCATTGGCCCCGTGTTCGCCGTGCCCAAGGTGCTCAAGAAGCTGGGCCTGACGGTGCAGGACATCGACCTGTGGGAGCTGAACGAGGCTTTTGCCGTGCAGGTGCTGTACTGCCGCGACAAGCTGGGCATCCCGGCGGACCGCCTGAACGTGAACGGCGGCGCCATCGCCCTGGGCCACCCCTATGGTGTGTCGGGCCAGCGCCTCACGGGCCATGCGCTGATCGAAGGCAAGCGCCGCGGGGCAAAGAAAGTCTGCGTGACCATGTGCATTGGCGGCGGCATGGGCGCGGCGGGCGTGTTTGAAGTGTTGTAGTTGCTGACGACGGGTTGAAGCGAACACGCCCTGCGCAGGCCGGACGCCAGCCTTCCACAGTCGGGGGTGGAACGGCCTGCCAACGGGCGGCTTCAAGTTGACAACGCAGCTTCGTCGCGCTGTGTCGCGCAGAGGAGATGCCAAGGGTGCGCGCCGCTCGACCGCATGAAGGCCACGTCCAATCTTGCTCGTTCTCAGAGCGCAGTCCGCAAATGGGGTTAACCCCGATGTAGGCGCCGGTTGCTTTGATGAAAATCAAACCTTTGGCCTGCATATGGGCCTGCCGGAGTTGCTGTTTATGAGTCAACTTGTTGCGCCTGATGAAGTTCCCCGCTGGATACCCGGCCAGCTGACGCTTGACAGCGTGCCGGTCGGTTGGGATCAGGTGACGCTCAAGGGCTATCAGTACACGTCCCTTGACGTTGAAATTCCCTCCATGCGCGACTACATGCTCGTGCGTTACAAGTGCGATGACGCGGTCATGAGCCGGCGCGCAGGTGGCGCTTGGCGCAGCGAGCGGGTGGGGCGGGGCGTGTGTTCGCTGCTGAGGGCATAGCGTGGATGGTACGCTAAACAACGCTAAGGGCGAACAATCAGCGA
>LSKF01000160.1 GCA_001556995.1 Erythrobacteraceae bacterium CCH12-C2
CGTCGGCAGCGCCTGCCCGCCGGGCTCCTACCCCGAACAATGGGACATTGATGGCCTCAAGACCAAGGTCGAGGACATCTTCGGCCTGCAGCCGCCGTTCGAGGAATGGCTCGCTGAGGAGCAGGTGGAGCCCGAATTGCTTGAGGAACGGCTTCGCACCCTCACCGATGAGATGATGGAGGCCAAGATGACTGCCTCTGATCCGGCGATCTGGCGGATCGTCGAAAAGGACGTGCTGCTGCGCCAGCTCGATCATCACTGGAAGGAACACCTCGCCACGCTGGACGCGCTGCGGCAGGTGATCTGGATGCGCGGGATCGCGCAAAAGCAGCCGATCAACGAATACAAGCAGGAAGCTTTTGGCCTGTTCGAGACCATGCTCGACACCCTGCGCGAAGAGGTGACCAAGATCCTGTTCCGCGCGGAATTGCGCATGGAGCCGCCGCAGCCACAGTCGCTGCCCGATTTGCCCACGTTCCTGACCGGGCATATTGACCCGTTGACGGGTTTCGACAATTCGGCGGATGGCGATGGGTCGGAGCTGCGGCCCGAACTGTTCGGCTCGCTGGCCGGTTCGCCGCGCGCAGAGGCCGGGCCGGGCGGGGCGGCGCAGAGCGATCCCTATGCTCATCTCAACCTCAGCCGCAATGCGCTGTGTCCTTGCGGATCAGGAAACAAGTACAAGCATTGCCACGGGGCATTGTCGCCCCGCGCGCTGGTCTAACTGCCGGTTAACGGGGACGGGCGATGATCGGCGCGGTTCCGGTGCTGCTGGCGCTCGCCTTTCTGGTCACCGCGCTGCTCTATGCCAGCGTCGGGTTCGGCGGCGGATCGACCTATGCCGCACTGCTGGCGCTGTCGGGGCTGGATTACCGCCTGTTGCCGCTGATTGCGCTCGCGTGCAATATTGTGGTGGTGGCGGGATCAAGCATCCGCTTCGCCCGCGCAGGCCTGATACCATGGCGCAAGGCCCTTGTGCTGGTGGCATTGGGTGCCCCGCTCAGCTTTCTCGGCGGGTTGACCCCGATCAAGGAGGCGACGTTCCTCACGCTGCTTGGCGCGAGCCTGGTGCTTACTAGCCTCACCATGCTGATCCCGGTGCGTGAGAATTCCGATAGCATGCCGACCCGTGCGGCGGGCTGGATGGGGCTTGCGGCGGCCCCCTTGGGCTATCTCGCCGGGCTCGTAGGGATTGGGGGCGGGATTTTTCTCGCGCCCCTTCTCCACTTGACCCGCTGGCATGAAGCGCGCGGTATCGCGGCGACTGCCAGCCTGTTTATCCTGGTGAATTCGTTGTTCGGCCTCGCAGGCCAGCTCGTCAAGAACGGTCCCGGGCTTTTCGGACCGGCGCTGGGAGCAGCACTCCCACTGCTGATTGCGGTCGTCATCGGCGGGCAGATTGGCAGCCTCATGGCCGCGCGGCTGCTCCCGCCCAAGGGCATTCGCTGGCTCACCGCTGCGCTGGTGCTGGTGGTCGGGGTCAGGCTGCTGGCAGGGGTGTAAGGCGCATCAGGAAGCGCGGATTTCTGCGGCAGGCCGCTTTCGAGCCAGCAGCGCCAGATAGACCGTCAGCGTGAAGGCCGCATAGGCCACCAGCAGGTTGGGCAGCAGCAGCGGCACCCCGGTGAACAGCATCGTGTCATTGCCCCCCGGCACCAAGGTCGCGCCAATTCCCATCAGGAACCCACCACCGCTCGCCGTCAGCCAATCCCGAAGGTTGCCGGGCTGGATCCGGAACATCCCGCCGATAATCGCGGCGATCGTCATCCCGGCGATCAGCGCGATGGGGCCAGCCGCCGCGGCCCAAGTTACAGGCACCTCGCCGTAAGCGGCATCAGCGAGGCGGCTTGTATAGACCCATTTCTGGTCGAGCGCGAAAAGAATACCTGAAGCCGATCCGATGAGCCCCATTGCCACCAACGGCGACCAGCCCCCGCGCGGGTGGCGCCACCCGATGCGGCGGTAGATATAGCTTGCCGCGAGCACGGCCATGATGCTCCCTACCACCACGGCAAGCGGCAGATTGCTGGCCAGTGGAGAGACCAGCGGCGTGCGCGGCGGCAGGGTCAGCGCCGCCTTCGACATGGCTGGGCCTACCGCCAGCGCAGCGACGAACATGGCGGAGAGTGCGGCCAGCTGTGACAGGCGACCGGCCGTCAACGCCGCTAAGGTGCCCATGGCGCAATGGCCGTTGAGCCGCGTCCCAAGCCCGAACAACACACCTCCAAGAATGGCGAGCGCGTTGATCTTCGCCCCGATGATGGTCTGAAACGGCGTTGCGCCGATGGCCTTGGCCCCCGCCATCACCAGCATCGCACTTGCCGCTGCGAGCAGGAACCCGGCGAGGCGATGCACCCGCCGCCGCTCGATCACTTCGCGCACCGCCCGCACCATGCACACGCCCGAGCGCTGGCTGGAATAGCCGATCAGGAAGAGCAGGACTATGGTCGCGGCAATGGTCACTTGCCGATGATTAGCGAGGGTTGCGGCGAACGCAACTGGCTGACATCGCGCATCCCCACGACCCGCTATGGCGCGAGGCTTTGATCCTTCGATATGCCGGAAAGAAAATGGCTCCCCGAGTAGGATTCGAACCTACGGCCAAGTGATTAACAGTCACCTACTCTACCGCTGAGCTATCGGGGAGCAACTCTTCCAAGCGGTCTAAGGAAGAGCGGAAGCGCGCCTATATGGGGGGGCGCGGGGGATTGCAAGGGGGTTTTGGTCCTAGGCTAGTTGATCTCGCAGCTGGCCGTGCAGCGACCGCACGCCGGAGGGCGTGCGGAATACTAAGCCGTAATGAACTGCTCGGCGACGATCCGTTCCTCAAGGCTCTGGCCGGGGTCGAACAGCAGGGTCAGTTTCCTGTGATTGCAAATCTCGAGCCGCACCTCGGCAATGTCGCGCAGCTCTTTCTGATCGGCCACGGCTGCTACTGGGCGTTTGACCGGGTCCAGTACCTTCAGAATGATTTTCATCCGGTCCGGCAAAATCGCGCCGCGCCAGCGCCGCGGGCGAAAGGGGCTGATCGGGGTCAGCGCCAGTATCTTGCTATCCAGCGGCAGGATCGGGCCGTTGGCCGAGAGGTTGTACGCAGTCGAACCCGCCGGGGTCGCCACCAGCACGCCGTCGCAAACCAGTTCCTTGATCCTGACCCGGTCCCCCACGGTCACTTCGATCTTGGCGGTCTGGCGGGTTTCACGGAGAAGGGAGATCTCGTTGATCGCGCACATTTCATGCGATTCGCCGTCCTGGGTGATAGCTTCGACCCGCAGCGGGGCGATGGTCCAGCGGCGGGCGCGAGCAATTCGGCTGGCGATCCCGGCGCGCTTGTCATAGCGGTTCATCAAGAAGCCGACCGTGCCAAGGTTCATCCCGAAGGCCGGGATAATCCGCCCCGCATCGATCATCCCGTGCAGCACCTGCAACATGTAGCCATCCCCGCCGAGCACCACGACGGCATCCGCTTCGCTGAGCGGCACCCAATCGTGCTGTTCCAGCAGCACGCTGTAAGCGTCCTGCGCCCGCGGGGTATCTGAGGCGGTCAGCGCGAGCCGCTGAAAATCCGATCCGTTGCTCGCCATTACTTCCCCTTGGCGGGGCCAAAGCGTGTCCAAGCCACTTATCCCCGGTGCGTCATTCAGCAGTTGCCCTGATGTGCCAGATTCGGGCGGATTGCAATTGATGCAGGCATCGTCTTGCGACAATGGTTAAGGCTATCAATGTTAAGGCGCTCACAAGGGGTTGGATGGAACAGGCACGCACATCCTTGCGGGGAATGACCCGCGGGCATTTTCCGGGCGTAAGTCCGGGCGTGCTAGAGGCGGACCTGTTGCGCGCGCTCGACCGGCGCGAGATCGAGGTGTTGTTCCAGCCACAATTTTCGTGCGCTACCGGGGCTGTGATCGGGGCTGAGGCGCTGGCGCGCTGGCAGCACCCGACGCTGGGCGAGATTGGCGCGCGCGATCTTTTCGCCATTGCCGAGCGGGCTGCTTTGGTTGCGCCGCTCTCGCGTCATGTCGTCGCGCGGGCGCTGGAGGATGCGGCGACCTGGCCTGACAACCTCACGCTGTCGCTCAACATCACACCCGAGGAATTGGGCGACCCGCGCTTCGCCGCCGATTTCGCGGCGCTCATCGGACGCTCGGACATTCCTCCGCAGCGGCTGATGCTGGAGATCACCGAAGACCTGTTGCTGCGCAACCTCGCACAGGCGGCCAGCGCCTTGCGGTCGCTGCGCGGATTGGGCTTTCGCACGGCGCTCGATGATTTCGGCGCAGGCTTCTGCAATTTTCGCTATCTGCGCGAGCTGCCCCTCGACGCCTTGAAGTTGGACAAGGCCATGGTTGAAGGCGTGCCGGGCGATGCGACCGCGCTTGCTGTGTTGAGGGCGATTCTCGCACTGGGCAATGCGCTGGGCCTTGCGGTCTATGCCGAAGGGATCGAGGACGAAATCCAGCGCGCGGCGATTACCGCAGAAGGCTGCGACTTCTGGCAAGGCTTCCTGCGCGCCCAGCCAATGCCAAGCGACAGTGTCGTCGCGCTGGCCCGCACGGCGCGGGGCATGGGGCATGGGTAAGTCAGTGAAGGGCATCGCCTAAAAATGCAGTGAAATGAAAGTATTATCCAAGTGGACAAGGTCGTCAGCGTCGCCTATCTTTTAGAGGGGGTGTGTAATGACGAAACGCGCGACTAGGATTGAGGGAAATCGCCCGAGTGAAGTTCGGGGCACTCGCTCTGACGAATTTTGAGCAGTGGCAACGCAGCTTTCTCCCGAAGAAAGTTCGGGACTCAATTTCACAGCACCTACACCCGGCACGGTGACCGTTCACCGGAGTACCGGGATCGTTTCAACTTGCCTGTTCGGCACGTTTAATGGCGAGTGGGCGACAGGCAGGATCGACGGTTTAGCCTTCGACACCTTTCTACTGACACGCGGAAGCAACCGCCCGTGGTATGGCGTGCTTGGCGGCAAGCCGTTCCGGGTGGAGCCGCACGCCAACTTGCTGGTCACCTATGTTCCTGAAGGGATGACGGGTGAGATCACATATTATGCTGAGGCCAATACCTCATCGTTGCTCATGTTTCCGCCCGGCCGACTTGCGAACATGATGCCCGAGAACAGCGCTGCATCTCGTGTGGCTTTTGCCATGCTCGACAGCGAGCGCCTGGTTGAGTTGTTCCAGATGATTGAGACCGAGATCCTCGGTCCCGTCCAAGGTCGGACAGGCCAAATCGAGACCCTCACGCGGATGCTCGCGCAATATCTCGCAGACAGACCGGAAATACGCGAGGGCGGCGGGCGCTCGCGTTTCGACATCGCTCCGCACAAACTGAAACAGGTGCTCGATTACATCGATGATCATCTGGCTGAACCGGTCGACCTGAACGCGATGGCTCAAGTTGCGGGTTTGTCGCGCTTCTATTTTGTGTCGGTCTTCAAGCGCGCTACCGGTCGTTCCCCTTACAAGCACCTGCTGTTTCGACGCGTCGCGCGTGCGCAGACGCTGATTGCCCAAAGCCCGCTCAGCCTAAGGGAGATCGGTCAAACCAGTGGCTTTTCGAGCCCAGCCCATTTCAGCTCGTCGTTCAGGCGCGAAACCGGCCTCTCCCCAAAGCGCTACCGCGATCTGGTGCGGCAGGGGGTTGAGGTGCCCGGAAATGTCATTGCCGGGCCTTGAGCGTAGGATACCTACTCACGCGGCCTTCTTCGCCTTCGCCGCCTTCTTCACAATCCCGCTCAGCCCCTTGGTCAGCTGGAACAGGCCATTGAGGCGGCTCAGCGGATCGGCCCAGGCGCGGTTGATCACCAGCTTCATGTCAGGGCGCAGCTTGGCGGTGTCCTTGGCGCTGGCGTTGAGCCGCTCGGCATAGGCAATCAGGCCTACGGGATCGGGGAAGTCTTCCTGATGGAAGGTCACCAAGGTGCCGCGCGCGCCGACATCAATCTTGGCGATGTTGGCGGCGATGGCCTGATGCTTGATCTCGATCAGGCGGATCAGGTTTTTGGTCGGCTGCGGCAAATCGCCGAAGCGGTCGATCATCTCGGCGGCAAGGCTCTCGATCTCGGTCTGTCCCTCAGCCTGATTGAGGCGGCGGTAGAGCGCCATGCGCACCGCGAGATCGGGCACATAGTCTTCCGGGATCATGATCGGGGCATCGACCGTGATCTGCGGGGTGATCTTGTCGCGCGCCGCGGCAAGGCCCATTTCACCCGCCTTGGCGGCGAGGATCGCCTCCTCCAGCAGCGCTTGATAAAGTTCGAAGCCAACCTCGCGGATATGGCCCGATTGTTCATCGCCGAGCAGGTTGCCCGCACCGCGAATGTCGAGATCGTGGCTGGCGAGCTGGAACCCGGCGCCGAGCGAATCGAGATCACCCAGCACTTTCAGCCGCTTCTGCGCGACTTCTGACAGCGCGACGTCCTTCTCGTGCGTCAGATAGGCATAAGCGCGCAGCTTGGCCCGGCCCACGCGCCCGCGCAGCTGGTAGAGTTGTGCCAGACCAAAGCGGTCGGCGCGGTGGATGATGATGGTGTTGGCGCTGGGGATGTCGAGCCCGCTTTCGACGATGGTGGTCGAGAGCAGCACATCATACTTGCGGTCATAGAAAGCGCCCATCCGCTCCTCGACTTCGCCGGGGCTCATCTGGCCGTGGGCGGAGACCGACTTGATCTCGGGCACATGTTCGCGCAGCCATTCCTCGACGTCCGCCATGTCGGAAATGCGCGGCACGACGATAAAGCTCTGCCCGCCGCGGTGATGTTCGCGCAGCAGGGCCTCGCGGATCACCATGTCGTCCCACTCCATGACATAGGTGCGCACCGCGAGGCGGTCGACCGGCGGGGTCTGGATGGTGGAGAGTTCGCGCAAGCCCGACATCGCCATCTGCAAGGTGCGCGGGATCGGGGTGGCGGTGAGGGTAAGGACGTGGACGTCGGCGCGCAGCTGCTTGAGCTTTTCCTTGTGGGTGACCCCGAAACGCTGTTCCTCATCCACGATCACCAGGCCGAGGTTCTTGAACTTGGTCGATTTCGAGAGGATCGCATGTGTGCCGACCACCAGATCGATCTGGCCGTTCTCTAGCCCCTCGCGGGTCTCAGCGGCCTCTTTGCTGCTGACCAGCCGGGAGAGCCGGCCGACCTGCAAGGGGAAGCCCGCGAACCGCTCAACGAAGTTTTGGTAATGCTGACGTGCTAGTAGGGTCGTTGGCGCAACGATGGCCACTTGTTGTCCATTCATTGCCGCAACAAAGGCGGCTCGTAGCGCGACCTCTGTCTTGCCGAAGCCGACATCGCCGCACACCAGACGGTCCATCGGGCGCCCGCTTTCAAGGTCGGCCAGCACATCGGCGATGGCGCGTTCCTGATCGTCGGTCTCGGCCCAGGGGAAGCGGTCGGTGAACTGGGTGAGGCTGGATGGGTCAGCGGCCAGCACGGTCGCCTGCCGCAGCGCGCGGGCAGCGGCGACCTGCATCAGTTCACCCGCGATGGCGGTGATGCGCTCCTTGAGCTTCGCCCGCCGCCGCTGCCAAGCCTCACCGCCGAGCCGGTCCAGCGGCACCGCCTGTTCGGACGAACCGTAGCGGGTGAGAACATCGAGATTTTCGACCGGGATGAACAGCTTGTCGCCGCCCGCATATTCGAGCGCGACGCAGTCATGCTGGCTCTTGCCCACCGGGATGGGTTCGAGGCCGAGATAGCGCCCGATCCCGTGCTCGATATGCACCACCAAATCGCCGCGTGACAGCGCCTGAAGTTCGGCGAGGAAGGCATCGGAATCGCGGCGCTTTTTCTTGCGCCGCACCAGCCGGTCGCCGAGCACATCGGCCTCGGTGACAAGGTCTAGCGTGTCGCTGGCGAAGCCGTGTTCGAGCGGGAGGACTACGACCGCCGCCTTGGCTTTGGCGGCGAGGCCGAGCGCCTGTTGCCAACTATCGGCGAGCGCCGTGGGCGCGCCTGCTTCTTCAAGGATCGAGGCGATCCGCCGCGCGCTGCCGGTGGAATAGGCGGCGAACAGCGCCTTGCGCCCGGACTTGGCGACCGCCTTCAGGTGCGCAGCGGCGGCCTCATAGACGTTCTCCCCGCGCCCGCGCTCCGGCGCAAAATCGCGGCCCGAGCGGAAGCCGAAATCGATCACGCCTGCTCCGTCGTCGGCAGCAAAACCGCTCGCGCGGTGTGCGGGGGCAGTGGTGAGCGCACCGTTGAACTCGGCGCGGGTGAGATAGAGCGCATCCGCTGCCAAGGGCCGGTAGCTGCCCTTCTTCTCGCTGGCGATCTTGCTGCGCTGTTCGTGGTAATCGCCAATGTCGGTGAGCCGTTCCTCGGCTGCACCGAGCGCGCCTTGGTCGATCACCACCACATCACCCTTGCCGAGGTGATCGAACAGAGTCGCCAGCCGCTCTTCGAACAGCGGCAGCCAATGCTCCATCCCGGCGAGCCGCCGTCCGTCCGACACGGCCTCGTAGAGCGGGTCCTGCGTCGCGTTCGCCCCGAACAGCTCGCGATAGCGGGTGCGGAATCGCTTGATGCTCTCGTCATCGACCAGCGCCTCGGAGGCGGGGAGCAGCAGGTGGCTGTCGATCCGCTCCACCGTGCGTTGGGTGGCGGGATCGAAGAGGCGCAAGGATTCGAGCTCGTCGCCGAAGAAATCGAGCCTGAGGCCCGCATCGAGGCTGGAGGGGAAGATGTCGACAATCGACCCGCGCACCGCGAATTCGCCGTGGTCGATCACTGTGTCGGTGCGGCTGTACCCTTGGCGGACCAGCAGCGCGGCAAGGCTTTCGTGACCGATCTGAGTGCCGACCCGGAATTCGCGCACGCTCTCGCGCACCCGGAACGGGGTAAGCACGCGCTGGAGCACGGCGTTGACCGTGGTCACCAGCAATTGCTGCGCCTCGCCCGGGCGCTGCAGCCGGTGCAGCGCGGCGAGGCGCTGGGCACTGATCGTCAGTGCGGGGCTGGCGCGGTCATAGGGGAGGCAGTCCCACGCCGGAAACTCGATCACCTCGATCTCAGGCGCGAAGAACCGCGCCGCTTCGGCAGCCGCGCGCATCGCGGCATCATCAGGCGCGATGAACACTGCCCGGCGCTTGGCCGCGCGCGCCAGATCGGCCAGCACCAGCGGCAGGCTCCCGCGCGGGAGCGAGGACAGGGTCAGCGGATCGCGGGCCGCAAGGATGCGATTAAGATCGGGCATGGGTTCTCAACAAGCGGCAGGGGCGGGAAGCGTTCCCGCGATGCGCGCCCTAGCGCGGAATATCGACGTAATCGAGCCGCTGCATCATTGCCAGCAGGTCGCCCGCCAAATGCTCCGGAGGCGGCTGCGAACCCAGCGCCCAGGCCATCACATCGACATCGTCCTCATCGAGCAGCGCTTCGAACCACGCCAGCGCCTCCTCGCCCCATTCGGCGTGGTAGCGATCATAGAAGCCGCCAATCATGTAGTCGGCTTCGCGCGTGCCGCGATGCCATGCGCGGAACTTGGCGCGGGCGAGGCGTTGTTCGAAGGAAGGGGTATCGGTCATGCCCTGCACCTAGCCACAGCTTCCCGCCGCTTCAACTCGCAAAGACGCCTGCACAGTGTTAGCGAAGGCGACCATGCGCCCCGAGGCTCTCAACCCGCTGTTCGCCGAAGTCACGACATTCGAAGGTGTCGGGCCCAAGCTGATGAAGCCGCTGGAGAAGCTCGGCCTCAGCCGGGTGAAGGATGTGGCCTATCACCTGCCCGAACGCTTTGTCAGCCGCCGCGCGATTGCCGATCTAGATGTCGCGAGCGAGGGCGAGCAGGTTATTGTCGCGCTGACAGCAATCGAACACCGCCCCCCGCGTGCGGGCAGCCGCGGGCCTTATCGGGTGCTGGCGCAGGACGCTAAGGGCAATGTCTGTTCGCTCAACTGGTTCGGCAAGGCCGCCTACAGCGCAAGGAAACTGGTGCCCGTGGGCGAGACGCGCTGGGTGGCGGGGAGGCTGGACCGCTATGGGGATATGCTCCAGATCGTCCACCCTGACCATATCGAAGAGGCGAGCGCGGCGCATCTGGGCCGCCTGTCCGAGCCGGTCTATCGCCTGTCCGAAGGCCTCACCCAGCCGCGCGTGGCGAGCCTTGCGGCGCAGGCCTTGACGCGATTGCCGGACCTGCCGGAATGGATCGAGCCCGGCCAGTTGGCGCAATCGGGCTGGCCCACATGGCGCGACGCGCTGCGCAGCGGGCACGTGAGCACTGACGAGAAAGCGCGCGACCGGCTTGCTTACGACGAACTGCTGGCAAACAGCCTCGCGCTGTTGCTGGTCAAGGCGGACGGACGGCGGCGGCGCGGGCAGGCGCTGGTGGGCGACGGAGGCTTGCGCAAAAAGCTGCAATTGCCCTTCGCGCTGACGGGGGCGCAGGCTCGCTCCATCGCCGAGATTGAAGGCGATATGGCGCAGGAAGCGCCGATGCTGCGACTGCTGCAAGGCGATGTCGGGGCGGGCAAGACTGTGGTGGCGCTCAATGCCATGCTGATCGCGGTCGAGGCGGGCAAGCAAGCGGCCTTGCTTGCGCCCACGGAAATCCTCGCGCGCCAGCATTTTGAGACCTTGCGCAAGATGCTCAGCCCCACCGGGGTGGAAATCGCGCTGCTGACGGGCCGGGCCAAAGGCCGTGAGCGCGAAGGCATCTTGATGGGCCTGCTCGATGGCTCGATCCCGCTGCTGGTCGGCACCCATGCGATCTTTCAGGACAGCGTGAATTATCGCGATCTCGGTCTCGTGGTGATCGACGAGCAGCACCGCTTCGGCGTCGCGCAGCGCCTGTCCCTCGCGGCGAAGGGCCGCCGCGCGCCGCACACCCTTGCCATGACCGCGACGCCGATCCCGCGCTCGCTGACCCTCGCGCAATATGGCGAGATGGACGTGAGCCGCCTCGACGAGTTGCCACCGGGGCGGCAGGCGATCGATACCCGCGTGGTGCCGCAGGAGCGCATCGAGGAGGTCGTCGCCGGGGTCGAACGCCACCTTGCCAGCGGCCAGCAGGCCTATTGGGTTTGCCCCATGGTGCGCGAAATCGACGGCGCGCCCGACCTCGCCGATATCGCCGCCGCCGAAGCACGCTACGCCGCGCTCAGGGAGCGCTTTGGCGATGCGGTGGTGATGGTCCACGGCCAACTGCGCCCCGAGATCAAGGACGCCAACATGGAGCGCTTCGCCAGCGGGCAGGCCAAGCTGCTGGTGGCGACCACGGTGATCGAGGTCGGCGTCGATGTGCCTGCTGCCACGCTGATGGTTATCGAACAGGCGGAGCGCTTTGGCCTTGCACAATTGCACCAACTGCGCGGGCGGGTGGGGCGGGGGAGCGCCAAATCGGTTTGCCTGCTGCTGCGCGGCAATGAGCTGTCGGAAACGGGCAAAAGGCGCCTCGCCCTGATGCGCGAAACGCAGGACGGGTTCCGGATCGCAGAAGAGGATCTGGAGCTGCGGGGCGGAGGCGAGCTGCTCGGCACGCGGCAATCGGGCGAGGCGGCGTTCCGGATCGCCAATCTCGATCAGATGCAGCGGCTCTTGCCCATTGCCCATGCCGATGCGCGGCTGCTGATGGAGCGGGACGGGGGCCTCACCAGCGAACGGGGCGAGGCCGCGCGGCTGCTGCTGTATTTGTTCGAGCGCGACTGGGGCGTTCAGCTGCTGCGCGGCGGCTAGACCGCCAGGCTGACGCCTTCCTTAACGAAGCGGGCAACGAGGGCTTCGACCCCCTCGGTAATCACCTGCCAAGCTGCTTCGAAATCGGCAGCATCGCCATAATAGGGATCGGCCACAGCCTCGCCCCGGCGGCGCTCGACCACGTCGAGCAACAGGGAAACCTTGGCCGTCGCATCGCGCGGGGCTCGGCAGCGCAGGCCTTCAAGATTGGCGCGGTCGAGCGCGATGATATGGCTGAAGGTGTAGAAATCATTGCGGTCGATCTGGCGGGCTGACTGGCCGCCGATCTCAACTCCGTTGGCCCGGGCGACAGCTATCGCGCGCGGGTCTGGTGCGTTGCCAATGTGATAGGACGCCGTGCCTGCCGAATCCACGGTGCAATCCAGCCCGCGGCGCAACGCGGCGGCGCGGAACGCACCTTCGGCCATGGGTGACCGGCAGATATTGCCGAGACACACAAACAGCACGCTGATGTTGTGACGGACCCCCCCATGCATGCGCGGCCGTTATGACAGAATAAACAGGATGTCACGCCTTATCTTGTTGGTTTCACGTGAAACCCGCAAGAATCGATCAGGGCGGGAGCTAACGCGGACCTGTGCGCACCTAACGGGGATAGGGTATTGCTTAGGCTGCCTCTGCCGCCAGCGGCGCAGTGCTGCCGAGCACCTCTTCGGTGATCCGGCGGATATTGACCTTGGCCTTCAATCGGGCGCCCAGCAGGGCAGTGCCGCTGACCTTCCGTTGCACGAACAGCGTTTCAATCGGGGGGAAGGCCCAGGTGTCCTTGTCCTGAGCAATGGCATAGCCTTCTTCGCGCAGCAGCGGGATGAAGGCGCGGTCGCCGAAGTCGAAGGGGGCATCCGCGCGCATTTCGTTGATGACGATATCGATCATCCGGCCCACCCGCTCGGGGTGCTTTTCGGCGACGATTGGCATCATGAAACCCGCTTCGATGGTTGCCTGGAGCACCTCCTCGGCATTGCCCTTCAGCCCCGCTTCCAACATCTTGCGATAGCCGTTCGATACCACCGGATCGACCGGGCGGCAGGCGCCGAAATCGAGCAGGATGATCTCGCCTGTCTCACGCCGATAGCGGAAATTGGCGAAGTTGGGATCGGTCTGCATCACCCCGAATTCAAACAATTCGCGCGCGACCAACCGAATCAGCCGGGCGAAAACCTCATCGCGCCGCTCGGGCGGTTCGTTGCCGAGTTCCTCGATGCTGACCCCGTCCTCGAAGCTCATGGCGAGGATCGAGCCGCGGGTCAGACCCTCGTGCAGCTTGGGCACGACAAAGCCCGGGGTATCCGCCAGCCGCTCGCGATACATCGCCATCTGGCGGCCTTCGCGCTCGTAATCGGCCTCTTCGTGGAGCTGCTGCTTGGCGGCCGCCATCAGCTTGTCCATTTCCAGTTCGGGCGGCGCGAAGCCGGCTACTTTCAGCAGCGTCATAACATTGTCGACATCGCTGTCGATCGACTTGGCAACGCCCGGATATTGCACCTTGATTGCCAGCTCCTGGCCATCGCGGGTCAGCGCCTTGTGGACTTGTCCGATACTCGCTGCGGCGATGGGGCGGGGGTTGAACCAGCGGAATTGCTTGCGCCAGTCGGGGCCCCACTCGGCGCGCAGGACTGTGTCGAGCTGCTTAGTCGGCATGAAATTGGCCTGATCGCGCAAGGTGGCAAGGATTTTTGACAGTTCCTCAGGCAGGAAATCACCCGCATCGAGGCTGATCATCTGCCCCATCTTCATCGCCGCGCCGCGCAGGTGGCTGAGGCGGTCGGTCATGCGCTGGACATTGCCGGGGGTCAGGATCAGGTCGCGCGCGGTGATGCCTTCACCGCTGGCGATGCGGCGCGCGCCCTCGGCCACCATGCCGCTCGCGACCCCGCCGACCAGCCGCCCGAAGGTGCCGAAGCGCGCAATTCGCCCGGCCGGCACGGCGCGCTGGCGGCTCTTGTCATCGGGAAGCTTGTCGAAATCTGGGATCTGGTCGTCAGGCACGGTCAGGGGATGTCCATTTGCGGGAGGCTTATACGCGCAACGGCCTCGGCGAGCCTGCGTTCCTCTCGAAATGGTGCCGCGTCAGCTGATGCACAAGCCGCCGTCGACGGCCAAGCACTGCCCGGTGATGTAATCCGAATGCGGTGAGGCCAAGAACACTGCCAGCCCCTCCAGCCCAGCATGGTCGCCGGGGCGGCGTAGCGGGATACGCTTGGTCATCCACTCACCAAAGCGTGGGTCGGCCTTGGCGGTGATGTCCGTCTCATAATAGCCGAAAAGCAGCGCGTTGGCGGTGATTTGGTAGCGCGCCAGTTCAAACGCGGCGGCACGGGTGAGTCCGTTCAACGCCGCTTTGGAAGCCGCATAATCTGACGATCGGTTGACCCCCATGATCGACTGACCCGATGAGGTCGCAATCAGCTTGCCGCCCGGATCCCCCGCAGATGCGCGGGCGATCATGTGGCGGGAGACGTGCTTGTAGACCAGCGCCGCCCCGCGCGTGTTGGTGGCCATGGTGTGATCCCAACCCTCGGCGGTGATATCGGGTATGGCTGTCCCCGCGCCGGAAATGCCGGCATTGGCGAAGCACACATCAATCCGGCCAAACGCGTCCAGCGTGGCGGCGGTGGCGGCCGCAACGGATTCTTCATCAGCGACATCACAAGCGAGCGTCAGCACGCCGCCTGCACCGAGCGCCGCCAGTTCGTCCGCAGCAGCAGCGTTCTTGTCGGCATTGCGCGCCCAGATCGCCACCTGTGCCCCCGCTTTTGCCAGCCCGCGCGCCATGGCGAGGCCGAGGCCGCCATTGCCTCCGGTAATAACAGCTCTGCGGCCGGTCAGATCGAACAGGTCCATAGCCCCTCAGGTGGCGCAAACCGGCGCGCGCCGCAAGGATTGCGGGAACCCATGCAGGCAAGGCCAGTTTGTGCCGCCATGGACGGACAAAACACGCTTTCCCTTTCCGCACGCCTACTGGGTTATGCGGGGCTGTTGCCGCAACTTCTATGCATCGCGCTCATCTTAGCCGGGCACGAGTGGCGCTACTCCGCGCTGGCAGGCGGGTTCTCTTACGCGGCAGCGATCTTCAGCTTTCTCGGCGGAGTATGGTGGGGACAGGCGGTGCAATCCGGCCGGGCGACGACGGGGGCCTATTGTGTCGCCGTCATGCCCAGCTTGCTGGCAGTGGCGCTGTTCCTGCCTTGGACGTTCGGTTGGGAATGGCCGGGCCCGGCTTTGCTCTACCTCGGCGCGCTGATCGCGCTTTCGCCGCTGTTCGACCGCGCTTTGGGGTTTGCGGCGAAGGACTTCATGCGTCTGCGTTGGCACCTCTCGCTAGGTCTTGGCAGTCTTACGATTGCACTTGGATTGCTCGCCGGATCTGTGATCACGCCCTAGCCCACGGCGATGAAGCGGACATTGTTGGCAATGAATTAACCACTGCAGCCTAGGAGAAGCTTAACCGAAACGACGGATCCGGGCTTTTCATGATTGCAGGACTGCCATCACTGACGGGACTGCTGCGGCGTAGCCGCGGAGCACCAAGCGTTGTCGACCCTTTGAATGGCGATGATATCGCACTATCGTCGGGCGAGACCCTGCTCAAGCGCAAGCGGCTCAAGGTCGCCATATTTGCCATTATCTTCGGACTGATTTCGGCAGCGATTGAGCTGCCTCTGCCAGCCGAGGACGGGTTTCGTCTGGCAAAAGCGTGGCTGCGCATGCGCGATGCTCCGCAGGATATCGTTATGGTTGCGATTGACGATGCTACGCTTAACGAGCTCAGGCTGCCGTTCCCGACGCGCAAGGAAGAAAGTCTTCTGATCGACCAATTGACCGGGGCTGGGGTCACCACAATCGTTTTCGACCGCGCACATGCCGATCCTGAGACGCCCGAAAGTGATGCCTTGTTTATCCGTACGCTTGAGCGGCACAGGGGAAAAGTGTGGCTTGGGATGGCATCCGGTTACAAGGTTGGAAACCAGGAGGCAGAAGCTCTTCTTCCGGACATGCGCTTCCAAAGCCGCGCGCAGGTGGCTTCGATGGCGGGCTATTTGTCGCCCTTTCAACTTGCCATCGTATTTCCGACCTCGAAGAAACTCTCGGGGAAGACCTATCCCGCGATTTCAGCGGTGCTGGCCGATTACCAGGGACCAGACCTTTCTTACCGCCCGGATTTTGCCTTCAATCCACATTCAATACCCGTAGTTAGCTATGGTGATGTCATCAATGGCCGGTTCGACAAAGCCAGTTTGGCTGGAAAAAAGGCAATCATTGGTCAGACGTCGACAAAGTCGCCGGACATGTTTATCCATCCGCTATACCAAAGGATTTCTGGAACATATTATCACATAATCGGTGCTCAGACGCTCAAGCGCGGCACGCCAGTGGATTTGATGTGGTTTCCGGCAATATTTGTCGCAGCAATTGTGATTGCGGTCCAGGCATTTGCTCGCTCGCGCTCGTCGCGGCCCTTGTGGGCTGCCGCCATGGGCCTGCCCGCCATATCGCTGGTCCTCGATGAAGCTGGCATCAATATCGACATTATGTCGGCAATGTTGGCGATTGGGGTCGCCGCTTTCGGCTTCTATCGGATCTCGAAGAAGTATTACAGCGCCGGTGTCGATGCGATGACTACGACAGCGCTGGGGCTCGACAAGGCCAATGCCGAGTTTGATGTCTACGCGCTCAAGATCGCCAATCTCGCCGAGATTTCGGAAGAATGGGGCACGCGGGAAATGGGCGAGTTTGTCAACACCCTGATAACCTACATCAAGGGCCCCGGGGATGTCGGCGATGTCGCTCTTGAGCGTGACAGCCTGGTCTGGCTCGCCCCGCGGATGGATAATGACAGTCTCGAGCGTCATGCCGATGGCCTTGCTTTGATGCTCAAGACCGCGATCAGTCACGATTGGCAATCAGCCAGCAGCGCCCCCGCGATCGGGATCGACACCAACTACACCCTGCCGCTGGGGCAGCGGGTCAAGAAGGCGATGCAGGCCGCTGATGAGGCGGCCGTCCGCGGTGTGCGCTTTGTCATCAATGACGCAGCCTATGTCGAGGCGCGCAACCAGCGGCTCGAGATCATCCGCGTCCTTGAAAAAGGCCTGCGCGACCGCAACATCGGGGTGGCCTATCAGCCCAAGATCGAGCTGGCGACTGGGCGCATCGTCGGTGCCGAAACGCTCATCCGTTGGCGGCCGAACGGTGAGGATTATGTCGACCCCCAGGAATTGGTGCTGGCCGCCGAAGCCAATGATCTGATCAACGAGCTCACCTTGATCGTGATGGAGTCCGCTCTGGTCGATGGCCGCAAGGCAATTGCGCTCGATCCCACCTTCAAGCTGGCAGTCAATATGTCGGCCAAAAGCCTGAGTGACACCCATTTGTTGTTCGACATGATGACGATGTTGGGGCGGCTTGGCTTCCCGGCGGAAAATCTGACGCTTGAACTGACCGAGACAGCAAAGCTGGAGGATAAGCTGATTGCTCCGCAGATCGAAGCGCTCAAGCAGCGCGGGATCTGTCTTTCGATAGACGATTTCGGCACGGGGCAGTCAAATCTCGAATACCTCGAGAAACTCCCCAGCTCCGAACTCAAGATCGACAAGAAGTTTGTTCAACACATGGCGAGCTCGGAAGAAAGTCGCGCCGTTGTGCGTGCCACGATCGAAATCGCCCACTCGCTCGGCAAGGTGGTTGTTGCTGAAGGGGTGGAAAATCACGCCGTTGCAGCAACACTCCAGGCGATGGGATGTGACCAGGGGCAAGGCTATCTGTTTTCGCGGGCGATCACCATGCCCGAACTGCTCGCCATGATGGGTGGAGGGCGTATCGCAGTTAACGCTTGATTAGGGTTAATTTTCTGTTAAAGCTCCTACAGCGAGACCACGCGCTGATAGGAGAATTGCTATGTCAATTTGGAGTTACGTCTGCGAAGTCTTCGGCATCGGCCGCTAAGAGCATCGCGCATAAAGACAGTGAAAGGCCTCGGGAAACCGGGGCCTTTCTGATTCTGAGCGGAGTTCAGCAGGCCTTTCCTCTGTTCTAGCGGTGCCTCCAATTCCGTCGAAGTGGACCAAGGTCTTTTGGTTAATTCGCCCCCTTTGGCGGCTTCCGCGGGAGGCTGGCAATCCATCCCATTCCCCGAAAGAATACCATTCAATATTAAGCTGTTACGCGTTTCACGCCGGCTCAGCCATCTCACCCGGTGCGATTTTGTCAAAGCTCGGGGTGTCGCAAGGTCCGCCGATGCAATCGATAGACAATCCTTTATGATTGGTGTCTAACTTTCGGCGACATGACCCATCCTATCCCCTTAGGCTCTGCCGGCTCCTCCAAAATTCACCCGCTGTCATGGCGCGACTGGGCCCGGCCAAGCCACAGTATCTCGTCTGAGCCGCGCACGATCGGAGGCGCTATCATTCAGCGCTGGGCCCGCAGTTCGCGTCAGATGAATCAGCCGCCGCTCGACCATCATTACATCGTGGTCCACCTCGGGGGTGACAAGCGAATCACCCGAAGTCGCCGTACGCAGACCCTCGTTCGGGACGTCGCGGCTGGCGGCATGTCGACGATCGAGGCGGGCAGTTCGTATCGCTGGACGACCGAAGGACCGATCGCCTTTGGCCACATCTATGTTGATCCATCCTATTTCGCGCAGACCATCGGCGAGCAATTTGATTGCGACCCGGACAAGGTGATGTTCGAAGAGGATTTCGGCCAGTTTGATCCGCTGCTGTGCCACTTGCTCAATGCGCTGGTTCATGCGGTCGAGGGCGATGATCTGTCCTTGATAGAGCAGGAAGCCCAGCTCGAAGCCGCGCTGCACCGCCTTTACGAACGACAGGCGGCGCTTCCAGCGAGGGATCAAAAGATGCTGATTGCGCCCGCTAGCGTCATGCGGGTTAAGGATTACATTGGCGACAATCTGACCAGCCAGCTTTCGCTGGACGAACTTGCCCGTTTGTCCGGCTATAGCCGGTTTCACTTCGCACGCGGGTTCAAGACCGCCACGGGCTTGCCGCCCTATGCCTATATCTTGCGAGCGCGGGTGGCCTTGGCGTGCCGTTTGCTCGAAGACAGGCAGCTCCCCGTACAGGCAGTCGCGAGTGCATCGGGCTTTGCCTCTCATCCGCAATTTGCCAGCCGTTTCCGGCAGTTCACCGGGATCTCTCCCAGCGCCTACCGCAAGATCATGCGCTAGGCCTCAGCGGCATCGCGCATGGCATGGTGCCTTCGCAATTCCTGCCACAATGATGCGCCGCCGGGTCTCGTGACCCGGCGGCGACCAGTTTAGAAGCCCTTCACCAGCTGCACCGTGAACGCCTCGTTGAAGAACTGCGAGCTGTCGCGCAGCGGGATCTCGATCCCCGCCAGCAGGAACAGGTTGCCGCCGAGATGCGTACGCATCCCAGGGGTGATCGAGACAAAAGTCGTGTCACTCCCATTCTGAAACTCTCGCCAGGTGCCCGCCACATACCAGGTTAAATCGCCAAAGGGCGTGTTGGCGTGATCAGTGACCGTCTGGCCGATCGCGCCGTTGAGGATGAAGCTCTCGGCCTGACCGCTGTCAGGAAAATCGTAGGCGACCCGGCCGCGCAGTGAGAACCCGCTCCCGAGATCGGTGAACAAGTTCAGCTGCGGCTGCGGCGAAAAGACCCCGTTGCCAAAGCTTTCCGAACCCGTCGGCAGGCGCCAGCCCACACCCGTATTGATCGAGATATTGCGCTTTTCCACGAGCATCACCTGAGTGGTCAGGGTAATGTCACCGAAATCTGAATCGCCGCCGCGGTCCTGATAGAAGGGCACTTCGAGCCCTGCCCACAAGCGGCGAGTGAAGGGGTAGTGGAACCGTGCAAGGCCCTGATGCACATCGTCGCCATCGTCACCTGCGTCGACATAAGTATAGGCAAGGTGGGCTTCGCGGGTGAAGAAGCCATCGGCGGTGCCGAGCCAGCCCTGCCGCGGCGCGCCGCTATCGCCATTGGGAACTGGCACCCAGGTGCTGAACAACTCCTTGCCGAACGGCTCCGAACCGAGCGGGGTCCACCCGCCGACGCCACTATCGGACTGAGCTGCCGTGGCGGCTGCCGCGGTAATCATGATTGTCTCTGGCGATGTTGTGGGCTGGGCCGTTGGCGTCGATGCGGTCGCAGCTTCGCTGTCTTTCGCTTCGCTTGCAGCGGCAGGCTGCCCCATCATGGCCAACGCGATGATACTGCCACTAATGGCCATCAAGCGAAGACTGCGGGTTGGTGAGGGTGTCATTTCAGATGCTCCTTTGGGGGGACGGGAGCACTTCATGCGCCTGGTGTCGGGCTGCTTCTTTTCAGAAAACAAATGCCCTTTTCGATGCTGCGCGGCGTGATCGGGTCTGCTCAAGCACATGACATGATGCGCAAAACGACGCACCGCCAAGCGCAAGCCGCTTGCGATGGAGAGACGGAAGCCGGCCGACGAAATGCCGAGGGCGCGCGGCGACTTTTGCGTCAGTCGCGCACGGCCCGCCTGTAGCGTCCCGGTGAAATGCCCAGCTCGCGGCTGAAGGCGGCCGTGAAATGGGCCTGATTGGCAAAGCCACATTCCAGCGCCAGTTCGGCCAAGGGCATGGTATCTTCTGCCAGCAGCCGCCGCGCGCGTTCAAGACGGCGTGCTCGCAAGAAATGGTAGGGCGTTTCCCCGGTCGCGAGCTTGAAGACCCGCAGGAAATGGTTGGGCGAAAGCCCTGCAGCCTCGGCGAGGTCGTCAAGCCCAATGCTTTCTTGCAGATGGGCTTCGATAAACTCGATGACGCGACGCAATTTCGGAGGGGAGAGGTATATACGCTCGCACGGTTCCGTCAGGCTCGTCATGTCTTTGCTGATGAGCAGACCGGCAATCGCGCGTAAAAGCCCGTCGATCATCAGCCGCGAACCGAGGCTTGGGCGGCGCAATTCGCACTCGATCTTCCCGAGAAGCTGTGCGACCCGCGGCAGATGCTTCCCCACGATCGGCGCAAGCGCTGTGGTATCCTTACCCTCACTTTCGAGCAAGGTGCTGATCAGGCCGGGCTTGAAGTAGAGCGCAAAAGAGCCACTCTGGTCGTCAAACTGCATGCGGCTGTCGGCTCCGGCCGGCAAAAAGCAGCACATGTCACGGTGCAGAGCTAGTTCGCGGTAGGTGCCGCAGAAATCGATGCCAAACTTGCCCGAACCGCTCTTGTTGACGAACAAAGCGTCCCAATCCTCGTCCTCAGGAGTGTCGGCAACTAATTCAACCAGACCCTTGGTAAAAGAGCGATGATGACGCAGAGCAACGATTGGCATTGTGCCGGTATCGAAGAGGGTGATATCCGGTTCAGCGGACCAGTGAATGTGCTGCATGAAGCTTGGAGCGGTGTCCGCGCCAATGTGGTATTGCTGAGTGGTGGGCACTGCGACCATAACTTGGCTCCCGCCAAAAGACCTAATTGTGTCCGATCCCTCTGACAGTTGCTTTGTACGCATTCGTGGATTGGTTGAACAGGTGAGCGGCAGGGTCGCAGCTAGAAAACAGCAAGATAGCGAAAGTGTTGGTTTGGCGGTGTCTGCCGGAGGATGTTCTTGGCGCAACTTGCTATTGCAGTATGTCAGGAACCTCGTCGTCCATCTTGAGCGACATGACCTGGCGAATGTCAAAGGTTGCAAGGCCCACTGCGACGAGCGGGAGATCTTCGATCTGGGAGCGCATTTCGTCGGGGGATTGCAAGCACAGCAAGGTCAGCTCATCCCGGTCCGTCGCAGCCAGCGCGAGGATAAATCGCCCCATTTTCGCCCATTCCAGCAACGCATCATATTCGGCACTGCGATAAAAGGTGATCTCGTCTGAGCCGGCTGAGGGCGCGATCCGCAGGGTTACGAGCGTAATCGCCATATCTGGCTTGAGCGAACCTGAAGCTCGCTTGGGAAACCACTCGATCCACCTAAGCCAGGGCATGTGCGGGGATACCTTTCATTGGTGCCCGTAAACCCGGTGTGACGGTGACGCCTTTCGAATTCTTGCGCGGGAGCGTTGCTTTGGACGGACACATCACCGTGTCAAGGCACGATTACCACGAGAAAAGGAAAAACCTCGCTTAACGTGAAAGAACGGATCGGGGACGTAGCGCATCTAGGGGGCGGGTGATCGGCAGGCGCACGTTCCTGCTGGGCCTGATCAAGGAGTTTATCATGCGCAAAATCAGAAGCAGGATCATGGCGGCGGGGGCACTTCTGGCTCTTGGCCTGCCTTCTGTCGGCCACGCCGATGTCGTCGTTCGTGGGAAAGAGGGAAAGCCGCTGGATGAAATCCGCGAAGCGCCCGCCTCGATCAGCGGCGATCTTAAGACCATCGTCGCTCAGCCGTCGCCGTCCGAGGTTGATCCCAAACTGCTGGGGCCGGTGCTGCTGATGAAGTCGGCGCATCTCGACCTTGAAAAGGGCACTGCCACTTTGCCGCTGCGCCGGGGTAAGCTGCCCAATGGTACGCCGGTGTGGTTCATCATCACTGATGCGACGGATGAGAACATCGCCGACCTGCAAGGCCTGGCCTATTCGCCCAAGCTCGCCTTCGCGCTCACCGGCAAGGCCACCCGCCGCGCCCGGATCGAGAATGACGGGACGTTCACCTTTGGGGCAGGGAGCGTCGACTTCAAACCCGTGCTGGGCGTCACCCCCGGACCGGCCACTGCGCCTTTCCCGCCCAAGGCGTTCCAGCCCGGTTCGGTCGGCGATGCCGATTACACTCCGCTGGTCTATGTCGAGAACTCGGCCAAGTCGATCATCTACAACGCCCCGGTCGTCAGCCAGGCGAGCGAAGCTGAGCTCAATGCCATGTGCAGCGGCAAGGTCGATTACACCAAGGTCCACGACAAGGTCGCCGCGATCTGCCCGCGTGATGGCACGGTGACGATCAAGATGACGCTGGGCTTCACCTTCGACAAGCCGATCATGTACCTCTCGACCGAGGCCAATGATCCGCTGGTTGCCGCCCTTGAAAACGCGACCTTCACGCCCGCAATGAAGGATATGCCCTTCGCGCTGGAAGATGCCTCGCCCGGTGAAAGCGCCGAGCGCATCGTCGTTGTGGTGAACGGTCCCACGGGCAAGGACAACCCGCACCGTCAGGGCCTGGTCAGCGCGCTGTCGGGTGAGGGCGGGCCGCTCAACATTCTTGGCGGCATTCCTACGATCAACCTCGACTATTCGCCGATGTGGCGCCTGTTCCCGGCGGTGTGGACCGATGAGGCGATCCAGAAGGGCTATCGCTACCGCATGACCAGCGCGCTGCAGGCGGCAGAAATGTCGCACCGCGGCTATCTCAAGAGCCTCGACGGCGGCGATTTCCGCGCGGTCGGCTTCATCGTGAACTGCCCGGTGGTTTACCGCATCAACTGATCGGTGCCGGGCATAACCTCCCTGCGGGTCATGCGTTGCCCCCCTTCGGCATGACCCCACCTCGCGCCGGGAAGGCTGATACAAGTCTTCCCGGCGCTTTTCTTTTCCGCGTCCGGCATCCTTTCGGCGCTAGTTGCAAGGAAGCCATCATGCGCACTTCCCTTCAACCGATAACGCCTCTTGCAGCTCTGTCATTTGCACTGACTGCTGCACCCGCCGCGGCGCAGGAAGAGGCTGACGACAAGCCGAGTGCGTCGACGCCGATGATGGCCGATGGCGAGGCTCCGCCGCCTGAAGCGATGGACTTCATGGCGATGCTCGAAGCGATGGCGGGCGATGCGCCCATGGATATGGAAAGCCCTGGGGCGGCGATGGTGAGCGAAATCATCGTCACCGGTTCGCGCCGCCGCGCGCGGCTTACCGCCCCGGTATCAGGTGTTGTGCTGGGCGGAGCGGACCTTGCCCGCGCCGCGCGCGCGACGTTGGGCGAAACCCTGGCGAGCCTCCCGGGCATCTCCTCGACCGCCTTTGGACCTGGTGTCTCGCGCCCCGTGCTGCGCGGGTTGCAAGGTGAGCGCACTCGCTTGCTGGTCGACGGGATCCAAAGCCTTGATGTCTCCAACACCAGCCCCGATCATGCCGTGGCAATCAACCCGCTCGTGGCCGACCGGATCGAGGTGCTGCGCGGCCCCGCGACGCTGCTTTATGGTTCCGGGTTGGTCGGCGGGGTGGTGAACGCGCAGGTCAAGCGCGTGCCCGATCGTCTGCCCGCAGACACCGTCACGGGGCTGGCCTCCGCCACTTACGGTTCGGCGGCGGACGAGATCAGCTTGGGCGCGGTGCTTGATGGCGGCGCGGGCCAATTGGCATGGCATCTCGATGGGCACTGGCTCGATACCGGCGATCTCGACATTGGCGGCTTCGTGCTGAGTGACGAACAGCGCAGGCTCGCCCTTGCATCGCCCGATCCGTCGATCCGCGCATTGGCCGATCTGCGCGGACGCTTACCCAATAGCGCCGCTGAAAGCTGGGACATTGCGGGCGGGGCCTCTTTCGTGACCGATAATGCCCATTTTGGTGTGGCAGTAAGCCATTCCGAGAGCCTTTATGGCCTGCCCACCCGCTTTTCCTTCGATCCGGCTGCCCCCGTTCCCAACACGCTGATCGACCTGCAACAGACCCGCGTCGATTTTCGTTCCGAGATCGCGCTGGATGGCGAGTGGATCGAACAGGTGCGGGTGCGGTTTGGCTGGGCTGATTACGCCCATGACGAAGTGCTGGATACCGGCGAGCTTACGGCGACCTTTCTCAATCAAGCGTTCGAGGCGCGCGCTGAGCTGGTTGGGGCTCAGCGCGGAATCTGGCGCGCTACCACCGGCGTGCAGTATGGCTTTCGCGACTTCAGCGTCCGCGCCGCTGCGCCGCTGCTGCCGCCCACCGATACCAGCCAGTTCGCGCTGTTCAGCTTGCACGAGTTCAACCTCGCGCCGGTACGTATCGAAGCCGCGCTGCGCTGGGAGACCACGGCGATTGAAGCGCGGCCTGATCTGGCGCTCGGCAATCCGGCCACCAGCCGCGATTACTCCGGCGTCTCGGGATCATTGGGGGCGAGTTACACGGTTGCGCCGGGCTGGGTGATTGCAGGCAGCGGGTTCTTTTCCACCCGCGCGCCGGTGGTGGAGGAATTGTTCACGCAAGGCACAGATCCCGGCACGCAGGGCGTGCTGCTCGGCAATCCCGATCTGGCGGAGGAAACCGCCTGGGGCTTTGAAGCGGTCGTGCGCGGGTTCGGGCCCAGTTGGAGCGTGGAGGCCTCGGCCTATTACAACCGCTTTCCCGATTACATCTTCACTGCCGATAGCGGCACGGTGATCGATGGACTGCCGGTGTTCCGCTTCCTTGCGGATGAGGCCGAATATTACGGCTTCGAGGTGCAGGGGAAGGTTGATTTGTTCGACATCGGCAGCGCGACAATCGGGGCCGATGCCTTGATGGATTACACCCGCGCGACGCTGGGTGACGGTACACCGGTGCCGCGCATCCCGCCGCTGCGCGTGTTGGGCGGTGTGAGCGCGCGGGCGCCCGCGTTTGATGCGCGCATGGAGGTCGAATGGGCGCGGCGGATGGACCGGCTGAGCGACTTTGAGACGCCGACTGATGGCTACGTCAGCGCCAATGCCTCGTTCGATTGGCGGCCCTTTGCTGACCGACCTGACCTCACGCTAGGGATCGCGGCGCAAAACATCTTTGACGACACGATCCGCCGCCACGCGAGCTTCCTCAAAGACTTCGCCCCGGTGGCGGGCCGCGACATCCGCTTGCGTGCGCGTCTGGCGTTCTGATCCCCCCGCGCGCGGAATGCGCGATGCCCTCTTCACCGCTGCTGGTTTGCCCGCTAGGCCTTGGGAAGCATGACACGCTTTCCCATCCGGTCAGCCACAGGATCCCCGATGAAGCCCATTTTGTCCCGCAGCCTCGCCGCCGTGCTCGCCGCTACGCTTGTCCCCGGCACCGCCGCGCTGGCGCAGACCCCGCTCGCTGCGAGCGCTGCCGCAGATGCCGCCAGCGAGGACACGCGGCTGATCGCGTTTCTCGATGCTGAGTTTGCCGAATGGGTGAAGCAGCAGCCGCAGCTCGCCACCCGCCTCGGGATCAAGGACGGCGGCGACCAATGGAATGATACCAGTGATGCCGCCGCCATCGCGCAGTCCGCCTGGCGCGAAGCCAGCGCTGCGCGGATGCGCGCGCAATTCGACCGCGCCAAGCTGTCGCCCGAAGGGCAGGTCAATTTCGACATCTGGGCGCTGGAAGCTGAGCGCGCGAGCGCCTCGCTGGCGACGCGCGTCTATCGTCCGCCGTTCTATTCGCGGCTCTATTCGGCGCACAGCCAGCTGCCCGATTTTCTGGTCAACACCCATTCGGTGGGCGACGCCCAAGACCTCAAGAACTACATCGCCCGCCTGCGCGGCATGCCAGCGGTGCTGGATACCGCGATCGCACAGACAAAGGCGAGCGAGGCGGCGGGCATCCGCGCCCCGCGCTTTCAGGTTGAAACCGTGCTGGAAGGCAGCCGCAAGCTGACTTCGGGCGCGCCCTATGATGATGGCCCGGATGCGGCGCTGTGGGCCGATGTGAAGGCCAAGGCCGAGGCTTTGGTCACTTCGGGCAAGCTTGCGCGCGGCGATGCGGACGCCTTGCTGGCAGAAGCGCGCGCCGCGATTGTCGCGCTCAAGCCTGCCTATGGCCGAGTCATCGCCTGGGCCGAGGCGAGCCTGCCGGATGCGCCGAGCGGCCGGGTCGGCGCGATCACCTTGCCCGATGGCGCGGCCTATTACGCGCAGCAGCTCAAGCTCAACACCACCACCGATTACACCGCTGAGCAAATCCACGCGATCGGCCGCGCCGAGGTCGCCCGGATCGAGGCCGAGCAGGATGCGCTGGCCAAGGCGGCCGGGTTCGCCGATCGTCACGCCTACTACGCCGAGCGTGCCCGGCTCTATCCGCCGCGCCCCTATGATGATGCCGCGCGGGCCGAATACCTCGCCAGCGCCAATGCCTTCGTGGCGCATACCCGCAGCCTGCTTGCGCCCTATTTCGGCACCCTGCCGGCCTATGGCATTGAGGTGGTGCGCGAGCCGGCCTTTTCCGAAGTCCCCGGCGGCGCGGCCCACGCCTCGGCCCCGAGCCCCGATGGCGCGCGTCCGGCGCGCACCTATGTCCACCTGGTGGGTAATACCGGTGATCCGGCGGCGCTTTACACGCTGATGTGCCATGAGGCGGTGCCGGGCCACAATATGCAGGGCGACATCCAGGTGCGCCAGAAGGGCGGGCCGAAGTTCCGCAGCGTCACCGGCTATGTTGCGTTCGGCGAAGGATGGGCGCTCTATGCCGAGGCGCTTTGCAAGGAAATGAACGCTTTCCCTGACATTGCTGCCGATTTCATGCGGCTTGATGCAGAGCTGTTCCGCGCGGCAAGGCTGGTGGTCGACACAGGTATCCACGCGATGGGTTGGACCGAAGATGAAGCGGTCGAATACCTGAACGTTACGGGCCGCCAGCCGATCCAGCGTTCACGATCCGAGGTGCGGCGCTATATCACGCTGCCGGGGCAGGCGACCGGCTACAAGATCGGGATGCTCAAAATCATGGAGCTGCGGCAGCGGGCGGAAGCCAAGCTGGGTGACCGGTTCGACATCAAGGGGTTCCACGATCTGTTGATCGCCTCGGGCTCGCAGCCGCTGTCGATCCTCGAACGGCGCGTCGATGAATGGATTGCGCGCCTCGCGGCCTAACCGCAGGCGCGCATCGCGTCACAGGGGTGAGGGACCGCCACGCATCGGTGGGCCCCAAGGCCTTGCGGCGACGAAATTGGTCGGGGAGAGAGGATTCGAACCTCCGGCCCCTGCCTCCCGAAGACAGTGCTCTACCAGGCTGAGCTACTCCCCGACCGTGTCGGCTCCGCAGGGGCAAAACCCGGTGCGGATCGAGGCAAGGCGCGCCCTATAGGTGTGGATCAGGGCAGTGGCAAGCGGAGACTTATCAATCCAGCTGGCCAAGTTATCCACCTAATCCACAGGTCATCAATAGCTCATTTTGTGCTTTCGATTCGAGCCATGGCAGCGACTCAATGGTGTCCCCTACATGCTTCAAATGGCAACCCAGCTTGATCTGCCCTTTGAGGTCTTAAACGACCCTAGTCACCAAGAGTGGCAGTATCTCCGTTTGATGCGGAAGATCTGGGAGTCGGGTTCAGAACGCATCGACCGGACGGGGGTTGGAACCCGCTCAATCTGTGGGGCACACCTACGCTTCAAGCTTCTTGACGGCGCGATGCCTCTGCTCACTACCAAGCGGGTCTATTGGAAAACCGCGACGCGCGAGCTGCTGTGGTTCCTGACCGGCTCCACCAATATTCGCCCGCTGGTGTTGCAGGGCGTGAAGATCTGGAACGAGTGGCCGCACGCCCATTATGTGCGCGAATCGGGGGAGGCGATCAGCCTTGACGATTTCGTCGCCCGCATCGCTGCCGACGA
>LSKF01000017.1 GCA_001556995.1 Erythrobacteraceae bacterium CCH12-C2
TGGCCTATGGCTGCCCTTCGACCAGCGCCTTCATCTCGATCCACAACATGGCCGCCTGGATGATCGACCGTTTCGGCGGCGAGGCGGTCAAGGCGAAGTATCTGCCGCAGCTCATCACCATGGAGCACATTGCCAGCTATTGCCTCACCGAGCCGGGCTCGGGATCGGATGCGGCGGCGCTCAAGACGACTGCGCGCAGGGACGGCGACCATTACGTCCTCAACGGCACCAAGCAGTTCATCTCGGGCGCGGGCGCGAACGAGATTTACGTGGTGATGGTACGCACCGGGGAGGATGGGCCCAAGGGCATTTCCTGCATCGTGATCGAAAAGGACATGCCCGGCGTCAGCTTCGGCGCGCAGGAGAAGAAGCTCGGCTGGCACTCGCAGCCGACCGCGCAGCTCATCCTCGAAGACGTGCGCTTGCCGGCCGAAAACCTTGTCGGTGCGGAAGGCGAGGGGTTCCGCATCGCGATGATGGGGCTGGATGGCGGGCGACTGAACATCGGCGCCTGCTCGCTCGGCGGGGCGCAGCGCTGCCTTGACGAGGCGATCCAGTACACCAAGGACCGCAAGCAGTTCGGCCAGGCGGTGGCCGATTTCCAGAACACCCAGTTCATGCTGGCCGACATGGCGACCGATCTGGAAGCGGCGCGCGCGCTGCTCTACCTCGCGGCGGCCAAGGTGACCGACAACGCGC
>LSKF01000161.1 GCA_001556995.1 Erythrobacteraceae bacterium CCH12-C2
CAATCCCGCTGTCGCCCCGCGCGCACGCATAGCGCCATCATCGCCGGGTCATCGCGCGGTCATAGCCGCCTCATCCCCCGGCCGTCGCGCGCTGCTTGCGCGCTGCTGACGCGCTCACTGCGCCAAACACCGCCAGCCCGCTTGCCAGCATCCACAGGAAGGCGCCGGGCACCCCCAGGCCCCAGTCGAGCACCCCCAGCACCCCCACTTGCACCGCAATCGCCGCTACGGCAGCGCGGGTGCCGCGGCCGATCCCGGCGAGGCCCATGATGATCGGCACCGCCAGCACCGCGGCAATCGCGCTGGCATCGAGGACCAGATCGCGCAAGGATTCCCCCTGCGCCGCGAGCCACGCCGCCACCGCCGCCGCACCCACCGTCGCCCCCCGCGCGGCCCGCAGCAGGGCGAGGGGAGAAGCGTTCGGATTCAAGCGCTTGTACCCGCTCTCGGTCACCACCGCCGAGACCGCAAGCAGCGCAGAATCGACCGAGGAGAGGATCGCGGAAATCAGCGCTCCGGTGAAAATGACGTAGAGCCAAGGCGGCATCAGCGCGGTGGCGAGGCTCGGCAGATAGGCCTCGTCCGCGCCCAAGGTGAGCCCGAGCTGAGGCCCGAACAGCCCAAGGCTCACCGGGATCAGCCCCGCGACAAGGTAAATCCCCGCCCCGATCATCGCCCCCCGCCGCGCCACCTCGGGCGACTTGGCGCCAAGGGTGCGGGCAATCGCCTCCTGACTGACCATGGTGCCGATGATCGGGATGAGCCACAGCTCCGCCAGGTCAACCCAGCTCTCGCCGGGGAGCGCGAAGGTGAGCTTGGCAGGGGGCAGGGCGGCCCACATCGCGCCGGGGCCTCCCGCCGCGCTGACCATCAGGGCGAAGAGGATGGTGATGGCGACGAGGATGATGATTCCCTGCACGATGTCAGTGACGACATCGCCCGCAAGGCCTCCGAACAGGGTGTAGGTCATCACCAGCAGCGTCGCTCCGACCAGCGCCGTGGTGAAGTCCACCCCCGAAGCGCCCGACAGGATCACCGCGAAGGCGAAGAGCTGCGCCGCCGACCATGTGGTGGCCGAGAGCGCGATCACCACCGCCGCGAGCCCCTCGGTCCCCGCGCCGAACCGGTCGCGCAGGAAATCGGCGATCGTGATGAAGGCCCCGGCGCGTAGCCTATAGGCGAAGAACAGCGCGATGGCGAACAGTCCCAGCGCATAGGCAAAGGGCTCGGCCCGCGCGCCCGCCATACCATCGCGCGCAACATCGCCCGAGGTCGCGATCAGGCTTTCGGAGGCGAACCATGTGGCGAACACCGACATGCCGACGGCAAAGGTGCCAAGGCTGCGGCCGGCGACGAGATAATCGGCGTCGGACTTCGCCCCGCGCCCGGCCCAGACCGAAAGCGCGATCTGGGCTGCAACGTAGAGCAGTATCAAGGTCAGGGTGATGGCGGTGGTCCCCTCGTCAGGTGCCGCGATGGATCGGCGGCGGCATTGTGCGCGCTTGCGATAACTACCCGCGCGTCTGCGTCCTGCAAGGGGCAGCACTGATAATCCCCCGCTCGCGCATCTGGCTGATGGCGGTCGGCGTAGCTAAGCGCGCAACTCTGTAAGGACTCTGACCATGACCCATCGCTCCGCCACCCTGATCCGCCCTGTCGCTCTTGCTCTGGGGTGTGCCATGATGGGCACTTGGGGCGCGGTGCAGGCCGGCGAAATCAACTCGAACCTTCAGATCGAGGCAGGCCAGACCTTTGAGCTGGGCGGGGGGCAGGAGGGGGGCTTTACCGTCACCGGGCGCAACACCGGGCCGGTCGCGGTCGAGGTGCTGGGCAAGGCCGAGGGAGCGCAGGTGAGTGTCAGCCGCGGGACGGTGGCACCCGGCGGCGATGTGAAGGCGAGCTTTGCTCCGGGGGAAATGGCGCTGCTGCGCAACCCATCGGCCCGCGAGACCGCGCGGTTGAAGCTGAAGATCAGCGGCGATACCTCATCGCTCGGGATGAGCTGCTCGCCCAATTCGTAATTTTGCGCCGAGGATCAGTCGGCGATCAGCGACAATTCGACCGTGGCATGGCCGCGCGCGATGAGGCCAAGATCTTCGGCGGCGGCGCGGCTGACATCGATCATCCGGCCTCGGGTGAAGGGGCCACGGTCGGTGATCCGCACCACCACGCTCGCGCCATTGGCGGGGTTTGTGACCCGCACCAGCGAGCCGAAGGGCAGCGTGCGGTGGGCCGCCGTCATGGCGCGGTTGTCGAACATCTCGCCGCTGGCGGTGCGGCGACCGTTGAATTTGGCGGCGTAGTAAGACGCGCTACCGCGCCCGATATGGGTTTCCTGCGGTTCTGAAGGCACGGCAGGGTCGCGCTCGGGCGCTGGCGACGGGGCGGTAACTTCGCTGGTGAGCGAAACCGGCACCAGTTCGATCACAGCGGCGCTGGTGGCAGGCCCAATCTGCGTCGAGGTTGCATCCGGGGTGGCAGCGGAGGAGGCGGCGAGTGGGAGGATGCCCAGCAGGCCTGCGACCAAGGCGGTCTGCAAGCTTCTGGCGCTTACGCTTCGGGCATCTAGGCCGGCTATGCGATTTCCCGTCCGCATGGCGGGGCCGATAGATCGTGAGCCTTACAAAAAGCAAACCACCGCAACGGGTCATCGCTCAGGCGGTGCTGCTGCGGCATGAGCCGCCCGGCAAATGCGGTGAAATGATGGCGGAGGCACTCCTGATCAGGGCGCATTTCCGCAAATCCGGTCGCTGCGACTCGGTGGGAAGCGGCAGAGGTCCCGCTCAGATTCATGACCCCCAGATAGCAAATGGGGCCGGCATTGCTGCCGACCCCACTCTCACCGACGCGTGGACGCTCCGTTCCCAGCGAGGCATGTGGCGGACCAACCACCTCGCGGTCTTCAGAGCGCGCTTGGCGCCCGATGTCTGGCCCTGATTCACCCGCCTTGCGGCTGGCTTCCCAGAGTTTCGTCACCGGCGCTCGCACCGGCATCCGGCTTTCGCTTCTGCCCTGCCGCGCCGTCCCGAAGCCCGCAGGCCTTGGGTAGCGCCGCCATGCACAGTCGCCTGGCCGAGGCGCAGGTCCCTTTACTGGTTCGTTCTGCGGCGGCTGGGGGCTTTCGCCTTTCCGCTGCGTGTCGTTCCAGCCCGGTTCCCGGCCTGTCCGGCGGCACTGCGTCGCGCTCCTCTCAAACGAGACCGCTTGCCTTTCGCCGAAGCCTTGGGCATGCCGTCTCTCGATCGGCGCGGGGACATGTGCCACCGCCATCTTGGGATCCAGAACCGCTTTAAATTCAGAGCCTTGCGGCTCTTCCTTCCCAGCGGCTTGTGTCCCGAAGACAGCTTGAAAGTGCGCCTGAATCGGCGATCTGGCAACATCTGCGTGCCGCAGTTTTCCACTTTCGCCAGGATCGCCTGTGGACACGAGTGGATAAGTCAACGGTTCGTCGCATATCGTGTGAAATCGCACTGACCACTCGGATCAGTCAGCCGCGAAATTGTAACAATAAGCCCGTGAGGCTCGCTCAGCCACCGCCGCGACTCGGTTTTCCCCGGTTCGTGGGAGCGATCAGGCGTCGCGGTCGCGCCGTGCCAGCAGCCGCAGGCGCAGGCCGTTGAGCTTGATGAAGCCCTGCGCGTCCTTCTGGTCATAGGCCCCGGCGTCATCCTCGAAGGTGACGTGCGCCTCGGAATAGAGCGAATGGGGCGATTTGCGGCCCACCACACTGGCGAGGCCCTTGTAGAGCTTGAGCCGCACGGTGCCGGTGACCTTGTCCTGGCTGTGATCAATCGCAGCCTGAAGCATCTCGCGCTCGGGGCTGAACCAGAAGCCATTATAGATGAGCTCGGCATAGCGCGGCATCAGCTCGTCCTTGAGATGCGCGGCGCCGCGATCGAGGGTGATCTGCTCGATCCCCCGATGCGCGCGCGCGTAGATTTCGCCGCCGGGGGTTTCGTACATCCCGCGGCTCTTCATGCCGACGAAGCGGTTTTCGACCAGATCGAGCCGGCCGATGCCATGCTTGCGGCCGAGATCGTTGAGTGCCGCGAGCAGCGTGGCAGGCGACATCGCTTCGCCGTTGAGCGCCACCCCGTCGCCGCGCTCGAAGTCCACCGTGATGTATTCGGGGGTATCGGGCGCGTCCTCGGGATTGACCGTGCGCGAATAGACGTAGTCGGGGGTTTCCTCCCACGGGTCTTCGAGCACCTTACCTTCCGATGAGGTGTGCAGCAGGTTCGCGTCGGTCGAGAAGGGGCTTTCGCCGCGCTTGTCCTTCGGCACCTGTATCTGGTGCTTTTCGGCCCACGCGATCAGCGCCGTGCGGCTGGTGAGATCCCATTCGCGCCACGGGGCGATCACCTTGATGTCGGGGTCAAGCGCATAGGCGCTGAGTTCAAAGCGCACCTGATCATTGCCCTTGCCTGTCGCGCCATGAGCAATGAAATCCGCGCCTGTTTCATGCGCGATCTCGACCAGCCGCTTGGAAATGAGCGGGCGGGCGATTGAGGTGCCGAGCAGATAGTCGCCCTCATAACGGGCATTGGCGCGCATCATCGGGAAGACGAAATCGCGCACGAATTCTTCGCGCAGATCCTCGATGAAGATGTGATTGTCGGGGATGCCCATGGCGCGCGCCTTGGCACGGGCGGGCTCGATCTCTTCGCCCTGACCCAGATCAGCGGTGAAGGTCACGACCTCCAGCCCGCGTTCCACGCTCAGCCACTTGGCAATGACGCTGGTATCGAGACCGCCCGAATAGGCAAGGACGACTTTTGCGGGCTGGGTCTGGGCCATGGACAATTCCTGGATCGGGGGTTCGCGCGTCCTCTAGCAGCGCTTGCCCGCGCCGCAAGTGAAACGAAGCCGGCCGATCCAGACGGCGTCTCACGCCAGTGAGTCGCGGCGCACTGCCTGCCGTGCCACCCACACCAACGCCGCGGCAATCGCCACCACCAACGTAAGCACAATGACCTGCGGCGGGCCGAAAGCCGCGAACACCCCGAGGATGATGTCGCCCGCATAAAGCGCAAGGTAGGCGCCGAGCGAAACCCATAGTACCGTCAGCGCCGCGCGGTGCGCCAGTAGCAGCAACCCGCAGCCTAACACTCCGCCCACAGTGCCAATCCCGAAGGCGAATCCCATCCACACTGGGAGGCCCGCATAAAGTTCCGCCTGTTCCGCCGTCATGCCTTGCGCCATCAGTCCGGCGCGATCGGCGAAAGTCTGGCTTGCAAAGAGGTAGGCCCCAAACAGGCTCCACAGGAGTCCGGCAATGGCGGCGAGGCGAACTCCCATCGAGGCAGGCGCGGCAGTATCGGTCATCAAGCGTCTCCGTATCAGGATGCCGCCCATCGGTGCGAGGGCAGTCCGATACAGAGACGCAGGCGAAAGCAAGGATTCGACAGGCGCGTGAAAAAATGTGTGCCGCCGACTTTCGATGATCAAGCGTAGAGGTAATTGCGCGTGATCGGCAGGGCGTGGCGGCTGCGGATGTACTGGATCTGGAAGTTGCACATGCTGCCATGCTCGAACACGGTCGCCGCGCCCGCGAGGTAGAAGGTCCACATCCGGAAGAAGCGCTCGTCATACATCGCGATGATCGCGTCGCGGTGCGCCATGCAGTTGGCGTACCACGCGCGCAGCGTCTTGCCGTAGTGCAGCCTCAGTGTTTCGACATCGGCGGCGATCAGGCGGTGCTTTTCGGAGGCCGCCACGGTTTCCGACAGCGCCGGGATATAGCCGCCGGGGAAGATATACTTGCGGGTAAAGGCATCGGTGGTGCCGGGGCCGCCCATGCGCCCGATGGTGTGGAGCAGCATCACCCCGTCATCGGTGAGCATCTTGGCGCAGGCTTCGAAATAGGTTTCGAACTGCGCGCGGCCGACATGTTCGAACATGCCGACCGAGACGATCCGGTCGAACTTGCGGCCTGACGCGGCGGTATCGCGGTAGTCTTCAAGCAGGATCGTGACCTTGTCAGCCACTCCGGCCTCGCGCACCTTTTCGCGCGCGAGGGCGGCTTGTTCCTCGGAAAGGGTGATCCCGGTGACGTGGACATCGTGGTGCTTCGCCAGGTGAATCGCCATCCCGCCCCAGCCGCAGCCGATATCGAGCACCTGCTGGCCCGGGGTCAGCGCCAGTTTCTTGGCGATGTGCTGGAGCTTCGCGCCCTGCGCCTCGGCCAGCGTCGTCACGCCTTCGGCCCAATAGGCGCAGGAATATTGCCAGTGCTCATCATCGAGCATCAGCGCATAGAGATCATTGCCGATATCATAGTGATGCGCGACGTTTTGCTTCGAGCCGACGCGGTTGTTGATCTGTTCGGCGGTGAAGCTCGCGCGGTTGAGCAGTTTCTTGAAGAAGCTCGGCGGCCCGATATCGCCGCCCTTGTCCCACGGGTTGTTGGCCCGCAGCAGGCTGACGAGGCCCATCACGTCGCCTTCCTCGATCAGCAGGCGGCCATCCATGAAGGCCTCGGCCGCGCCGAGCCGGGGGTCGAGAATAATGTCGCGCGGCACCCGCGCATCAGTGAAGCGGATCACGATCTCGGGAAAGCCGGGGGTGGCGGTGCCATAGGTGCTCACGCTGCCATCGGCGAAGACCACGCCGAGGCGGCCCTGCGTGACGCCGCGGGAAAGAAAACGGTCGAGGAGAGGCTTGCTCATGAGGCTCCTTTCGAGGATGCTGTGCGCTTCGCTTTAGCCGTCTGTGCGGCTATCGCAATATCGTGGGTTTGAGGTAGGGAGAGGTCCTTTGGTCGAGGCGAAAACGGTAATCACCGCTCAGCCGGTGGAGGCTTTTATTGCGGCTGTCGAACCCTCGGCCAAGCGCGAGGAGGCGCTGGTGCTCGAAGCGCTCTTTCGCGAAGTCACCGGGGTGACACCGAAAATGTGGGGGCCGAGCATCATCGGCTATGGCTCATATGACTACCGTTACGAAAGCGGTCATTCAGGCACCAGCCTGCGCACTGGTTTTTCGCCCCGCAAGGCCAAGCATTCTCTCTATATGCATGGCGGGATGTTCACGCCGGAAGATCGCGACCGGCGCACACAATTGCTGAGTCAGTTGGGAAAGCATGGCGAGGGTAAGGCCTGCGTGTATGTGAATAAGCTAGCCGATATTAATCTCGCGGTGCTTGAAGAGCTGATCCGGCATTGCTGGCAAAGCATGGCGCGAGTTTACCCCGAATAGGCGCGCAATCATATGCCGCCGTACCACTGGTATCCGGCAATATCTTCCCAGAACCCGCCCTTGCCGTCGCCGATCTTGGCGAAGCTCGCGACAGCTTCGATCCCGGTCAGGTATTTGGGGTGCTTGTATCCCAGATGCCGTTCCAGCCGCATCCGCAGCGGCGCGCCGTTCTTTTCCGGGAGCGGCTCACCGTTCAAAGAATGGGCGATGATGGACTGCGGGTGGTAGGCATCGACCATGTCGACGCTCTCGTAATAGGAGCGGCCATAGAGAATATCGGCGCAGCGGAAGACGATGAACTTCGCCTCTTCCTTGACCTTGGCCGCATCGAGCAGGGCGGAGAGCTGCGGCCCGGTCCATTCGCCGATCGCGCTCCAGCCTTCCACACAGTCGTGGCGGGTGATCTGGGTGCGCTGGGGGAGGGCGCGGATGTCGGCCATGGTGAGGCTCAATGGCTTTTCCACGAGACCGCTCACTTCGAGCTTCCAGTCGGGAAAGCCCTTGGCCAGCTGGTCCCGATAAAACGGGTCTTCGACCGTGACTGAGCCATTGCCCTTGAAGGTCGGCGAACGCTCGGACGGGGCATATTCCCGCACAAGCCCCTGCTTGCCCGCCAGCGCGCGGTGCGCAGCGCGGTGCCAGCCATCGGCGGTGGCGATCAGGTTCTTGCCGGTCTCGCTCTCCCCGATCTTGGCACATGCGGTTGCGCCAAGCGCGGCGAACCCGGCAAGCAAGGAGCGGCGCGGGATATCAACCATGGTCCATCGCTCCTTCGGCAGCGGGCGGCGTAACAGGGGCGGGCGCGGGGGCTGGATCATGCGTGCTTGCCGGATCGGGGCGCCGCCCCCCGGTGAACATCTCAAGGATCAACCGCCAGTCGGTAAGCGCCAGCACGATATGGATGACAAAGAACCCGAACACCGCCCAAGCGGTGAGGAAGTGCAGCGAGCGCGCGCTCTGGCGTCCACCGAGCAGATCGAGCACCCACGGCGCGGCAGGCTCAAACCCCGGGCTGATCGACAGGCCGGTCAGCACCATCATCGGCAGCAGCACGCCGAACACCCCGCCATAGAGGATCTTCTGCACCGCATTATAGCCGCCATGATGGACACCCCCGCCCGCAGGCGCGTGCGCCTTGACCGAGGCGATCACTGCGGCTGGGGTCCAGTCGGAAGGCTTGGTGGTGAGGTCGCGGCGGAAATGGCCGTTCACCAGCATCGCGATCCAGATGAACAGCAGGCCCACACCAAACGGCCAGGCGGCAATGATGTGCCAATCGCGCGCGACTGCGAGGTTGTAATGCCCGGGGATCGTCGCCCAGCCCGGAAACTTGATCACCGCGAGCCAGGCATCCTTGGGATCAAAGCCGTAATTGCCCCAATAGAGATATTTGTGCGCGTTGGAGATGTTGAGCCCGGTCATGAACAGGACGATGATCGCGGCTGCGTTCACCCAGTGCCACAGCCGGGTCGAAAGGGCGTGCTTGGTCATGCCGCGCTCGCCTGGGCAGTTGCGGCCTCGCGCGCGAGCCAAATCACGTCGCGCGGCTGGTCGAGCAGGTGCTGGCCGCTGTCAATGAACAGCGTTTGCCCGCTGGCGAGCGCGCCGCTGCTCAAAAACAGCGCGGCATCGGCAATTTCGTCAGCGCCGGTCTTGCGACCGAGCAGGTTCATCCTGTGCGAGATATCCGTTTCCTCCTCGCGCTGGTCATGGCTGGCCAGCACTGCCCCTGGCGCGAGCCCATAGATCCGCGCATTGTCCCTGTATGCCTGTTTGGCCATCATCCCGATTGTAGCCGCCAGCGCGTGTTTGGCCATGGTGTAACTGAAGAAATCGGGGTTGGTATTTTCAATTTTCATGTCCGTGATGTTGATCACGCACCGGGGGACCGGGCTGGCAGCGTGGGCGAGAAACGCCTGCGCCAGCCGTGCCGGGGCCAGCGCATTCACCTGCATCGCCTCGCGCAGGATCGCCGGATTTAGCGCCTCTGCGCTGTCATAGGGGAACACGGCGGCTGAATTGACGAGACAGCGCCAATCACTGAGCCGCGCGGCCAGGGCTATGATCGCAGCCACGGCGGCGTCATCATTAGCGAGATCAAAGCGAACTGTCTCGGCCGAGGGCAGGCTCGCGGCGAGGGCCTCCGCGCTGGCCGCTGAGGTGCGGTAATGGATCACCACATGCCAGCCCGCCTCGGCAAAGCGGCGCACGATGGCAGCGCCGATACGGGTCGCCCCGCCGGTCACGAGAACGGCAGGGCGGATCATGCGGGGGTTCGGATCGGTTGGAGCATCGCCGCAGCGCTACCAGCGCCGGGGACAAGCTTCAATCAGGTAGCGCCGCTGGCATGACCGCCAGCGGCGCTGCGTTGTCACAAGGGCTCAGCGGCAGCGCACGTCACCGCCGCCGTCGACTTCGCGGCCCAACAGGCCGCCGCCAACAGCACCAAGCACAGTGCCCAGCGTGCGGTCACCGCGGTTGTCGATCTGGCGTCCGATCAGCGCGCCAACGCCCGCGCCGATCAGCAGCCCGACGGTGCCATCATCACGGCGGCAGCGCCAGCGCCCGTCATTGCCGCGCCAGTAGCGATTGTCGCTTGCCCGATAGCGGCGGTCGTCCCAGTCGCGATCACGGTCGCGGTCGCGCCCACGCCAGCTGCGATTGTCGCGGCGGTCGCGCCAACGGTAATCATCGTCCCACCCGCCGCGGTCATAGGCGGCGACCGGGGTGAAAGGCAGGGCGCTGTGGTGCACGGTCGCGAAGACCGGGGCGGGAGCAGCCGGGAGTTCGGCGGCGGCAACCGGGGTAGCGAAGGCCGCCAGCGACCCGGCGGCAGCGATCAGGGCAAGATGTTTCATGGCTCGTTTCCTTGTGGCGGCTCCCCGATGGAGCCCGACCCTTTTCGTTCATCTTACAGGAACGCTGGATGAACGAAGACGACAGGAAACTGTTATGGTTGACCGATCATTCGCTTTCTCAGGCCAGCCGTGGCCTAGCCAAGACGAGCCGCGGCTTTTTCGCGCAAGCGCGGCGTGAGCGGGGCAAGATTGGCGAGTTCTTTCAGCTCCTCGCGGGTCGCCTTGCCCGCGACCAGCGCATTAAACACCCGCGCCACGCTCCACGCTTCGGCTCCGACCGCGATACGCTCCAGCGAGTCGCCCGCAGCCACCTCGCCCGGCTCCAGCACCCGGAAATACCATCCGCAGCGCCCCGTGCGGATAATCGCCGCAACCATGCCCTTGTGACCAAAGCGATGTTCGATCTTCCAGCACGGCTGACGCGGCTGGCTGATTTCGATCACCGCGCTGCCCAGCCGGAACTGGTCGCCGATGTGAACCATGTCTTCGGTCAGGCCGCTCACCGCGATGTTCGATCCGAAACCGCCGGGCTCATCCAGCGCCGCATGGTCCCCAAGCCGCTCGCGCCACCACGCATTGTGGTCCAGCGGATAGAGATGCAGCGCCATTTCCGGCCCGCCGTGAACCGTGCGGTCGGCCTGCTCATCAGGGGCGAGACCTTCGGTGAGCACCTGCACCGCGCCCTCGCGCGGGCGCTTCATGATCGCGCTGGTCTCGGCGCCGTGAAACGGGCGGGCGGTGCCGGTGCAGATGGCTTCGATGGTCCAGCGGGTCATGCTTTTCTCACGGTCAAATTGATCCATTCGCGGACCACGTCGTCAAACCCCGCACCGCTATCGCAGGCCATATCGACGATCTTCCATCCGATTGCTGTGTACTGCGTCGCCAGCCAATCGGCATCGGGGAAATTGTAGAACCGCCCAAAGCCGTCGCGTCCCTCGGCCTCGCCCAGCTTGTAGCTGGCAAAGTGCCAGCCGCCGGGGCGCAGGGCGCGGTGGATGCGGGTGAGGATATCGTGCAGGGCCTCGCGCGGGGCATGGAGCAGGCTGGCGTGCGCCCAGACGCCGTCATATTCCGCTTCGGCCTCAAGCTGGTCAAAGGTCATCACCCGCGCGCCTATGCCCCAGCGCTCATTGGCCTTGACGACCATGGCAGGCGTGCCATCTGTCGCATCGACGCGGAACCCGCGCGCGGCGATCCGGGCGGCATCCTGCCCGCCGCCGCAGCCCAGTTCGAGCACAGCCCCTCCCGGCGGGAGGCGATCAAGGAACGCGTCGAGCGGGTAGCTGTGGCGCTGGCCGAACTTCAGCACATAATGCGGCGCGCGGGCCTGATAGAAGGCGAGTGTTTCGGGGTCAGCGCTCACGCCTGTGAAGCCGCTGCCGCCTCGCGGTCACGCTGGGCACGAGATTTCTTCTCGGCGGCGGTTTTGAGCTGCCCGCAGGCGGCATCAATGTCGCGCCCGCGCGGGGTGCGGACGGGGGCGGAGAAACCGCCCTCGAAGACGATTTCCGAAAAGCGCCGGATGCGCTCGGGCGCGGAGGTCTCGTAACCCGCTCCCGGCCAGGGGTTGAAGGGAATCAGGTTGACCTTGGCGGGCAGGTTGAACTGGCGCAGCAGCCGCACGAGCTCGCGCGCGTCATCATCGCTGTCGTTCTTGTCCTTGATCATCACATATTCAAACGTGATGCGCCGCGCGTTGCTGGCACCGGGGTAATCGGCGCAGGCCTGAAGCAGGTCCTCGATGCCGTATTTCTTGTTGAGCGGCACCAGCTCGTCACGCACTTCCTTGCGCACGCCGTGCAAGGACACCGCGAGGTTCACCCCGATTTCCTCGCCGCAGCGCTCCATCATCGGGATGACACCGCTGGTGGAGAGCGTGATCCGCCGCTTGGACAGGGCAAGGCCATCGCCGTCCATCACCAGCTTCAACGCATCGCGCACATGATCGAAGTTGTAGAGCGGCTCGCCCATGCCCATCATCACGATGTTTGTGAGCAGGCGCCCGTCGGCGGTGTAGTGGCCCGCCTCGTCGTCCTCGTCGATCACGTCGGCATCGCTGACCATCGTGCCGCGCGGCCATTCGCCGAGCGCGTCGCGGGCGAGCATCACCTGACCGACGATTTCGCCGGGGGTCAGGTTGCGCACCAGTCTCATGGTGCCGGTGTGGCAGAAGGAGCAGGTGAGCGTGCAACCGACCTGCGAGGAAACGCACAGCGTGCCGCGCGTCTCGTCAGGGATGAAGACCATCTCGAAATCATGGCCATCAGCAGTGCGCAGCAGCCATTTGCGGGTGCCGTCGACCGAGTGCTGGGCCTCGACCACGTCCGGGCGGCCGATCACGAAGCGCTCCGCCAGCCACGGGCGCATCGGCTTGGCGATGTCGGTCATCGCTTCGAAATCGGTGACGCCGCGGTGGTAGAGCCAGTGGAACACCTGCTTGGCGCGCAGCTTGGCGGCCTTGGCGTCGAGCCCTGCCTCCTCGAACAATTCGCGGATGCGCGGGCGGGGCAGGCCGATGAGGTCAATCCGGCCATCGCTGCGCGGCGTGATGTCGCGCGAAGCGGGGACCGGGTCAACGAGGCCCGGAATGGACATGAGTGCAGTATCGGCCATGGGTGGCGGCCATATAGTGCGAGACGCGCGGTTTGACCAGTCAGCGCCTTTGCGCGCATCCAACGCCTTTATTGGTCAGCTGCGCCTCGCGCATCCAACCGTGGCCGCGTCGATCGCGGTGGCGGCTCCGGCGAGCGCGTAGCGGTCGGTGAAGGCGGCTCCTTTGGCGCTGCGGGCGCTCACGCTCATGCGGGCGGCGGAGCGCAGGGCGGCGATGATCGCTGCGTCGTCGCGCGCGTCTTTCGCCCATGCGTTGCGGCCCTTCGCGACGAGGCCGAAACGCTTGCCGCCCACCGCGAGGCGTACTGCCGCCTTCTCGGCCACATCGCGCGAGAGCACGAAATGCACCGCGCCGCGCACCCTGCGCTGCGGCCAGTTCGATATCGTCGCATAGGCCGGGGCGGGCAGGGTGCCTTGCGCCTTGGCGATGGCGTAGCAGCGCGCGGGGTTCGCATCGCGGAACGCAGCCCAGCCGTCATAGACGCCCAGACTTTCGCGCGCTGACAGCGGCGCGGCGAGCAGCACAAGGGCAAGCGCTGCAAACCTAATCATATGCGATGCTCAACACTTCCCATTCGCGTGTGCCCGAAGGGAGCCGCACCACCCTGAGATCACCCACGCTCGCCCCGCGCAGTGCCTTGGCGAGCGGCGAGTTCCAGCCGATCCGGCCCGCGCCTGCGTCCTGTTCGTCATCACCCACCAGCGTGACGGTTTGCGCGTTGTCGTCCTCGTCGGCAATGGTGACCTGCGCGCCGAAGAACACCCGCGACCGATCAATCTGCGCCGCCGGATCGACCACCCGGAGCGTCTTCATCCGCTTGATCAGATGCGCAAGCTCGCGGTCGATCTCGCGCATCTTCTTGCGGCCATAGAGGTAATCGCCATTCTCGCTGCGGTCGCCATTGCCTGCTGCCCAGCTGACGATCTCGACAATCGCGGGGCGTTCGGTGCCGAGCAGGTGATCGTAACGCGCCTTGAGCGCCGCCATACCCGCTGGCGTGATCGGGGGACCTTGAGGTTTCATGGGAAGGCTATTGCAGGAAGGCGTCAACCGGGCGCGGCAGGCCGGCCGTTTCGGGATACATGTGCGAATAGGTCACCGCATTGCCGATCACGCGCATGATGTAATAGCGGGTTTCGAAATTGGCCGGGATCTTCTCGACCCACGTCACCCAGTCGATCTCACCCCGGCGGGGGTCGCCGTTGAGCTTGAGCCACTGGTTCACGCGCCCCGGCCCGGCGTTATAGGCCCCCACCGCGAGCGGATAGGCCCCGCCGTAATAGCTCATCATCCGCGCGAAATAGGCATCCCCAAGCTGGATATTGTACTGCGGCGCGGCGGTCAGATCGGCAGCGAGGTAATTGACCCCGAGCTTGCCCGCCTGCTCGCGCGCGGTGCCGGGCATCAGCTGGAGCAACCCGCGCGCCCCGGCGTGGCTGACCCGTGTGCGGTCGAACTCGCTTTCCTGCCGGGCGATGGCGTGAACCATCACCCAGTCATTGATCGAGGGCGGGGTCTGAACTGTGGGAAAACCGATGCGCTCCAGCCCGGGAAGGCCGTTCTCGCCCGCCTTCATGCCGAGCACCACGGCCATCTCGTCGAGCCCGGTTTCGCGGGCGAGCATCGCCGCCATCAGCATTTCTTCAGGGCTGTCCGCCTCATCGCCGAGCGCCTCGAAGAAGCGGCGTTCGGTGCGCCAGTCGCGGCGGTTGGTGGCGAGCGCGCGGATCGCCTGCACCAGCGGCCGGGCTTCGAATTCGGCTCGCGCGCTGGCGTCGATCGCCGGTTGCGGCAGGCTCGCAAAGCCAGGCATCGGGCGCCCCAGCGCGGAGAGCGCCAGCTGGCCGTAGTAATAATCGGGCCAGCGCGCGGCCATCTCGAAATAGACCTTGGCCGCTGCCTCATTGCCCGCGCGGCGCGCGGCGCGGCCGGCCCAGAAATAGCCTTTAGCCTTGGTCAGCGGGGTCTTGGCCGCATCGCCATAGCGCTGGAACAGCGGCGCGGCGGCCTCGCCATCGCCCAGATCCCACAGCGCGCGGGTGCCGCCCAGCCACATCAGATCGGTGTAGCGATCGCGCAAGGCAAAGCTCATCGCCGAGAGATCGGAGCCGGGGACGAAGAGATCATCGGTGCGCGATGCGATCCGCGAAGCATCGCGCGCGCCGCTGGTCTTGGCGAGCGCCAGCAGTTCGGTGACGAAAGCCTCAGGATCAAGCGCGGGGCGGGTAAAATCGGGACGGCTGGCAAAGACTTGCGCCGCTTCGTCGCTTTGCCCGCTGGCGCGCAGGTATTTGACAAGGTTGAAGACATAGCCCGGATCGCTGTCAGCACCATTGGGCACGGCGAGCCCTGCGCTCTCGGGCCGTGCCCCGCGCAGGTGCGACAGGCGGGCCAGCGCCATCGCCCTGTCACCTTCGGGAAGGTTCATCACCGCCCGCGAGGCCGCATCGGCCTTGCCTTGCCACAGCAGCGCATCCATCCGCGCCGCGTGATCCGCAGGCGTGAATTGCGCGCCATAGATCCCGGCGAGATAGAGCTCGACCGGATCGCTCATGGTGCCGCCGCGCCAGGCCTTGCGCGCTTCATCAAAGGCCTCGGGCCGCTGCGCGCTGGTGAGCGCCAGGGCATGGCGCGCGCGGGCCGGGTTGGTCAGCGGGGGGTGGGCGGCGAAATAGCGCAGCAGCTCGTCCTGCGAGGGCGCCTCGCCATCAAGCGCGGCTTCGGCGCGCAGGCGCAGGATGTCGAGGCGCGGGAAGCTGGGATAGGCCATCGCAAAGCCGGCATAATCGGCAAAGGTGTGCTCGCGGCTCGCTTGCAGCACTTCCCACCGTCCGATTGCCGCGTTCACCGCGCTGGGCTGGCGCGCGACGAGATTGTCTCCGGAGGGGGCGTCATAACTCTGGGCTGATACTGGCCCCAACGCGGCCAGCATCGCCAAGAGCCCAATGCCTGCATAAATCCGTCGTGATTTGATAGTGTTACGGACCATGCTGGACATAATGCCAATCGGCTCCTTATCAGGCGCTGAATGTGGGGTTACGGGGGAGAGGCCCCGCTCTTCCAATATCTAGTGATAAAGGCAGGACAAAGGCAATGTTCAGCGGATCGATACCCGCTTTGGTGACCCCGTTTCGCGGCGGGACGTTCGACGAGGCGGCGTTCCGGCGGCTGGTCGACTGGCAGATCGAGAACGGCAGCGCCGCGCTGGTGCCCTGCGGGACGACGGGTGAGGCCTCGACGCTGTCCAACGCCGAGCATCACCGCGTGATCGAGGTGTGCATCGAACAGGCGGCAGGCCGCGTGCCGGTGATCGCAGGGTGCGGATCGAACGATACCCGCAACGCACTTCTCCACATGAATTTTTCGCGCAAGGCGGGAGCAGCCGCCGGGCTGTGCGTTGCGCCCTATTACAACCGCCCGAGCCAGCGCGGGCTGATCGCCCATTTCAGCTTTCTCGCCGAGAACAGCGATCTGCCGATCGTGCTCTACAATGTTCCGGGCCGCACCGTGACGGATCTTGAGGACGAGACGGTGGTGGCGCTGGTCAACCGCTATCCCGACCGGATCATCGCCATCAAGGATGCGAGCGGCGACCTGTCGCGTGTGGCCGATCATCGGATGGGGATCGGGCGCGAATTCTGCCAGCTTTCGGGCAATGACGAGCTGTGGCTGCCCCACGCGGCGGCGGGCGGGCGCGGGTGCATTTCGGTGACGGCCAATGTCGCGCCCAAGCTGTGCGCTGAGTTTCACGAGGCCATCGCGGCGAACGAGCTGAAGCTGGCGCGGCAATTGAACGACCGCCTGTTCCCGCTGCACTATGCGATGTTCTCGGACGCCTCGCCCGCGCCGGTGAAATATGCGCTCTCTCGCGTCCACGACTGGATCGAGCCTGAGGTGCGTCTGCCGCTGGTGGAGTGCTCTGACGAAGCCAAGCGCGCGGTCGATGACGCGCTGGCGGCGGCGGGGGTGCTTGAGAACTGATCCCCATTGTCCGTTCGCCCTGAGCTTGTCGGAAGCGAAGCTGAACCGAAGGTTCAACGGCTGCACTTTCTTCAGGTTGGTACCAAGGCTCGAAGAAAAGAACAGTCCTTCGACAAGCTCAGGACGAGCGGGTCTTGAATTACACCACCTCGTCCTCATCCAGCAGCTTCTCGGCCGAGCCTTCCGGCTCGCTCGCCAAAATCGCCTCGGTGATCGAATCGATCCGCGCGCCGACGCGTTCGGGGTGGGGGATCACCGCGATGTGGAACAGCGCGTCGCCCTGATGCACCACGGGCAAAGTGGCGTGGCCGATGATGATGCCGTCGACCGGGGAAATGACCTCTTCCACATCCTCGCCGAACAGCCCGCCGACCCGCGCGAGCACATCGCCGCAGCGCACCGGCGCGCCAGATTCGTGCACCATCTGCGCCACCCCGCCGCGCGGGGCCCGTACCCAAACCGAGCGGTTGGCGCGCCCCGGAATGCCGACGGTTCTGAGGCCGTCATCCTCCTCGATCATGCCGAGATGCGCCAGCACCCGGTGAACACCGGCCACGCCGGTCTCGATTGAGAGGCGGTCAAACCGCAAGGCCTCGCCCGCCTCCAGCAGCAGCATGTCGACGCCGTTCTTCTGGGCAAGATCGCGCAAGCTCCCGTCGCGCAGCGGGCTTTCGATGATCACAGGCGCGCCGAACGCCATCGCCAACTCCACCAGCTTGCGATTGCCAGCCGCGATGCGAATCTGCGGCAGGTTGTAGCGGTGGATCGCGGCCGAGTGGATGTCGATCCCCAACGCGCAGCGCTCGACCACTTCGCGATAGAAGATATGCGCCAGCTGCCCCGCCAGCGATCCGCCCGCGCTGCCGGGAAAGGAGCGGTTCAAATCGCGCCGGTCGGGCAGGTAGCGCGAATGGGTGATGAAGCCGAAGATATTGGCGACCGGCACCAGCAGCACCGTGCCGGCCAGCGCTTCGGGCCGCAGTTCCTGCGCGAGGCGCTGGATCACGGCGGTGCCGATGATCTCGTCGCCGTGGATCGCTGCGCTGACGAACACCGCCGGGCCGGGCTGCGCGCCGTGCAGCACCCGCACGGCGAGCGAGGAGGCGGTGCCGGTCGCCATGGTGGTAATCGGGAAGGCGATATCGGCAGCGGTGCCCGGGGCGATCTCCTCGCCGCCGATGCTGAAAGTTTGCGGTTCATCCATCGTGCAGCATTCCCCGTGCCGTGTGCGCGATGGATAACGCGGGCAGGAGCGAAGCGCAAAGCCCCTCGCTTTTTGCCCACACCGCGCCTACATCGCGCCCCCTTATGGCACGCCCCAAACCGATTACCTTCGACAAGACCAAGATCGTCGCCGAAAACCGCCGCGCGCGGTTCGATTACTATATCGAGGATGTGTTCGAGGCCGGGCTCGCCTTGCAGGGCACCGAAGTTAAAGCGCTGCGTGCCGGCGAAGCCAGCATCGCGGAATCCTATGCCGAGGTGAAGGATGGGCAGGTGTGGCTGATCAACGCCAACATCCCCGAATACTCCCACGGCAACCGTCTGAACCACGAGCCGCGCCGCCCGCGCAAGCTGCTCTTGCACGAACGCGAAATCGAAAAATTCGTGGGCGCGGTGGAAAGGAAGGGCATGACGCTGGTGCCCCTGATGATCTATTTCAACCGCACGGGCCGCGCGAAGGTCGAACTGGCGCTCGCCAAGGGCAAGCAGACCCATGACAAACGCGCCAGCATCAAGGAACGCGATTGGAAACGCGACAAGGCCCGGCTGATGCGGGATCGCGGGTAGGGGCCAAGCGCGATTGGCGGAAAAAATTCCCCCGATTGCGCGATTCACGCACTGGTTAGCACTGCCATGCTACCCATATTTGGTGTGACCATGCTGGTATTGTTTCATCCTTCCCTCCGTCGCTCTTCGGATCCCGCGCACGGGTCGCGGGTTGAGGTGTGCCAATGATCAAGCCACCATCCCTGCGAAAGTCCATCACAGCGCGTTCCAAAACGTGGGTGATGGAGGTGATCCGCAAGAACACGCCCACGCGTGAAGAAATGGCCGAGAACAAGTATCTCGCGCCGATCGCACACCGCTTTCTTTCGCCCGAGTTGTGGCGCTTCACCCGCCGCTCAGTGCCCCGCGGGGTCGCGCTGGGGCTGTTTGCGGCGTTCATCATCCCAGTCGGGCAGATTTTCCTGTCGGCGTTTCTCGCCCTGCCGCTGCGCGCCAATGTGCCGCTGGCGGCGCTGATTACCTTCGTCACTAATCCGTTCACGCTGCCCTTCTGGCTGGTGGTTGCCAACCGGATCGGGGAATTCGTGCTGCAATTCGCCCCCTATGCCGGGCCGCTGCACAAGGTCGCGGCGGACAGCAGCTCTTGGAGCATTCTGACGATGATCTACGAGCTCGGTGCGGCGACCCTGCTGGGCGGTGCGGTGCTGGCGGTGGTTTCGCCTTTGCTCGGCTGGCTCATATCGGGCTGGATCTGGCGTCTGGTGGTATCACGCAAGCGCGCCAGACGGTTGAAGATCATGGAGGCGCGGCTCGACCAACGGCTTGGTTCACAGTAGGCTGCGCCCGCAATGACCGGGGGCGCTGGCGCCTCCCATCCGTTCTTCGTCCATCAGGAGCCTGAGCTTGACCCGCCCCACCGGCACCTCATCGCGAAGCCAAAGGGTAGCCGCTCCTGCACCTGCGCCCATGTCATTGGATGATGCCATACCCGCCGCCATGCCGGCGCCCCTGGCGCTGATGCTGGGACTTGGCGGGGCGCTGCTGATGAGCGCCGTGATCCTCTATATCGCAACAGCCAGTTGGCTGGTGGCTGTGGCCTTTGCGCTGGGCGTCGGGGTCCTGCTCGGCGGCGGGTTTGTGATCGACCGGCTATCCTCTGCCTCTCCACCCACCAGCCTTGCCGCTCCCGATTGGACCGTCACGGTCGCCGCGATCGAGCGCGCCGGTGAGGCCATCGCCATCACCGACCGCGCCAACCGCATGGTCTGCGCCAATTCACTCTTCATCGAGCATTTCGGCGCGAGTGCTGCGCCGCCCGCGCTCCCGTTCGAGCGAGAGGCGCTTGAAGCGATGACGCTGTGCGCCCGTAACGCCTGGCGCGATGGTTCCGCAGCGCTTGAGGAAGTAACCGGGTCTGACGCTGTGCAATGGCAGATTTCCGCCACGCGCGCCGGGCGCGGGGATGATCACCTGATCTGGCGCCTGCGCCCGATTATTCGCACCAGCGAGGCGGATCTGAGCGCCTTCGATCTTGCCGGCCCGTTTGGCAAGATGCTCAGCCGCGCCGGGATCGAGACCGCGATCACAACCGCGGACGGCGTGATCCGCGCGGTCAGTGCTGGCTTTGCCGAGCGAGCGGCGGGCGATGATCATGCGACCCTTGTGGGGCAGGATTTTGTCAGCTTCCTGCGCTCGGATGAACGCGACCGCATCTTCTTCGCCCGCGAAGGGCGCGGGGGAACGCCGCAGACGCTGGTCGATGTTCCGCTGGTCGATCCTGAAACCCGGGTCACGGCAGCCGGGCCGGACGAGGCGACCTCGCTGATGCTGCTGATCGACAGCGGCGTCGGCATCGGCTCGGGCTGGGACGGCGCGTCACAGGCGGGCGTGGCCCAGCTTGACGCCTTGCTCGCGCAGCTGCCGCTGGGGCTCGCCATGACTGATCGTGATGGCAGGTTCCTGTTCGGTAACGACGCCTTCCTGCGCTCGATTGCGCGCGAGGGGAGGGGACTGCCCCCGTTCCCGACCGATTTGGTCGTGCGCGAAGACAAGGCCGCCCTGTCAGACGCCGTGCGCCGCCACGGGCGCGGACCCGCCACGAGCGGCGATGTGACGGTGCGACTGGTGAGCAGCCCGGAAGAACCCGTCTCATTAGGCCTTGCTGGGGTGAGAGGGCTGGGTGAAGCCGCAGTGCTGCTCAGCCTCGCCGATACCTCGCAGGAAAACCAGCTCAGGCGGCAGGTCGCGCAGGCCACCAAGATGCAGGCCGTGGGCCAGCTGGCAGGAGGGGTCGCGCACGATTTCAACAACGTCCTGACCGCGATCATCGGCACCTGCGACCTCATGCTGCTGCGCCATATCCCCGGCGACAGCGATTATGACGACATCCAGCAGATCCGCGCCAATTCCAACCGCGCCGCCGCCCTGACCCGGCAATTGCTCGCCTTCTCGCGCCAGCAGACATTGCGGCCCGAGATCATTCAGTTGCCCGACGTGGTCAGCGAGGTCAGCCCGCTGATCAAGCGGCTCTTGGGCGAGAAGATCACCTTCTACGTCCAGCATGATCGCAATCTCGGCCCGGTCCGGGCCGATCCGCAGCAGCTGGAACAGGTGATCATGAACCTCGCGGTGAACGCCCGCGATGCGATTCAGGGCAATGGCGGGCCTGCGCGCGGGGACGGACGCGGGCGCATTTCGCTCTACACCCGCACGCTTCAGGCGAAGCAGGTGGTGCAGCTCGGCTCTGAAGTGCTGCCGCCCGCTGACTACACCGTTTTGATCGTGCAGGACACCGGCGGGGGCATTCCGCCGCATGTGCTGCCCAAGCTGTTCGAACCCTTCTTCACCACCAAGGAACAGGGTAAGGGCACGGGGCTGGGCCTTTCGACCGCGTACGGGATCGTCAAGCAATCGGGCGGTTTCATCTTCGCCGACAATATCACCGACAAGCAGGGCCATCCCACCGGAGCGCGCTTTACCGTCTATCTCCCGGTGCACCGCGGCGAAGTGCCCAAGAAGCGCGCCTCTGCGCCGTTGATCTCGTCCGATTGGTCGGCGGGCGGCAAGGTGCTGCTGGTGGAAGACGAAGAGATGGTCCGCGCGGTTGCCGAACGGGCTCTGGCGCGGGCAGGCTATGATGTAAAAGCCTGCGCCAATGGCGATGAGGGTCTTGCCGCCATCGCCGAAGGCAGCGCCTTCGATATCGTGGTCAGCGACGTGGTGATGCCCGGCATGGACGGCCCCACCATGGTGCGCGCAATCCGCGCCCGGCACCCGGCCATGCCGGTGCTGTTCATGTCGGGCTATGCCGAAGAACAGCTGCGCCGCGACATCGACATCCCCGACATGCACTTCATCGCCAAGCCCTTCAGCGTGGCCGCCATCGGTGACAAAGTGGGGGCGGTGCTGCGCGCTGCGCGAGCGGAACAGAATGCGAGTGCCTGAACCGCGAAGCCTTTGTTAGGCGCGTAGGAAATTATTTTCGTTCCACTCTTGTTCTGTTGGAACAAATGCGATACATCCTTGAGCGAGGGCTGATGGTAGAAAACTGCCGGATGCCTCTAGGCAAGCAAAGGAGCGCATGCGATGGCGACGCAATTGAAGCTGGTGGAAGAGGACAAGAAAGCCGTGGACCGTCAGAAAGCGCTCGAAGCAGCCCTCGCTCAGATTGACCGGGCATTTGGCAAGGGTTCAGCGATGAAGCTGGGCTCGAAGGAAGCGATGCAGGTCGAAGCGATTTCGACCGGATCGCTTGGGTTGGACATTGCCCTCGGCATCGGCGGCCTGCCGCGCGGGCGGGTGATTGAAGTGTATGGCCCGGAAAGCTCGGGCAAGACCACGCTGGCGCTGCATGTTATCGCCGAAGCGCAGAAGATGGGTGGCACTGCGGCCTTCGTTGACGCCGAGCACGCGCTCGATCCGGTCTACGCCAAGAAGCTGGGTGTCGACATTGACGAGCTGATCGTCTCGCAGCCCGATACCGGCGAACAGGCGCTAGAGATCGTCGACACGCTGGTGCGCTCGAACGCGATCGATGTGCTGGTAGTCGATTCGGTCGCGGCGCTGGTGCCGCGCGCGGAAATCGAAGGCGAGATGGGCGATTCGCACGTCGGGCTTCAGGCTCGGTTGATGAGCCAGAGCTTGCGCAAGCTGACCGGCTCGATCAGCCGTTCGCGCTGCATGGTAATCTTCATCAACCAGCTGCGCATGAAGATCGGGGTGATGTACGGTAACCCGGAAACCACCACCGGCGGCAATGCGCTCAAGTTCTACGCCTCGGTCCGGCTCGACATCCGCCGCACGGGTCAGATCAAGGACCGCGACGAGATCACCGGCAATGCGACGCGGGTGAAGGTCGTCAAAAACAAGGTCGCCCCGCCGTTTAAGCAGGTCGAATTCGACATCATGTACGGCGAGGGCATTTCCAAGATCGGCGAGATTATCGATCTCGGTGTGAAGGCGGGGCTGGTGGAGAAATCAGGGAGCTGGTTCTCCTATGACAGCATCCGCATCGGGCAGGGGCGTGAAAACGCCAAGAACTACCTGCGCGAGAACCCGGAAGTTTGCGACCGATTGGAAGCTGCGATCCGCAGCCGCACCGATCAGGTGGCCGGGGAAATGATGGCAGGGCCGGACGCGGACTCTGACGACTGATCCCCAAGCGGGCTTAATCGGAGGGCGGTGCTCTCCGGCCCGGAAGACCGGAACGCCGGCGTGTGCTGTGCCCCACAGCGCGCGCCGGCTTTTCGTTTGCGGCAGTCTAGGTCGTGCCGGGGTCATTGCTGCGCCGTAGCGGTGTCATTGCTGCTTCATGCGAGGGTCATTGCCGCATCGTGAGCGGCGAATGTGCGCACTCCATTGCGAAACCTTCGCGCTTTGCCTAACTGCACGGCCATGACCTCGACCAACGAAATCCGCCGCTCCTTCCTCGACTATTTCAGCCGGAATGGTCACGCCGCCACGCCTTCGGCGCCGCTCGTGCCCTACAATGATCCGACGCTGATGTTCGTCAATGCCGGGATGGTGCCGTTCAAGAACGTCTTCACGGGCCTCGAAACCCCGCCATCCCCGCGCGCCGCCTCGTCGCAGAAATGCGTGCGGGCCGGGGGCAAGCACAATGATCTCGACAATGTCGGCTACACCGCTCGGCACCATACCTTCTTCGAAATGCTGGGGAATTTCTCCTTCGGCGACTATTTCAAGGAACAGGCGATCGAACATGCCTGGACGCTGCTGACGCGCGAATGGGGCCTGCCCAAGGACAAGTTGACGGTCACGGTCTACCACACCGACGACGAGGCCCATGCCCTGTGGCGCCAGATCGCAGGCCTTCCGGACGACCGCATCATCCGCATCCCCACCTCCGACAATTTCTGGTCGATGGGCGACACCGGCCCCTGTGGCCCGTGTTCGGAAATCTTCTACGATCACGGCGACCACATTTTCGGCGGCCCCCCGGGCAGCCCGGACGAAGATGGGGACCGCTTCGTCGAGATCTGGAACCTCGTCTTCATGCAATACGAGCAGCAGGCGGGCGGCACCCGTATTGATCTGCCCAAACCGTCGATCGACACGGGGATGGGGATCGAGCGCATTGCAGCCGTCCTTCAGGGCGTCCACGACAATTACGACACCGACACCTTCAAGGCGCTGATCGCCGCGAGCGAGGCGCTCACCGGCGTCGCGGCGCGGGGCGATCATGCCGCCAGCCACCGCGTCATCGCCGATCACCTGCGCTCGACCAGCTTCCTCATGGCCGACGGTGTGCTCCCGTCGAACGAGGGCCGCGGCTATGTCCTGCGCCGCATCATGCGCCGCGCCATGCGCCATGCGCACCTTCTGGGCGCGTCCGAGCCGCTGATGCACCGTCTCGTCCCCGCGCTCGTGACCGAAATGGGCGCGGCCTATCCCGAGCTCGCCCGCGGGCGCGCGCTGATCGAGGAGGTGCTCGAGCGCGAGGAAACCCAGTTCCGCCGCACGCTCGACAAGGGCCTGAAGCTGCTCGACGAAGCGACCGGCGATCTTACCGAAGGCGGCGAGCTTGACGGCGATATCGCCTTCCGTCTCTACGACACCTACGGCTTCCCCTATGATCTCACAGAGGACGCGCTGCGCGCCCGCGGGATCGGCGTGGACAAAGCCGGGTTCGACGCCGCCATGGCCCGCCAGAAGGCCGCCGCCCGCGCGGCGTGGAAAGGCAGCGGTGATGCGGCATCCGGCGAGGTCTGGTTCGACATAGCCGAACGCGAGGGCGCGACTGAGTTCACCGGCTATGCCGCCACCAGCGGCGAGGGCCGGGTGGTCGCCATCGTCAAGGGCGGGACTGAAGTCGAAAGCGCCGCGGCGGGCGACACGGTGGTGATCCTCACCAACCAAACCCCATTCTACGGCGAAAGCGGCGGGCAGACCGGCGATTCCGGCCGGATCGCCAGCCTCGCCGGGTTTGCGGGTCACGTCACCGACACCGCCAAGCCGCTCGGCCGCCTTCACGCCCATCAGGTCACCATCACCGCAGGAACCGTTTCGGTCGGCGACAATGTCCAGCTGGAGGTCGATAACGCCCGCCGTGATGCGATCCGCGCCAATCACTCGGCGACGCACCTCGTCCACGCGGCGCTGCGCAATCGTCTTGGAGGGCATGTGACGCAGAAGGGCAGCCTGGTCGCGGAAGACCGGCTACGGTTCGATTTCTCGCACCCCGTGGCGCTGACGCCTGATGATATAGCCGCGATCGAAGCCGAGGTGAACGCCGAAATCCGCGCCAACGAGGCGGTCAGCACCCGTCTGATGACCCCCGATGATGCGGTCGCCGCAGGCGCGCTTGCGCTGTTCGGCGAGAAATATGGCGACGAGGTCCGCGTGCTCGCCATGGGCCGCCCCGGCAAGGAGGGGCGCAATTACTCGGTCGAGTTGTGTGGCGGCACCCATGTCCGCGCGACCGGCGATATCGGCGTGTTCCGGATCGTATCGGAAAGCGCGGTGTCCTCGGGCGTACGCCGGATCGAAGCGATGACGGGCGAGGGCGCGCGCCAGTGGTTGGTCGGGCGTGAGGAAGCGCTGAAGGCGGCGGCGAGCGTGATTCGCGCCACGCCTGAGGAAGTCCCTGCCCGCCTTGCCGCGCTGCTCGATGAGCGCAAGCGGCTCGAAAAGGAGCTCGCTGAGGCCAAGAAGGCGCTGGCGCTGGGCGGCGGCACCGGCGGGGCTCCTGCCTCGGCGGAAGAGACTATCGCAGGCGTCACCTTCTCCGGGCAGGTGCTCGAAGGGCTCGACCCCAAGGAACTGCGCCCCCTGCTCGACGCGGCCAAGCAGCGCATGGGGAGCGGTATCGCGGCGGTGATTGCGGTCAATGATGGCAAGGCCAGCATCGCGGCGGCCGTGACCGATGATCTGACAGCGCGGTTCAGCGCGGTAGATCTGGTGCGCGCGGGGGTCGAAGCGCTCGGCGGCAAGGGCGGCGGCGGGCGGCCCGACATGGCGCAAGGCGGCGGACCGGATGGCAGCAAGGCTGCTGACGCGCTCGCGGCGGTGAAGGCTGTGCTGGCGGTATAGGAGCAGCATTGATGCGCAATGGTGAGCACTGCCTGGTGATCGCCGGTACCCACAAGGGCAAGGCAGGTATCGTCGAGGACCGCCACGTCAGCAAGGGCGGCAACGTCACGATCACCGTGCGCCAGGCTGATGGAACACGTTTGAAGACGCTCGAACGCGGCGTCCGCCCGCTGCACCCGGGCGAAATCTAGAGCACTTTCCGGCCATTCAGACCCGCCCTGATCGTGTCAGGAAGTCCGCTGGACAGGAACATTGCGCAGCAGGGGCTGGTTGCCCCTGCAAGCGATGTGACGAAGCCAGCGGACTTCCTGACACGACCCCGCAGGGGCGGGCCGCTTTTGGCCCATCGCCGCGTCGCTCGTCGTTCACTATGCTTCGGCATGGTTCTCTCCTCGCTTCTTGCGCTGGGCCAAAATCGGCTCCGTGAGGGTGGGTCTGAATGGTCGGAAAGTGCTCTAGGCCTCGCGCTCGCGCAGACTTGCGGACTTGAGCTTCGGTTTCTCACTCAGTCCCCCGTCACGCTCCAACTGCTCGCGGAATTCGTCGCGTTTGGCGTGGATCGAGGCGATCACGGGGCCCATCGCCACGCCGATATCCACCAGCACGGCTTCTGAGAGTTGAAGCGAGCTTTCGAGCGTCTCGGGCACCGCATGACTCACCCCCGCACGATACATGGCTGCGGCGTGGTCAGTGTCGCGCGCGCGGGCGACGATCAGGAGATCGGGATAGGTCTGGCGCAATTTGGTCACGAGGCGCTGGGCCAACACCGGCTCGTCCATCGTCAGCACGACGGCAGGGGCGGTTTCGACCCCGAGCCGCGCCAGCGCATCGCCGCGCGCGGCATCGCCGAACACCGCACGGTAACCATCGCGTTTGGCCTTGTCGATCAGATCGGGGTTAGATTCGATCATGACATACGGCTGGCCGTGGGTGCGCATCATATCCGCCACCAGCCGCCCCACGCGTCCGCCGCCGACAATGATCGTGCGCGGATCGTCGCTGTCGTCCTCGGCGTCGGCGGGGGCACCATCGACCTTCCGGGCGATGATCGCCCCAAGCTTCGCTAACAGGGGGGTAACTGTAAGGCCGATCGCGGTGACCGTCTGCCAGAAGCGCGCGGTCTCCTGATCCACCACCAACGCAGCGGTGGCGGCGGCAAGCACAATCAGGGTGGTTTCCGATGGCGAGGCCATCAGCACCCCGGTCTCCGCCGCCGTGCCGCGCCGTGCGCCCATCAGCCGTAGCAGAATACCAGTGACCAGCGCCTTGAACAGCAGCACGCTCACCACCGCCAGCAACAACGTGCCGATCTGTTCGCCAATTTCGACGAGGTTGATGCTCATTCCCACGGTGATCAGGAACACGCCGAGCGCTAGGCCCTTGAACGGCTCCATGATCAGTTCGACCTCGGTGTGATACTCGGTCTCGGCGATCAACAGCCCCGCAATCAGCGCGCCGACGATGGGCGAGAGGCCGACGATGGCCGTGGCGAGGCTCGCCCCGATCACCACCAGCAGTGAGGCGGCGAGGAACAGCTCAGGGCTTTTGGTGCGCGCGGCCTGCGCGAACAGGCGGGGGAGGGCGACCCGGCCCACTATCAGCAGCACAGCGACAACCAACCCGCCTTGCCACAGTGTCTCGATCAGCCCGTCCCACCCTTCGCCCTGGGCATTAGGGGCAAGCGCACCGAGGATGAAAATGATCGGCACGATCATGATGTCCTCGAACAGCAGCATGGAAAGCGCGGCGCGCCCGACCGGCGTGCGGGTGCCGGAAATTGGCAGCACGATCGCGGTTGAGGAGAAGGCGAGGGCAAATCCCAGTGCCAGCGCGCCGGTCCAATCGAGCATCCCCGAAAGACCTAGGAAGGCGGCCAAGGAAAAACCGCTGATGAGGACTTCCAGCGCGCCCAGCCCAAACACCAGCCGCCGCAGCTGCCACAGGCGATTAAAGCTCAGCTCCAGCCCTATAGCAAAAAGCAACAGGATGATCCCGAAGTCGGCGAACGGCGTCAGCGCTTCCGGGTTGGTGATCGTGATGTGTTCAAGCCAGGGGATGCGCGGCACCAGCGACCCCAGACCGAAGGGGCCTACAGCTACGCCGATCAGGATGAAGCCGATGATCGGCGTGATCCGGAACCGGGCAAACACGGGAATGACGATGCCCGCTGCGCCGAGGATCACCAGCGCGTCGGAGAGGAACGGGGTCGGGGTGAGTTCGCCAGCCACACCGCCGGATTAGCGGCGGCCCGTCGTTATGTCATCAACCGCGTGCGGACGGCGGGCCGTGGGGGCGCGGGGTGCTGGACGGGCGTTCCTCGCCGAGCGGGTCCTTGATGTTGCCGACGCGCTTGTCCCACTCGATCCGGTAGAGATCGAAGCGGCGGTCGGCGAGGTTCTGCACCGTCCCTTCGGCCCGGGCCCATGAGAGGTCTGCGAGATTGACGTCGCTGATGGTCAGGGTCTCGACGTTTTCGCTGGCTTCGGCGGCGATACCATCGCGCGCGAAGGGGAAGTCGCAAGGGGTGAGAATGCAGCTTTGGGCGTATTGGATGTCCATGTTGGCGACATTGGGCAGGTTGCCGACATTGCCGCTCATCACCACGAAGCACTGGTTTTCAATGGCGCGCGCCTGTGAGCAATAGCGCACCCGCATATAGCCCTGCCGACTATCGGTGCAGAAGGGCACGAAGATGATCCGCGCGCCTTCGTCCACCAGCCGCCGGGCGAGCTCGGGGAACTCGCTGTCATAGCAGATCAGCACGCCAATCGGGCCGCAGTCGGTGGGGATGGCGTCGATCGAATCGCCGCCCTTGATATTCCACCAATAGGCCTCGTTGGGGGTGGGGTGGATCTTCTCCTGCGCGTGGATCGATCCATCGCGCAGGCACACATAAGCCACGTTGTGGATGTCGCCATCGGGCATCCGGGTCGGGTGCGATCCGCCGATGATGTTGATGTTGAAGGCCAGCGCCATTTCCGACAGGCGCTGACGGATGCGCGGGGTGTAGTCGCTAAGCCGCTCGATAGCTTCGAGCGGGGTGAGCTCGGACGGCTCGGCCGAAAGCAGCATCACCGTGAACATCTCGGGGAACACGATGAAGTCCGCGTCGTAATCGGCCGCCACATCGACGAAATATTCGATCTGCTTCATGAATTCATCGAAGCCCGAAACCGCGCGCGATTGCAGCTGGCAGGTGGCGATGCGGACGCTTTCTACGTCACGCGGCAGGCGGTGCTTGGGCGGCGCATCGCCATCGACATAGGGGTTGCGCCAGACCATCCGAACCGCGTTGCCGCGGCTGGCTTTGTCCTCGGGCAGGTATTTGGGCATGATGCCCGCAGCCTCGAAGCCGTTGGCAAGCTGGAAGCGCAGCACGGGATCGTGGATTTTGCTCTCGATCACAAGGTCGAGATATTCCTCGGGCGTTTCAGCGCGATTGGTCTTGCGGCGCTTGGCGCGGGCATAGCCGGGCATGCGGCCACCGAAGACGATTCCGGTCAGATCAAGCCGTTCGGCCAGCGCGCGGCGTTCCTCATACAGGCGCCGCCCCAGACGGGTTCCGCGCACCGCCGGATCGACGCAAAGCTCGTAGCCATAGAGCCAGTCGCCGGTCGGATCGTGGCGGCTGCCGAACCCATTGCCGGTCACCTCGTCCCAGGTGTGATCCGACAGCGCCACACGCTCGTCGAGGCGCATCGAAGCGCAGTACCCTACCACCGCGCCATCGAACAGCGCGACAAAGCAGCCATCGGGGTAGTTGTTGATCTGCCCGCGAATTTCGCCCTGCGTATAGGCAGGCAGATCATCATAGGCGCGGCGCACCAGATCGCCGATCGCCCGCACGTCCTTGAGCTTGGCCTGGCGGATCTCAAGGCGCGGGGTGGAGCGACTGGCCATGAGTAGCGGTCAGCCGGGCCTCAGACCCAGCTGGACATTTCCTTTTCGAGGTTTTCGACGATGGTTTCGAAGAACTGCTCGGTGGTCTGCCATGCCTGGCCGGGGCCGATCAGCAGCGCCAGATCCTTGGTCATGTAGCCCTTCTCGACGGTCTCAACGCAGACGCGTTCGAGCGTTTCGGCAAAGCGGATCACGTCGGGCGTGCCGTCGAACTTGCCGCGATACATCAGGCCGCGGGTCCAGGCGAAGATCGAGGCGATCGGGTTGGTGCTGGTCGCCTTGCCCTGCTGGTGCTGGCGATAGTGGCGGGTGACGGTGCCGTGGGCGGCTTCGGCCTCGACGGTCTTGCCATCGGGGCTGAGCAGCACGCTGGTCATCAGTCCGAGCGAGCCGAAGCCCTGCGCCACGGTATCGGACTGCACATCGCCGTCGTAGTTCTTGCAGGCCCAGACGAACTTGCCCGACCACTTGAGGGCGGAGGCGACCATGTCGTCGATCAGGCGGTGTTCGTAGACGATGCCCTTTTCCTTGAACGCTTCAGCGAAGCCCTCGGTGTCGAACACTTCCTGGAACAGGTCCTTGAAGCGCCCGTCATAGGCCTTGAGGATGGTGTTCTTGGTGGAAAGGTACACCGGCCAGCCGAGGTTGAGGCCGTAATTGAAGCTCGCGCGGGCGAAATCGCGGATCGAATCGTCGAGGTTGTACATCGCCATCGCGACGCCCGCGCTGGGGAAGTCGAACACGTCGAGGTCGATCTTGTCGCCATTGTCGCCGTCCCACACCAGCCGCAGCTTGCCGGGGCCGGGGATGAGCGTGTCGGTGGCCTTGTACTGATCGCCGAACGCATGGCGGCCGACGACGATAGGATCGGTCCAGCCCGGCACCAGCCGCGGCACGTTGTCGATCACGATCGGTTCGCGGAACACCACCCCGCCCAGAATGTTGCGGATCGTGCCGTTGGGCGACTTCCACATCTTCTTGAGGCCGAATTCCTCGACCCGCTGTTCATCGGGGGTGATGGTGGCGCACTTCACGCCGACGCCATGCTGCTTGATCGCATTGGCGCTGTCGACCGTCACCTGATCATTGGTCGCATCGCGGTTTTCGATCGAGAGGTCGTAATAATGCAGATCAATGTCGAGATAGGGCAGGATCAGCCTTTCGCGAATCCACTGCCAGATGATCCTGGTCATCTCGTCCCCATCGAGTTCGACCACCGGGTTGGCGACTTTGATTTTCTGCATGGCGTGTGCCCTATCCTTACTTGCCCCATCTCTCGCGGGGCTGTGTTTGTCCGACAGGAAGCTGATTTAGATCCCGCGCGGGCTTTAGCAGAGGAGGGCGCGCTTGCAAGGCAGCGGCAGGGCAAATGGATGGCAATGGCTGTTGCAGCGCGTGCAAGACGCAAAAAAGCCCGCGCGGGATCTAAATCAGC
>LSKF01000162.1 GCA_001556995.1 Erythrobacteraceae bacterium CCH12-C2
TTCCGGTATTGTTCGTCCTTAGCGTTGCTTGGCGTACCTCCCACGCTATGCCCTCTTCAAGGAGCGCGGCAATACCGACGCCATGATTGTCACGCGCCGTAGCCAGCAGGTCTTCTCAGAAAGTTGCGAGGCTCACGGTGGCACCATCGTCCCGGCCGATGACCTGCGGACCGGGATGTTCCGCAACCGCGTCATTGCCCACCTGACCCGACCCACCGGGTATCGTCATCAATGGCGCGGTGAAGTGGCGATCTGCGACGGCAGCGGAGGCGAGCCGCTGGTGGGGTTCGTGTCTCTCCTGATGGATAATTCGGAGATTTCACGGTCCGGCGATATCGGGAGCCAGGTGATGGGGCGTTTGTTCGGCGGCCTGTCCAACACCACGGCGATTTACCTGTTTCACCCGGATCGACTGCCGACCGTTGCCGATGCCGCTGCGGTCGTCGACGAGGAAGAGCGCCGGATTGCCGCGGTCGAAGAGCGGTTCGAGGCAGCGAGCGAGCGGATCGCGGAGTTCCAGCGGAACCTGGCGATCGGCGACGAAAGCAACTGCGGCACGGTGATCGAGGTTCGCGGCCCCATGGCAGAGATTGCGGTGCCGACCAACCGGCGTGCGCCCAATGGGGAAAGCACCTTCTGGTCGCGGATCGAGCGCCTCGCGCCGCCCGGCTACGCGATCTGCACTTTCGGCCTCTGACGCCCACAGACCCACAATTACACATCCCCACAAGTCCACATTCACGAGGAGGATCAACAAATGCGCATAATCTCAGTCCAGAGCATTGCCGGCGGCACCGGTGTTACCAGCGTTGCCACCGAAATCATCGCCGACAAGCTGCGTGCAAAGGAGGCAATTCTGGCCATCGATCTGGGCAACACCCAAATGCTCGGCCGCAAGAATCTCGGTCGTGGTTTCGAGACGCTGGGTGACGCATCGCTGATCTTCGGCGCATGGCCCGCTGGAGTATGGCTACGGCAGGAAGCCCTTCCGCGACTCTGCCTGTTGGACCTGCGGGAACAGCGGCACCCCTATGATGCATGCGAAGAAGAGGTGCTGCTGGCGCTCACCTGCTATGACAGCGTCGGCGATATTCTCGACAGGTTGCGCGACCAGATGGCCAGTTTCGCCACCCGCTTCGACAGCTGCGTGGTGGACCTGTCCCAGGCGCCCGACCTGCTCAGGCGCCTGTTCATCGCCGTCAGCGACGAGGTGCATTTCTGCGAACGCCTGATGTCAGAATCGCAGACCTGGGAGGCCTTCCGCGAGAAATTCCTCGATGGCGAGGAGTACAAGCCCGACCAGATCTGGATCAAGCACCCCGATCGCGGCGAATGGCGGCCGCAGGTGATCGAGGACTGCCCGGGAATGCGGCTTGTCGATGCCTGATCCTTCATCGGCGTGCGCTGCGGCGGGAGGTCGAGCAAACGGTGTCCACCAAAGGGCCGCCCTCCCCTCGCTTCGGACTGCATCGAAGACCCCTTCGATCGCTCATTGACCTTGGTCCGGCACATACGCAGTCGGAGTGTCGAAGGAGAAAGCGATGCGTACCTCATTCGATCTTGGCAAATTCGATCCCGAGGTCACCTTGATGGATGCCGCCGTCGAAGAGGAGATCTTGCCGACCATGCGAATGGTGGCAAATGCCAGCCTGGGCGTCGAGCCCTTCGACGCCTACTACGCGGCGCAGGAACTGCTCGAGGTGCTGGAGGCGGTCCAGAGAAAGACACCCGGGGCAAAGGTAAGGCTGGCAGGCATTCTTTCGGCGGACTGCGACGATTACCAGCGTTGCCTCTATTACTGCCTCGCTGGGCGAGGAGCTGGCGTTATGCTCCTGTCCCTGTCGTGGCTGGTCCGCATTCTCCGCGGAAGGGCGGGTGCAATGGGCGAAGTCCTGCGAACGAAGGCAGAGGTGGAGCCGCCCTGCCCTCCTTATGTCGCCTCCCAACCTGATGGCCCGGTACCGTCGGCAAGCGAAGATTTCCACCTCGGTCCATCCTGGACCAGGGACCCGTTGACATATGGGCCGATCAAAGATTGAAGCGGCAACTTTGTTGGACGGTCCGGAACGGCAGGTTTTGGGGAGTGAACGAGGGATAGCTGCCCATTGTTGCGGCCATGTCCGATGGCAGCTAGCCGAGATCGATTTTACCGGCATTGCGGCTTCGCGCTTGTTTGAATAGGTCTGGCCCGGAATCCACTGGCGGGGAATGAGGCTATGCGAGAACATGAGTTGCGGCGGCAAGTTGTCAGCGAAATGCATTTGCGTCGCTGGCCGCTGTTGCAACTGCCGGTCGCAGTGTTCCAGTGGGTGCTTGAGGTTGGGCCTGGCGAGCGTGAGGCGGAGCGCTCAGTCTTGTCCGCTCTGTGCGGAAGCCAATCGGATGAAGAGAATCCGCGCCACCTGTCAGGTGCACTCTTTGGCGACGTCTCCTTTACATGGGAGCGACAGAGCGAAGGTTCGACGCTGACAGTGTTTTGTCCGGAACGCGCCATCGAAGTTTTGCTCGACCCCGGACTGGACTCTTCGGTGGGCGAGGCCATTGACTGGGCGGAAACCCTGCCGGGCGCAATCATTCGCGCGACATCGATCTGGGTTGGTGGCGACGAAGCCGAAGTCGAGAGGGCATTGCCGGCGGTTGATTTCAATCGCAGCGAGCTTGTGTCATGCGGCCTCTCCGGGGGAGTGCGTATCTGGTCGGATTTTCGCATTCACCCCGATGGCCGGGGGCGCCTTGTGGTGTCAGCCGGGGAAGTCGACCGGAGTGATCTCACCCGGCAACTGCAGCAATTGCAGGAGCTTGGGAATTACCGCAACAAGGCGCTCTTGGGGCTGCCGGTGGCACAAGAGGCCTGGCCAAGGCTGGACGCGGCCGAACGCGAATTGGCCGCACTTGCCAAGGCCGTAACGTCCTCGGTGGCCTCTGACGATGATTTGCTGGCGCAATTGTCTGACCTCAGCCTGGAACTTTCGACCATTGCCACGTCAATCGGCTATCGCATGAACGCTACCGCAGCCTATTCGCGTCTGGTGGAAGAGAGGCTCGCACAACTTGCTCCGGAACCGATCCGTGGGTTCGCTTCGCTCGTCGACTTCACTGAACGCCGCTTCCTGCCAGCAGCGCGCACCTGCGCCGCCTTGACTGAGCGCGAACGCCAGCTGACACGGCGTGCGCGCCAAATCTCCGAACTGCTGCGCGCCCGCATCGAGACGCGAATCGAGAACCAGAACGCGAAGCTGCTTCGATCGATGGAGCGCAGCACGACGATGCAAGTGCGCTTGCAGCAGATCGTCGAGGGCCTCTCAGTAGTGGCCGTGAGTTATTATGCCATCGGCCTGCTAGGGTATGCCATAAAGGGTGCGTCCCATCACTTTGACTGGGTTGATCCGGAAGTTGCGATCGCTTTGCTGGTGCTGCCGGTCCTGGGATCCGTGTGGTTTGCGCTCCATTCGCTCAAGAAGCGGGTTCTGGGCGGCCATTAACTGCATCCACGCGGAAATTGCGCAAGCGACAGCGCCTGTTACCAGCCTCCAAGCACATTTCATTGTTAAGTTAGCAGGCGAAATGCAAACTTTCCTTGCACATCGGTCGCGACTGGCAGTAGCAGTTGCGGTCCGCTGCATGTTGGGAGGTGCATTTGGCCGGGGAATTGACGATCCTTGTTGTTTCGCGCGACGATGCGCTGATCAGCGCGGCGCGAGCTGGGCTGAAGGAGCGAGCAGATTACCGGCTGGTCATAGCTGAGGACGGCAAGCCCGCGCAGGAGCGGCTCAACGACATCGAAGTACACCTCTTGCTTTGCGATCTCGACACGGTGGACGATGCCCAGGACAACATACTGACACGCGCGCGCGTGTCACATCCGGGGGTTTGTCGAATTGCGGTCTCTTCGCAGAATCGCGACGAAGCTGACAGCGAGGCAGTCCGTCGCTCTGCCGCCTATCTCTATCTGTTCAAGCCGCTAACACCTCATCAGATTGCGCTCATGGTAAAGCGCAGCCTGGAAATGAACGAACTTTCGCGACGCCATCGCCTTCTTTCGCGTGAACTGAAGATTTCGGTCGATGACCAGATCTTCGAGGAACGCGTGGATATGTCAGTCAAGGGCGGTTACTCGCAATTCGAGAAGCTCGTTTATGCCAGCGCCAAGATGGCTGATTTGATCGTTGAAGCGCGCAAGGCGGCGGTTACCGATCTGCCAGTCCTCATCGAGGGCGACACCGGGACGGGCAAGGAACTGCTGGCGCGAGCGATCCATTTCAACTCTACACGTGTCGATTCTCCGATCCATGTACAGAATTGCGGCGGTATGCTGGATTCCACGCTCCATTCCGAATTGTTCGGACATGTGCGGGGGGCTTACACCGGAGCCACCGCAGACCGGCTTGGGCTGTTCCGTGCCGCAGATGGCGGAACGGTGTTCCTTGACGAAATTTCAGATGTTTCGCCGAGTTTCCAGGTCAGCCTGCTGCGCTTCCTTCAGAATGGCGAGGTTAAACCGCTAGGGTCGGACAAGTTGTTGCATGCCAATGTCCGGATCATTGCGGCGTCGAACCGGCCGCTTCTGGAAATGGTCGAAAAAGGCGAATTTCGGCGTGACCTGTATTATCGTCTCAAAGGCTTTTCGCTGAGCATCCCGGCGCTGCGAGACAGGCGGGAGGATATTCCTGTTCTTACAGATTTCTTCATCGAGAAATATGCCGGAGTAGTCGGCCGCAGGGTAATTGGCATTACGCAGAGTGCGCTCGACAGGCTGCAGGCTCATCAATATCCAGGCAATGTCCGGGAACTGGAAAGCGAGATCAGGCGCGCGGTGGCGCTGGCTGAAAATGGTGGTTACATTACAGAGCGTAACCTTTCGGCCGTGTTTGATAATCTCGTTGTTGCCCCGGATGTCGGCCAGCAGGCGGAAATGGAAGGCGGCACACTCAAGGAGATGGTCGAGCGTCTGGAGCAACGGGTCGTGGTAGGTGCACTCACCCGTTTTCGCTGGAACCAGAGCAAGACTGCCGACGCGCTGGGGCTATCCCGCGTGGGCCTGGCCAACAAGATCAAGCGCTACGGTCTGCATGATGGCTGACGTTGGTCTCATGCAGGAGCAGGAGCAGGAACGGGAGTGGCAGTGAAATGGCAGACCGGGACAATGTTGTTCGCTTGCGTTTTTCCCGCATGCCCTATCCGGGGCAAGAGGCGCCACAAGACCTCGGCTCGACAAAACTGACGCGAACAGCGGGTGCAGGACTTTCTGGTGCGCATGGCCATTGGTGCGGGCGCTGCAAAGGCATCTGGTATTCGGCGTTCGGCGAAGTTGAATGCCCGGTCTGCGGCAACCGGCACGGCTAGCCTGAACGGTTGGCATACGCACCTCCTGCGGCTCCGACTGCAAAGAATGTTTCAAGGAGTGCGTGCAAAGTTTCTTTGCATTTTCTTCGCCGAAAATATGAGCTTCATCATAAAATACTGAAAATGCTTTATTATTTTTCTGGCACGAATCATGCTTAATGTCCTCCCATAGCCCGCAGGGGCATTTGGCCGGTCGGGCACTCCGCCGGGAAGTTGGGAGACTGAGAAATGGCGAATCTGTTGTGGCTTCAAGGCGGTGCGTGCTCTGGCAACACCATGTCCTTCCTTAATGCCGAGGAGCCCAGCGCATGCGATCTGGTGACGGATTTTGGCATCAATGTCCTTTGGCATCCCTCGCTTGGCCTCGAGCTGGGTGAGAATGTCAAAGTCATGATGGAAAAGTGCCTTTCCGGCGAAATCCCGCTCGACATTTTCGTGTTCGAAGGCAGCGTCATCAATGCGCCCAACGGTACCGGCGAATGGAATCGCTTCTGTGGCCGCCCGATGAAAGACTGGGTGGCAGATCTTTCTGCCAAGGCGCAATTTGTTGTGGCAATCGGCGATTGCGCCACCTGGGGCGGCATCCCGGCAACGGCGCCGAACCCGTCTGAAAGCGAAGGCTTGCAGTTCCTCAAGCGGGCCAAGGGTGGAGCGCTGGGCGAAGGCTTCACGTCTCAGGCTGGCCTTCCGGTCATCAATATTCCCGGCTGCCCCGCTCACCCTGACTGGGTAACGCAGATCCTTGTCGCCGTTGCCACGGGCCGCGCGGGCGACCTGACGCTGGACGAATTCCATCGGCCAAAGACCTTCTTCTCCAGCTTCACGCAGACGGGCTGCACCCGCAACATGCACTTCGCCTACAAGGTCTCGACCACGGCCTTCGGTCAGCGCAAGGGCTGCCTCTATTACGATCTGGGGTGCCGCGGCCCGATGACTCACAGCCCCTGCAACCGCATTCTGTGGAACCGCGTTTCGTCCAAGACCCGTGCTGGCATGCCCTGCCTTGGCTGTACGGAACCGGAATTCCCCTTCTTCGATCTCGCCCCAGGAACTGTCTTCAAGACCCAGACTGTGATGGGCGTGCCGAAGGATCTGCCGCTAGGGGTTGATCGTACCGGCTACGTCAAGCTCACAGCTGCCGCCAAGGGTGCGGCTCCGGCGTGGGCCGAAGAGGATATCTTCGTCGTCTGATTCATGAGGGTTCATGGCGCGCAGCGAAGCGCGCCGCACACAGAATTTCGGGAGAATTACAATGGCAGCTACACAAACCCTCGACATTTCGCCCGTTGGCCGGGTGGAGGGCGACCTTGATGTCCGCGTCGACATCGAGAACGGGATCGTCACCAATGCATGGACGCAAGCGGAAATGTTCCGCGGCTTCGAAGTCATCCTCAAGAACAAGGATCCACAGGCCGGGCTTGTCGTTACGCCTCGTGCTTGCGGCATCTGCGGTGCCTCGCACCTGTCCTGTGCTGCCTGGGCACTCGATTCCGCCTGGGGTACCACCGTTCCGCGTAACGCGATCCTTGCCCGCAATCTCGGGCAAATCGTCGAAACACTCCAGTCAATCCCGCGACATCACTATGGTCTGTTCATGATCGACTACACCAACCAGAACTATGCGAAGTCCAAGTTCTACGAAGAAGCGGTGAAGCGCTATGCGCCCTTCACAGGGACCTCCTATGAAGCGGGTGTGACCATTTCGGGCCGCCCGGTAGAAATCTATGCCCTGCTTGGCGGGCAGTGGCCGCATTCTTCCTTCATGGTTCCTGGCGGCGTGATGTGCGCCCCGACCCTGACCGACGTGACCCGCGCCTGGTCGATCCTGGAGCACTTCCGCCGCAACTGGATCGAACCGTTGTTCCTTGGTTGCTCGATGGAGCGCTATGAGGAAATCACCACGTACGATCAACTGATGGCGTGGCTTGATGAGCGGCCGGAACACGCGAATTCCGATCTCGGCATGTTTATCCGCATGTCGCTCGACATCGGACTGGAGAAATATGGCACTGGCCACGGCAAGTTCATCTCGTGGGGCTATCTCCCGCATGAAGACCGTTACAACAACCCCACGATTGAAGGCCGCAACAGCGCCGTGATCATGAAATCGGGGACGTTCGACGGTGCCAGCGGCGCGTTCAAGCTGATGGATCAGGGCAATGTCCGCGAGGACATGCAGCGCGCGTGGTACAACGAAGGGGACGATATCCACCCATTCGACCGGACGACGATGCCAATCGCGAAAAACGACATCGATACTGATGGCAAATACAGCTGGTCGACTGCCGTTCGCCACGCCGAACATGGTCGTCTTGAGGCCGGCCCGCTCGCGCGGCAGCTGATCGCTGGTGGCGATCATGGCGAGGCCTGGCAACACAGTGATGGACTGGTGCTCGACATGTATCGCAAGCTTGGCGGCGCTTCGACCTACCTGCGCCACTTCGCCCGCCTGCATGAGCTGTGCAAGCTATACCGCGAAGCCGAACGCATCCTGCGCGAGTTCCGTCTCAACGATGAATGGTACATCAAGCCTACTGAGCGCGATGGCCAGGGATGGGGCGCGACCGAGGCTGCGCGTGGCGCCTTGTGCCACTGGATCGACGTGCGCGATGGCAAGATCCACAATTACCAGATCATCGCTCCGACCACATGGAATGTCGGCCCGCGTGCGAGCAATGGCGAGTTGGGACCGATCGAGGAGGCACTCATCGGCACCCCGATTACAAATACTGCCGATCCGGTTGAAGTCGGACATGTCTGCCGTTCCTACGACAGCTGCCTGGTTTGTACGGTCCACGCACACGATGCGAAAACGGGCGAGGAACTGGCGCGCTTCCGCACAGCTTGATATCGGGCCGCCGGGTGGGAGGACGCTGTGAGGTGTCTCCCACCCGAGGCTGCGAATAGAATAACAACCCGTTGGGAGAATGCGCCGGAATGACTGGCGACAACACCGAATTGCAGCGCCAGCGCGAATGGCTCCTGTCCCGGTATGGCGTGGTGCCTTCAGAGGCCGATCATGCGACACTTCTGCGCATGATCGAGGATTATCTCAACGAAGGGCTGGAAACGCAGGTTGAGCCATTTCCCGAAACCGACCGCGAGTTTTCAGGCATTCTTGACGAGTTAAGGGCGCTCGACCCGGATGATCTAAGGGCCAAGCTCGACATTTCCGGCTGGTTGCTTCGCCCGTACGGGGCAGACGAGATGCGCTGTCAGGAATGCATGTATTATCTGGTCCACAGGCGCTGGTGTGACCTGCCGGAGCTAAGCTTGCCCGCCGAGCCCGAATGGTGGTGTCGCCTCTGGCGCATTTGAAGGAGTTGCGCATGGCCACTGATGCAGACGAAACCCTACGGCGGGAGATCGCGGGTCTTCTGGCTGGCGGCCTTGAAACCGAAGTCTTCCCCAGAGCCGAAGACTCCGCGCAGGTCAACGCGATCGTGTCCCGCCTGCAATCGGAAGGCAAGGACCTTGCTTCCAAACTTGTGATTGCCGGGTTTACAGATCACACCATCACGGCTGATGAACTGGAACAGCCCTGCGAAACCTGCATGTATTACCTTATCAAGCGCCGTTTCTGTGATCTGCCTGAACTTATGCTGCCGGTTGAACCCGAGTGGTCGTGCCGCCTGTGGCGAATTTAGACGCACCTGCCACTGCGATCATTGGCTGCGGCAATATCAATCGCGGTGATGACGGGGCTGGTCCGGCCGTCATCGCCCGGCTTGCTGCTGAAGATTTGCCGTCTGATGTAGCGCTGCTGGATGCCGGCACTGATGGGATGGCAGTGATGTACCGTGCGCGCGGGGCGCAGCAGCTTATCGTGATCGATGCAAGGGAGCCCGAAGGCAAGCCGGGGGCTATCTACGAGGTTCCCGGCGATGTGCTGGCGGCAGAACCGGTCCATGGCGTGGGTCTTCACGCGTTCCGTTGGGACAACGCCCTGTTTGTGGGACGCAAGATCTTTGGCGATGACTTCCCTTCTGATGTGCAAGTCTATCTGATCGAAGCGCAGACGCTGGACTATGCCACCGAGCTTTCCGGGCCGGTAGTTGCAGCGGTCGAGAAGGTGGCGGCCAAGATCGCGGCGCGGCTCGTCATCGCCCCCGAGGCTTAAGTCATGGAGCAGACCATCTCGGTCGCGCGCGGGACGATCCGGTTTCCCGCAGGCCTGGTCGCTACCTATTTCTCGGGCATCGATGCAGTTGCGGTGCTGATCGATGGCGCGACCTTGCGGATTTTGCCGGTGTTTCACGCGGCGGCCGGAGGAGCGCTGTTGAAACAACGCAATGCTCAGGGTGATCGGGTAGTTGGCGCTTTCGATGTGTTCGAGGCGCACGGCCTGGCCGACTTCGAGGCGCAGGACGTCCCCGTAAGGTGGTCAAGCGGAGATGCGGCGCTTCTTGCGGACCTCCCCGTAACTGATAACTAAGTTTACATAACGAAAAACTGGTAGACAATTTACCCGGCGCTCGTTTTAAGGGCTGCAGGCCCGAATCCGATCAAGGGGAGGCCGGGGAGAGTCGGGATGGTTGCGCTCAGTCGCACAGAGGATCAGCTGGCGGCCGCCTTGAAGGTGGTGGAGGAAAGTGACGCTTCGGTTATCGAGAAAGCCGAAATGCTCATGGAAATTGCCATGGGTCTGCAACAGCGGCCGAAGGAAGCCGACGACCTGCTGGCAGCCATCGAACTCTATGAACAGGCAATCCATCAGTGCGGAGACCAGGATGCACTGCTGACTGCCCGGATTCGTGCGCGAATGGCCACGGCGCTCATGGCAATTCCTTCCGAAATTGCCGCACCGATCGAACAGGCTCGTGACTTGCTGAAACAGGCAACACCGGTCCTGGCGGAGGGAGGCAGCGGCGAAGAGGTGGCTGAAGCGGAAATGAACCTTGGCCTCGCCCTGCAGACTCTTGCAGGCGCAGGCATGGCACGAATTACAGATGCAATATCCGCCTATCAGCGATCGCTGCGGACGTTCAACAAGCTGCGTCATCCACGCGAATATGCCATTCTGAACAACAATCTGGCGACCGCCTTCCTCTCCGTTCCGATTACGAGCGAAAGCGGCAAGATCAGCGAAGCGCTGGCGGTGCAATCATTTGAAGAAGGACTTTCGGCGGTCAATCTGATCGATCAGCCGATGGAATATGCAATGCTGCAGAACAATCTGGGCAATGCGCTGCAATATGCATCATCGAGCCACCGGGTCGAGAACGGTTTCCGTGCGCTGGAGGCCTATGACGAGGCGTTGAAGGTGCGCCAGCGGGACAACACTCCGCTTGAATATGCCAACACCATAGCGAACAAGGCCAATTGCCTTTGCAACCTCCCTGACGATCCGGAAGACGGAGAAGCAGGCAATCCACGCAACATCGCGCAGGCGATCAAGCTGCTGCGCGAAGCGCGCGAAATATTTGCCGCTTCCGGAGCGCAGGACCGGGCCGAGAGCGCGGCGCAAACGATCATCGAACTTGAAATGGCAGTGCGCGGCGAACCCTCGCGCGCCAACGGCGGATTTTAGAGAACAATGGAGGTGAATTTGCTCGTAATTTTACTGCTGGCCCTAGTGGCCGGAATAGCAGGGGCTCTTGTCGGCGGCGCGCTCTCGGGCCTGAAGATTGGCGGGGCTGCGCTGGGCAAGCAACTGGCAGCCCAACTGGGCGGGCTATACGGCCTGCTCGCCGGAGTTCCCGGTGTAGTCATGGGACTCGCCGTGCTGTTTTTCATGCAATCGGCCTGAGGGAGACTACCATGTTTGATATGGTTTTCAGTTCAACCAAGTTGTTTTTTCAGGGCAAGCTGTTCCAGGATACGGCCCTCGCCATCCGTCTACTTGTGACCGGGGCTGCCGCAGCTACCGTTGCAACTGTATTGGTTGGCATGGTTGCACCACTATGGGGAGCGGCGATTGCCGGGGGCCTGGTGGGCGGCTTGCTTCAGCCTTACCTCTACCGGAACATCAAGTACGCCTGATCCGATGTCAGAGGCGGATCCCCAGCGGCCCGAGCCAACGCTTTCCCGCCTGCTGGGGGATCTGACCGCGCTGGAAGCGCTGGCAGAGAACTGGGAAGAAGGTGCACGCAATGGTGCGCAGGCACGGGCAGCGGCGCTTGACGCGCTCAATGCCGAAGCCTTCCGTCGCCTGATCCGGTCGCTGCGTGAGCTGCCCGGCGCAGCCGAGGCTTTGCGTCAGGCGGCGGCGGACGAGGTGGTCTATTGCGTGCTCCGCCGCCATGGCATCCTCAAGGCCAGCCTGTTCGAGCGGGTCGATGCCGCGCTTGCCACGGTGCGCCCGACGCTGGCCGGCCATGGCGGCGATGCCGAACTGGTCGAAGTATCTGGCGACAAGGCAGTGGTCCGTTTTCTGGGGGCCTGTGATGGATGTCCCGCTTCGGCGCTGACTTTCTATGCCGGGGTAAAGAAAGCGATCACTGAGCAAGTGCCCGAAATCCGCGAAGTCAAACAGGCCAAGGGGCTGGGTGGCGGCGGCGGTGACACGGTGCATTTCACCTCTCCCTTCGCCGCGCATGAGCATGAAGGCTGGCTCCACGCGCTGCAACTGACTGAATTGCCCGACGGGACGACTTCTGTCCTGGAGCTGGAAGGGCGTTCGCTGCTTCTTTCGCGCTTCGGGGACAAGGTTACCTGTTTCGAGAACGCCTGTGCGCATCTTGGCATGCCGATGGACCAGGCGGAAATTACCGATGGCTTCATCACCTGTCCGCACCATGGTTTCCGTTATGCGCTCGAAAGCGGTGAATGCCTGACGGCACCGGAAGTGCAATTGCAACCTCATGCCGTACGCGTCCGAGGGGACGCCATCGAACTGAGGCTGACGCGATGAAAGTATCGCTCGCGCCCTCCTTCCGTCCGGTCAAAGCCGAAGGGACGCAAATCGCGGGGGCACCGCTGCTGGAAGAAGGCGGGCCGCGCGTTGTGCTCGGGTGGTCGCCCGGCGACATTGCAACGCCGCTGTCTCCCGCCGCTGCAAGCCTGTTCGGGCCGCGCGGTGTCTGCCTGCATCCTGATGGAACATTGTGGGTCGCGGATACCGGGCATCATCGGCTGCTGGGATGGCGAAAAATTCCACAATCGGACAATGAGCCTGCCGACATTCTGATCGGCCAGCCGAGTTTCTCACGCGAAGGCCGCAACGCCAAGGGGCCTCCCGGTCCTGCTACGCTCAATGTGCCAACTGGCCTGTGCTCATGGCGCGGCGGATTAGCCGTGGCTGATGCCTGGAACCACCGCGTGCTGATCTGGCGCGAAGTGCCAACAGGCAATGGCCAGCCAGCCGATCTGGTGCTGGGTCAGGAGGATAGTGAATCCGTTCTGGCCAATCGCGGCGCTGACCGTCCAACCTCGGCCAGCCTGCACTGGCCCTATGGCGTGGCCGAAGTGGCCGGCAGACTGGTCGTATGCGACAGCGGCAACCGCCGCCTGCTGGTTTGGAGCGATCCTTCAGAAACCGGCCAGCCAGCCGATCTGGTGCTGGGCCAGCACGACTTCTCTACGCGCGACGAGAACGCGGGCGGCGAAGTCACGGCGATGTCGATGCGGTGGCCGCATGGAGCCTGCTGGTGGAATGGCCATCTCGCGCTGGCAGATAGCGGCAACAATCGTGTAATGCTGTGGCGCGGATTTCCAGAGCACAATGGCGCGCCTTGCGACGCAATCCTGGGACAGCGGGACGCCGCGCATTGCGATCACAATATGTCCTCCTACTATCCCAGCGCGGCCAGTGTGAACATGCCCTATGCGACGGTTGAAGCCGGTGGCCAGCTGATTGTGGCCGATACCGCGAACTCGCGTCTGCTCGGCTGGGCAGACAGCGCCACCGGCATTGCGGCGAACCGGCTTTGTGGTCAGCCGGACTTCGCCAGCAAAGGCGACAATCGCTGGGGCATGCCCGAACGAGACAGCCTGTGCTGGCCCTATGGCCTGTCAGCGCTGGGTGATCTGGTGGCGGTTGCCGATAGCGGCAACAATCGCGTCCTTTTGTGGAATCTGGCGCGGTGACCGGCGAACGCCTTCTGGTACGCGGCCAGGTGCAGGGCGTAGGCTTCCGGCCCACTGTATGGCGGGTTGCACGCGAGCTTGAGCTAACCGGTGATGTGCGCAACACCAGCAGCGGGGTTGAAATTCGCCTTTGGGGCGAAGCGGTGTCGCGCTTTGAAAGCGAACTGCGCGCGGCTCTGCCTGCATTGGCGCGGATTGATGCGATAGAACGCGTGGCAATTGATGCTGTGCGGCCCGAGAGCTTCGTTATCGGTGCATCGGAAGGTGATGGCATGCGCGGGGCTGTAACGCCCGATGCGGCAATCTGCTCCGCCTGCCTTGAAGAAGTGCGCGACCCTTTCGAGCGTCGCTATCGCTACCCCTTTACCAATTGTACCGAATGCGGGCCGCGTTTCTCGATTATCGAGACCGGCCCCTATGATCGTGCCCGCACGACCATGAGGGGTTTCGCGATGTGCCCGGAATGCGGAGAGCAATATTCCGATCCGACAGACCGGCGCTTCCATGCCCAACCTATCGCGTGCCATGTTTGCGGACCACGCGCATGGATCGAGCGCCTTGGCCCCGGTACTGTTAATCACGAAGCCTTTTCGATGATGGACGACGTGGATGCCGCAGGCGGCATGCTGATGAACGGGCATATCGTCGCCATCAAGGGGCTTGGCGGCTTTCATCTCGCCTGTGATGCCACCCGCGCGGAGGTGGTGGCCGATCTGCGTATGCGCAAACGGCGCAGGGGCAAGGCCTTTGCCCTGATGGCGCGCGATCTGGACGTTATCTGCCGTTATGCCGAATTCTCGGAACAGGAAGCCGAACTGCTGGCATCGCCTGAAGCGCCGATCGTGTTGCTGCGCGCATCGGGGGAACCGCTGCCCGAAGCGGTTGCGCCGGGGCTGGACCGTATCGGCTTCATGCTGCCGCACACCCCGCTACATCACCTGCTGTTGCGGCGGATGAAGCGCCCGGTGGTGATGACTTCAGGCAATCTCTCAGGCCGCCCGCAATGCACGACTAACGAGCAGGCCCGCGCCGAACTGGAAGGCATTGCCGAATTCGCGCTGATGCACGACCGGCACATTGCCAACCGGATCGACGACAGCGTTGCGCGGGTCGATCTGGGCCGGGTCCGGCTGCTGCGCCGCGCACGCGGCTATGCCCCCAGAGCTATCGACCTGCCCACCGGCTTTCCGCGTGACATTTCAATACTGGCCATGGGCGCGGAGCTCAAGAACAGCTTCTGTCTGGTGCGCGATGGCGAAGCTGTGCTGAGCCAGCACATGGGCGATCTGGAAGATGCGGCCACCGAAGATGATGTGCGCCGCAACCTCGATCTTTATACCCAGCTCTACGACCATCAGCCAGCGGCAATCGCGGTGGACGCGCATCCTGAATATCTTTCGACCAAGCATGGGCGCGAAATCGCGGATGGACGACCGGTGATCGCGGTACAGCATCACCACGCCCATATCGCCGCCTGTCTGGCAGAAAACGGCCGCTCGCTCGATGCCGCCCCTGTACTGGGAATCGCGCTTGACGGTCTGGGTCTGGGTGATGACGGCACGATCTGGGGCGGTGAGTTCCTGATCTGCGATTATCGCGGATACCGTCGTGCCGGGATGCTCAAGCCGGTCGCACTACCGGGTGGGACTGCGGCGATCCGCGAACCCTGGCGCAATGCCTATGCCCATTTGATGGCGCAGATGGGCTGGGCCGAATTCGCGATGAATTTCGCTGACCTGCCATTGTTTGCCCGCCTTTCCGCCATGCCGCGATCCACGATCGATGCGATGATCGCCAGCGGCACCAATAGCCCACTTTCTTCCTCATGCGGGCGGTTGTTCGATGCCGCTGCGGCGATCTGCGGTCTCGCCTGGGATCGGCAGGAATATGAAGGGCAGGCAGCCATGTTGCTGGAAGCAGCAATCGATCCGGCGGCGCTGAATGAGCCGGACGATCTGGCCTATCCTTTTTCCATTCCGTTGCTGGGCGGGCGTGGGCTTCCCTATGTTGAACCGCTCGCCGTGTGGCGGGCGATGCTGGGTGACCTGCTGCTGAATACGCCTGTTGGGGTGATGTCCGCGCGGTTCCATCGCGGCCTCGCACGGTCTGTTGTGGCCATGGCGCAGCGCCTGACCGCAGACGATGGCCCTGATACTGTGGCCCTGTCTGGCGGCTGTTTCCAGAACGCCACGCTGTTCCGCCTGGTCCATGAAGGATTGGAACAACTGGGGCTCAACGTCCTCAGCCACTCGAGAGTGCCCGCCAATGATGGCGGTCTGGCTTTGGGGCAGGCCGCTGTGGCCATGGCCCATTTGCACGAAGCGACCGCGGAAACCGAAAATGGGAGAGAAGTATGTGCTTAGGTATTCCGGGACAGATCGTGGAGATCACCGATGCCGGGCGCAAGCTGGGCGTGGCCAATGTCTCGGGCGTGCGGCGCCCGGTCAACCTCGCCTGCGTTATTGGCGAAGGCAGTGTCGAAGACCTGATCGGCACATGGGTGCTGATCCATGTCGGATTTGCCATGAGCAAGATTGACGAGGATCAGGCGGCCGAAACACTGCGCATCCTGACCGAGCTGGGAGAGGCGCAGCAGGAACTTGCAGCCATGCGCGACGGCGATCGCGCGTTGGGAGACGCGCAGTGGTGACCACTGGCCCTGCCTTGAATGCGCTTTATCCGCATATGCGCAGACGTGGCGAACAGCTCCGTGCCTCGGCGCAAAGCCTGCGCCATTCGGTTGAGAGCAAGGCTCGGGACCACACTGAGGTGTTCGGCAAGTTTTTTGCAGAACAGGCAGACGAGCTGGTCGCCGCCGCGACCACGCTGGCCGCAAGCTATCGCCAGGGCGGGCGCCTGCTGGCCATGGGCAATGGCGGATCGAGCTGTGATGCCGCGCATGTCGCGGTGGAGTTTCTCCATCCAGTGACCGCCGGAAGGCCGGCGCTGGGTGCGATCAACCTCGCGGCCGATGTCGCGATGCTGACGGCAGTCGGTAATGATGTCGGACAGGACCATGTGTTCGTGCGTCCGCTGATTGCCCACGGGCGGCACGGTGATTGCCTGATCGGCTTTTCGACCAGCGGCAATTCCGCAAACCTCATCCGGGCTTTTGCCAAGGCACGGGAGATGGGCATTGCCACGATCGGCCTGGCGGGTGGTGACGGGGGCGAGATGGCCCGCGCCGGACTGGATCATCTGCTGGTGGTCCCAACAGGCTCGATCCACCGGGTGCAGGAATGCCACCTCGCGGCCTATCACATCCTCTGGGACCTGACCCACACGCTGCTAGCCAATGACCGGGCCGCACCGCTGGAGGCAGGCGCATGAAGTATGTCGACGAATTCCGCGATCCGGTTCGCGCCGGTGTCCTGCTCAAGGAAATCGAGGCCCTGACTGCACAGATCATGGCCGGGCGCGATCGCCCAGTCGTCATCATGGAAGTGTGCGGCGGCCACACGCATTCGATCTTCCGATACGGCATCGAGAAGATGCTTCCGCCGGAAATCGAGTTTGCCCATGGGCCGGGCTGTCCGGTTTGCGTGTTGCCGATGGGCCGGGTCGATGATTGCGTGGAACTGGCTATGAAGCCGGAGGTGATCTTCACTACGTTTGGCGATGCCATGCGCGTGCCGGGATCGCGGCTCAGCCTGCTAGGCGCAAAGGCCGAAGGGGCCGATGTGCGGATGGTCTATTCACCACTCGATGCCCTCGCGCTGGCCCGTGCGAACCCGGACCGCGAAGTGGTTTTCTTCGGCCTCGGCTTCGAGACGACGATGCCCTCCACAGCCCTGACAATCCTGCAGGCCCAGGCAGAAGGGATCGGCAATTTCTCGCTGTTCTGCAACCACATCACCATCATCCCCACGATCAAGGCGATCCTCGATTCACCCGATATGGGGATCGATGGCTTTCTCGGGCCGGGCCATGTCTCGATGGTCATCGGCACTGATCCCTATGACTTCATCGCACGCGACTATCACCGTCCGCTGGTGGTCGCCGGCTTCGAACCGCTCGACGTATTGCATTCGGTTTGGATGGTGCTTCGGCAAATGGCCGAAGGCCGGGCGGAGATCGAAAACCAGTATGCCCGGATTGTGCCACGCTATGGCAATGAAGCTTCGCTGGCTGCGGTTACGGAAGTATTCGAACTGCGGGAATTCTTCGAATGGCGCGGGCTGGGCTCGATCGACCATTCTGGCGTCCAGATTCGCGAGGCCTATGCGGCCTGGGATGCTGAGCGAAAATTTGCCGTTGCATCGCCTAGCATTCCGGATCCCAAGGCTTGCCAGTGCGGCGAAGTGCTGAAAGGCGCGATCAAGCCATGGCAGTGCAAGCTGTTCGGTCGGTCGTGCACACCGGAAACACCGATGGGTGCCCTGATGGTTTCGTCTGAAGGAGCATGTGCCGCCTATTATCAGTATGGCGGGATCGATGCGGTGCCGGAGCCAGCGCAATGAACGCTGTAACTCCCACTGGCAACGGACGGCTGCGAGCGGAGCGGGTCACGCTGGCGCATGGCGGTGGCGGCAAGGCCATGCGGGATCTGATCGAGGATGTGTTTACCTCGGTTTTCGAACCCGACGGGTTGGAAGACCAGGCGCGGTTGAGCCACGAAATGTTGGCCGTGGAGGGTGCCCGGCTGGCCTTCACCACGGACAGTTTCGTAGTGCAGCCGCTCGAGTTCCCCGGTGGCGATATCGGCAAGATTGCGGTTTGCGGCACAGTTAACGACCTTACCGTCGGCGGCGCGCAACCGCTGTGGCTGTCGGCGGCCTTTATCATTGAGGAAGGCACCGAAGTCGCCTTGCTACGCCGCGTGGCAGCGGCCATGCGTAGGGCGGCCGACCAGGCCGGTGTGCGGATCGTGACCGGCGATACCAAGGTGGTTGAGCGCGGTGCCGCCGATACGCTGTTCGTCACCACTTCCGGAGTGGGAGTCATCCCTGCGGGACGCGAACTTGCCGCGGAGAAAGTTCGCGCGGGCGATGTCGCGCTGGTCAACGGCGTACTGGGTGATCATGGCGCCGCCATTCTGGCCGCGCGCGGAGACATGGTTTTCGAGGCGGATATTCGTTCGGATTGCCGCCCGCTCAATCACCTGATGGAAGCGGTGATCGAAGCCGCACCGGGTGTGCGCTGTGCGCGGGATGCCACCAGAGGAGGCCTGGCCAGCGCACTCAACGAAATATCGCAAGCCTCGGCCATCGGGATCGAGATCGACGAGGCCAGATTGCCAATGAGGGCCGAGGTCAAGGGCGTGTGCGAACTGCTCGGGCTTGATCCACTCTATCTCGCCAATGAAGGGGCGCTGGTGCTGTTCGTTCCAGAGGAGCAGGCGGAAGCTGCGCTGGCAGCCATGCGCTCAACCGAGGCAGGGCGCGATGCAGCCATTATCGGGCGCGCGGCAGAGATGCGCAGCCCGCGCGTGGTCATGCATAGCCTGTTCGGCGGAAGCCGGATCGTCGACATGCTGGTCGGCGAGCAACTGCCGCGTATCTGCTGAGGGAGAAGACCTGCCATGCAACTCTCGTTGATCGCCCTGGGTTTCCTTGCCGGAATGGGCCATGCGCTCGAACCCGATCACCTCGCCGCAGTCGGTGCCATGGCCACGGGACGGAATTCGCGCCGGTCGATGGTGCTGCGGGGTGCTGCGTGGGGGCTAGGGCATACGCTCACCCTGCTCGCGATCTGTTCTGCAGTGATCCTGCTGGGCATGGCATTGACAGGCCGTACGGCAGCCCTTCTGGAGAGCGCCGTTGGCTTCATGCTGATTCTGCTGGGGGGCGATGTACTTTGGCGGATGCGCAAGGCACGGGTGCATTTCCATCTGCACGATCATTCCGATGGCGAACGTCATTTTCATGCTCACAGCCATCTTGGCGAACGGGCGCCCCATGATGCGAGCCGCCACGAACACTCTCACCCCCACAAATTTCCCTTGAAAGCGCTGGCTGTCGGGCTGGTGCATGGCGCGGCAGGATCGGCTGCCCTGCTTACCCTGGCAGTCGCTTCGGTTGGTGATCCTCTGCTGGCGGTTATCTATGTCCTGCTGTTCGGAGTTGGCTCAATTGCAGGAATGGCTGCGCTCAGCTTTGTCGCCTCCTGGCCGCTTGGCTATGCAGAGCGTGTTGCCTTGCGACTTCATCGAGCGCTGAATCTGTCGTTGGCTGTGCTGGCACTTGGCCTGGGATTGCACACGATCTACGCCAACCTGCCTGGCGTGTTGGGGGCGGCCTGATGCACGAGCTGTCTCTTGCCCGGAATATTGTCGCCATTGTTGGTGATCACGCGCAGGGTCGGCGGGTGTCGCGTGTTCGCCTGGCAGTCGGCCCCTATGCCTGCGTAGAGCGCGAGGCGATCCGATTTTCATTCGAGGTGGCGAGCGAAGGTACGCTGCTCGAGAAGGCTGCACTCGAATTTCTGGAAGGCGAGACCGACCAGTTCATCATCAAGGATTTCGATATGGAGGAAATGGCCTGATGTGCGGCACCTGCGGATGCACCGATCCTGACAACGAGATCGCGATGATCGACCCGGAAACCGGAAAGCGAGTGCTGCTTCGCGGCGGCGATGACCATTCCCACGATCATGACCACACCCACGATCACAATCATTCACACGATCATGATCATTCACACGGGCACCATCATCACCATCATCATGATCACGGGCATGACCATCACCACCACGGTGAACAAGCGGCGCGTGTATCGCTGGAAACCGCCGTGCTTGACCGGAATGATCGCCAGGCGGCTCGCAACCGGGGCTGGTTCGAAGGGCGCGGTGTTGTCGCGCTCAATCTCGTCAGTTCGCCTGGGGCTGGCAAGACGACCTTGCTCGAAACCACGATCCGGGCGCTGGAAGGAAGTCTGCCGATTGCCGTTATCGAAGGTGATCAACAGACGGCCAATGATGCCACGCGCATTCGCGAAGCGGGGGCCCGTGCAATCCAGATCAACACAGGGGCCGGCTGTCACCTCGAAGCCGATATGGTTGCCCGCGCTGTTGAAGAACTCGCACCGAAATCCGGCTCGTTGCTGCTGATCGAGAATGTCGGCAATCTTGTTTGTCCGGCGATGTTCGATCTGGGTGAGCGGATGAAGGTCGCCGTTATCTCCACCCCGGAGGGCGAGGACAAGCCACTCAAATATCCGCACATGTTCCGCGCAGCAGAGGTGGTGCTGATCAACAAGATCGACCTCGCCCCGCATGTTGGATTCGACGAGGCCGCATGCCGCTCAAACATCTCCTCAGTAAACCCCAATGCGCGCGTCTTGCTGGTTTCCGCCCGCACCGGTGAAGGGATGGACGCGTGGTACGATTTTCTGCGAGCAATGGCGTCAGCAGCCGCGGATGGCGGGTGCCTCATTTAGGCGGGACTGCCCACGGGACTAAGATCGTCATCTTGCCCTATCGAGGAATGGCGGCTTTCTTTAGTTTTAGAGCCCAGACCGGACGGTCCGAAACCGGCCCTGTTTCACCCATGATCCGCCGCGTGAATCTATGTCCGGTTTCAACGGTTGGTTCTGAGACCGGGAACGACGGCTCTGTTGGCGGCAGCAGCCTGCCAAACCCTAACCGCAGCTATTGCAATTGGCATCCCGGAACCGGATTTTCCGGACACAAGCCAAAAGCGGTCACATTAACATAGCTTTGAATTATATTGTGATAGACCCTCGAAAATTCCAGCCTTGGCGAAGGTTGAAATGTCCTCAAAGGCAAGAAGGCGATCATTCCTAACGTGGCGAACACGATTGGGCTGTATGGGGATGCTGGCTTTGATTGCCGGACTTACCGGCATCTGGGTTGTTGGTTCGGCAATGACTGGCGCGACCAACGCGTCGGTTGAACCTGCCCCCGCGCCCGCCACCGAAATCCGGTTGACGACATCGGATCAGGTCGAGATCGCTGCGAGTTACTGGAAGGCTGACGATTCCACCGCCCCGGCCATTCTCTTGTTGCACGGCAACGGCGGCAATCGGCGAGATATGCTCGATATGGCAACGTGGTTGGCAGGCGAAGGCTATTCCGTGCTGTCCATCGATATGCGCGGACATGGCCAATCCAGTCCACAAAGCAAAAGTTTCGGCTATCTTGAAGCCCGTGATGCCCATGCCGCACTCGCGTGGCTCAGGCAGCAGCACCCCGCGAGCAAGCTGGGGGCAATCGGTTTCTCTCTGGGCGGTGCGGCCAGCGTTCTTGGCGACAGAGGCCCTCTCGACGTCGACGCTCTTGTGATGATGTCGGTCTACCCTGACATTCGCACGGCCATTTTCAATCGCATCGAAGCCGCCGTCGGGACCCTGCCGGCAGTGGCAATCGAACCGATGCTGAGCTATCAGTCCATTCCACGCTATGGAGTTGGACCGGATAAATTGTCTCCCCTCGCAGCCATGAACAAGGTTCGCGTTCCGGTCATGGTGGTTGGGGGAGAGCTCGACGCATACACTCCTCCCGCTGAGATTGAAGCCATGTACCGGGCAGCACCGCCAGGAAGCGAGTGGTGGATACTGGAGGGCTTGGGACACGATGAAGTGGTTCGCGCTAATGACCCTGCGTTTCGTAAGAAGCTCGAGACCTATCTTGTTCGCAGTCTAGCACGATGAAGCGCGAGATGGTTGGGCTGGGTCCGCCCCTAGGGCGAAGGCACTGGGCATTGCGTAAGTCCTGATGACTCGTCCTCGCCGCGGGATGCACTGCATCACCTACGTACGGCCATGCCAATCGACGAGGTTGGCCCGGTGCGCGTAAGTCGGCTCTTGTCGAAAACCGACGTTTTGGCGATGCGGGGAGGAATAACGGCTTCGTCCCCAAGATCGGTTGTTGGTGCCGATGTTGTAGTTTGATGAACGAACGGAGGGTTTCAGGGGGCAGGTAATTGCCATTGAATGTCGGTTATGTTGGCGATGTCAGGCAGCTGTTGCGAGTTTCTCGACCTTTATATCCTGCTCGTGCTTGCGAGCCTGGGCCAGTTCATAGGTCGTCTGCATCCGCAACAGCGTGTCGGCCTTGATGCCAAAGGCCTTCTCAAACCGGATAGCCATATCGGCAGACAGGTTCGAATTGCCATTCAGCAAGGTGCTCAATGCCTGCCTCGATACACCAAAATGCTCGGCCAAAGCCGTCACGCTGACCTGCGCGGGCTCCACGATTTCCGTCTTCAGCCAGTCCCCCACGTGGACCGCGAGCGACGGGTGCATCTTAAGCGCCATGATAATCCTCCAGATCCATATCGATCAGCGCGCCTTCGTCATTCAAACCGAAGGTCATCCGCCAGTTTCTCGTAACCGTCATCGACCAGATCCCCTTCCGATCGCCTGTCAGCTCATGCAATCCGAAGTTCGGAGGCACCGACAGCTCCTCGAAGCTTTCCGCAGCGTCGATGAAGGCGAGCATCTTGCGCAGTCGCCCCGCATCTCCAACCAGGGGTCAGGACATAGAACGGGCACAGATATACGCTAAGCGTCTCTGCGCGCACTT